>CAZYHV010000028.1:0-51706 GCA_964647485.1 uncultured Chitinophagaceae bacterium | reverse complement strand
CGGAAACTACCCATCAAACAGCCTCGACGCTTTTTTAGGTTACATGGAGACTTTGCCAAAAGAGCGCGCTAAAGGGTAAAATGAAAGTTCCGTTTTTATAATACGCAAAAGCCGATTTTTTTTAAGATCTTTTCATAAATTTAAAGTTTCGACTTCGAATACCGCTCGTTCCGGCAAGCTGCCGAACCGTTGATGAAGAAAAATCTAAAAATTAGAATTAGACGAAAAAATTGACTAAATTTGGAGTATGAAAACGCTGACACTAAACATACCGGACAATCTTAATGTTGATGATAACCATCTCATAATGGTGCTCGCAAGCAGGCTTTATGAAGAAGGAAAATTATCACTCGGCCAAGCTGCAGAATTTGCAGGTTTAACCAAACGTGCATTTACAGAACTTTTGGGGAAATTTAATGTATCTGTCTTCAACTATCCGGAATCTGACTTATCAAGCGATATAGCCAATGCCTAGCACGATAATATCAGATACAAGTTGTTTTATCGTACTGACTAAAATAGGTAAATTAGACCTTCTTAAACAACTTTATGGTCAAATTACCACGACCACGGTAATTGCAGAAGAATTCGGGGAGAAATTACCTGAATGGGTTGAAATTTTGGAAGTGAAGGACAAATCCAGTCAGAAATTACTCGAACTTCAAATCGATAAAGGGGAATCAAGTGCTATTGTATTGGCAATGAACATTAACGATAGCACCCTTATTTTGGATGATGACAAAGCCCGAAAAGTAGCCTACAAATTAGATTTGAAATTTACTGGAACATTAGGTGTAATCATAAAAGCTAAACTAAAGGGACTCATCCCAAGCATAAAACCAGTACTTAAAAAACTTAAACAAACCAACTTTAGATTGTCTTCCAAATTAGAAAAAATGGCATTGGAATTGGCGAAAGAGGAATAAAACTCACCTGCCTGCAACACGCGATTCCATTGTACCCACCTCGGTCAAGTCTAAATGATATGTAATCTTAACTCAATCCTTTTGAAAAGGGAAGGCGGTCAATCACCTTTCCCCTTTCGCAAGACTTTGTTCTGTCATACGAATATACTATTTTTTATCAACATACTTCAGCATTCATTAAGTAGTCATGCCCTGATTTTTATAAGTATGTTGTATTAAAAAATTGATTTCTCATTTCAAAAAGAAGCCGCTACAGACTTTGACCCAGTAAACTACCTTACACCGCTGGTTCAGTAGTCGGCTTTTGGTGAACGTTCTTTACATACATGTCATTCAGTCAAACAGCCTCGACGCTTTTTGGGGTTACATGGAGACTTTGGCGCAAGTGCGAGTTCACGTGGAAATTGACGTTAACGTCTTCGATTATCGCAAAAACTGCTCGTTTTTTGCCGAAAAGAATTAAATTAGCAAAAACCCAAGCGGTTTTTGCTCGGTTCACGGTAAACTTAACGTTTCCATCTCCGAAATCCCCTCCAGCGTCAAGCTGGTCAAACGTTGGGTGGGCCGACGTTTTCAATACTAACAGGATCGGCAGTAAAAAAAACATTTGTTTCCCAATCGGGAAATTTTTACCTTTGCATAAAATTGCTTATGAACCCAAAATTTGATGTTGATTTACTTCCTGAAGCAATCAAATTTCAGGAGAGCCTTGATGATAAAACGAGAAAAAAGATTTACTACAACATTAAAAAGTCCCAAGTTATAAACGATAGTGAACTTTTCAAAAAACTAAACCAATACATTTGAGAGTTTAGAACTTTGTACAACAATAAAATTTATCGACTTTTTTAATCTGGGATAAAACAGGCCACCAGGAAACATTGGTTATAACAACTCACGGAATTCTTAAAAAGACACAAAAAACACCTCTAAAAGAGATTAAAAAAGCGGAAGAAATTAGAAAACAATATTTTGAGAACCAAGCAAAAAAGAAATAACTATGAATGATAAAATAAAAACTGTTTCACTCGACACAATGATAGATAAACACATTGGAAAGCGAGGAACTCCAAAACGAGAAGCATTTGAATCTGAATTGAGAATCGACTTACTTGGGTATGCAATAAAAGAAGCAAGAAAAGAACGACACCTCACACAAGAACAACTAGGAAAACTTGTAGGTGTTCAGAAGGCTCAAATTTCTAAACTTGAGAACAGTATGAAGAATGCGAGATTAGAGACAATTATAAAAGTTTTTGACGCATTGGGAGCTAAAGTAAATTTCAACGTTGAACTAACAAATAAAAAGTTAGCGTATTAAAAATATGCCGAACACCCAACATTAGGTAGCATAGCCGAAAGTCCTCAACGATAGCTTCCTCCAGGGGGGGCAGCTATGCGCAGCCTGTCCCGGGAGGAACGATTTGGGATGAAGTGTAGATCGGCTTTTTTCTATTGGTGGATTTATACCCTATTTTCGTTGACCACTGGAGAGTTTCCCGGATATTCGGTATCATATTGGGGGATAATTCCCCTTACCCAACTTGGGGTGGTATATTGTAACTCGGATGTGTTTTTTGCAGGAGGTGGAAAATTGCTGTTTTTAGGCTGCCGGATCCTTGTTCCGGATATTTGTGTTTTCATCTTCATACGTTTTGACTAAAAACCCTCGCCGGTAGGTCGCCACCATCTCCATCCGTCCATGTTTGCATTCCGGAAAAAACAACGAAAACATAGCATCCGGTAGCATATCCGAAAGCCTCAAAAGTACTACCTCCTAATCCGAATTATTTCTTTAGGAGATTGAAAAATTCTTCCCTTCCACTTCGCTACAGACGAAATAAAGAACTCCCCTCCTACCTATTAAGCAGACCCTAGATAGTATTAATTTTTTTATCCTAATTTGGTTTATAATATAAACTACTTTATATTTGTATAAACAAAAAAAACAAAAGGACCTCAAAATGGAGAAAGAACTGCAACCCGAAGAAAGCTTACAAATTATTCAGAAAATGATTAAAGCTTCCCAGCAACAATTTGCTGATAAAGGTATTTACATGATTATTTGGGCTATTGTGCTCATTCTTGCTGCACTCATCAATTACTTCCTCATCACCTCGAACCTGGAAATGGAAACCATCAATCAATGGATCATCATCACGTGGATATCTTTTCCCGTTTTAGCCGGAATCATTTCTCTCATCGTTGGTTTTCGACAATCCCAAAAAAGAGGGGTGGAGACCCACATTGGAAAAATCCTGAAATTGATGTGGATTGGCTTTGGAATAGCACTATTTTTCACCATACTTTTTTCGGTTACAAACGGGAATTCGCCTATCCCCTTTATTTTAATTCTCACCGCTTTTGCTACCTATATTTTTGCTTTAGGCATAATGTATTTGCCTTTTATGATGGGCAGTGCCTGTATTTTAATTCTTGGTGCAGCCTGCTTTTGGTTTCCTTATGAGACGCAGCTTCTGGCCTTCGTTTTGGCCATTTTTTTGGGGTATCTGATTCCCGGAATAATGCTTAGCAAGAAGTACAAGGCCATAAAATAGTTTGAAATGTTTAAAGCACTAAATCCTTTATTACATTCTCAGCTGCGGTTGGCAATCATGGCTTTATTAATGAATGTAGATTCAGCTACCTTCCCGTTTCTCAAAGAAAAAACCGGTGCAAGCGCGGGAAATTTAAGCGTTCAGATTAAAAAACTAGAAAAGGCAAAATACATCAAGGTCAAAAAGCGTTTTAACGATAATTATCCTGAAACCCGCTGCTTAATTACGAAAGAAGGCCAAAAAGCATTCGAAGAATATGTGAATGCCCTGAATGATTATATTAAGTAAATACAAAGCAAGGAAAGGAGAATCACAACAATCCCATCAGCTCCTCAGCCGTTGTTTTCCCTTTATCTTTATTATACCAGGCCTGTAACTTCTTTTCCATTTCTTCCCATTCGCCGTTCCTATTGGCGTCAAAAATTTCTTTTGCTCCGGCCGGTCTGGGTCCCCAGGTATTTTCTACTTCTTTCTTTTCCGGATTATAGACAATAAGTTTAGGAATAGACTTCCCTCCATTGGTCAGAAAATCATTCATTAAATAAAGATTGGATTCTCTTAACACTATTCTTAATTCAATGGCATCGCTTTGTGATGTGATCTTATGAATTACAGGCACACTATGTGCTGCATCTCCACACCAGCCTTCAGCCAATACAATCCACATTCTTTTCTCCTTATGATGTTTTATTTTTTCCACCAGATCTTCAGTCAGTTCCAATTTTTTATCCCAGCGTTTCATACGCTGTAAGCCTAATTCGGAATAGCGTACAAACATTTCATCTCCTCCTTCCGTAGTGGATTTTCCTTCCTTTAATAAGCGTTCAATCAGGGCTTCATATTCAAAATAAGAATAGGAATTTTCTAACCCTTTTTCAATATGTTTTATGCGTTCATTCATAGCAATTGATTCTGTTTTTATTATGTTTAATCCTTTAGAACAAGAAAGCTTAATTTTTGTTTAAATCATTATAAACAGTATGGTTAAGAATTCCGACCTTTGTGTTCATGCAAAAAACGCTTTCCAAACCGGTGCTTTACCTGATGAGTATTTCTGCCGGTCTTTTTGTTGCGAATCTTTACTACAGCCAGCCCATGTTAAACCTCATTGCAACCTCTTTTGATGTGAGTGAATCAGCGGTTAGTAATGTTCCATTATTTACACAATTAGGATATGCAGCCGGACTTTTATTTATTGTTCCTTTGGGAGATATGGTTCCCAATATGAAAATATTGAATATTGACTTTATCATCCTCATTCTATTCCTTTTTTTGGCTGCCGTTTCTCCCACTCTTTGGGTACTTATCGGCAGTAGTTTCTTTATTGGTGCCACCTCATCCATTCCTCAGATGTTTGTTCCCATGGCAGCCGAATTGTCCGATGAAAAAAATAAAGGAAAATCCATCGGCATTGTCATGGCGGGTTTATTAATCGGAATTATAGGAAGCAGAGTCATTAGCGGGTTGGTAGGAGAACAATTTGGCTGGAGAACGATGTATTATGTAGCCATGGTGATCATGGTTATCCTTTTTATTTTACTCTATTATAAACTTCCTCGTTTACATCCACATTTTGAAGGCAGCTACGGAGGATTGATGAAATCTTTATGGACACTCTTCAAACGCGAACCGGCATTAAGATTAGCTGCCGTCCGTGGGGCACTGTCTTTTGCCACCTTAAGTGCCATGTGGACCACTTTGGTTTTTTTATTGGCAGATTCTTTCGGTTTTGGAAGCGGAATCACCGGTATATTCGGACTACTGGGAATTGGTGGAGCTTTGGGATCTACTATTGTAGGCAGACTGAATGATCGTGTAAGCAAAAATCGAATGATTTGGACCGCCGTCATCATGCTTATTTTTTCCTGGCTGGTTTTCCTTTATTCTACACATTTTTTAATAGGAATCATTATTGGGGTCATTGCCGTAGATTTGGGTCAACAGACCTTACACGTGACCAACCAAGATATCATCTTACGAAAAGCTTCCGGCGCTCGCAACCGACTGAATACCGTATATATGGTTATTTTCTTCTTGGGAGGCGCTGTTGGCACGTCCCTGGGGGCTTTGGCTTATGTTCATTTTGCCTGGGAAGGAGTGTCTTTGCTGAGTTTGTTCCTCTGTATCATTATCGGAATCATCCACTTTATCTACAGAAAAAAAACTTCAGATCCCCAAAAATCATTACTCCATTAGTTTAAAATCCTCTACCTTTTTCCCTTCCAGAAATTGTTCCCATTTTTCAAGTACAGGCTGTTCCAAAGATTGTTCCCTGAACTCGTCCGGAGTCATGATGGGAATACCACTAATAATTGGATAAATCCGCTTACAGCTTCGACAAGTTAAGATACCTTCTATGATATTGTTCTGTTCATCACGGGTAATGGGTTTTAACTCCAGATCTGAATGATCAAAAGGACAACAAAGTTTATTGATTACGGTTTCTAATTGCATCTTTTATTTTTTTAATTCTAATTCATATTCTTTAAATACTTCTTTAGGATTTGTCGCATCCATAATACCGGAAACGACTGCCACTCCTTGAAAAGAAAGATTTTTTAATTTTTTGACACTTTCCGGGGTAATTCCACCGGCAAGAAAAATCGGTATCCGCGTCATCTTTCGGCATTTCCGTACTGTTTCGGGATGAACCAGCTCACAATGATTGCTGGTTTTCGAGGGAAACATAGCACAAAAAGAAAGATAATCAAATCGGAGGTCATTGGCTTTTTCCACAACATTCAAATCATTATTCAAGGTAATTCCTTTGATAAAGTCGCGGTCTAATTCATTTTCAATTTCTTTATAATTCTTCGGAATCTGATCAAAGTGAACCCCATCTAATTCAAAATCTTTCAATAGCTCCCATTGATTATTAATCAAAACCGGGACACGATCTTTAAACAGCTCAAGAATATCTTCTATAAGCTCCTCCTCTATTGCCTCTCTATCCGGAGGATCCCAAATTTGAAGCGCTGCAATTGGTTCCGATTTAATTTTTGACAATTGTGCTATAATATGCTTCCTGTCCTGAGCAGGATTAATAACAATATATATTCCGGATTCTATCTTACTTTTCATGTGTCATTAGTTTAATTTACGGTCTATGGCATCAAAAAAAGCCTCCCAATAGGGGTCTTTTTCTTCATACTCCAATCTATTTTCCCCTTCAGAATGGAGAATTCTTTTTCCTTCATCTTCTGCTAAAGTCTTTCCAACAATGGTTGCCGAAATATTGCCCTGATGTAATGCTGACAAAATAGAAGAAGAAGCTTCTTCTTCACAAGCAATTAAGAGGCTTCCGGCGCCAGTACTTCTCAAAGGATTTATATCGAAGAGATTGCAAATTTGCTGCTGTGCTTTTCCTACATGTATGTTTTTTGCATCCACTCTTACTCCAACCCGACTCGCCTCACAAAGCTCATAAATGGCGCCCAAGACTCCTCCTTCGGTAACATCATGTAAAGCCGTAATCTTTTGAAAGTTGTTTGGATTCTCATTCAAGATCTTAATTTCCTGCATAATACCGGTCTGGTAGAAGCTATCCTCTAAATACCGGCATACCTCAGTCCCTAGATGTTTTTGGGTATAAAGGGGAAAACTTTTTGCCAAAATAGCCGAACTGGAGAGTGCAGCTGATTTTGTTAAAATCAGGTCTTGTCCGGTACTCGCAAAAGAAGCACATTTTATTTTCTCATTGTCCACCATTGCAAACATAGTGGTTCCCCCTGCCAAAGTAGAGGATCCCAGATGATCAAATCCTGTATGTCCCCCGGTAATGGCAATCCCCATATCCAAACAAAATTGATGAATATACCCCCAATAGGAAGTTAATTCTTCCTCAGTCATTTTATGGGTCAGGTTCAATACAAATTGTGCATAAGAGGGCAAACAGCCTGAAGTAGCTATATCATTCGCCGTTAAAATAACGGTAAGCCAGGCAGATTCTTTCACTCCCAGAGACGGAATAAAGCTTGCCGGGTCACTGGCCACTACCAGACTCTTCTTTGGGTCTATTTGAATAACGCCTGTATCTACTCCAAAGGCAGATCCCTGAATAATTTCAGACGCAGGCCTTCCCAATCGGTTATAGAATAACTCACTGATCTTGTTTCGGTCTATTTTACCTATATCTCTCATTCTTTCACATCCTTAAATTGTATATACATTCCAAAAAAGTCCCCTAATGGCTTATTCCACTCCTGAACCGGAAACCATTTAGGAAGCCCTGTGCATTTCCAGCGGAGCGTATAATCCCGACCTTTTAGTGCTTCATGAATAACAGCCTCCAGTTTTTTAGGAGTATAAAAAGTAGCGGTGACATAAAAATTATTTTTACCGAAAGCTTGCTGTGTTCGTCTGCGAAGCAATTTAGGCGTATTTCTATTCATCATACCCATAATGATGCCATATTTACCCACACGGGCAGCTTCTCGTAAAACCCGAACGGGGTCTTTGTAATATTCAAAAGTGGTAATAAAGCCTAGTGCATCAAAGGTATTTTCTTTGAATGGCAAATAATGAGAATCGGCCATCACCAAATCTCCATCAAATCGAGAAAGAGCCTGAGAAAGCATAAAAGGAGAGATATCCCCTCCGGAAGCCCGAATGCCTATATCCTGCCACCAACGCGTAAAACGCGTCGTTCCGCAACCAAATTCTAATAATGTCTCCACACGACTATCCTTTTTAATTAGTTGAGTAAGAATCTTTTTCTGCCAGACTTCCGCTCGCTTGTAAGGTCCCTCATAATATTCTTCATAGGTATCAGTATACTCCCTATTAAAAAACCATTCTTTACGGTTTTGCCAACTTGTTTTCTGCTGAGGAATTAAGCCTTGGTTATATTCTTGGATTTTGTTTTTGTCTTTCATGTTATCATTTTTTTTAACTTGGATGAGCCAAGTAGAAATCATAACAGAAAGGGAAAAACCTTTGAAGTATCAGACATCCCTACGTTGGCATTATCCAAATCAGGTTTCGGGTTTTTCTCTCAGCCATAACAAAAGTCACAGCACCCCGTGTCGAATACAAAGATAGGGATATTCTTTCTTTAAACAATTATTATGCCTCTATTCTCCTTTTTTTTGTTCAACTTTGTAGAAATTTTAAGTCAGGGAGAAAGAAATGGAAGAAATTATATCGGAAACTACAGATATCACTCAGATGGAGATTGAAGGAGCACGCTCCCATAATCTAAAAGATATTTCTGTTTCCATCCCAAAAAATCAACTTACTGTCATTACCGGCATCAGTGGTAGTGGTAAATCTTCCCTTGCCTTTGACACGATCTATGCCGAAGGTCAGAGAAGATACCTGGAAAGTTTTTCGGCTTATGCCCGCCAATTTATGGGATCCATGGATCGACCGGAGGTGGATAAAATCACCGGTTTATCGCCGGTCATTTCTATTGCACAAAAAACGACAAATCGAAATCCACGTTCCACAGTAGGTACGATCACAGAAGTCTATGATTTCTTAAGGTTGCTATTTGCCAGAGCCGGAGAAGCCTATTCCTATAACACCGGAAAAAAGATGACCCGATTCTCGGAAGATGAAATCGTGGATAACCTTTATGAACAATTCCCCAACAAGAAACTGGTATTATTAGCTCCGCTCGTACGCGGAAGAAAAGGTCACTATCGGGAACTGTTCCAACAACTCAGAAAACAAGGATACCTTAAAGTCCGAATCGATGGAGAAGTGACGGATCTTACTCCAAAATTACAAGTAGATCGGTACAAAATTCATGATATCGAACTGATAATCGATCGAATCGTAGTAGAAAAGAGATCCAGAGCGCGAATCTCCAAAAGTGTTCAAAAAGCGCTTCAATTAGGAAAAGACTTGCTCTTTGTTTTAAATTACAAAACAAAGAAAATGACACAATTCAGTCGACAATTAATGTGTGCCGACACCGGAATTTCCTATGAGGAACCGTCCCCCAATTCTTTCTCTTTCAATTCTCCTTATGGAGCCTGCCCCGACTGTAAAGGGATAGGACAAGTCCATGAAATAGATTTAGACGCCATCATCCCTGACGAAGAAAAGTCTATTAATAAAGGAGGAATTATTCCATTGGGAAAAAACAAAAAAGTCTTTGTTTTCAAGCAAGTACAACGTCTTGCCAAGAAGAAAAAAGTATCTTTAGATCTGCCCATTAAAGAGCTGCCCAAAAGCTTTTTAAATCTGTTGCTTTATGGCGATGAAAATACAGAAGTAGCGGTAGAGATGAATTATAATCATACTCCTTCTTATTACCATACAGAATATGAAGGGATTGTCAATATGGTACAACGTCACTTTTATGATGCAAAGAAAAAAGGAGACCGCATACACGACTGGGCTGGGAAATTTATGAAAATGACAGATTGCCCTACCTGTCATGGAACCCGTTTAAAAAAAGAAAGTCTTTGGTTTAAAATAGATAATAAAAACATCTTTGAACTCAGTTCCATGGATTTAGAAGAGTTGGCTAACTGGTTTGAAGACCTGGAAAAACGACTAACGAAAAGACAAAACCTTATTGCCAAGGACATTCTAAAAGAGATCAGAGATCGGTTACATTTTTTACTGGATGTAGGATTAAATTACCTCACTTTAAACCGGTCTTCCCGTTCATTAAGCGGCGGAGAGTCACAACGAATAAGATTGGCCACACAAATAGGTTCCCAACTGATGGGTATTACCTATATCCTGGATGAACCCAGCATCGGTTTACACCAACGCGACAACCACCGTTTAATTCATTCTTTAAAGAAGCTAAGAGATCTAGGAAATACCATCCTGGTAGTAGAGCATGACAAAGATATCATGTTACATGCTGATTATCTCATAGATATCGGTCCGGGAGCAGGTATTCATGGAGGGGCAATCGAAGCCAAAGGCAGCCCCCAATCGATCCTAAAATCACATACCCTGACTGCTGATTATTTAAATGGAGATAAAGAAATCCCCATCCCGGAGGAACGAAGAAAACCCAATGGAAAATTTATCACACTGAAGGGCGCAAGGGGAAATAACCTAAAAAATATAAATATAGAAATTCCATTGGGGTTGTTTATTGGCATTACCGGAGTTTCGGGTAGTGGAAAATCGACTTTAATTAATGATACGTTATACCCTATTTTAAAACATCATTGTTATCATTCAAAAACACAACCCCTCCCTTACAAAAGCATCAAAGGACTCAAGAATATAGATAAGATTATCGAAATTGATCAATCTCCTATTGGTCGTACTCCCAGAAGTAACCCTGCAACCTATTGCGGTTTTTTTACGCAAATTCGGCAGCTTTTTGCCGAGTTACCCGAATCGAAAATTAGAGGTTATAAACCCGGTCGATTTTCTTTTAATGTCAAGAGCGGTCGTTGTGAAGTATGTGAAGGCGGCGGAATGAGAGAGATTGAAATGAATTTCCTTCCCAATGTTTATGTTCCCTGTGAGAAATGTAATGGCAGGAGATACAACCGGGAAACGCTGGAGATAAGATATAAGGGAAAATCTATCTCAGATGTTTTGGAAATGACCGTTGATGAAGCAGTAGATTTTTTTGAAGCTGTACCATACCTTTATAGAAAAATAAAAGTCCTGCAAGAAGTAGGATTGGGATATATCAAATTAGGGCAATCCGCAGTAACCCTTTCCGGTGGAGAAGCCCAACGAGTAAAGCTATCTACAGAATTAGCGAAAAGAGCAACGGGTAAGACGGTTTACATTTTGGATGAGCCTACAACAGGGCTCCATTTTAAAGATATTAAGATGCTATTAAATGTATTAAATCGGCTGGTACAACATGGAAATACAGTCATGGTCATAGAACATAACCTGGATGTAATAAAAACTGCGGATTATTTAATAGATTTGGGACCGGATGGCGGAAAAGGCGGTGGCAAAGTGATCTTCGAAGGAACTCCGGAAGAGCTGACAAAAAACAAAGAAAGTTATACCGGAAAATATTTAAAAGAAGAATTATAGTACCTTGCCAAACTAATAATGACATGATGAAAAAAGCGCTGTATTTACTATTTACCCTATTGTTTATTGGGTTAACCTCCTGCGAGGACTACAAAGATTGTAATTCTCCTGTAGAAACCGCCCTTGGTCTTGGATTTTTTCAAAACGTAGGGGGAGAAGAGCAGGACAGTACATTGCCTTCTTTGTCATTTTACCCCATACAAACGCATGATACCACCTTACAATCTACTCAAGCTATATATGTTCCTTTAGATCCGCATCATGACACCACCCAATTTTTTATCCGTCCGGACAGTTCTTTAGCCAATGGGGACACACTTTTTGTTTCCTACACATTAAATCAAAAATTCGTTTCGGCAGGATGCGGATTTAAGAATGTATTTCAATTAGATACGGTCAAAACCACTCATCATCATATTGATTCTATTACCATAAAAGACAAAGAAGTTGATGTCAATCAAATCACAAATGTCAAAATATATTATTAGGTCTGTTCTCTTTTTGCTTACAGTAGGGCTCTATTTTCAGGCTAACGGACAATTTAAATCTGACCAGTATTATGGTATCAGAATAGGCACCGATTTAAGCCGAATTCCTGTTCATTTTCTTAATAAATACCGAACAGATATCACTTTTCACGCCGATGCAAGGGTAGATACAGATTTGTATGTAGCCGCCGAAGTAGGGTGGAATACGACCCACCTAGACAACAAACCTACCTTCGAATATAAAGGCAATGGTTATTTCTTAAAAGCAGGCATTGATTATAACCTACTCAATCCCTCTTTTCCTTTTGAAAGCAACATGGTGTACGTCGGACTACGTTACGGGATTGCCCGAATGGAACAAGAAGTACCCACCTATACCATTGATTACCCTTATTGGGGAGACGTAAAAGGAAGCTTCCCCTACAAAACAGTCATTCCACAGTGGGGAGAAGCCATTTTAGGAATGAAAGTAGAGGTCTTTGATAATCTCTTTCTTTCCTGGGCCATTCATCTCCGCTTGTTAATCACACGAAATTTTGACAATGACCTCCGTCCTTATCTTATACCCGGCTTTGGGAAGGCAACTTCCAATACGGTTTTCGATGCCAATTATAATATTAGCTATCGTATTCCATTATGGAAACCCAAACCCAAGAAACCTAAAAAAATTGCTCCTCCGGATCAATCCCCCTTAAAAGAGAAAAAAGGAAAAGAAGAAGAAAAATCTAAAAAAGAAAAGAAGAAATAAAGCAGGCTAAGACAGTTATTCGGCTTATTTTATCAATTCATTGAGTCATTTTTCCATTGATGTAATTAAACTTGGCTCATTCCAAAGGAGCGTTTATTTTTACCCCCCAAAACAACCTGTATATGAAGAATCCTGTTCTACTTTTCTCTATACTACTTCCGACCTTGCTTTTTTCAAGTTTTTTGGGCAGCGCACAATATAAGATACAGGGAACCGTACTTGATCAAGAAGGAACAGCCATCCCCTTTGCTAAGGTGACATTGCAACAAATCAAGGGAAAACAGACAGAAACACATCAAACCGACAGCAGCGGTTATTTTAATTTCAAAAAAGAAAAAAATGAACACTTTCACCTGTCCATCTATGCCTTTGGATACAAAAGAGTCGTACAGGAGCTCTACCTTCAGACAGATACTTCTCTTTCGATTATCTTACAACCTTTAAGTAAAAATTTGAAAGGGATCACCATTACCGAAAAGAAACTTCAGATACAAAGAAAAGCCGATCGTGTTATTTTTAATGTACAACAAAATGTAAATACAGCAGGAAGTAATGGCTTAAATCTTCTTAGACAAGTGCCCGGTTTACAAGTCAGTAATCAAAGGGTTTCCTTGGCTGGAAAAGGAGATATGGGTATCATGGTTGATGGCAGGATATTGCATCTTTCTGACAAAGCGTTAGTCAATTATTTACGTTCTTTTTCTTCTAACAGCATCAAAAAAATAGAAGTCATCACCCATCCGGGAGCTAATTATGAAGCAGAAGGGAATGCCGGTCTCATCAATATTGTAACACAAAAAAGTAAAAAAGCCGGTTGGAGCGGTACGCTCTCCGGCGCAGTCAAAGGTTTTTTCTATAAAAACCAACCGGATTATAAAGGCATTAAAAACTATGGAGATTACGATGGTAGCTTGAATCTCAATTACAATAAAAACAATTGGTCATTCTATGCCAATGCGGATTACACTGCCGGAAGGGAATTGTGGGGATATGGCATAGGTGTTCATTATCCGGATCAATTTTGGGATATGGGAGACACCGGAGAATATCGAATTGCAACCTTCAATGTATTAGCCGGGGCCGATTACAGGTTAAATAAATACACCACCATTGGCGCATCCTATAATTACACTTTCCATCTGGAAGATGGGGCAGACTATGTAAATGTCCCTATCTATAATGCGAAAGGTCTCCTTGATTCTTCCCTAAAAACTTTTGCCACCTATTATCCTGTAGCCAAAGGCAATGCGTTTAACTTGCATTTAAAACAACAACTCAATCCTTCCGGAGCACAGATGACGCTCAATGCCGATTATTTTAATTTTTTCCGAACCGACTGGTCAAATCTTATTACCCGAGGGTATGATAATAAGGGAAATTTGCAACCCGGCAGCACACAAAAATTATATGATACCACCCTGCAAAACATCAAAATATATACTTTCAAAGCCGACTTTGTTTATCCTACTTCTTTTGCTAAGTTAACCTTTGGAGGAAAGCTAAGCTTCATCAATAATTATAGCAATATATTCTATTTCCATAAGGATAATCATCCTTTGCAGTTAGACTCAAGTCTCAGCAATGAATTTCGATACATAGAAAACACGCAAGCACTGTATTTCAATGCTTCCAGGAAACTCAAAAAATGGAACCTGGCAGCCGGATTACGAGCAGAATTGACACAAACCAAAGCCATCTCTTACTTCGAACGTAGCACAATAAAACAAAAACGATTACGATTTTTCCCTTCCTTAATGGCAAATTATTCCCCCAATGAGAACCATCATTTTTCATTGACCTATAATCGACGTATTCATCGCCCGACTTTCTGGAATCTCAATCCCTACAAATCTTTCATGACGGCCTATACTTATGTAGAAGGGAATCCTTATCTGGAACCGGAATATATTACCAATATTCAGCTTGCTCATCAATATAAAAAGAAATGGAACAGCTCCCTCTATATGAAAATCATCGACAATGGCTTTGCGCAAGTAATTGTACCACAGGAAAACGGAAAATATGATCACATCACCCGGATGCTGAATTTCATCAAAGGCTACCGATACGGGATCAGTGAATCTCTCACCCTGCACCCCATAAGCTGGTGGGAAACTCATAATTTGTTGACGGCTTACCATACAACCATTCAATCCAATAAAAATTATATTTCCGGGATGAATAATTGGGGAGGATATGTAGAAACCAATAACACTTTCTATTTAAATGAAGATAAAACCTTCAGCGGTTATTTCGGTTTCTGGTATCAATTTCCGGAAATTGATCATTTTGGGCGTTCCAATTCCTATTACAATGTGGATCTGGGCTTACAAATGACCACACTGCAAAAAAGGCTCACCGTATCTCTCAACTATAGTGATATTTTCCAATCCAGTGCATCCACAATTACCTCTATTGTAAAAGATTTTAAAACGACCTATACCAACTTTCAACTCAACAGTCAAATCAAACTATCTGCTGAATGGCATTTCGGTCAGGAGAATCTCAAAAAAAACAAGACATCATCAGGAAACAAGGAAGAAAGAAATCGATTAAACTAATCCGCGGCAATCAAGAAAGTCTTTTTCTATTCAGAAAAAAATGCTAATTTATTATCAAGGAATACCCCCCACCTATCTCAACCATTCATTTACCGATTTTTGATTTCTAATGAAAACAATTTATGTACCTTTTGCATCATTCTTCTATTTAGAATAGTAAAATAAAGTGAGAAAGAATCAAGATAAAAATCCAAAAAAGGCACCTAATTCGGGGTTAATCACCTTATTAAAGCCATATTCCAGACAAATAAGCATACTCATTATTCTGGCTCTTTTGAGTAACGGCATTAACCTGATTATACCTAAAATTATTCAACATGCTATAGATGCTTATTCTGACCATTCATTATTTTTTTCGACCACCATCCGTAACTTTTGCCTTGCCACCCTGGGTATTTTTCTCTTTGCTTATTTGCAACGCGTTTTTGAAATTTTCACGGCTGAGAGGGTAGCAAGAGATCTACGTTCAAAAGTATCTAAGAAAATATCCAAACAGTCATATGCTTTTGTAGAAAAAATTACAGCAGGAAAATTATTGACCAATCTCACTTCTGATGTTGATGCCGTTAAATCTTTTATCTCTCAAGCCATTGTTGCCATCTTCTCTTCAGCCGTCATCATTGTGGGGGCAAGTGTTTTACTATTAACAATCAATTGGCGGTTAGGATTCATCGTCTTAACTATTATTCCTATCATCGGTTTTTCCTTTTATCTCGTATTTTCAAAGGTAAAATTTCTCTTTAAAAAGTCACAAGGGGTGATTGATAAGCTCAATCGCGTCATCAATGAAAGTATATTAGGTGCCGCTTTGGTGCGCGTACTAAATGCACAGATCCCGGAATATGAAAAATTTATAACCACCAACAAGGAAGCTTTAAATATAGGTATTTCTATACTTCGCTTGTTTGCAATTTTAATTCCCATTGTTTCTTTTGTGGCCAACCTAGCTCTGCTTACCGTCCTGGCGCTTGGGGGACATTTTGTAATTGCAGGCAGTATGACCCTAGGTGAATTTGCAGCCTTTAACAGCTACATCTCTTTGCTCATATTTCCTATTATCATGATTGGTTTTATGAGTAATGTTATTGCCCGTGCAAGCGCATCTTTCCAACGCATTCAAGAAGTCATTCAGAAGGAAGATCAAAAGAAAGGAGGAAGGTTACAAAAAACTTTAAAAGGAGATATAGAAATAAGGAATATTTCTTTAGCCTATCAAGCGAAACCTGTATTAAAGGATATCTCTTTTCTCATTAAAGCTCAATCGAGAACTGCAATTATCGGACCTACTGCTGCCGGGAAAACCCAGTTATTTTATTTACTTACCGGACTGACGAAACCGGATTCCGGAGAAATTTACTTTGATGGTATTCCATTTTCAGATTACGATCCAAACACCTTTTATAGCCAAGTAGGATTGGTCTTTCAAGACAGTATCATTTTTAATGTCAGCCTTAAAGAAAATATCGCCTTTAATCAAGTCGTTTCGGAAGATGCAATGAAAAAAGCCATAGAGACAGCAGAATTGAGCCGTTTTATAGACCAATTACCTCATAAGCTGGAGACCTTGATTACTGAACGGGGCACCATCCTCTCCGGAGGACAAAAACAACGTGTAATGTTGGCACGTGCCCTGGCATTGGAACCAAAAATCTTATTATTAGATGAATTCACCGCACGTGTAGATATACATACAGAAAGGAAGATTTTAGCCAATGTAAAGAATAATTATCCGGATATAACTTTATTGTCTATTACTCAAACCATTGACAATATTAAGGATTATGACCAGATTATTTTATTGATGGAAGGCGAAATCCCCGCAAAAGGAACTCATCAGGAACTGTTAAACAACAGTCCGGCCTATAATCAAATTTACCAATCTCAACGAAGCACGAACAACTATGCAGTATAATCTTAACGACATACAGGCTGCACAAAAAGGGGAGATGAAATTCAATAATATCGTCCGAAAATTTTCTCGTCTCATCACCGGTGAGCGAAAAAATTTGTGGTTTGCTTTGTTGGGAATCATTATTAACGCTGCATTGACCCTCATAGCACCCTTATTAATCGGTATAACCATTGATCGTTATGTGACTACTAAAAACATGCATGGCGTCTTGATGAATGCGGCAGAATTGCTGATAATTTATATCGTTGCTTTCGGAGCAAATTATCTGCAAATGCTGTTAATGGGAAAGATTGGTCAACGAATGATGTATCGGTTGCGAAATGCGGTTTTTAGTAAATTACAAGAATTACCGGTTGATTTCTTTAATCAGAACAAAGCCGGTGATCTGATATCCCGAATTAACAATGACACCCAAAAACTGAATCAGTTTTTTTCACAATCTTTAACACGATTCATCGGTAGTTTGGTCATGGTGTTGGGAGCCGGGACATTTTTAATCAGCATTCATCCGAAATTGGGAGGTGCCGCATTAGTTCCTGCTTTGGGGATTCTTCTTTTCACCAAAATCATTTCTCCCTGGGTTAAACGCAAAAACGCATCGAGCTTAAAAAGTGTCGGCAATATGAGTGGTGACATTCAAGAAAGTCTGGATAACTTCAAAGCCATCATTGCTTTCAACAGAAGAGATTATTTTCGAAGCCATTTTGAGGAAGCCAATCAAACCAATTATAAAAAAGCCATTGGCGCAGGCATTGCTAATACTTTACTGGCTCCCGTATATGCCCTTTTCACCAATCTGGCCAAACTTGTGGTATTGACTTATGGTATCTACCTGATTGGTATTGGCAATTTTACAATAGGTTTCCTTATTAGTTTTCTATCCTATACCAATTCATTTTACAGTCCTCTGAGACAGATGGCAACATTGTGGGCTAGTTTTCAAGCAGCATTGGCAGCTTGGGATCGGATTTCTTTTATTTTAAGCTTGAAATCCAATATGAAAATTAAAAAAAATACAGCCGAAACCATTTCAAAAGATTTATTGGAATTTAAAAATGTATATTTCAGCTACGATGGAGGAAAAGATATTCTTCAGAATGTGAATTTTAATTTACAACGTGGAAAGACATACGCATTCATCGGTCCGACCGGCGGTGGTAAAACAACCAATGCTTCCCTTATTGCAAGATTATATGATCCTACCCAAGGTCATGTTTTTCTCCAGGGAAAAGACATTCGTTCCTTTACTGAAAAAGAAAGAACTGATAAGATTGGTTTCATTCTACAAGAACCTTTTCTCTTCAATGGCACCCTCAAAGAAAATATTTTATTGGGAAATGAAAGATACGATAATACAACAGAAGATGAGCTGTTGGAGACCTTAAAAGCATTACAATTAGATCGGCTATTGGAAAAATTTGATCATAGCTTGCAGACTGAAATTTCCACCGGTGCGAATAGCCTGAGCCTGGGTCAAAAGCAATTAGTAGCTTTTATTCGGGCTGTTTTAAGAAAACCGGATTTATTAATTCTAGATGAGGCAACCGCAAATATCGATACCGTAACCGAGCAATTATTGGAAGAGATGTTAAAATATTTACCGGATAAAACTACTCTCGTTATCATTGCCCACCGTTTAAACACTATTGAAAATGCTGATGAGATCTTTTTCATCAATGGGGGAAATGTAACTGAAGCCGGCTCAATGGAGAATGCAATGGATCTGTTAATGAACCAGACAACGATCTCTAAATAAAGCGAACATTATTTTTTAAGCATTCCTGCTCCCAGCTTCAATTGATTTCCAAGCACATCTTTATCATATGGACTCGGAGGCATTGGTCTTGGCTTCAACCTATTTTTCGTCTCAAAAGATACCGTAATCGGTTGTACCTTCGTTTGGTTTACTAGCCAGAGTTCTGCCTGCCCCTGCCAATGAGAAATATCCTTATGCTCATTGATTTGAAATTTTATTTGATGTTTTCCTGCTACATTTTTGTCTAACTCGTAGGAATAAACGCTCCATACTCCTTTCTGATGCTGGAGAGTAGCCTTTACTGCATGTCCATCAATCATTAATTCTCCTGAAGGGAAAGGCTTCCCGGAAAAAGCAGAATCAGGATGAAGCATCACAACAAAACGAGGCTGGCTCACGTTTTCATCAAAATCCATCTCTGTCGTCATTGTATTGCCATTAAAATCGACATCCGGCTTTTGCAGTCTTTTCCGATTTATCAAAGGGATCCCCAAGTCTAAGACTTTACTTTCCTTCCCATTCACTTTCACAGCGGTCACCTTCTGAGGATTCAATAATTTAATATTTCCGACTGTTTTCAAAATATCCAATTTATAAGTATTACCTGACACTTCTTTAGGGGCATAAGTCACACCCGCCAATAACGGACAATGAGCTGAATCGACCGGATAGACTTCATAAATAGCCGATTCATATCCTTTCAAGGGAAGATTGATAGTTGCCCCGGCAGCATACAAATCAGGAGAAATCCAATGATTAGGATATACCCTTTCCAACACCAGAGAATGTGCAGACGGGTCAAGACCATGAGCAGGATCCAGTTTTACCTGGATATTCCGCCTTCCCATCTGAGGATTACGAACAGCAATAACTCCTTTATTTTTATTTTAATGAGTGTATCCATAGGTTTCTCCTTTGGTCGGATTACCTCCAATCATAAATGTATTATGATTAAGGATTGGAAACCTGTCTTCTGCCCATTTTAAAGACTTACTCAAAGCATTCCATTCTCCGGCATCCAATAGATCAGGAGAAATATACAATTCATACATCGTCACTCCGCGACCAAAATAAAACATGGCGTCATCGGTAAATTTATTCAAAGGATCATCTTTCCCTCCAATTTCATTCAACCGCCCCTTGATAATACCATGCGTCATTAAGTTCGACAACGGAAACCATTGATCCAAATTATGAAAGTCATTATACAATACCAGATCCTTATAAGTCATAGAGGCATCTCGTTGACTGAAAGAAGGCACATCGGCAAAACCATAATCTCCACCTTGCATCCAGATCTGGTTAGCATACATCATCCACCAGGGGCTTAGCCAGGTACCGGAAGTAATATTAAGATAAACATCTGGATTAATTCTCCTCACAGCTTTACACTTTGCAATAAGAGAATCCAGCAAAGCTCTACGAGAGTACTCGCCTACCGGATGACCATGTGTAGGATTGCTACAGGAGAACTGTAATCCATCCCATTTAAAATAGCCAACTCCGCCATTTTTTACCATATCAGTAGTTCTCTTTTGAAAGAGAGCACTGTATTTTTTTCCGCCAATACAAAGCATTTCCCTATTATTCTGTCCTTTCACTACTTCATAACCATGTTCTTTCATCCAATTAATTCGATCATTCCGAAAAGAATATCCGCCGGTAGGACCATACCAAATGCCTAATACTGTTCCTAATTGATCTAAAGCATCAGAAATAGGCTTTAATCCATTGGGGAAAGTTTTAGGATCCAATTTCCAATCACTTTTATGAATATCCCAACCATCATCCAAGACAAAAGCATCCAAATGAATTCCATAAGGATCTATCATATTTTTCTTAAATTGATGGATAATCTTCATGATATTTTTCTCATTCATTATGTGATCTTTGGCTACCTTTTTAAAAGCCGGAGATCGCAAATCGTACCAACTGTTATATAGCGCATAAGGCTCATTTTTCGTATATCGTATATCCGGAAGATATTTAAAAAACCAATCTTTTACATATTGATTAGGAGCCAGACCTTCTACCACCCATTTACTGGGAATCCATTGTTGTTTCACCACAGCTCCAACAATTTCTTTACATTTTAACGCAAGCGTTTTCTCATTCTCTCTTTGAATAGTCGTTGTTGCTGCCGGATATTCAATACCAAAGAATACTCCTCCTCCTGAAAAATCAACTGCTGCCGGTTGACCAAAGGCGCCCTTTTTGACCACCGTATATCCGGTAGAGCTTCCATTGGAGACGGCCCCTTTACGAGATAAAAAGGCCATGAGCCAATTCGAACCTTTTACATTGTCTTTTACTGCTATTTTCCGACGTGCATAAAATTTATGAGGTAAAAGTTGATATACCAACTTCACCTGAACCGTGTTCGAAGGATTATTCGGAACAAAATATAAACTCAATATTTTTCCTTTCCCATCAACAGAGGTCGTTTCATAAGATTTATAATGGTAATCTGACTTATTAAAATGAATCTCATTATCAGCATGTACTTGTCTTCCGGGAGCCTTCCAATCTGTCCACATCATCTTTAAAGAAAAATCGGCATCTGTCGACACACTATGCGGTTGGTTATTATAATGTGCTTCAAGCCAATCTTGATGCCCCAATAATTGGTCACCAAGCAGTTTCCCGTTTTGAATAAAAATCTTCTGACTTATTTTCTGATTAGATAAGGTAAAAACCTTTATTCCGCTTTTTTCTTTTCTCACAGAAGTTTGAACGGACTGAGCTAACAAAGAAGTATTTATACATAACAAAAAGATAAATAGAAAGGTAGTAATTTTTCCGGAATTCATATTATTTTTTATCAAAAATGAAAAAGAGCTATTCTCAAGGCAAATTTTACTCTGGGAATAGCTCTCAAGTTACATCAAAAAAATAAAAAGGATCCTGCTCAAACGGTTGCGCAAATTTAATTTTCCCTTTTCATCAATCCAATTCTACTTCATAGGTCACGGAAAATATCTTTTCTTCTCCGGGAGATAATAGGATTAGACCAATCCCGTTATTGAAGGCATCCGGTGCTCCACTTAAAGTCTCGATAGCAATACTTTCTCGATGAGGAGGGATATAAAGCTGTAATATGGGATAATTTTCAGAAGGGTTCAGGTGTAATTTGATACCCTGCCGAGGATCTTCAAGCGTACAGACAGGTTGAGATGCAGTCTCATCTATCACAAAAGAATTATCTAATTCTATATCTGAAATCGGACGAGAAGCTGTAAAAGTAGAATAAGGTAAGAGCTTCCCCGTTGGGATGAGTTTATTGTCAAACTCTACTTCTTGTTTGGAAGCAAAGCGCAATAAACAATCATCCACTTTACTGCCGGTTTTAAAATAAGGATGCCAGCCATCCACAATGGGAATTTCCGTTTCTGAAACATTTTTGATCTTCGTTCTCAGAGTTACCCTATTTTCTTGATCTAAAGAATAAGTAACCTCACAATTATAATCAAAAGGATAACCTGCGTCTTCATGACGATAGGCATGTTTAAAAGTGGCACTGACCGCCTTCTCGCCTTCTTCAATTGTCCCTTCCTCAAAAGGTTGATCAGCCAACAATCCATGGATAGCATTGCCGTCCTTAAATTTATTGACAAATTCATATTCTTTCCCTTTGAAAGTGTATTTCCCCTCCGGAATACGACAGGCAAAAGGGGATAAATTTGCACTCTGAAAAGAGTCTTTTAAATTGGTCTTCAAATCGTTATAATCTTCATAATGATCAATCAAATTCACTTCCCGTCCCCCTTTTTCTAATACCCAACCATGCCAAAGCGCCCCATAGGAAGGTAAAATATGAACCTGTGTATTGTTTTTTGTATTCTTTAGGATCGTCATATCCAATCCTTGATGGATCATTTTTTTACTTGTAAATGCCATATTTTCTTGTTTAAAAAATAGATAATTGTGCAACTGAAAATGTAAAAGTAAAATTAATTTTACCTTTATGCCAAATTCTTATTTTTTATAACACAATTGAAAAACATGAAACGTAAACTTCTTTTATTCTGTTTTATTCTTTTTGTAGCGAGCCCTGCCTTTTCTCAAGTTGATCTGATTAATAAAATTATCGACAACAAGAGTCAGGATGCGAAAGCGGATTTTCACTTTTCTACCGTTGTGAACATAGAAACAACGCCTATAGAAAACCAAGGAGCCTCCGGCACCTGTTGGAGTTATTCTACCAATTCTTTCCTTTCTTCTGAAATGAAAAAATTGGGGAAACAACCCGTTCCTTTATCAAAAATTTATACTGCCAGATGTGTATATATGGAAAAAGCCATTACCTACGTTCGTATGCACGGAGGAATCAATTGGGGACAAGGAGGAGAACCTCATGATGTCATCAACATGTATAAAAAATATGGTGCATTACCTGAATCTGTTTATACCGGATTAAACTACGGCACAAAAAAGAATAATTTTGGAGAGATGAATGCCATTCTCAAAAACATGTTGGATGCAGTAGTAGAAAACAAAAACGGGAAATTAACCAATAACTGGAAGAAAGCCTTCAGCAATGTATTAGATGCCTATTTTGGTCCTGTTCCCAAACATTTCGAATATAAAGGGAAGACCTATACTCCCCAATCCTTCGCAAAAGAAGTGGTAGGGATTCAACCCGACAATTATGTAGAATTTATCTCACAGATTTCTACTCCTTATTGGAAAAAAGCAATGGCCATGGTTCCCGACAACTGGGCTTTTCAACATGACTGGAATATACCGATGAACGATATCACAAAGATTATTGACAATGCCTTAAAAAACGGATATAGTGTAGCCTGGGGAACAGATGTGAGTGAACCCTATTTCAGTTGGAAAAACGGGATTGCTTATGTTCCGGAAACCAATATAAAAGACATGAGCAGTCAACAGAAGAAAGACATGTTTAAAGGCCCTAAACCGGAAAAGACGATTACCCCGGAAATGCGTCAGCAGGCATTTGATAATTATTCTACGACCGACGATCACGGGATGCAAATTATTGGCATTGCTAAAGATCAAAACGGGAAAGAATGGTACATCATCAAAAATTCCTGGGGCACCGGAAATGATTATGACGGATATCTTTTTGTCACTAAGAACTACGTAAAATATAAAACAACCTCTTTCTTAGTGAATAAGAACGCCGTTCCGAACGACATTCAAAAGAAATTGCACAGTTAAGATCTATCGCATCTTTTTATCAAAGCCATGAATGCAATAATTCTCAAATGCATTCGTGGCTTTTTTAGTCTTCCCAGACGATAACTTCCTGCGATTGTTCTCCCGATAATAAATCCTCAAATTTGAATTGATCCAATGTATTGGGGGCGTGTTCAAACTGAGAGATATAGGTGGTCCGAAAAGCTCCCCGATTAATCAATACTCCCTCTTCCTCTCCTTTTCCTTCCTCATGATGAAAGCCCCAGAGTGACGCAGCATTCCACCTTTCATTTTCCTTCAACAAGCGCTGAAATTGTTGTTCTTTCTTCTTATGTTGCTCCGAAGAATAACTCATCCTCGAAGACCAAATTGCAGGATTTCTCTCATCTCTCTGATCTAAATAAATTCTTTCCCCATCCCAAACAATTTCATAAATCTGAACACCCGATTCCCAGGAAAACAGCAAACTAAAAAAGGGAGCAACTGCCCTGAAATCATAAGCCTCAATGAATGTTAAAATTTCCGTAGCCGAAAGGAGATCTTTCAGTACCACTCCTCTGCTTTTTGCATAGGTCTTACTGATGTCATATTTTTGAAAAGCACCATTCATTAACGACATAAATCGTTTCCCTTTACTTATCCCAATCCAGGTACCACCGGCCTGCTTATCTCTTGGATAATATAGTTGAGTATCTAACTCATGATAGATTTTAGGCTTCTCAGCAGCTCTCCGAATAGATTCATCACGATTGGAAGTAATGACAAAATGACGAGCATTTTCTGAATCAGGTAAATAAGTGATGGTGCACATAACTAATCTGTATTATGGATGAATATTTTTCCAAAACAAGTTTCTATAGAGGAGGATTGCTGCTTTACTTCCTTCACATTAACAAATGAACAGAGAATATGTTTCCTATAAACTGTTAATGATCTGCCACTGCCAAAGCCAGCATACTGATACGTACATCCTTTAATTGAGAAAGCGTTCTGGCACAAGCCTCTAAAGTAGCTCCCGAAGTGACTACATCATCCACCAATAAAAAATGTTTATGTTCCTCCTGAATATCCCCTGATAAGGTGAAAGCAGTTTTCACATTTTCCCATCGCTGCACTGCATTTAACTTTGTTTGTGTCTGTGTTTGTGCTCTACGGATTAATAAATTGGTACCCACAGGGATATTCAATCTTTCAGCAATACCCTTTGCCAATAACGCGGATTGATTATAGCCCCTTTGCTTCTTCTTTCGTGCATGAAGCGGTACAGGAACAATAACATCAGGGAGGTCAAAAGTATCAGATCCCTCCAATAAACGTCCCATCTGTTTTCCCATAAAAAGCGCCGTATCTTTTCCGTCCTTATATTTAAAATGGTGGATGATATGCTGAACAACAGAGGACTTCTGAAAATAATAACAGGCAGCCGCCTGTTTAAAATCAAACCGACCTGTAAATTTACGGAAAACCGGATTTTCCTGCTTGTTATAAAAGCCGGTCTCAGGTAATGTAGCCAAGCATTTTACACAAAGTTCTTCCTCTCCCCGACTCAAATGTTCGCCACAGCCTGGGCATATACGAGGCAGAAAAAGATCGATCAAAGAAAAAAAATATTCTTTTTTTACCATAAAAGGAATTATCTTAGTAGCCCTAATATAATCAATATTTTTTCATTTTACAATGATCACCTTAATTCAATCATTATGTTAAAAGAATTCAAAGCCTTTGCATTAAAGGGAAATGCTATAGACATGGCCGTAGCATTTATTCTCGGTGTCGCCTTCCAATCGGTTATAAAATCCATCGTGGATGATATCATCATGCCTGTTATAGGCATTTTTACCGGAGGCATAGATTTTTCCCACAAAAAAGTTATTCTTTCCCAAGCCGTATTAGATGCTTCTGGAAAAGTAATAAAACCGGAAAATGCGATTACTTATGGTCATCTGATAGAGACCATTCTCACCTTTATCATCGTTGCATTTGTCTTATTTCTTATCGTAAAAGGCTTTATGAAAATGAAAAAGAAAAAGGAAGAAGAACCTGCAGCTCCACCGGAGCCCTCCAAAGAAGAGGTTTTACTCTCTGAGATAAGAGACCTTTTAAAACAAAAATAGTTTTTTTATTTTCTTATATCCTGTTCGAATTTTATTTCGAGCAGGATTTTTATATTTTTGCAGGAAAATTTTTATATCCTTTATGAGAAAACTACCTGTAATACTTATAGTTATAAGTCTTTTTTTAATCTCTTCACAATCCTATGCCCAAAATGCAGATGACCTGGTTCCCGGATTAGTAAAAGATGCCACGCAGGACATCTCTATCGATGATACAAGCAGCACTCCCTGGCGTTTTGGTGGAGTCTTTCATCTTAATTTCAGTCAGAGCACCCTTTCTCACTGGGCGGCAGGCGGCGATAAGTCCTCCTTTAGTCTGACCGGACTCTTTAATGGTTACGCTGCCTACAGAAAAGGAAAATTCAGTTGGGATAATTTAGCTGATCTGGCTTATGGATATACTAAAACAAGCAGTACCGGATACCGAAAGACCGATGATCACCTTCATCTTACCTCTCAGTTAGGATACCAAGCCACTCAAAACGGGAAATGGTTTTACAGTATCATGGCAGACTTCAAGACCCAGTTTGCGAATGGTTATTTATTTGATGATGATGGGCATCAGACATTAAATTCGACCTTTTTGTCCCCGGGCTATTTACTTGTATCCGCCGGTATTAACTATAAACCCACAGACTATTTCAACGTTTATTTATCCCCGGTTACAGAGAGATGGACCTTTGTTCGCAATGACACTTTATCGGCTCACGGGGAGTTCGGAGTAACCCCGGGACATCATGTTATGAATGAATTAGGGGCTTTTCTCTCTGCCCGTTTCAACAAAGATTTCGGGGAAACTTTTAATCTGACCAGCCGATTAGACCTTTTTTCTAATTATAAGGAAAATCCTCAGAACATTGACATTTATTTTACTAACCTTTTCTCAATGAAGGTGACAAAATATATTGCGACTACCATTTCCCTCATTATGATTTATGATGACGATGTAAAATTTCCCGTAGAGGGGAAACCCGATCAAGAAGTAGCACATCTACAAATCCAGGAGGTGTTGGGGGTAGGATTGTCTTATAAATTCTAAAACAAAAGAGGTTCCTATTCTAGGATATAGGTATATTTAAGTGTTAACCGGGCGATGTCTTCATGACTGGATTTATTCTTTACGTCAAATTTAAATTCTACTTCATTGGCTTTATTGAGTTGATATTCAGTTCCCAGACCGGTTTTTTGGGTATCAAAATTTAAACCGTGGTCTATTTTTTGATAATTCTCCGTAAAAATGAAAACCTCCAGGGAGTCAATGACCTCATACGCCAGCTCAATTTTGTTCCGAATATAAAATTCAGGAGCCTTATCGGATGCGATATCCTGTTGAAGCTTGGGATAATATTTCAACTCAAATTTATGTCCCACCTCATGGCTCATCTTGATATAATAACGAATATCATGGGTAGATTCTTTGCCATTATACCTATACCGGTAATCTACCGCAGGTTTTAGCCAGGGATTGACTTTGATCTTATAATCTATTTTAGCTCCCAGAGCAGATTTCTTGTAATGGGTCAAATTATGATCTAAGTAGTGGCCATATTTAACCCTCACCCCTATCCCGTTGTCAAATGTATGTTTTACAGAAACGCTGGGACGACCTTCCCAATCGTCGAAGACCTGTCCATGCGCTTGTCCTAAACAACAGAGAAGCGAAAAAAGACAAAGGATGATGCTATCTTTCGTTTTCATAAGACAATTTTTTTTCTATTTCAGGATATACTCCCCCTACCCGGTGCTTCAACCCGGAATATTCGGGGAGGAAGCATCCGTTGATGATTAACCTGCTTTACCGATAAACGTTATTCTTTGGAATGATTTTCCCTGATCAGAAGTCAGGGCTAGTCTTCGATATTATTATTAGGTAGCCATTGCATAGTGGTAAGTTTTTAGTTTATAAGACAAAGAAAAGAACAGAATCTGGAATTTTTTTGGAATATACCTCCATTCAAGAAATGTTTTTTTTCAGGAGAAAGAAGAGGAAAAATTTCTTACTTTTGATAAGGAGCATTTTATACCGTTATGAAGAAAAGAATCCCGATATTGTTTTTTCTGATTGCTGTTCCCTTCCTATCCGTTGCACAAGAAAGGGGACCGGATGCACGATTAAAGACCGTTGCCGGTTTCGGGAAAAGTATGGTGATCGGATTAAGTGTCACCCCGGAGAATCGCATCTTTGTTGCTTTCCCGGGATATAACGGAAAGGACTGGCTGGCGTTAGCCGAAGTAAAGGGGGACACCATAGTCCCCTATCCCGACCCGGCATGGAATACCCAAAAAGGCAATACAAGCCGGCATTTTCTGCATGTGCAGGATCTGTATGCAGATGACCACGGCAACCTGTGGGTGCTGGATTCAAAACCCGGATCCTCTAATGACAAAGGACACCCGGGACAGTTCAAACTGGTAAAAATCAACACTCACACCAACAAAGTAGAAAAAGTATATCGCTTTAAAGACCTGGATAAATCCCAATCGGCGCTGAACGATGTAAGAATAGATGAGAAAAAAAACAAAGCTTATCTTTCTGATCCCGGGCAGGCGGCCATCGTAGTGTTGAATCTGGTATCGGGAACCACGAGAACGCTTTTAAAAAATACCCCCTTTACGCTGGCAGATTCCATCGTACTGCAATACAACGGCCGGAAAATGAAAAACCGAAACGGCACACCTTTTTCATCCAATGTCAATGGGATTGCCCTGACACATGATGACCGGTATTTATATTTTAAACCCATCAACAAGGAAGATTTATACCGAATCTACACGGGCTATCTGGTGGACACCAGCCTGTCTGAAAAAGAGTTGGAAAGCAAAGTGGAAGAGGTAGGAAAAGTAGGCGTTACACATGGGTTGATTGCCGATAAACAGGGCCATATTTATCTCACCACTTCAGAGCATTATTCGATCTCATATTTGGATCCGGAGGGAAAACTGCATACCCTCGTGCAGGATCCCCGTTTACTCTGGCCCGATTCTATGGGGATCGGATCGGACGGATATCTTTATGTATCCTGCTCGCAGTTGCAAAGATTGCCCCAATGGAATGACGGCATTGATAAAACGGAATATCCTTACCGGATATATAAAGTGAGGTTGTCCGGACAGTAATGATGTACTCAAAGAAAAAAGGGCAAGCCTGCAAAAAGCGGACTTACCCTTGTTTACTACACCTAATCCCGCTTTTTACGCAGAATATTTCCCTTATCATCCAGTTTCATTTCCCATTCTTCTTTAGAAGATTTGGCTTCTAATTTATAAATGGTTTGATCACCTTTAACGATCTTTTCAACATCTTTGATCCGATAGCCTTTGTATTCGGCCTTCAGTTTTTTAGAAATCTGAGCCGGCAGGTCTTTTTTGGAGATTTCCTGCTTGTGTCTCAGAACATCTCCGGTGGGGCTGTATAATATTTCATGATCCCTGTCCGGATGACGTCCGACTTCAAACTCTACTTCATAATTGTCTCCTTTCATTTCCCATTCAACATCTCTGGCCTTGGAGAAGCCCTGTTGAAACTTATTGACGATAACCGATGGTACCTTACTTTGTGAAATGTCTTGTCCAATCGCATAACTCACTGCAAACAAGAGTGCAATAGCACTCAAAAAAATTCTTTTTTTCATCTTTACATTTTTTAAAGGTTCATAATAATATGACAAAGAAACGAAGTGAATCTGGAAAGATTTGGGAATAAGGCCACACTTGTTTCTTTTTCTCAAATTAGCCGTTTGTTTCTTTCGCCGGTTTTTGCTGAAACATCGCTTTTATCACTACCGGCAAAGTAACGAGCAACACAATCCCCAGCAAGGTCCATTCCAGATTTTCATTCACCCATTCATTTTCTCCTAAAGCATAACCTAAAGAAGAAATACAACCGACCCAAACGATAGCGCCGAGGATATTATAAAAAGAAAAACGTTTTAAGTCCATTTTTACCACACCTCCGATAATAGGGACAAAAGTTCTTACCACAGGGAGAAAACGCGCGATGGAAACAGCAAAGCCTCCTTTTTTTTCATAAAATTGATGGGCAGCTTCTATATGCTTTCGCTTTAAAAACCAGCTGTCCTTTTTTCGATGCGTCAGCAGATGCCCAAATTGATGTCCAAACCAATATCCGGCGAAGTTGCCTAAGATTGCACTGCTTATAAAAAGGGATTCCCAAAACAGGAGATTAAGGAGGCCCTGATCAAAGGGATAAGGAATATCATTGGCACCGGCAATGATCATTCCCGATATAAACAACAGGGGATCTCCCGGCAGGAAGAAACCGAAAAAGAATCCGGTTTCAATAAAAAGGATAAAGAGCACCAGATAGAGCCCGCCACGCCGCATGATCCAGTCCGGGTCGGTCAAATATTGAAAGCTTTCAATTATCGTTTCCATAAGAAATAGGAGTGTTTAAATGATTATAGAATAATGCCACAAAGAAACGGCCTGAATTTGGAAAGATTTGGGAATACTGTTTTCTTCTTAAAAGGAGAATAGATTATTTTTTGAATCGAATAAAAAAATGATGTTGTTGGTCTTGAAAACGATAAAAAACGGCAAACCCATAGAGTTCACAAATAGCTTTGACTATGGCAAGCCCAAGCCCGGAGCCGCCGGAGGAGCCTCCCGATTTTTGAAAGCGGTTAAAAATAAGATTGGACTGTAAGGGCTTTTCTCCACTATTGCCAAATTCAATTTGATTTTCTGTCATCTTTATTGAAACATGGCTCTTCTCTTTACTATGAAATATGGCATTTCTTAGCAAATTGAAAATTAAAATTTCGGCCAAAGCCGGATCCATCTCTATGCTTAATTCGGTGGTTTCTTTCGTAGAAATATAGATCTCTTTATACGTAGCTATTTCTTCCAGTTCCCGAATCCCTTTTTGGACAATTTGATTGATGATTATTTCCTGATTCTTTAAAAACTGGTCATTCTCTATTTTGGTAAGTAATAAAAGGGATTTATTGAGTCGTATCAGGCGCTCGATAATGTGCATAGTTTCTCCTATATCCTCCACTTGGTCGTTACTCAATTGGCCTTTCTCTACCAGGAGTTCCAGTTTATTCAGGGCAATGGCTAAAGGCGTCTGTAGCTCATGGGAAGCATTCCCTATAAATTGCTTTTGCTGATCATATACCGCTTTATTATGCTTCAAAAGCGTATGTGTTGCGGTTTGCAAATCCAGAAATTCTTTGGTTTTGGTTCGAACTTCCGGAAATCGGTTTCTGCTGCCTAATCGGAATTTTTTCAGTTGTCCGATAAAGCGGTAAAAAGGTCGCCATACCCGCCGAAGTACCAGATTATTGATAAAAATAATACTGACAATCAAAAAGAAATACAGCCCGATCGTATTTCTAAAGATCTGGCTGATCAGGTCATCTTGTTCCACCATGGAATTGATGACCCTCAATTGGTAGAATCGTCCGTCATCTTCAAACGCTGTGGTTAACAATCGAAACGGTTCCAGTTCCATTTCTCCTTTTCTTTTAGGAACATGCATCAGGGTATCTCTGTACCGGTCTCTTGTCGCCAACGCCTCCGCTTTGGCAATTTCACGAATGGAAAAAAAACCTTCATTAAAATTCACCTGCTTCAACAACGCGGTATCCTGATGCGCCTGAAAAATAATTTGTCTTTTGTAATGATCCAATCCCTCATCGACGCTTTCTTCTATTTCATCGATCATATTGACGTAAAAGACGACTGCCCAGAGGCCGATAATGACCAAAAGGGAAAGGGAAATGTAGGTGATGGATTGGTTGAGTAGTTTCATTTTTCGATTAATCGGTATCCAACGCCATAGACCGCTTCGATTTCGATGTCGGATCCGGCAGATTGTAATTTTTTCCGAAGATTTTTTATCTGATAATAAATAAAATCAAAATTATCAGCCTGGTCAATATTATCGCCCCAGACACGCTCCGCCAGAGCGGTTTTGGTGACCAGCCGGTTTTTATTAAACAGAAAATAATTCAAAATATCAAATTCTTTTCTGTTTAAGGCTACTTTCTCCTTATTCACCAAAAGCTGGCGTTCGCTCAGCAACAACGTAAGGTTCCCCACCTCCAAAGCATCTTTGCCCTCCATTTGCTTCCGGCGGAGCACCGCTTTTATTCGGGCATTGAGTTCGGCAATATGGAAAGGTTTGGTCAGATAATCATCAGCTCCCAGATCCAGCCCTTCCAGTTTATCATCCAATGAATTTCTGGCCGAAATAATAATTATATTTCCCGCCTTTCCTGATGCTTTGAGTTCTTTCAACAGTTCCAGACCGTTTCCGTTTGGCAACATAAGATCCAGCAGAATGCAATCATATTCATAAACGCCTATTTTTTCGGAAGCCGACCAGTAATCTGCTGCCGTTTCCACCACAAACTGCTCTTTCAGCAGAGAACGTTCCAGCGTTTCCCGAAGTTCTTTCTCGTCTTCGACAATTAACATTTTCATCTGTTTATATTTATGCTTTTATGACCATAGCTTAAAATTACGATGAAAATTGGGAATAAATTGGGAATAAGATATTTTTTTGATCCGCTCCCGACCTCCAAAGCATTAGGTAATGTAATTTGAATGAACTTAAACAATGTCGAAAAAAAAGGTTTATATAAGGAGTATAATTTGCTCTTTATTAAAAGAATGAGTGTACATTTGTGGATATTAGATAATTAAATAATAAGTATTACATAATATGTGCGGAATTGTTGGTTATATTGGAAAAAAGCAGGCATACCCTGTTATTTTAAAAGGACTTAAAAGGCTAGAATATCGTGGATATGACAGTGCGGGCATTGGGCTACTGAAGAGAGGGAAGATGAATATTCATAAAAAACAGGGAAAGGTCGCCGGACTACAAGAATCCCTGACAGGAAAGGATATGCATTCCCAAATAGGAATTGGACACACCCGTTGGGCTACCCATGGTGCTCCCAGTGATAAAAATGCGCATCCTCATCTTTCGGAAGATGGAAAATTAGCAATCGTTCATAATGGTATTATAGAAAATTATGCTTCTATAAAGCAAGATTTAGTTCAGAAAGGACACCATTTTATTGGGGATACGGATTCAGAAGTTATCGTTCATTTTATAGAGGAAATCAAAAGACAAAATAATTGTTCCGTTGAAGAAGCGGTAAGAATTGTATTGAAAAGGATCGTAGGAGCGTATGTGATTGTTGTGCTTGATGAAGACAACCCCAATCAACTAATTGCAGCAAGAAAAGGCAGTCCTTTAGTCATAGGGATTGGAGAGGGAGAACATTTTCTGGCTTCTGACGCTTCTCCTATCATTGAATATACGAAGGAGGTCGTATATGTCAATGATTATGAATTTGCAATTATTCGTCCGGACGAGTTGATTCTAAAAAATAGTTCCAATGAAGTTCAGACGCCTTATGTTCAAAAGTTGGATATGGAATTGGCTTCCATAGAAAAAGAGGGATATGAACATTTTATGCAGAAAGAAATATTTGAGCAACCGCAAAGGATTTTTGATTCTTTAAGAGGTCGATTAAATGCGAAAGAAGGAGTCCTCACCTTAGGAGGGTTGCGCGAGTACATGGATTCTTTTACTGAAGCCAAGCGCATTGTCATGGTAGCTTGTGGCACATCTTGGCATGCCGGTTTGGTAGCCGAATATATGATTGAAGAATTGGCAAGAATACCCGTAGAAGTAGAATATGCATCAGAATTCCGGTATAGGAAACCGGTAATAGAAAAAGGAGATATTATTTTAGCTATTTCTCAATCGGGAGAAACGGCAGACACCCTCGTAGCCATTGAAGAAGCCAAAGAAAAAGGAGCCGTTATTTTTGGTATTTGCAATGTGGTAGGCGCTTCCATTTCGAGAGCTTCCCATGCCGGTGCCTATACCCATGCCGGCCCTGAAATAGGAGTTGCCAGTACCAAGGCTTTCACTGCTCAATTGACGGTTCTGGCACAAATAGCCCTGAAAGTCGGTCATGAAAAAGGCACGCTGAATCAAACCCAATACCTTGACCTGCTCCATGAGTTGGATCAAATTCCGGAAAAAGTAGATCTTATTTTGGAAAAAGATGAAGAAGTGAAAGCAATCGCCGATAAATATAAAGATTACAAAGATTTCCTTTATCTGGGAAGGGGATATAATTTCCCGGTAGCGCTTGAAGGGGCATTAAAACTCAAGGAGATTTCTTATATCCACGCAGAAGGATATCCTGCCGCAGAAATGAAACATGGTCCTATTGCATTGGTTGAAGAAAGTCTTCCTGTCGTTTTTATCGCTACGAAAGATGCTCATTATGACAAGATTGTTTCTAATATCCAGGAAGTAAAAGCACGTAAGGGGAAAGTTATTGCCGTCGTCAATGAAGGAGATACTGTTATTTCGGAAATGGCCGATGATGTGTTGGAAGTTCCTGAAGCCAATGAAATATTAGCTCCACTCCTTAATGTTATTCCTTTACAACTATTAGCCTACCATATCGGCGTACTCAAAAACCTGGATGTGGATAAACCCAGAAATTTAGCCAAATCGGTAACCGTAGAATAGGAATCATAAATAGGGAAAAGTTGGAGAGAATAAAAGCTCACCTTTCCTTATTTAAGGCTTTTTTAACGAAAGCGGCTTTATTGATAGGATTCATTTTCTGACCTTTGTAGCGTTAGTGTTATCTTTTCTGGATTTTTTCTTAAATAGATGGAGGGATGAGTAGAAGATTGGTCATCATCGGAGGTGCGATTTTTGCTGTTTTATTTGTAGCGGCTTTTTTTGCATTCTCCTTCATTGGTAATGACTATAGTGTACCTCAGTTACCGGTTTATTATCCTTCTCATGATTTGGAACCCTTTACTTTAAAGGATCAACGCAACAGAATAATTACAGAAGATAGTGTAAAAAACAAAGTCTTTGTAGTCAATTTCTTCTTTACCACTTGCCGGGATGTATGCGTTTCGATGAATAAAAATGTAAATAAGATTTATAATGCACTTCATCAACATCCCGATTTTATGATCTTATCTCACACCGTAAATCCATCTACTGACAGTGTACCGGTTTTAGCGAAATATGCACAGCAGTGGCATGCTAATCCTAACCAATGGCTTTTTCTTACCGGCTCAAAAAGAGAACTGTACCATCTAGCCAGACAAGTCTATATGCTAGGCTATGGCGTCCGAAAAGAAGGAACTCCCGATAGTGATTCTTCCGATTTTATCCATACACAATTGATTGCACTTATTGGACGAAGAGGAAGAATCCGGGGGATTTTTAACAGCCTTAAACCTTCCGAGATAAAGAGATGTATCCGAGATGCGAAGTATTTGCTTGCTGAACATGTAAAAAAATAACGAGCATCGCTTATTTTAGAATGTTTAACAATCAGCAATACCTCTACTTCATAACCAAAGAAAGAACTGTAATAGGGAATAAAACAATTTCTCTATATATCGAAAGTTGTAAATAAAAGGAAAGCATACAAAAGTAAATAATTTCCAAAAAAGCTAACATCTCTTCCTTTTTTTTTACATTGCCATTATAAAAACTTATTTAATTAGATACTATCTAATTACCAAAGCAAACTATTAATTATAATTTAAGTTTTTATGAATTTTAACATTTTAATTTAATTAAATTAATTATTTAAATAATATAATTATATACAGCTTATTATAAAGGAAATTAAAACATACTATTTGTTAACATTATTTAGTTTTATAGATTTTTTTTAAATAATAATTATAATTTTTACTAATAATAAGAATATTGTTTCTATATTTGCATTTTGTATTGTATATTTTCTAATTCTGTATAACAAATACTAAATATTAATATATAAACATTGTAAAATTATATATCATGTATGAAAAGGTTATTGATCCGTCTGTCAGTATGCCACGATTGGTTTTACCGAAAGATTACCATCCTTCTATAGAAGGAGTTGAAGCTGCAAAAGCCATACAGCAGCTGAACAATTTTATTGAATTGAAACTAGAAAAAGAGATGCACCTTCACCGTATCAGTGCACCGCTTTTTGTAGAAAAAGGGAATGGTGTCAATGATAATCTGAATGGGATTGAAAGCCCGGTAAGCTTTTCTGTAAATGCAATGAATGGTGCTGAAGCTGAAATCGTTCAATCTCTTGCCAAATGGAAGCGAATGGCGCTAATGCGGTATAACATATTGCCTCATGAAGGAGTTTATACGGATATGCATGCAATTCGACCCGATGAAGAACCCGATAACCTTCATTCCCTTTTTGTAGATCAATGGGATTGGGAACTATGTATCAAAAAAGAAGATAGAACGATACCTTATTTGAAGAAGACAGTGAAAAAATTATTCACTATCTTGAAGGAAACAGAAGATTATATATTCAGGGAGTACAACATCAAAAAGGAACTTCCTGATGAAATAAAATTTGTACATACAGAGGAATTACTACAGCGTTATCCTGAACTTTCCCCAAAAGAAAGAGAAACAAAAATTGTCAAAGAGTATGGAGCCGTTTTTCTTATCGGAATTGGGGGAGATTTGTCTAATGGACAGCCACAAGATGGGCGTTCTCCCGATTATGATGACTGGAGCAGTCCGAATGAAGATGGATATTTCGGTTTGAATGGCGATATACTGGTTTGGAACCCCGTTTTGGAACAATCTTTTGAATTATCTTCTATGGGCATTCGTGTAGATAAAGAAGCACTCCTTCGTCAATTGAAATTAAAAAATGAGACCGAAAGAATGGAACTGCTTTTTCACAAATTACTTTTAGAAGATAAATTACCATTAAGTATAGGCGGAGGAATCGGCAAATCTCGTATAGGAATGTATTTTTTAAGAAAGGCACATATAGGAGAAATTAGTTTGGGACTCTGGCCGAAAGATATGATACATCTATGCGCTGAGCATAATATCAATCTATTGTAATCAGTTCATTTTCCTGATACGCATTCTAAAAATGAGGCATGAAAATATTCTTAGCACAACAGAATTACAAAATTGGTGACTTTACGGACAATTTAAGGAAGATCGTCCAAGCAGTAAAGTATGCCGGAAATCATCATGCCGATATGGTGGTTTTCTCTGAGTTGTGCATTTGTGGTTTTCCTCCAAAAGATTTCTTACAAATTAATGGAACTTATGAGCGATGTATGGATTCTATCAATACATTGAAAGCTTATACTAACGACTTAGGGGTTATTGTCGGTGCTCCTCATCGACAACCTTCCTCGGAAGGAGGAGAAATATTTAATAGCGCTTATTTTTTATATCAAGGAGATATTCAACACTTTATAGGTAAAAGACTTCCCCCTTCACATTCGAATAAAGCTGCTTATTTTACATCCGGAAACGATCGGAAAACAGTTTCCTTTAAAGGGAAGAAAATAGCCCTTATAATTGGTAACGAACTGACAAGGGAAAAAGGGGATACAGATTCAATGGAAGTATTGATGAGTGAGCATCCTGATTATCTTATCCATCTCTCAGCTGACGCATTTCAATATAAGCAAACAAATCAAGCACTGAATTCAATGAAACGTTGCGTTGAGAAATACCATATTCCCTTAGCTTATTGCAATGCAGTAGGAGCGCAAACAGAAATGATCCTTCATGGAGGATCCTTTTTTATCGACGCTTCAGGGAAGATTCCAAAAACATTACCTCTGTTTAAAGAAGCTGTTGAGGGATACTCCTTTAATGAAGAGAAAGGAGAGGCTAAAGAAAAGCCAGAACCCTCTAATAATCTAAACAAAGATATAATTAATGATCATCCTTTTTATAGCTCTTCTATAGATACGCACTCATTCGATGCGGAGCAGAATATACAACTTATCCATGAGGCGCTGGTCTTAGGCATAAAAGATTATTTTAGAAAATCACACTTAAAAAAAGCAATCATTGGACTATCCGGAGGCATAGATAGTGCAGTAGTACTTGCTTTAGCTTGTGAAGCCTTAGGGGAAGATAATGTATTTGCTTTGCTTTTACCCTCTTATTATTCAAGCGACCATTCTATTTCGGATGCCAAACAGTTAGCAAAGAACCTCAATGTTTCCTACGATAAGATAGCTATTGGAGATTTATTTAATCAGTTCTTAGAGACAGTTCAACCTTTATTCGGAAAACTTCCGACCGATACAACAGAAGAGAACATCCAAGCAAGATTGAGGGGGAATTTATTAATGGCCATGGCCAATAAATGGGGTTATGTATTGATAAATACTTCCAATAAAAGTGAATTATCGGTAGGCTATGGGACCTTATATGGAGATCTTTGTGGTGGTATCAGCCCCTTGGGCGATTTGTATAAATCACAAGTCTATGCATTAGCAAAGGATATCAACTTGAAGGAAGAGGTTATTCCGAAACATATTCTTACAAAAGCTCCTTCGGCAGAATTGGCCCCGGGACAAAAAGATAGCGATACCTTGCCGGACTATGCTATTCTGGACACGATCTTATTCGAATACATCAATAAAAATAATTCCATCGAAAATATTCTATCTACAACGGGATATGAATTGGATTTAATAAAAAAGGTGATAAAAAGAGTAAATGACAATGAATATAAAAGACATCAATTTTGTCCGATTCTAAATATTTCAGATAAGCCTTTCGGCAACGGAAGAATGATGCCTATAGTAGCTAAACTACTACCTATCCTAGTACCTCTATTCTATTTGTTTTTTGATATTTTTTAATCGAAGCAGATCTACTATTGAAAGCTTTAAATATCACTATCAAACTTATTGATATCATCAAAAAAACAACAACCTATTCATTATGAATAATTTAAGATTTTCTTCTCTTGACGAATTGACTCAAAAGCCGGTACAGTCCGAGAAAAAGATGAAAGATACCACCGGGCTCAATCATTCTAAAATTACAGATTACTTTGCCTGCAATGTATTTTCAGGGAAAATAGTACAGGAATATTTAACGGTAGAGGCCTATGAAAGCTTAAAAGCTTCTGTAAAATCAGCCTCTAAGATTGATCGAAAGATAGCCGGTCAGATTGCCTCCGGAATGAGAGCCTGGGCCATAGATAAAGGAGTAAGTCATTATACCCATTGGTTTCAACCTTTAACAGGTACCACGGCTGAAAAGCACGATGCTTTTTTTAGTATAGATGACGATGGTATTCCTATTGAAAATTTTGACGGGAATGCCTTGGTACAACAAGAGCCCGATGCTTCCAGTTTACCCAATGGCGGGCTAAGAACCACTTTTGAAGCACGTGGATATACCGCATGGGATCCCTCCTCCCCTGCCTTTATCATGGACTTGGGCTTAGGACGTACCCTTTTTATTCCAACCGCTTTTGTTTCTTATACCGGAGAATCCTTAGATTACAAAACCCCATTACTTAAATCTATTGAAGCAGTAAATAAGGCAGCAACCTCTGTTTGCCATTATTTTAATAAAAACATCAATAGTGTAATCCCAACTCTTGGCTGGGAACAGGAATATTTTCTTGTAGAAGCTAAATTGGCAAATGCCCGACCGGATTTAATACAGTGTGGAAGGACCGTCATAGGGCATCCTCCTGCTAAAGGGCAACAGCTTGATGATCATTATTTTGGAGCTATACCGGATAGAGCTTATGCCTTTATGCGGGACTTAGAAATGGAAAGTTATAAAGTGGGTATCCCTTTAAAAACAAGACACAATGAAGTAGCCCCTGCACAATTTGAATGTGCTCCTATTTTTGAAGAAGTGAATATCGCTGTAGATCACAATTTATTATTGATGGGGATCATGGAAAAGGTGGCGCAAAGGCATGAACTAAAAGTATTGCTACATGAAAAACCTTTTGCAGGCATCAATGGGTCGGGAAAACACAATAACTGGAGTCTAAGCACCAACACCGGCGTTAATCTTCTCAAACCGGGAAAAACACCGAAGAACAATCTCATGTTCCTTACTTTTTTTGCCAATACCATTAAAGCCGTTCATGATCATGCCGATTTACTTCGTGCTTCGATTGCTTCTGCCGGAAATGATTATAGATTGGGAGCGCATGAAGCACCACCGGCTATCGTATCTATCTTTATTGGGCGATACCTCACAGCCGTTTTAGATGAAATAGAATCTCGGGTAGGGAATAAATTTGACCAACAAGATGAGAGTATCTTAAAGATTGACTTACACAAACGTATCCCTGAATTATTTAAAGATAATACAGACAGAAACCGTACTTCTCCTTTTGCTTTCACCGGAAATAAATTTGAATTTAGAGCGGTAGGTTCTACCTCTAATTCTGCAAGCGCAATGATTGCTCTTAATACGATTGTAGCCGAAACACTAACTAAATTTAAATCAACAGTAGATCGTCTTATCGCCGATGGAGAGAAAAAGGATATCGCTATATTAAAAACCTTACAAAATACGATATCCACTTCTAAAAATGCTCGTTTTGAAGGAGACGGATATAGCAACGAATGGATACAAGAAGCTGAAAAAAGAGGACTCTCTAATGAAAGAACTACCCCTTATGCACTAAAAGCATTTAAAAATAAAAAAACAGTAGAACTATTCTCTAATATGAAGGTGCTTACTCCAACCGAACTACAAGCACGTTATGAGATTCTTCAAGAAGATTACATTAAAAGAATTCAAATAGAAGCGCGGATTTTAGGAGATTTATGTATCAACAATATTATTCCTTCAGCAGTAAAATATCAAAACCGACTAATTACAAATGTAACCGGATTACAAAAACTGGAACTTGAGGAAGAGGACTGGGCCATGCAAAAACAAATAGCCAAAAGCATATCTTCTCACATACTGGCAGTTGGAAAAGGTATTGAAGAAATGATTAAAATAAGAAAAAGAGCCAATAAGATACAAGATTTGGAAGAAAAAGCCATCGCGTATAGTGATGAAGTCAAGGCATGTTTTGACCCTATTCGATATCATTGCGATAAGTTGGAATTCTTGGTGGACGATTCAGATTGGCGTTTACCAAAATACAGAGAACTGCTCTTATTATCATAAAAAGTATGCTATAAAATATTGTTATGCGAAAAGTATCAACAGGGTTGTATGACCCTTCATTTGAACATGATGCATGCGGCATTGGTTTTGTCGCACATCTTAAAGGAGGTAAGAGTCACCAAATCGTTTTGGATGCACTTACCATCCTGGAAAATATGAAGCACAGAGGAGCTTGTGGTTGTGAAAACAATACCGGAGATGGTTCAGGTATTTTAATTCAAACGCCACATGCTTTTCTATATGAGGAATGCCTTAAACTAGGCATCAAACTGCCTAATTACGGGAAATATGGGGTAGGTATGTTGTTTTTTCCAAGAGCAACACGCCAACGAGAGGAATGTAGAGCTATTATAGAACAGGCGGCAGAAAAAATGGAGATTTCGGTTTTAGGTTATCGAAAGCTGCCGGTGGACAATCATGAAATCGGGGCAACAGCCAAATCCGTAGAACCGGTGATGGAACAAGCTTTCTTTGGTTGCCCGGATTCTATTCATCATGAAGAGGAATTTGAACGAAAACTATTTGTTTTACGTAATTATGTTACCAAACTTGTACAACAGACCATCAGTAAAGAAAAAGACTTATTTTATTTTTCTTCTTTATCCTATAAAACGGTCATTTATAAAGGCCAACTTATCGCAGATCAAGTTCGCAGCTATTTCAAAGATTTGAAAGACCCAAGAGTCGTTTCGGCCTTTGGTATTATTCATTCGCGTTTTGCGACCAATACTTTTCCTTCCTGGAAGCTGGCACAACCCTTCCGCTTTATTGCTCATAATGGAGAGATAAATACCCTAAAAGGAAATGTAAATTGGCTTCGTAGCAATAAAGTTTCTTTTCAGTCTCCTTATTTTACTGAAGAAGAGATAGAAATGCTCCTTCCTTTGGTTGATGAGAAACAAAGTGATAGTGCTTGTTTGGACAACATGGTAGAGCTTTTAACACTTTCCGGACGTTCACTTCCGCATGTATTAATGATGCTTATACCGGAAGCTTGGGAGGGAAATGCTTTGATGGATTCTTCCAAAAAGGCATTTTATGAATATCATGCTTCCATTATGGAACCTTGGGATGGTCCCGCTTCTATTTCTTTTACAGATGGGAACCTCATCGGAGCTACCTTAGATCGAAATGGATTACGTCCTTCCCGCTACGCTGTCACGGATGATGACAAAGTAATTATGGCATCCGAAGCCGGGGTGCTTCCTGTGGAACCCTCTAAAATCGTAAAGAAAGGGGTACTACAACCCGGAAGAATGTTTGTTGTCGATATGGAGGAAGGAAGAATCATTAGCGATAAGGAATTGAAAGAGCGTATCTGTAAGGAAAAACCCTACGAAGATTGGTTAAATAAATATAAGATTCATATTGATGAGTTACCGGCTCCGCGAGTACGGTTTACCCATCTTGAACATCCATCGATTTTCAAATACCAAAAGGCATTTGGATACAGTATAGAAGACTTGGAAGATATCTTAATCCCCATGGCTCTGGGAAGCAAACCTCCTATTGGCTCTATGGGTTCGGACATCCCTTTAGCGGTATTGAGCAATCAACCTCAACATTTATCCAGCTATTTTAAACAGCTCTTTGCAGAAGTAACCAATCCACCTATTGATCCCATTCGTGAAAAAGCAGTAATGAGCTTGGCCAATTTTATCGGCAACAAAGGCAACATCTTAGATGAAGACCCGCTACATTGTCATATGGTCGCTTTAAAGCAGCCGGTATTGAGTAATTTGGAATTAGAAAAGTTAAGGAGTATCGACACCGGTATTTTCCAGGCAAAAACCTTACAGACTTACTTTGTGGCGGATGGTCAGCCGGGTTCTCTTCAAAGAGGGGTAGACCGCCTTTGTAAGTATGCTGCCGATGCAGCCAAAGAAGGATTTCAAGTGATTGTACTATCTGATCGATCCATTGACTCTACGCATGCTGCTATTCCTTCTCTACTAGCCGTTTCGGCCGTACATCATTACTTGATTAGGAAAGGCTTACGTAGCAAAGTAGGACTTGTAATAGAGGCAGGAGATGTGTGGGAAGTACATCATTTTGCTTGTTTGCTTGGTTTTGGAGCTACCGCCATCAATCCCTATTTGGCACTTTCCTCCATTAGAGACATGAAAAAGACAGGGAAAATAGACCGTCCTCTTGACAAACATACGCTTAAAGAGAACTATGTTAAAGCCGTAAACTATGGGCTATTAAAGATTTTCTCGAAGATGGGAATATCTACCCTGCAATCGTATCAGGGAGCACAAATTTTTGAAATCCTCGGATTAAATCATACCGTAGTCAATACTTATTTTACAGGGACTGCCTCTCGGATAGAAGGAATTGGATTGGATGAAATTGCACAAGAGACGGTAGCCAAACATCGATTGGGCTTCCCTTCTAAAGAACGACCGGTTGATTTGTTAGCTTCCGGCGGCGTATATCAATGGAAACAAAAAGGAGAATTTCATTTATTTAATCCTGAAACTATCCATCTGTTACAGCATTCAACTAGGATGAATGATTATAACGTGTTCAAAAAATATTCTCGTCTTATTAACGAAAGAGGGAATACAGCAGGAACATTGAGAAGTCAATTAGAATTTAATCCGGATAGAGAACCTATTTCTATTGAGGAAGTAGAGCCGGCAGAAAATATCTATAAACGATTTGCTACCGGCGCGATGTCATTTGGTTCTATCTCACATGAAGCACATAGCACACTGGCCATTGCCATGAATAGATTAGGTGGTAAAAGCAATACTGGTGAAGGTGGTGAAGATGAAATGCGATATGAACCATTGCCTAATGGCGATTCTATGCGTTCGGCCATTAAGCAGGTTGCTTCTGCAAGGTTTGGCGTAACCGGTAGATATTTGGCAGATGCAGATGAGTTACAGATTAAGATGGCACAAGGTGCAAAACCCGGAGAAGGCGGACAATTACCGGGACATAAAGTAGATCAATGGATTGCAAAAGTGAGACATGCAACTCCCGGGGTTGGACTGATTTCACCTCCACCTCACCATGATATCTATTCTATTGAGGATTTGGCACAATTGATTTCGGATCTTAAACATGCCAATCGAAGAGCTCGAATAAGTGTGAAATTGGTTTCTAAATCCGGGGTGGGCACTATTGCTGCCGGAGTGGTAAAAGCAAAATCGGATGTGGTGTTGATTTCCGGAATGGATGGTGGAACCGGTGCTTCTCCATTGTCTTCTATCCGTCATGCCGGACTGCCGTGGGAGTTAGGTCTGTCGGAAACTCATCAAACTTTGGTGAGAAATAAACTTAGAAATAGAGTTGTTCTACAAACAGATGGTCAATTGAGAAGTGGACGCGATTTGGCTATTGCTACTTTGTTGGGAGCAGAAGAATGGGGCGTTGCCACAGCGGCACTCGTTACGGAAGGCTGTATTATGATGCGTAAATGTCATCTGAATACCTGTCCGGTAGGAGTAGCTACTCAAAATCCTATTTTGAGAAAGCGATTTACCGGAAAACCGGAGTATGTCATCAATATGATTAAATTCATGGTTAAGGAGCTGAGAGAGATTATGGCAGAGTTAGGATATAGAACAGTCAATGAAATGGTTGGACAGGTAAATGCCTTAAAAGTAAAAGAAAATAGAACGCATTGGAAAGCTTCTAAAGTAGATTTTACCGATATTCTATATAAAGATCCTAAAGCCGAAGCCTCTGATTTATACCATCATGAAGCGCAGGATCATGGGTTAGATTCTCCTTTAGAACAGTTGATTATGAAACAGGCTTTACCTGCATTAAAAGATAAAAAGAAAGTTGAAATAGCAGTAGATATTAAGAATACGGATCGTACTTTTGGCACTTTGCTCTCTAATGAAATATCAAGAAAATACTTGTCGGAAGGACTTCCTGAAAGCACTATTCACATCAAAGCCAAAGGCAGTGCGGGGCAAAGTTTTGGTGCCTTTACCGCTAAAGGAATGACCTTAGAATTAGAAGGAGAAGGCAATGATTATTTTGGGAAAGGATTATCCGGAGCACGATTAATCTTATATCCTCATCCGGAAGCTCCATTTAAGCCGGAAGAAAATATTATTGTGGGGAATGTAGCTTTTTATGGGGCAACTTCAGGGGAAGCCTATATCCGTGGACGTGCCGGTGAACGTTTCTGTGTTCGTAATTCGGGAGCCACTGTTGTGGTAGAAGGCGTTGGGGATTTTGGTTGTGAATATATGACCGGAGGAAGAGTCGTTATTCTTGGTGAAACAGGAGGTAATTTTGCGGCCGGAATGAGCGGCGGAATCGCCTATGTTTATGACTTGAAAGGAAAATTTGAAAAACTCTGTAACCAAGATATGGTAGATTTGGATGAGCCGGAGATTGAAGATGAACAAGAATTGAAGCAGCTTATTGAGAACCATTATAAGACAACCAAAAGCTCCATTGCTTCTTTTATCTTGAAAGACTGGGATAATCAAAGCAAAAACTTTATCAAAGTATTTCCAAAGGAGTTCAAAAAGATACTAAAGCAACAGAAAGAGGAAACGAGTAACATAGATTCATTATAGAAAGAAGAAGGTTACCTACGCAAAACATTAAAAAGATAATAAGATGGGAAAAATAACAGGCTTTTTAGAATATGACAGAGAATACACCAAGAAAGATCCTCCTAAAGAAAGGGTGAAAAACTATAAAGAATTTACTCACCGTTTTAAAACCGAACAACTAAATCATCAGACCGCAAGGTGTATGGATTGTGGGACACCATTTTGTCATAGCAATTATGGTTGTCCGGTAGCAAATGACATCCCTGCTTTTAATGATGCAGTTTATAGAAATCAATGGGATGAAGCCTATCAAATTCTCTCTTCAACAAATAACTTTCCGGAGTTTACCGGTAGAATCTGTCCTGCACCTTGCGAAACAGCTTGTGTTTTAGGAATTAATCAGCCTCCGGTTGCCATCAAAGAGATAGAAAAACACATTATTGAAACTGCCTACGAGAAAAATCTTGTGAAACCAAAGATACCTAAAGTTAGAACGGGGAAAAAAGTAGCCGTTGTGGGTTCCGGTCCTTCCGGGATGGCAGCTGCAGCACAACTAAACTACGCCGGACATGAAGTGACTGTTTTTGAAAGAGATGACGAACCCGGAGGGCTGTTGCGTTATGGCATACCCGATTTTAAATTGGAGAAGTGGGTGGTCTCCCGCCGAATTAAACTAATGGAAGAAGAAGGAGTGGTCTTTCGTTGTAATGCAAATGTGGGAGAGAATATTAATATAGACGAACTCCTTAGAAAATATCAGGCAATTGTGTTAGCAGGCGGAAGTACTATTCCCCGTGATTTGAATATTCCCGGACGTGATTTGGAAGGCATTCATTTTGCTATGGAATTCTTGAAACAACAAAACAAAAGAGATGCTAATATTTCCTTTAATGAAAAAGATATCTTAGCAACAGGGAAGAACGTTGTTGTTATTGGTGGTGGAGATACCGGATCAGATTGTGTAGGGACTTCTAATCGTCAAAAAGCAAAGAGTATTACCCAATTTGAGCTGATGCCTGTTCCTCCCAAAGAAAGGACGGATTTCATGCCATGGCCCACCTACCCCATGATATTGAAAACCACCAGTTCGCATGAAGAAGGAGCGGAGCGAGAATGGGGTATCGCCACTAAAACTTTTGTCGGCGATGAGAAAGGACAACTCCGTGCCCTAAAAGTAGTAGATCTTGAATGGGAAACTGATGCGACAGGACGTCCTTCAAAATTTATTGAAAAAGCTGAAACAGAAAGAGAAATTCCTTGTGAACTCGTATTATTCGCAATGGGTTTCTTACATCCTCAAAAGGAAGGTTTATTAGACCAGCTGGATATTGAATTAAATAAGAGAGGAAATGTGAAAGCCTCCGAGAAAGAATACCAAACGAGCATTCCTAAAATATTCGCTGCCGGAGATATGCGACGTGGACAATCCTTGGTTGTTTGGGCTATTTCCGAAGGTAGAGAATGTGCCAGGAAAGTAGATGAATTCCTGATGGGTTCTTCTTCTCTTGAATCAAAAAATAAATCTCCTTTTGAATTAAAAAACACGTAATATTTTAAACTCTCAAAATAAAAATGGTCATTATGTCAAAATTTAGAGCCGCCATTGTAGGATATGGCAACATAGGGAAAGCCACCCTGGAAGCATTACAAACAGCACCGGACTTTGAAGTTGCCGGAGTTGTTAGAAGAAGTTCTTCTCTGGGAAATACGCCCTTAGAACTTACCAACGTACCGGTAACGGATGATATAACAAAGCTTGGACAAGTAGATGTAGCTATTCTTAGCTCCCCTACCAGACAAGTGGAGTCATTAGCCAAAGAAATATTGGCTTTAGGAATTAATACTGTGGATAGTTATGATATTCACCAAACAATCTGGGATTTGCGTCAAAGTTTAGACCCGGTAGCTAAAGACAACAAAGCAGTGTCTATCATTTCCGCAGGATGGGATCCGGGAAGTGATTCGATGGTAAGAGCTTTGGTAGAGGCTGCAGCTCCTAAAGGAGTAACTTATACCAATTTTGGACCCGGTATGAGCATGGGACACACCGTAGCCGTAAAAGCGGTGGATGGTGTTAAAAAAGCACTTTCCATGACCATTCCTTTGGGTACCGGTATCCATCGCCGTATGGTATATATCGAAGTAGAAGACGGTTATCAATTTGAGAAAGTATCTGAAGCTATTAAGTCAGATGCTTATTTTGTCAATGATGAAACACATGTTTTCCAAGTAGAAGATGTAGATGCCTTACAAGATATGGGACACGGCGTCCACATGTTCAGAAAAGGAGTTTCGGGCACCACCGATAACCAAATATTTGAGTTCAAAATGAACATCAACAATCCTGCATTGACGGCTCAAATATTGATAGCTTGTGCTCGAGCAACTACTCGTACTGCCCCCGGTGCTTATACCATGATTGAAATTCCTATTTCTGATTTACTATATGGAGAGAAAGAAGCACTGATCAGGAAATTAGTTTAAGCAACTATCTTTTTTATTTTTAGAATAAAAAGCTGACCTTTGGCTATCCACATTATTTAAAATAAACCCGTTTTATATTTTTTATCGTGATGAGTAGCACATTAAAACAAAGTAATTTCTCTTTTAAGGGACAGAAAGAGTTTTATAGAGGAAAGGTCAGAGAAGTATATTCATTTGAAGATCATTTAATTCTGGTAGCTACCGATCGCATTTCAGCATTTGATGTTGTATTGCCAAGAGCTATTCCCTATAAGGGGCAAGTCCTCAATCAAGTGGCCTCCCATTTTTTGGAAGCTACAAAGGACATTGCCCCTAATTGGGTCATTGCCGTTCCTGATCCAAACGTGACCATTGGCAGAAAATGCACCCCTTTTAAAGTAGAAATGGTCATTCGTGCGTATCTCACAGGACATGCCTGGCGCGAATATAAAGCAGGGAAAAGAACCCTTTGTGGCGTTACTTTACCTGAAGGAATGAAAGAGAATGACCCTTTTCCTCATCCGATTATCACTCCTTCTACCAAAGCAGAAGTTGGTCATGACGAGGATATTTCCAGAGAACAAATCCTTGCACAAGGTATTGTCTCAGAAGCCGATTACTTAAAAATAGAAGAATATACCCAAAAACTCTTTCAAAGAGGTCAAGAGATGGCTCATCAACAAGATCTGATCTTAGTAGATACCAAATATGAATTTGGGAAAGACAAAGAAGGAGTCATTCGGGTCATTGATGAAATTCACACCCCGGATTCTTCCCGCTTTTTCTATAAAGAAGGCTATCAAGAAAGACAAGATGCCGGTCTAAAACAAAAACAATTATCTAAAGAATTTGTCAGAGAATGGTTGATGCAAAACGGGTTCCAAGGAAAAGACGGGCAAGATATTCCCAAAATGACCGACGATTTTGTAGCATCTGTATCCAATAGATATATTGAATTATTTGAGAAAATAACCGGTAAGCCTTTTATAAAACCCCAGGATGAAAATATCATTGAACGTATAGAAAATAACATCAATAAATATATAACGTCAGCTCAATAATCGAATATAAAAGAAAGACCAATCCTTTTATTAAATGAAATCGTTCTGAAATAGAAAGCCTGCTTCTGCTAAAGCTACGGACGCTTGCGCCAATGCTTCAGCGTTGACGCACGGACGAAGGCGGGCTGGAAGGGACTCCAGTCGAACACCTGCTCCCTTTTTTAACGTTTTTGAATAGCCTGAAAATATCTTAAAAGAATCAAAATCCTTATTTAAATATCTGATTCTCAATAAATAATAATAAATAGTAATTACCGTAATTCGATTTGGAAAGTTAGCCGATGTTCATTATTTTTGCTTGTACAAGTTATTTGTACAAGAATAGAAAATGAACAAATAAATAATGATACAACAGCATTTTACCATTGAAAAAGCATTACGAAACCTTGAACATCATACAGAGATACAAGGGAAATGGGAACCGCTGCAACATCCCCTTAAGAAAGGTTTGGACGGAATGATAATATTAAATCTTAATGATCAAGGATACAGATTTAATGCAGAAATAAAAAGAGACTTAAGACAATACCAACTGGATCAAATTTTTGAACGGGCACAGGTCCATAAGCCCCTTATCGTGATTGCCCATCACATATCCCCCCTTGTAAAAGAAAGGCTGAGGAAAGCAGGAATAGCCTATTTGGATAGTGCAGGCAATGTTTATTTACAACAGGATAAACACTTCATTTGGATAGAAGGGCATAAGATTTCTCCAGGCGACAAAGAACTACCTAACAGGGCTTTTACAAAAACCGGTTTGAAAGTAGTTTATCTGTTTTTGGGGTTTCCGGATGCTATAAATCTCCCGTATCGGGAAATTGCAAACCTGGCTAATGTATCCCTTGGCACTATTACCACAGTAATGGCCGGGCTAAAAGATGCCGGCTACCTGTTACCATTAAATAAAAAAGAAAGCAGGTTACAACAAAAAAGAAAATTGTTTGAAAGGTGGCTGACAGGCTACCGGGAAATTTTAAAACCAAGTCTGTTCCTGGGTACTTATCAACTAAGGAAAAATACGAATTGGCGAAGCCTACATATACCGGATGATGCAATTTGGGGTGGAGAACCGGCAGCAGGTATATTAACCAATCATTTAAATCCGGAAATATTTACCCTTTATACAGCAGGTACTAAAAACAAGTTGCTTAAAAATCTACAGTTACTGCCATCAGCAGAAGGCAATGTAAAAATCTATCAGCAATTCTGGAACGACAGGAGAAATATACCCTTGTCAAAAACCGCACCTCCTCTTGTGACTTATGCAGATTTAGTAATGACAGAAGATCCACGTTGTATAGAAACAGCGGAAATAATTTATAATAAATATTTAAAAGAGCCGTTTAACGAGGCATGAAAAATAAAGACCTGGAACCTGTATTTAATACACTTGAACATACTTTTGCGGCATTAGGTATTGATTATTATCTGATAGGTGCGATGGCAAGGCAGATATGGTATGAGAAAGTCGGCATGCATTTCAGGACAACCAGGGATATAGATTATGCAGTGTTAATAGGAAGTCAGAAAGAATACCAGAAGGTAAAAAAGCATTTGGTAGGAAAGGAAGGTTATATTGAAGCAAAGGAGAATGTATTTGCATTGAAAACACCTGATGGGATTCAGATTGATATGTTGCCTTTTGGTGAGATTGAATCTGACGGAAGCGTAGAAATAAAAGGTATGGGCATGACCAGTATTAATGTGACTGGTATGAAAGAAGTGTATGAATCGGGCGCACAATAAATGAAGCTGAATACAGGAAATTTATTTAAAGTAGCTACTTTACCCTCAATAGTACTATTGAAATTGATTGCTTACAATGATCGTCCGGAATTAAGACAAAAGGATGCTAGTGACATTGGTAATATTTTGATTCACTTCTTCTACCTGCAAGAGAATCTTATTTATGACCAACATAGTGATTTATTCGGAGAGGAAGTGCGCTGTCTGGAAAATATCGGCGCAATTGTGTTAGGAAGGGAGATGAACAGGATCGTGAAAAGAAATGATAGCTTGAAAGACAGACTTAACACGATACTTAAAGGATATATTAAAGAATCGGAAAAAAGTGATTTTAACCGGTAAGTGGTAAGGGAAACTAAAAAAGACCTGGAAAAAATAATAGGTTATCTTGCTGATATGTTATGGGGGTTCCAAAATTTTTCGGCTGTAGGAGAATGAAACTTATAGAAGGAGACGTTTTCTACCCCCCAATTAAAGAAAGTGTTCGATTAAACCCGTCATTTATAAAAATAAGACATTGAATATCAATACTTTATTTTACTTGCGGGCTGGAAGGGACTCCAGTCGAACACCTGATACCTTTTTTAACCTTTTTAGACAGCCTAAAAATATCCTAATCTCAATGAAGAATCTAATGTAAATAATTGATAGTTATTTGGTTACATTAATATGGTGGTTATTTCGGACCTAACCGTGCCAGCCATTTCGGCAGGTGTGTGCCACCGAT
>CAZYHV010000027.1:20052-52568 GCA_964647485.1 uncultured Chitinophagaceae bacterium | reverse complement strand
CCTTTTAAGGGTTGTTCTAGACTAGGACGTTGATAGGCTATAGGTGTAAAGGCAGCGATGTCATAGCCAAGTAGTACTAATAGCCCGTACGCTTTAATATTTTTTATATTCTCATTGATTATGAGTCTCGTTGAGACGCACAGCCGTACGTCTTTGCTCAAAGATTTGCAACTTTTTTCCTAATGTTATGATGATCTTATGGTGACAATACAGAAGGTGTTCACCTCTTCCCATTCCGAACAGAGTAGTTAAGCCCTTCTTGGCCGATGGTACTGGTGATTATCCGGGAGAGTAGGACGTTGCCATATTTATTAAAAACCTTCGTTAATTATTTAACGAAGGTTTTTTTATGCCTTTCTTATTTTTACCTCGTAATCTTTATCTTCCCATTCTTTTGTTCCGCTCCAGTAGAAAGTAAATCGAATCTTATCTTCAGGCTGTGATTTTGTTATACAGATGTCTACAAAATAAATTCCTAAGGTACTATTTATACTTTCGCTGTCTTCGGTAGATTCCCAATTATTTAAACTCCAATGCAATACAAAAGGATGGATACTTTCTATCCTTAATTTTTCCTTTGTCTTGCTTATTTCCTTTAATTTTCTATTGAAACGCCAAAAATTTGAGGCTGCTTTTCGTCCCCTTTTTACATATCGATCGAATGTTAATTTCGGTTGGTCATAAAGGGATTTGTCATGTAGTGACCGGCAAAGTTTCATATATTCGCTATGTGCCCAGACCAATGGCATTGCAGAGCCAGAGGCTTGACCCATTGATAAATCTTTATCGGGAAGATCTTCAGTATCCCATATTTGTTCAGGAATCATACCTCCTTGGTTCGCAAATTTTTGCATGTCAAAAAGCAGTTTCTCTGCTTTTTTGAGGTTACCTGCTGCAATTTCGTAGTGCGCTCGTTCTCCTGTTAATAGGGGCCAAGCTCTGCCTATGCCTGTGCCATTGAAAGCTGAACCATCTTCATGTTCACCATAGCCATCATAATCATACCGATGCCAAGAAGTTCCGTTAGGAGTTTCTATTTTTAAGGTGGCATCTATTATTTTAATGGTATTTAAGATCTTAGAGTCGTGAGGAGATCTTAATCCAAATCGTACCAAGGCAAGTGCATCAGGACTAACCACCTGAGCCGAACGTTTTCGTACGTGTTCCGGTATATTTTTTATAGATATGATATCGTCACTTAATGTCGGTGTTTCCCCTACATTGGGTGGAGCTATCCTTATGTAATAGCCGGAGACTTCATGCTCTTGACATTTTTCTGTCCCTTTTACATAGGTCCATTCTTCGATATTGTCGTTCCAAATATCGGCTGTGTCTTTTAAATATTGGATGGCTTTGCCTTCGGTATGATTTTTTAATATTTCGGCCGCTGCTAATAAAGCTGAAATTTCTACAGCAAGTGTGAAAGGGGAATATCCTTTGTTTTCTTCCCATCGATCCTGTTCTGAACAGGGCCCATTTTTAACGATAAACTCTGCTGCCGAACGTACCATGGGTACATATCCTTTCAGCTCTTTTTTTGAGAGTACTTTTTTATTGATTAACATGTGTGTTAGTAAGATGGGGAATGCCGTTTCATCCAGCTGAATTCCATTCCAATAAGCTCTTCCATCTAACCATAGATTTTGATGCCAATGGCCATCAGGTTCTTGTACCAACCTCAAAAAACGGAGTACTTGTAGTGCATTATCTTTCATGCCGGCAGCCAATAACCCACCCGAAATCTCTACCAAATCTCTTGGCCAGACCAGATGGTATCCTCCAATATCTTCATCTCCTTTAGAATAACCCCATGGGATGGAAAGACTGGCGATATAACCTCCCGGAAATTGTTGTGCATGATGAGTTAAAAGGGTAGCAGCACTTATTCTGAAATAATTAAGTCCTGATTTATTTCCCGGAAGTTTCTTTTTAGGTTCGAAATCATCGATGGAAGTTTGAAAATCCTGCCATTCTTTGATATAATGCTTTTTCATTTTGTTATAATCATCTAAAAGACTGGCACGTGCATTTTGCGCTGCTTCATTGGGAGTTGCACCAAAACCGATAGCTATTATAAAGGAGGAACTTTTTGCTTCTTCGATACCTATTTCTCCGCATACAGCTACATTCCCATTCTCTGCTCTTTGATAGGTATGTTGTAAATCTTTATTTTTGGAAATGTCTTGCCATGGGTCGGAGATCCCTACAAAACCAACAGAAGACTTTTTGAAAGGACAGGAACATATCATGGCAACAGCATTTTCTCTTTTTTGAGCAAATAAAGTTGGCATCCCTTTGTATTCACCACTCCATGCCGTATTCTGGGATCCGCCATTGTCTAGGTGGGGAGCCATTAATGCAAAAAGATGATAGTCGTTTATTTTACCTACTCGAGGTTTAAATTCTATACGTTGGATCAAAGTGTTTCTTTGCGGATCTGCTATTATTTCTTTATTTATTAGGTATTTTTTCTCTTTGCAGGTATTGATAAAGTGATAAGCGGGAACACCGGGAACCAAATATTGCTGCTTTTGTACCGTATCTCTTTTTTCCTCTGAAAAGAAATCTTTTCCATCGCTTATCAAAAATCCCATATCCCTAATACAAGCAATATCTACTCTGGGGTAATAGATCTCGTTGAGAATGCCGTTACTGATGGTAAACCAAACTTGACTCAAAGGATTGAGGCTGACTCCTACTCCCGTTTTTTTACTGGCATTCCATTTTGGAGGTATTCCTGGCCATCCGGGAGCAAATTTTTCTGTGAAATTGGACATAAGATAGGTTTCAATATTAATTAATAGAGGAGAGATGCTCAACAAAGATAAATATAAAACAGAAAATTAAACCCCAATAATGATGGCTTTATCTTAGAAAAGGTATCTTTGTTCTTATGGAAAAAATAAAGATAGTTAATCGATCTTCTAATCCCTTACCGGAATATAAAACCAAAGCCGCTGCCGGTATGGATTTACAAGCTAATATAGAACAACCTATCCTTTTGAAATCATTAGAACGTGTTCTTATTCCAACAGGATTGTTTATGGAAATTCCGGAAGGATATGAAGCTCAAATTCGCCCAAGAAGTGGACTGGCAATAAAACAGGGCTTGACATTGCTAAATACACCGGGAACTATTGATGCTGACTATAGAGGGGAAATTAAAGTTATTATGGTCAATTTATCGGATGAAAATCAGGAAATAAAACCGCATCAAAGAATTGCTCAGATGGTGGTCAATAAACATGAAAATGTACAATGGAAAGAAGTTGATTCTCTTTCCGAAAGTGAAAGAGGAGAGGGCGGATTTGGACATACAGGTACCCATTAATTTATCATGATCCCCCCATTTGAAAGTTATTTTCTATAGTATTTGTAATGAATCCGTTTATGGATATATTGGGATTCTAAATAATTCTCCAATTTACGGAAGGCAAGGAAGGGAGCCTTTGTATCTATTGTTTCATTCCGTTTAGTATCTTTTTCTCAAAAATAGGCGATAATTGTAGCATTAGATAGCTAATGGCTTCCATAATTAGGGTAATCGGATTAAAATATGATGTTAAAGAACGACTTGAAATTAACGTATATCTTCTCCTTTTGGGGGATGGTGTTTCTTTTGAGTAGTTGTGGAAGTGCTTCTTTTTTCCAAAACCAGAAGGAAAGGAAGTCTTTATCGGCGGATGAACTTTTTATGGAAGGACAACAGATGAAGTTGCAACATCATCCCCAAAAAGCAATTCATTATTTTAAGGAATTTGAGAAGAAGAAACCGAAAGTTGCTACTACTTATTTTGAGATAGCGAGGCAGTACAACATGCTTAAAAAGGAGGATAGTGTTTTTAAATATGCACAGAAAGCAGCTCTGCTTGATACAGCTAATAAGTGGATACAACAATTTTATGCACAAACCCTGGCTAATCAGAGAGAGTTTGGAAAAGCAGCAAAAATATTTCATAAATTAAGTCGTGATAATTTTACTTCAAATCATTTTCTTATTCAAGAGATGATGATGTGGAGTTATGATGAGAAATATGAGAAAGCCTTGCTGTTAGTTGATAGTTTAGAAGATCTTGTAGGAACGAATGAACAAATTATTTTACAAAAGCAGTGGCTTTATTTTAAAATGAATAAATTGGATTCTGTAGAGAAGGAAGTAGAAAAATTGGTCGCTCTGCAGCCTTCTAACGGGAAATATTATGCCTTATTGGCGCAGGTATATTCCAAAATCGATAAACCTCATAAAGCAATAAAGGTGTATCAGTATTTACTAAGAAATCAACCGGATAACGTCTATGCAAAATTAGCATTGAGCGTTTTATACAAAAAAACAAAGCAAACCGTAAAATTTCGAAAATATATTAAAGAGGTTTTTCTAAGTCCTGAAGTAGATATAGAGGAAAAAATAGATTTCGTTCATCCCTTTTTGAAATATGTGGAAGTTGATACTTCTGAGAAAAAAGATGCTATTTGGTTGAGTCAGTTGTTGACAAAAGCTTATCCTGAGAATGCTGCAACTTATATATTATCAGGACAAATGTATTATAAATGTAAGAAGAAGGATAGTGCTTTAATGAAATTTAAGAAAGCATTGTCTATAGATAGTAGCGATTATGAAGTGTGGCGAGGAATGATGCTTATCTATTTGGAAAAAGAGAAAATGTCTACATTGCTGAAAGTGAATCGACGAGCGCTAAGAATATTCCCCCAAAATGCAGAAGTTATCATGATTAGAGGTATGGCTTATTATCGATTGAAAAATTATAAAAAGGCGGCATCTTTCTTGCAGCAAGCTTTAGATCTGGATGTGAAAAATGGGAGTACGAAACGGATGTTGTATAGATCATTAGCAGCTGTTTATTTTCGATTGCATAAAATAAACAAAGCGAAAAAATATAAAAAAATGGCTGACGAAATAGAAGAAGGAAGGAGGGAAAGTTATCCCCATTCTCCATTAAAATAAAGCGTATGAAAAAGAGAAAAAAACAATATCTCATTTTTTTAATAGGGATATTTTTTGTTGCAACACTTGGTTGTCATACCTCCAAGAAGGTTACTGAAAATAAAAGAAATTCAGTTAATATGAGTTGGTCAGGTGAGAAAATTATAGATTCAATAAAAAAACATCAGATTGATTTTAATACATTATCGGCCAGACTTCATATTGACTATAAGGATGGGAAAAAACAATTCAATAATGTAACTACTTATATTAGAATGAAAGAGGATAGCGCTATTTGGCTATCTATACGTCCCTTGTTGGGGATTGAAATGATGCGAATATTGATTACACCGGATAGCATTAAATTGCATAACAATGTAAAAAATAAGCGAATAGTACGTAGTATAAAAGATGTGACAGAAGTTTTGCATATTCCTTTTGATTTTTCCGTTATACAATCCTTGATTATTGGGAACATGCCCCTAATTCCTGCTCGGATAAAGAACTTTAAAGCGGATAGTGCTGTGGTCAGTTTTGAGCAAAAGGAAGGAATGTTTAAGAGTACCTATAAATGGTCTGCTCATCCTTTCTTGTTACAGAGGAGTCAATACCACCAACTAAAAGGTTCGAAATATGCAGAACAACAATATGCAGACTATGAATCATTTTCAGTAGGAGAGGTATCTATAGAAAGAAATATAAGAATAGAGGGGGCTTCTAGAAAGAACCTTCATTTTAAATTTGATAAGATAAAATTTAATACGCCGGTGAGTTTTCCCTTTCCTTAACAAAGTAAAAAGTAAAAAATAAATATTTATTCTTTTCTTTGTAACCTGTTTTATCATCAAGTTCTAATTCTCTATTTTTGCAGTCATTCATGAACATCAGAAAACTCAAATATATAAATTTTGCACTTCTGTTTTTGGGCTTTGTACTTTGCTGTTCTTCAGCAGGAGCTCAGGATATTTCGCAGAAAAGAAAAAATCTGGAAGATCAGCGAAATAAATTACAGAAAGATATTCAACGGGTAAGTAAGGGTTTACAACAAGTACGGTCTTCCAGACATCATACTTTAACTGAAATTAAAGTCTTACAAAATAAATTAGAACTTAGAAATAAGTTAATTAAAAACCTTAATTCTGAAATTACCTATATCAATCATGATATTAAACAAGCAGAAAATAATATTGAAAGTGTACAGAGAAAGCTAGATACTTTAAGAGAGGAATATGCCAAGATGGTTGTCTATGAATATAAAAATCGGCATAATTACAATACCATTTTCTTCCTTTTATCGGCCAATAGTTTTAATGATGCCATTAAGCGATTTCAATATTTGAGACAATATAAAGAATATAGAGATCATGAAGCCGATAGAATTAGGAAGATAGAACATACAATGAAGAAAAAATTGGATACGCTTAAAGAAATGAAAGTAAAGCGTAGTGCTTCATTAGTATCTGCAAAACGACAAAAAACTCAATTTTTTCATGAGAAAAAGGTAAAAGATTCTATGGCTTTATCTCTAAAAGGAAATGAAAAGGAGTTAGTAGCAAATATACAAGCCAAGAAGAAGAAAGCACAGGAAATTAGTCGGAAGATCGTCGATGTTATTAGGCAGCAAATAGAGATAGCCAGGAAAAGAGCGGCTGAAGAAGCTCGAAAAAGAGCCATTGCAGAAGCTCGAAAGCGGGCGGAATCTGAGCCTGAACCTGAAGAAAATAAAACAGATAATGCCGGAGGAAATACTCGAGCTAATAATATATTGAATGCAACTCCGGAAGCCAAAGCACTCTCAGCCAGCTTTAAAGCCAACAAAGGAAAGCTACCATGGCCGGTTTCGCATGCAGTTGTATCGGAACTATTTGGTGTTCATCAGCATTCTGTATTATCCAACATAACAGTAGATAACGATGGCATCGTATTACAAACAAATTCCGGAGCTACAGTGAAAGCTGTCTTTAAGGGGAAAGTCGTTGCTGTCAGATCTATTTCGGGCAGATGGTTGGTTGTATTAAGACATGGAGAATATTTTACTGTTTATGCAAATATGGCGGCAGCTACCGTGAGTCAGGGCGATCAGGTAGGAACAAACCAACCGATTGGACTTGCTTATACCAATTCTTCTACTCAGGAGACTGAACTCGATTTTAAAGTATATAGAAGCAAAACTCCGGTAAATCCGTTAGATTGGTTGGCAAGTAATTAATAATAATTGCTCTTACCCACCATTTTGTTTATTCGGCTTTCTTTCTATTAACTTAGTTGGGGTTCCTCCTTAATGACTTGCTTATATAACTTCTCATAAGAGGGAATAATATGTTTAATGTCGAAGCGTTGAGCCTGTTTATAAGCTTCTTGGCGGAATTTATTTAGCCGTTCTTCATCCGAAAGAATGTAAATAGCATTTTTAGCCATATCATCGGTATCTCCAATCGGACTCAAGAATCCTGTTTTCCCATGAATGTTAATTTCAGGTAATCCTCCAGTTTGGGTAGAAATTACAGGTACCTCACTGGCCATCGCTTCCAAGGCGGCCAGCCCAAAGCTCTCATATTCTGAAGGAAGAAGGAAAAGATCAGAGCAACTCATGAGTTCTTCCAGATTTTCTTGTTTCCCAACAAAATGCACGTCATCGCATATTCCATAGTCTCTACAGAGGTTTTCTACTTTTGGTCGTTCCGGTCCATCTCCTATGAGTACTAACCTAGATGGAACTTCATCATTAATTTTCTTAAAAGTATGAACCACATCCAGGGGGCGTTTTACCGGACGAAAATTTGAAACATGAATGATTAGTCTTTCTCCTCCCGGAGCAAAGGTACTTCCACAAGGTGTATTGGGATTATGGGGTCGAAAACGTTTTGTGTCTACGAAATTGTACACTACTTCTATGTCCTTCTCTATTCTGAAGTGTTTGTATGTTTCTTCCCGTAAATTTTTAGAAACTGCTGTAATAATGTTCGATTCATTGATGGAAAAAGATACAATAGGGGCATAAGTTTTGTCCTTTCCTACAAGTGTAATATCGGTACCATGTAAGGTGGTAATGACCGGTAAATCTTTTCCCCTTTTTTTTAATATTTTTCTTGCCATAAACGCTGTAGAGGCATGAGGTATAGCATAGTGTACATGCAAAAGATCAAGATCATTGTTGAGTGCTACATCTACCAGAGTACTTGACAATGCCGATTCATAAGGCGGATAATCAAAAAGCGGATAGGTAGGTACCTGGACTTCATGATAAGAGATGTTTGAACGGAAGCGATCAAGTCTTACAGGTTGTTGATAAGAAATAAAATGAACTTCATGACCTTCATCTGCTAAAGCTTTTCCCAATTCTGTTGCCAAGACTCCACTCCCTCCATAGGTCGGATAACAAACAATTCCTATTCGCATTATTAAATTCCTTTTTTATTTTTAAGAGAACAATTAAATAATAGATTGGTTTAATTTTTTTTCTTTGATTTCTTTTTTTGTTTATTCTTTTTGGCCCAGTTGTCTCTGAGGGTGACTGTTCGGTTAAATACAATATGGTCGGGTGTCGAATCTTTATCCACACAGAAATACCCCTTTCGAAGAAACTGGAACTGATCTTCTACTTTTCCTTCCGTCAATCCGGCTTCCACATAAACTTTAGGAAGTACTTGTAAAGAATCCGGATGGAGCGAATCCTTTAAACTACCGTCATCAATATTAGTGGCAGCTGGAGTTTCGTCCTTAAATAATCGGTCATATAGTCTGACTTCTGCAGTTTTTGCATGAGGAATACTTACCCAATGAATAGTACCACGAACCTTGATTCCGCTTGTGTCGTTGTTGCTTTTGCTTTCCGGATAATATTCGGTTTCTATTTCAGTAATATGACCTTCCTCATCTTTTTTGTAGCCGGTGCATTTGATGATATATGCTCCTTTCAGCCGAACAACCCGATCAGGTCCTAAACGGAAGAATTTTTTTGGCGGTTCTTCCATGAAATCAGCTCTTTCAATCCATATTTCTTTGGAAAATGGCAATTTTCGCTTCCCTGCAGTGGGATCTTCCGGATTGTTTTCGATCTCTACTTCTTCAGTTTCTCCATCCGGATAGTTTGTAATTACTACTTTAACAGGATCTAAGACAGCCATTCTTCTTGCAGCTGTTTTATTTAAATCTTCTCGTACAAAAAATTCCAGAAGACCAATGTCAATCACATTTTCTCTTTTTTGAATCCCAATTCTATCACAGAATTTCCGTATGCTGGAAGCCGGGTAGCCTCTTCGACGCATTCCGCTAATGGTCGGCATTCGAGGGTCGTCCCAGCCATTGACTACCTCCTTCTTTATAAGATGTAGTAATTTCCTTTTGCTCATCACTGTATAATTCAGGTTCAAACGGGCAAATTCATATTGATGAGAAGGAAAAATATCTAATTTTTCTATAAGCCAATTATACAAAGGGCGGTGAGGAACAAATTCCAAACTACAAAGGGAATGAGTGATATGTTCAATGCTGTCACTTTGACCATGAGCAAAGTCGTACATTGGATAAATACACCATTTGTCTCCTGTTCGATGATGGTCAGCATGTTTAATTCTATATAGCAAAGGATCTCTCAAATGCATATTGGGATTGGACATGTCAATCTTGGCTCTTAAAACTTTCTCTCCATCCTTATATTTTCCGGCTCGCATTTCTTCAAAGAGTTGTATATTTTCTTCTATACTGCGATTCCTGAAGGGGCTTTCTTTTCCTGCCGTTGTGGGCGTCCCTTTTTGTGTGGCTATTTCTTCTGCATTAGAATCATCTACATAAGCCAATCCTTTTTTGATAAGCTGTACTGCTAAATCATAGAGCTTTTCAAAATAATCAGAGGTGTAATGCTCATTCTTCCATTGGAAACCCAACCACTCAATATCTTTTTTTATTGCGTCTACATAGGTCGTCTCTTCAGAGATGGGATTGGTGTCGTCAAAACGAAGATTGGTATAGCCCCCATATTTTTTGGTAAGCCCAAAATTAAGACAGATGGATTTGGCATGACCAATATGCAAAAAACCATTAGGCTCAGGAGGAAAACGAGTTACGAGACTTTTATATTTCCCTGACTTTAGATCAGATTCAATAATTTCTTCTATGAAATTCAAATGTTTTTCTTCACTCATGATTTTTTAATTGTAATTTGGCAGTGCAAAGGTAAAACAAAGAATACGATGAACTATAAAGCAATACATATAGTTTTTAAGAAACAAGAAGAAGCGGACATTATTTCTGCCTTATTGAGTGATTTCCCTTTTGAAGGTTTTGAAGAAAAAAAAGAACGAATTATTGGTTATATTCCGGCTTCTTCTATGCCTTCTGATAAAGAACTGAAGGCGGTGTTGAAAGATTTTGCTTATCAGATAGAAGAAATAGAAGACCAAAATTGGAATAAATTTTGGGAAAGTAATTATTCTTTTGTCCAATTAGGTACATTTTGTGGAATCAGAGCCGATTTTCATCCTCATTTTGAAGGGGTAAAGTATGAACTTACTATCAATCCAAGAATGTCTTTCGGTACAGGACATCATGCCACCACAAAGTTGATGCTGGAAATGATGAAAGCAATAGATTTTAAAGAAACAAAAGTATTGGATTTTGGTACCGGTACGGGAGTGCTCGCAATATTGGCAGATAAAATGGGAGCGGAAAAGGTGTGTGCGGTTGAGCATGACCCAAATGCAGTAGAAAATGCTAAAGAAAATATTAAAGACAATAATACCGCTGCTGTAGAAGTTTATTGTCGTAATTCTCCTGTTTTTTTGACAGATGAATTTGATATTGTAATGGCAAATATTACAAAGAATATTATATTGGAAAATGCTGTTGGATTGTGGGATAAATTGAAGGTGGGAGGAACTTTAATTTTAAGTGGTCTTTTAGAAAAAGATGTAAACAAAGTGATTGAGACCTTTGTAGAAAAGGGAGGAGAATTAAAGCAAAAACTACAAGAAGAAGAATGGCGGGGTATTGAATTTCAAAGGATTCGTCAGTAGAAAAGAGGATTCTTCTTATCTTTGTATTGTAATACAAAATATGACAGTAGTAACGCTTTTTATATTGGCCTATTTATTAGGATCTGTTTCTAATGCGGTGTGGATTAGTAAACAATTTTTTCATAAAGATATTCGCGACTATGGGAGTGGTAATGCCGGTGCAACCAATACCTTCCGGGTGTTTGGGATTAAGACAGGGATTATTGTTTTACTTTTAGATATGTTGAAGGGGGCTATTGCTGTTAAATTAGGTCTTCTACTCCCTGAAGCGGTGGCTGCCGTTGGCAGTACTCAGATGGTAAATATGCAAGTCGGATTAGGATTAACAGCAGTACTTGGACATATTTTTCCGGTATGGTTTGATTTTAAAGGAGGAAAGGGTATTGCTACATTGTTTGGGATGATTTTGGCAATTCAACCATGGGTGGCATTAAGTTGTGTAGGCGTTTTTGCGATTATTTTGTTTTTTACAAAATATGTATCCCTTAGTTCTATTTTGGCAGGTATCGCTTTCCCTTTATTAATTATCTTTATTTTTAGAGAACAGGGAATTGTTTTTCGCATCTTTGCCATTGTAACAGCATTGCTCATTGTTTTAACGCATCAAAAGAACATTGGAAGATTATTAAAAGGAACAGAGAATAAAATTAATAAAAAGAAAGAAGAGGAGTCCGATGAAAATTAAGTTCCCATTTTATTTTGGTATGAAAGTTGCCTTCTAATTATAACAAATACAAAAAAACATGAAGAGAATAATACCTTATTTACTATCAGCCTTGTTGCTATTGTCGGGTTGTGCTACTGTGCCGTTAACAGGAAGGCATCAACTGAATCTCATTCCTGAGAATACCATGAATAAAATGGCAATTTCTCAATATCGTAGCTTTTTATCTTCCAATCCGGTAGTGAATAGTTCCTCTAATAAAAATGTTGCTATGGTCAAAAGGGTAGGAAGTCGTATTGCGCAGGCGGTGACTACTTATTTGAAGGATAATGGGCTGTCAGATAGGGTCAAAGATTTTAACTGGAAGTTTAATTTAGTGAAGAGTGATGAAGCCAATGCTTGGTGTATGCCGGGAGGGAAAGTAGTCGTTTATACCGGTTTGTTACCGATCACGAAGAACGAAACGGCTTTAGCAGTGGTATTGGGTCATGAGATTGCTCATGCTGTAGCCCGACACGGAAATGAAAGAATGAGTCAGCAATTGGTAGCTCAAGGGATTGAAGTGGCAGGAGCAACAGCACTCTCTAAAAATTCAACTACAAGAAACATATTTCTACAAGCCTTTGGTATAGGAGGTGGCCTTGGGTTAAAAGCTTTTAGCCGTAGAGATGAGCTGGAGGCTGATCATCTTGGATTGATTTTTATGGCAATGGCCGGTTATGATCCCAGACAAGCCATTCCTTTTTGGAAAAGAATGGCTGCTAAGAGCGGAAGCAATGTTCCTACCCTCTTAAGCGATCACCCCAGTGATGCTAAAAGAATAAGACAAATTCAAAGGCTACTTCCCGATGCAATGAAATATTATAAACCCCATTCGAATTAAAAGTGTATCTGACGGGTTTTACAGGGGGATGGAATTAGTGGTTGTCGCTTTAAAAGAGGAGATCAAGAAGGAAATTTGGCTATAAAAAGAATAAATGGATTCTGCTGCTCCGTGTAATAATAACACGGGGTCGCCTTTACCGTAGGTTTCATATTAAATCTGCACCCCGTTTACCTTTACATAATGGCCGGTGGTGTCATTGTTGCTATAAGTATAAGTATGCAACTCGGAAACATCGACGATTAGCGCTTGTTGACCGGAATGAACTTTTTGGGACGTCAAGGAAATAGTGACGATATTGGGTGTTTTGCGAAATCTTCAGGGTGCGGTTTTGGTTAATACCAACAAGAGAGGTGAATTTATCGCCTTGATAAGGAGTAACATCTACTTTCTGAGTAAAATTAGAGGTTTGTGCTGTTGTGCAATTGTCTTTAAAAGGAGTGGAATTGAATCACTCTCATTTTTTATCTTATATTTACTCCTTTTTAATCTTATCTTTAATATCATTATGAGTAAACGGAAGTTAGCACTTCATTGGAAAATTATTATAGGTCTTTTGTTGGGCGTTCTTTGGGCAGTCATTGCTAGTTTTACCGGGTTGTCATCATTTACGATTGATTGGATTGATCCTTTTGGGACTATTTTTATCAATCTGCTGAAATTGATTGCAGTGCCTTTGGTCTTATTTTCTATTATTGGTGGGATTGCGGGCATGGGAGATCCCTCTTCATTAGGGAAAATAGGATTAAAAACCCTAACTGCTTATCTGATAACAACCGTATTGGCCGTGGGTATAGGATTAGTTGTTGTGAACTTTATTTCTCCGGGAAAATTTGTGAATGAAGATACTCGTATAGATAATAGAATACAGTATGAATTATGGGCAAAAGAATCAGGAATTGAACTTAAAGACAATCAATGTTATAGTTGCAAAACAGAGTATAAAAATCGAACCAAGGAGATTGCCGAAAGGAGGCAAACCGGAACTTCAAATGAGGTCCTTTCCTCTCAAATAGCTTCTGCAAAAAAGACTTCCAAAGAAACCGGACCTTTACAACCTATCGTGGATATGGTTCCCGGGAATATTTTTAAAGCCCTTTCTAATAATGGTTTGATGTTGCAGGTTATTTTCTTTGCTATCCTTTTTGGGGTTTGTTTGATGCTATTACCTAAGGAGAAAGTTGGTGGGGTTATTTCTTTGGTAAATGGTATCAATGAGGTCTTTCTTAAAATGGTAGATATCGTGATGAAAGCTGCTCCTTTCTTTGTCTTTGCCTTGTTAGCGGGAACCGTAAGTAAAATTGCAGGAGATCATCCTTCTAAGGTATTGGAAATATTTAAAGGCTTGGGTTGGTATAGTTTTACTGTACTCATCGGGTTGGGAATAATCTTGTTTGTAATATACCCGCTTATTGTACAAATTATAACCAAAAAGATAAAATACAAAGATTATTTCAATGGATTGAGCTCGGCACAGACATTAGCCTTCTCTACCAGTTCCAGTGCAGCTACTCTACCTGTTACAATTGAATGTGTTGAGGATAACCTAAAGGTAGACAAAAAGATTAGTGGATTTGTATTACCTATTGGAGCTACCGTTAATATGGATGGAACCTGTCTTTATCAAGCGGTTGCTGTTGTTTTTTTAGCTCAATTTCACCTTGTACACCTTGATTTGGCACAACAACTGACCATCGTTTTTACTGCCACGCTAGCTTCTATCGGATCTGCAGCTATTCCTAGTGCCGGATTGGTCATGTTGATTATTGTATTGGAATCTGTAGGCTTGAATCCGGCATGGATCGCGATAATTTTTCCGGTAGATCGGATATTAGATATGTGTCGAACCGTTATAAATGTTAGCGGAGATGCCGCAGTATCCTCTATTATTGCCCATACAGAAGGGCAGCTGTATTTTGAGAAAATAAAAGAGGGAAATAGAGGTTAAAATCCATTGTTATCCGATACACTTCATCCCTTTTAGCTGCACAATCATGTTTAAGACCCTTTTAATTTCTTTTGCGATAGCACATTCACCTGTACATATTGTCCATTATAAGGCCGTTTTTTGATCTTAACGGAAGATATTTCCATTGGATTCCCTGTCTGATCCTGATTACTGCGTTCTTTACCATCCACAGATAATCCGGTTAAGGTGAGAATAGCTTCTCCATAACTTTGAATAGTAACAACGGTATCTATTTTAAAAGTATGATTGATGTTACTTTTTCCGACATTAAGGTAATAGACATTTCCCGGATTTGACGTTTTTAGTTTGTAGATGTTGGCAGTATCTTCCATGTTTCCTTCAGAACCACCACTTTGCCACATTCCGCTTCTGGATTTTCCTGAAGGATAAGCCCGTTGTTCTAAGATACCTCTAATTCTTATTTTCATGGTAAAAAGTTCATTGGGATCTCCTCTTAAAATAATGGAACGAGAGGTGCTGTCTATCGTTTTGCATATGCCATTGGTTGCACTATCCCCGGTACAAGGCATCTGAATCATAACTTGTAAATGTTCATGTCCATGACATCCGACCATAAGTGTTCCGTAAAGTAAAAAAAAGAGAAGTAGAGCGAAGAGCTGTCGATCGATTGTTCGTTTTTTATTCATAATTTGACATTTTATGTTCTTTTCAGAACGTGAAATAAATAACGAAAGGAAGGTATAGTATATACAAATATATTAAAAATATCTATAAATTCCGTACCTTTAAACAAATTTTATCATTATGAAACAACGTAGACATTTATTTATTATAACCGGATTGACACTGCTTATAGGGTTTTCTTCCTGTAGAACACATCGTTTTATTTCTTCACCGACGAAACCCAATATTACTTTTTTTGATCAACAAGGACAAGGCAAAATTTCTGGCGCAGCCAGCTCTACAGGGATAGAAGGACAAGCTGCTTATGCTATTACGAATCATCTTGCAGTAACAGGTGCAGCATCCATTGGAATGGAAGAGAAAAATACAGATAGAAAATCTGTTAATAATAAAAAATCTACCTTAAAGAATAAACAAAATGATTTTGAATTGGGAATCGGGTATAGTTTCCCAATAAATGCAGACAAAACTATTTTCTTTAACTTATTTGGTGGTGTTGGAATGGGGGATTATGCTATTGATGAGGCAGAGGATAGTACGGCTTATAGGAGGAATTTTAAATCCAAAACTTTTAGATGGTATGTTCAGCCTTCTTTTAATTTTCAACCCAGTGATGCTGTTCATTTTGCGGTCTTTTTCAAACCTACTTTTATAAAATACAAGGATTTCTCTACCAATTATACCCAGCAGGAAAAAGAATTTTTTGGATTTGATGTTCTGCAGGATAAAACCATTTTATTGCCTCAGTTTGGTTATGATATAGAAGTGAAGATTCCCGGAACTTCTTGGTTGTATTTAGAACATTCTTTTAGTTATACGCCACGCCCTGAAGATTTATCCGATACTCAACTTCGTGTTCATACGACCGGATTGTCTATTGGACTGACTGCCGAATTGGGACAATAAAGTTATCTTAGACTACGATTTAAAGAGGGGGCAAAAAGCGATAGCTCTTGATTCCGATAATGTAACCGCACGTTTATTAGAACAGAACTTCCAGATTCGGCTGCGGCATTATGATTAGGTATTAAAAACAATTGTAATACCCGAGAATAAAAAGCCCATGATCCGGGTTTGAAATCGAGAAAAGGGTTAATTTATTTTTTGAACGATAAGGATAATCTTGCTAAGGCAGCATTTCTGCAATTGGATAGCCTTTGGGATATCAGGTTCGATACGGTTTTTAAGAGTAGAGACTGGGTAAGCTATTCTCTTTTTATTTTTCTCCATTTCATTTGAGCAATAATTAAATCATAGGCAGCTTGCAAATAATTTGTCTTTGCTTTTTCAAATAGAAAATTGCTTTTAGAAAAATCTCCAATCAGGAGTCGTCCGTTGAGGAATTTATCCTGGCTGGCCATAAAATTTTCTTTCGTTAAGTGCCATTCTTTTTTCTTATTCAGAAGATCCTTTTTTCTATATTCAATTTCCTGTTGTGCTTGCGTGATGGCAAGTTGCCGTTTGTTTTTTTGAGCTTGATAATTGGTTTGATCTGCTTTGTGTTGTAATTGAAGGATGGATATCTTTTTGACACGATCTATTCCTTTAGTGATAGGAATATTGATTGACAATCCGATGTAACTGTTGCCATACCAATTTTCACCTTTGAACAACTGAAAATCATTATTGAAATAATTCCCCCCGTAGAATCCTTTTAAAGCTATAGTCGGAAGAAATTCCTGGCGTGTGTGTTGTAATTGGAGTTGTGTCAACTCCTGTTGTTGCTTCCATTTTTTTAAAGACAGACTGTTTCCTTTGGTAAAAGAGTTTTTCCGGAAAGCAGATAATAGGATAGATAAACTGTCTGTAAGAGTAATAGAATAATCTTGGGAAGGGTCGTATCCCATATCTGTCAATAATTGTGCTTTGGCAGAAGCTAATATTTTTACTGTTTTCAGATAATTACTTTTTGCCTGATGTTTTTCTGTTATGATTTGATTTAGATCTGCGGTGGTCAATCGACCTGCTTTATACTGTTCTTTGGTCATTTTCAGTATTTTATGCTTGTTTACTGTGTCTGAAATAGCGAGTTTCCATTGTTTTTGGGCAATAACAACAGCTGCATATTCTTTGTTAATTTGAAATTTTAAATCATTAGCTGCCATTTTTTGTTGAGTTGATTTCATGGCTGCCTTTTTTTGATTTTCTATGACCGCTCCGTGAGTGTTAGGATTGAAAATGTCAAAATGGGCATTGATGCCGGCATTGCTAGTCCAATCTGTTTGAAATTTTAATGGTTTGATTGTTCCCGGTTTGGCGTTAGGATCAAAAGCTTCTGCAGGAACCGGTGTTGTAGGAATAATAAGGTTTCGTTTTAAATCGAAGTTAGCATATAATTCAGGAATTTTCTCCCATTTAGCCTGTTCCACCTGTTTTTGTGCAATAGTAACTTGTATAGCCTTTAGCTGTTGGTTGGGATTGTTTTTTAGGGCTATTTCTCTGGCTTCCCGGAGAGACAAAGCTTGAGGAGGGTTTTTCTGTTGTCCGAAAGACAAACGAATGACAAGACATAAAGTAAGAATCGTTATAAAGGAAATCCTGAAGTTCATTCTTAAAAATTTTAGCGCATCAGTCACTTAAATACCGATGCCGGTTCCAGTTTATTGATTTTTCTGATAGCAAATAGTGATCCGCCAACAGATATGATTAAGGTGATAATTAGTAGTAATAGAATAAGTTGTGGGGATAATTTTATGATCAGACCTGCCTTAGCTACTCCTTGTTTGAACCCCCAAAAAAGCAGCATGGCTATGGAATAGCCAACCCCTGCAAATAATAAGGCTTGTGTAAAAATTAACTTTCTGACATAACCATTCGTGGCACCGATGGCTTTAAAAGTTCCATAATCTTTTAGTCGGTCTAATACTGCAGAATATAAAGTTAGACCAATGATGAAAAAACCGGTAATAATAGCAAAAATGACCAATGTGCCAAAACTCACTCCCATATTCGTACTTTTTAATAAAGTAACAATGGTGGATTGTTTTAGGTCCTTTGTTTCCCAGGCTTTGACGCCAAAAAATGTATGATTGATTTTTTCTTTGATCTTTTTTATATTGAAGCCGGGTTCAACTTTTACAGCTATAATACTGGCTTTGTTGTTGGATATATTTCCATAAAATCGTGCATTGTTCAGATTGGTGTACATATAATGCCCCCCAAAAGCTTGAGCATTTTTTGTTTCTAATACAATGGATGCTTGTTTCCCATTTATTTCTAAGGGGGTACCAATCTTAAAATGGGTATTTAGAGCTTGTGCATCAAAATATTCTGCAGAAACCGTATTTGATTGGGTGAGTGAAGTTAGTTTTCCCTTCATAATTTTGGACGTATCCGGTCCCCCGGCAAAAACGGGAGCATTACTTCCGATCAAGACGATAGGGGAGGACTTCCCATCCTGAAAAGTGATATTGGCATTGGCCACTACAATAGGATAGGTATTAGCAACCCCTTTAATACTACGAATTTCTCTTACTAATCGACTGTCAAGCTGAGAAAGTACATTGACGTTTTTGGTGACGTTATCTACGACCCATATTTGTCCGGATTGGGGATTCGCATTATTGATGAGCCCTCCCATTACCTCCGTAATAAATTTGAGGGTTCCTAATTGTTGACCAATTAGAAAAATACTAATAACAATACCTACAATAATCCCTATACTTTTAGGCCGATCATATTTCATGAATTTAATGGCAGTTCGAATCATGAGGGATTAATTTTTTATATGAATGTTACATTCGACTTTACTGTTTAGCAGTAAATGATCTTTACTGTCTAATAAAACTTTAAAGCGACGTACCCTGCGATCTTGCTGTTCCCCGGGTTCATCAGTGAAAATAGATTTGTTACTCAAATCGGGAGATAGTGCAATGATTTTTCCTGTAGTAATAATATGATTGTTACCGATGTAATGGATTCCTACTTTTTGACCAATAGCCAGTTGGTTGGCAAACATTTCATCTGCCTCTCCATGAATAATCCATGCCCCGTTGGGCGCATAGGTGGCAAAGGATTGTAATGCCTGAATGGCACTACCTACCTTGGCATCAATATTCAGGATAATCCCGTCAGAAGGGGCTTTGATTGTTTTGTCGTTTAACTGATTTTCAGCAGAGGCTAATTTAGATTGTAATTCCCTGACCTTAGATTGACTGAGATGGACTTCTTTTTGACTTTTTTCTACTTTTACTTTCAGTACTTCTTTTTCTGTTTGTAAATCGGCTACCTGCTCTCGGGTTTCGGCACCTGTTTTTAAGAGTTTTTTACTAATGGCAAGATTCTTCTCTTTGCTTTCTAATTGTGTTAGAAATTGTTTGCTGCTGATTTTATTGGCAGCCACTTGCTGTTTTTGGGTAGCTATCTGGTCTTTTAATTCCTGAATCTTCAAAAAATCTGCCTTTTGTTTGAGCACGATAATAGCTTCTCCCTGATGGACACTATCTCCTGATTCTTTATAAACAGAACGGACAATACCTCCTGTTTCTGAGGCTAAGTCGACCATTCCTTTTTGTGGAACGACTTTCCCAATACCTACAATTTTATGAATGTTTTGTGGTGCAAAAAGGGAATCTGCCTTATTGTGATTATTGTTAGCCTCTCTGGTAGACTGATTACAGGCTGTAATAATCGTTAAAAAGAGAACACTGTAAAGGAGATGTTTTGTCTTATAGGTCATATTCGTCATTTTCAAAGGGGGTGAAAGAAGTTTTTCCTTCCGATAAATAAATGATGCGGTCTGCATATTTTTCTAAGCGAGTATCATGTGTCACGACAATTACCGATTTTCCTGTTTGTGATAATTCTTTCAATTCCTGCATGACTTTTCCGGCGCTCTTAGCATCAATGGATGCTGTAGGCTCATCACACAATAGAATAGTTGGATCCGTTACCAATGCCCGGGCGATGGCGACTCTTTGTTTTTGCCCTCCACTCAGCATTTTGGGTAGATTGTTCATCCGATCTGATAAATCCACCATTTCTAAGGCTTTTTTTGCTTTTTGAATGGCCTTCTTTCTAGGCTCTTTTTTTAATAAAAGCGGTGCCATGACATTGTCTAAGGCGGTGAGAGGCTGTAATAAATTAAAACCTTGAAAGACAAATCCAATATGTTGCAATCGAATATGAGCCAATTCTTTTTCTGATAAATTACTGATATCTTCGCCCTGAATGAAGACCTTTCCTTTTGTAGGATATATAACGCAACCCAGTAAAGACAACAATGTAGTTTTCCCGGATCCGGAAGGACCTATAATGAGCGTTAACTCATGAGAATTGAAATCTATACTGCTCTCCTCTAAAGCAACAATTATGGTGTCTCCGGTTTTGTATGCCTTAGATGTTTTTTGGATAGATGCAACGGCTTTCATAGTTTCATCAGTTAATATTCAACAAAATTACGACGAAAACATTTAGTTAACAACAAAAGTAATACGAAATCGTATAAATTGTTTAATTTTGTTTTTGAAAAATTGAAAGAATGAAGACAAAAGCACTACAAATACAGTTGTTAGAATATGTAGATCGTTTTGAGAAAGAGAATCCACATCTGGAAGAATACCGATGGAAAGATTTTTTAAGTTTTCTCAGAAGCATAGAAAAGGAAGAAAATAAATCATTTCCTTCTCGCACTATTTCGGGCGATAGAATGCCGGAAGGTTTGTCTTTGAAAGGAGGTAATTCCGAGATGCTTTCCCGTCAGATCAGTTTGATCTATCGTTATACGAAGGCTTATACCAAAAAGGCTTTAAAAGAAAGTCTGCTACAAACCGTAGAAGAATTTTCATTTTTGGTGGTATTAATGACTTATGATTATCTTTCTAAAACAGATTTAATCCTTAAGAATGTAATGAGTAAAACTTCGGGTACAGAGGTCATTAAGAGATTGCTGAAGAAAGGGTTAATTACTCAATTTGCAGATGAAGAGGATAAACGTAGTCGATTAGTATCTATTACTTCCAAGGGGTTAGAGGAAATGAAAAAGATTTTTCCGAAGATGCAGCTTGCTTCAGAGGTAGTTAGAGGAAATTTGACCCCATCAGAGGAAAGAACCTTGCTCTTTTTATTACAAAAGTTAGAATCTTGTCATCATGACTTATTTTTGAATCATAAAGAAGATAGTTTAGAAAAATTATTGGAGGATAACTTATGAGTATAAAGAAGATCATTTTATTGGGATTGGGGATCGTTTTTATTGGATTGGGGGTAACGAATGCACAAGAGAAGAAAAATACCCGTTCTGAAAATATGGACTTTAAGCGGGGACTTTATGCGTATAAGGCCAAGAAGTATGACAAAGCTTTACTTTGGTTTCGTCGTGCTGTCAATAAAGACAATCCGGATGCGATGTATTATATGGGAATGATGTATGAGTTTGGCAAAGGCGTACGTCAGAGTGGTAGCGATGCCTTTCAATGGTATCAGCAGGCAGCAGAAATGGGAGATGTAGATGCTATGTATGGCATTGGAAAGATGTTTAAAAACAGAGGGGATACGCTCTTGAATTATCAATATGCTTTGAAGTGGTTTAACAGGGCGGCTCAGGCGGGAAGTGTAGATGCGATGATCCAAATGGCCAATATTTATAGTCACAGTACCGGAAAATACAGGGACTTTTCCTTGGCTTTGAAATGGTATAAGATAGCAGCGGATTCAGGAAGGGCAGATGCGATGATGAAGGTGGGCGCGGTGTATGCAAAAGGGAAAAAGGTCTCCAGAAATTATGCAGAGACATTAAAATGGTATAGAAAAGCGGCTGCAGTCGGGAATCAAGAAGCTATGGATAGTGTGGGGCGGATGTATGAATTGGGAATCGGTGTTGAAAAAAATGATAAGAATGCCTTACGCTGGTATAGAAAAGCGGCAGATTCTGTGGATACCGGAAGTGCAAATGCCATGTTTCATATTGGAATGATGTATGCCAGAGGAGTCCAATATAAAGACAGTACTGATCGAAATTATGCCAAGGCGATGGATCGTTTTCGACAGGCATCTGAACGAGGGAGTGGAAAAGCCATGTATAACATTGGGTTGATGTATCAAAAAGGTGTGGGGGCTTCCCAGAATTTTCGGGCTGCTCTAAAATGGTACAGGCGTGCTGCAGATACCGGATATGCTAAAGCCATGTTTACAATCGGGCAGATGTATGAAAAAGGACAAGGAGTTTATAAAGATCATAAAAAAGCATTGGAATGGTATAAAAGGTCTGCTGAAAATGGGTATCCCAAGGGAATGTATGATTTAGGAGTACGTTATTTTTTGGGTAGAGATGAAAAACAGGATCTAAAACAAGCTTTTAAATGGTGGAAAAAGGCAGCAGAAAAGGATAATTCCAGAGCGATGTATGGCCTTGGTATGATGTATTTGGAAGGAAAGGGCGTCAATAAAGATACGAAACAAGGGTTATATTGGATACAACAGGCCGCAGCAAAAGGCAATAAAAGGGCGCAAAAGATGATAAAAGAAATGCAATCACAATAAGAAGAACTTTAGAATATTTTTAAGACATAGATATTTTCTACTTTCCTAATCTTACCTTTGTTCAAAAAAGATGACCTATCCCGAAGTGATAGACTATTTATATCAGCAACTTCCTATGTTCAGCCGGATAGGAGGATCTGCTTTCAAAAAGGATTTGTCTAATATTCGTGCTTTATGTAAAGCTTTAGGTGATCCTCAAAAAAAATTTAAAAGCATCCATGTTGGCGGCACCAACGGAAAAGGATCGGTGAGCCACATGTTAGCAGCTATTTTCCAGCAATCAGGATACAAAACAGGTCTGCATACTTCTCCTCATCTGGTAGATTTTAGAGAACGTATTCGAGTGAATGGAATCGTCGTAACGAAGGAATTTGTCATTCAGTTTATTGAACAACATCAACCACTTTTAGCTCAGATAAAACCCTCCTTTTTTGAATTGTCTGTGGCTATGGCGTTTCAGTGGTTTGCCGAAGAAAAAGTTGATATTGCTATTGTGGAGGTAGGACTTGGTGGACGCTTGGATAGTACGAATATTTTGAATCCGGTCTTGTCGGTAATAACCAATATCAGTTTAGAACATACACAAATTTTAGGGGACACTAGGGCGCTCATAGCGGGAGAAAAGGCCGGTATAATTAAGGAGAATACTCCTGTCATTATTGGAGAAACAAAGGAGGAAACACAACCCGTTTTTCTGAAAAAAGCACAGGAAAAAAAAGCGGATATTTTCTTTGCAGATCAAGAATTTTTAGTAGAAGAGAGTAAAAAAACGTTAATAGGACAATGGGTGAAAATTATTTCTCCCCATGAGAGGGAAGAGGAACTTTATTTAGATTTAGGGGGAGGGTATCAGATACAAAATCTGCAGACTGTCTTTAGCGTTTTGCGTCAGTTACAGAAATTACATTGGGTATTGCCTGAGGAATCGGTCAAAAATGCCTTGAAGCAGGTAAAACACCTGACCGGTTTGCGGGGGCGCTGGGATATCTTGGAAGAAGAGCCTCTTTTTATTGCAGATACCAGCCATAATGTAGCCGGTATTAGGGAAGTTGTAAAGCAATGTAAGACCATTTCTTATCGGAAATTATATTTTATTATTGGTTTTGTAAAGGATAAAAATGTAGAAGAAATTTTGTCAATTTTTCCCAAAGAGGCCACTTATTATTTTTGCCATGCGGATAATCCGCGCTCTTTACCGTCTGGAACATTGCATGAAATGGCCATAAAGAAGGAGCTGGGAGGGGAAGCTTATCCCTCCGTATCGGCTGCTATATCAGCTGCAAAAGAGGATGCGACAGCAGGAGATTGTATTTTGCTTACCGGAAGTACTTTTGTCGTTGCGGAAGCTTTGCAGGAAAAAAGTATTGTTATTTAAAAAATAAATATACCTTTGTCGGGAAGCAGCTACATACAGAAAAGTTTGTAGATAGATTGGAGACGAGTTTCCCGGCTGCATTTTCATGCGTCTGTTATTGTAACGTGATATTTGAAATGGTTGTGAAATTCTACTCATTTTTGAACTAAAACAACCATTGGTACATTTGTATGCAATTATTTGAAGAATTAGGGTTACAGAAGCCTTTAGTGAAGGCAGTAACCGATCTTGGTTTTGAAGAACCAACCCCTGTACAAAAAGAAATTATTCCCTTAGTGTTAAAAGACAGCTCTGATGTAGTGGCTCTTTCCCAAACAGGTACCGGAAAAACGGCCGCCTTTGGTTTGCCATTGTTGTCATTGCTGGATTTTTCTTCTATAAAGACGCAGGCGCTGATCCTGTGTCCAACTCGAGAACTCTGTATGCAGATTGCCAGAGATTTAGAAGCTTTTTCTACCTACCTCAAAAAGGTACAAATCACTGCGGTTTATGGTGGTGCTCCGATTATTAAACAGATCAAGAGCCTGGAGAAAGGAAGTCAGATTATTGTGGGTACTCCGGGTAGAATGTTGGATCTGATAAAGAGAAAGAAAATTCATTTAGAAACTATAGATTATTTGGTTTTAGATGAAGCGGATGAGATGTTGAACATGGGTTTTAAAGAAGATTTGGATGCTATTTTATCCAACACTCCGGAACATAAAAATACGTGGTTATTTTCGGCGACCATGCCGGATGAAGTATTACGTATTTCTCGCCAATATATGAATAATCCGGTAGAAAAGATTTTTGGAAAGAAGAATCAAGGAAATGAGAATATCTCCCATATATATTACCCTCTTCGTCCCAGAGATCGGTATGCCGCTTTAAAACGGTTGGCCGATTATCATGCCAATATGTTTGCCATTGTTTTTTGTCGAACACGCAGAGAGACACAGGAAATTGCTGATAAACTCATTAAAGATGGATATTCTGCTGATGCCTTGCATGGGGATTTATCTCAGGGACAGCGAGATCATGTGATGAAACGCTATAGAAATCATCTGTTACAATTATTGGTGGCTACAGATGTGGCAGCTCGTGGAATCGATGTAGATGATATCTCTCATGTAGTCCATTATAGTCTTCCGGATGAGTTAGAAAACTATACCCATCGTAGTGGAAGAACGGCTAGAGCGGGGAAAAAAGGTTCCTCTATTGTTTTTGCGGGACCTAATGATTTAAGAAAGATTAAACCTCTTGAAAAAATTATTAGAAAGAAATTTGAAAAAGGAGTACTTCCTAATGCAAAGCAGGTAAAAGAAAAACAACTATTTCGAACAGTAAAGAATATACAGGATACTGTTCCAAATGAAAAGGAAATCGCTAAAGTATTACCTGAAGCCCATGCCTGTTTAGATTATTTGTCAAGGGAAGAATTGATTAGCCGGGTTTTATCTCTTGAATATAATAGGATGCCGGAGGTAGGGAATCAGGAGATTAAAGAATTGGATGTTAAGAAGACCTCTTCTAAAGAAGGGCAACAGAAACGGGTGAAGTTGTTTTTGAACTTAGGAAAGTATGACGGCTTAGGCAAAAAACAGCTAATTTCTTTTCTGACACAGCACAGCACGGTGAGTGATAGAACCATAAATATTGTAGATTTTGGAAATAGTTATACTGTCTTAAGGGTAAAAAAGGACGCAGCTCAAAAGCTGATGTCGGGACTCAATGGAAAGAAATTGGGAGATCGACCGGTGCGATTAGAATTAAGAAGAAAAAAAGGAAATAGAAAGGGGAAGAAGAGGAAATCAAGAAAATAAATCTTTATATTTATAAAAACTTTTATCAATAATCATTTAATCAAATCAACATGAACATTTTCGTAGGAAACCTGAATTATCAATTGCAGGAAGAAGAATTAGAATCAATCTTTGCGGAAGTTGGAGAAGTAGCATCTGTAAAGATTATCATTGATCGTTTTACAGGAAGAAGTAAAGGTTTTGGCTTTGTAGAAATGCCGAATGATGAAGAAGCTTTACAGGCTATTGAACAGCTCAACGGACAAGAAGCTGAAGGAAGGTCTTTACGTGTAAGCAAAGCTTTACCTCCAAAAACTAGAGATCATAGAGAACGTCGGTATTAAACTATTGAATATACGTTTAAGCAAGAAGTAATAAGGCAGGGTTCATGACTCTGTCTTATTTTTTAAGAGGGATCTTTTATGCTTCGATAAAGGTTCTTACCAGATTCATGGTTCTTGTGATTGCTGGTTCCAGATTGTCGTTGATAACCACCTGATCAAAAGAATGCTCGTAATTCATTTCTTCAGCTACCCGATTTAATCTTTCTTGGATGTCGTCTTTACTTTCGGCTGCGCGTTGGGTCAGTCTTTGTTTTAAGATATCAAAAGAGGGAGGTTTAATAAAAATGGACAACGCTTGTTTCCCAAATTTCTTGTTAAGATTGTCGGCTCCTTTTACATCCACAATTCGAATAGGATATTGTTGCTTTTCCCATATTCTTTGAAGTTCAGAATAAAGGGTACCGTAATATTTACCCTCATAAACTTTTTCATATTCCAGGAACGCATTTTGAGAAATTTTCTCTTTAAATTCATCAACCGAGACGAAATAGTAGTTTTGACCCTCTATCTCTCCTGCTCTTGGTTTACGAGTAGTTACAGATATGGTTAAAGCCAGTTGTGGTAGTTGTCGGATGAGTTCATTGGCAATCGTAGTTTTACCGGCACCGGAGGGGGCGGTTAGTATAATTAATTTTTGACGCTCCATATCTGTTGCTATATTCATCGAACAAGCTTGTTATTTAAAACGTTTGATATCTGCTCCTAATTGACGCAGTCTTTTCCCAATATTTTGATAGCCGCGATCAATTTGATGGGCATTTTGAATAATACTGGTTCCTTCTGCACTTAATGCAGCAATAAGCAATGCTACACCGGCTCGAATATCAGGAGAGGACATGGTAACACCTCGTAGCGGACGTTGCCTGTTTAATCCTACCACCACTGCCCGATGTGGATCACAAAGTATGATTTGAGCCCCCATGGTGATTAGTTTATCGACGAAAAACAATCGGCTTTCAAACATCTTTTGATGAATTAATACACTCCCTTTGGCTTGTATGGCTGTAACTAAAACGATACTGAGTAAATCCGGCGTGAAACCCGGCCAGGGATGATCATAAATCGTTAATACAGAACCGTCCATATACGTTTCTAAGGTATAGCTTTCTTGTGCCGGGATATGAATATCTTCATTTTCAATCTCTAATTGTATCCCTAATTGTTGAAATTTTTCGGGAATGATACCAAGATGATCTATACCGGCATTCTTTATGGTGATGTTACTCTGTGTTAGAGCAGCCAATCCAATAAAAGAGCCAATTTCAATCATATCCGGCAGAATATGATGGGTTGTTCCTTCTAGCTGTGTTACTCCTGTTATTTTAAGTTTATTAGAACCAATCCCCTCAATGTCTGCCCCCATTGCCTGTAACATTTTACAGAGCTGCTGGATATAAGGTTCACAGGCAGCATTATATAATGTAGTTGTTCCTTGGGCATGGACAGAAGCCATAATAAGATTAGCTGTTCCCGTAATAGAAGGTTCGTCCAATAAAATGAAATTCCCTTGTAATTTCTTTTTGGCTTCTATTGTAGCATAGCCTGACGTTTGTCCGGTATCTATATGAGCTCCCAGCTTTTGAAATCCCCGAAGATGAGTGTCTAATGGGCGACGCCCAATTTTATCTCCACCGGGTTGAGGAAACCAAGCTTTACCAAAACGAGCCAACAGGGCTCCTGCAATCATAATAGAACCTCTTAATTTACTGGCTTTTTCCTGAAATTCTTTTGTTTGTAGGTAATCAAACTGAATTTTTTCTGCTTGAAAAGTACAGCTGTTTCGATTCAGACGATTGGTTTTTACCCCCATATCATCGAGAAGCTCTATGAGGGAATTGACATCCAGGATGTCCGGCAGATTGTGCAATGTTACCTTTTCTGAAGTTAACAGACTTGCACAGATTACTTGTAAGGCTTCATTTTTTGCTCCTTGTGGAAATACATTTCCTTGTAATCTTTTACCGCCTTTTACTTCAAATGCATTCTTCACCGTTTCCTGTTTTTATGTTTATACCTTCCTTTCCCTCCATTTTTATTGTTTTTATGGGAGTGCCCTTTTTTCTTTCCGGTATTGAATAAATTATCCGGAAGCTGGATACTATGATCATTTTCGTATTGCAATTTTCCATTTGTAATCTCTGATAATTCAGCTTTGATCATGTCATCATGCATTTCATCCTTATGCCAGGAAGCATATGCCAATTTCATATAATAGCCAATATACTGGATAAGCTCTTCCTTTTTTTCAGGATCTTCCTCTGCTACTGTCTTTTCTATAAATGTCTCCAAGTTCTTTCCTAAGTGTCTTGTTTTAGGGAAGCGTTTGGGATAGGGAAGTGGATCCGGATTCTGAGCAAGAGTCTCTTTTGTAGGAATGGGATAAGGAGATTTAACCTTTAATTGAAAATCTGATATTACAAATAAATGATCCCATAACTTGTGTCGCCAGTCTTCCACGTTTCTTAAGTGAGGATTAAGCATGCCCATCAGCTCTATGACTGATTCTGCATTTTTTTGGCGTTTTTCGTCATCTTCAATGGTTAGAAGGTATTCAACCATTTTTTGCACATTCCGACCATATTCTCTAATAGCCAAATGATTGCGCGTTGTGTTATATTCCATAATATTATTGTCGAAATAATGTAAACTGCAAAAATAATAAAAATATATGCCTTTTGTTTTTTTAGGCAGAGATGAATATACAATTATTTGTCGGAAGTAATGCTTATGCTCCTATTCATCGTTTCTTCCAAAGAAATAAAGGTCTCAGTTCGATCGATACCGGTTACTTTTTGGAGCTGATCATGTAAAATATGCCGAAGTTGTTGAATGTCTTTACAAACTATTTCAACAAAAATGCTCCAATCTCCGGTCGTATAATTCAGTCGGACAATTTCCGGAATTTTGTACAATTCCTTGGCTACTGAATCGTAAAGGGAACTTTTTTCCAAATAAATACCAACAAAGGCAATGACATCATAACCGATCATCTCCAGATTAACCTGCATTTTGGTTCCTTTGATGATCCCCAGTTCATGCAGCTTTTTCATTCTGACATGAATAGTACCTCCGGAAACCCTAAGCTTTTTTCCTAAGTCAGCATAGGAAATACTGGCATTCTGCATCATTTCATTGATGATCTTTAAGTCTAATTTGTCAAAGTGAGCAGAGGGCATAGTTAGGGTATATTATTACGATTTATATTGAAAACTGGGCTAAAAGTAGCAAAATTTTAAACGAGATTCTATTTTTGAGTTATTTTTTTTACAAAAATATAAAATTTAATAGATTGTATTAAATTTGCTTCTTATGGGACAAAAGAAACTGATTCGGTTTGAAGAAATTAAGCATTTTCCAAATGTACTTATTTTTCCAAAGGATATTCAGGGGAAATGGGCAGAAAGTCATTTTAAAAATGAAAATGCATTGACTTTAGAATTGGCTTGTGGAAAGGGCGAGTATACGGTAGAAATGGCAAGACGTTTTAAAGATAAAAACTTTATAGGCGTCGATGTGAAAGGGAACAGAATCTGGAAAGGAGCGAAGATTGCATTGCAAGAAGAAATTGACAATGCAGCTTTTCTTCGTATTCAGATTGACCATATAGAAGAATATTTTTCTGCTAATGAAGTCGCTGATATTTGGATTACATTTCCTGATCCTTTTCTGAAGAAATCCAAAGCCAAAAAAAGGCTAACACATTTGCGTTTTCTCCATCATTATAAAAAAATCCTTCGACCGGATGGGCGAATTAGGCTAAAAACAGATTCTCCCGAGTTGTATTATTTTACAAAAGAAGTTATTGAGGAGAATAGCTGCATCCTTCATAGAGATATTCCGGATGTTTATGCAGAGGAACCTGAAGCTTTGCTGAAAATAAAAACTTTTTATGAAAAAATGCATCTGGAAGATGGACGTACCATTCGTTATTTAGAATTTTCCTTACCGAAGGTTCTTCCGGTATTACCTAAGAAAAATACGAAAAATGTCGGAGAAGGAGAGGAATAAAGAATCAAGAACTTTTTATGAGGCTGTTTATGAAGTGGTTAGAAAGATCCCTAAAGGGAGAGTTACATCTTATGGGGCAGTGGCAGAGGCTACGGGTACCCGATTGTCAGCAAGAATGGTAGGTTGGGCTCTAAGTATGAGCCATCAGGCAGAACCTCCTGTTCCGGCACAACGCGTAGTCAACAGATTAGGTATTCTGACCGGAAGGCATCATTTTGCAACTCCCACCTTAATGCAAGAGCTTTTAGAACAAGAAGGTGTAGGCGTGAAGGATGATAGAGTAATAAACTTCAAAGAGAAATTTTGGGATCCTCTGCATCCCGATTAATAATTGGGATTGGCATAAATAACCTGTAAAACCGTTTGACCTACAGCTTTTAAAGTGTTTTTATCGATAATGTCCATATTGTCACTGAGTTTATGATGCCAAGGCATAAAATCTCCATTGCCTTGTAGTCCAATAATATCCATGGTAGGAATCCCTGTTATTTTATTGACAAATTCATGGTCATCAGTAATTCCTACGTTTTGAAGAATTCGATATCTGAAATAATCGGAATAGCCTATTTTATTGGCGATATCCCATACCATTTTTGACTGAGATTCTGCATAGTGTCGGGTAATAATTTCCCTGTAAAAGTGAGCTCCTTTCCCTCCGACCATGTCTAAAAGTATACCGTATTTTGCTTTATAACCGTCTTGTTTGGCTTTTTTTGACCAATGTTGTGTACCTAATCCCCAGGATTTGGGATCATTCTCGACTCCGGCGTCTTCTACATCAGTTAAGAGGATATCGACTCCCAAGGGTTGTTTTTTGATTTGTAATTGCCTGGCGATTTCTAAGAGCGCAGCTACACCACTTCCTCCGTCATCTGCTCCATCAAAATGTTGGCCTTTTGTTTTCGCTTCTCCATCTGCAAAAGCTCGGGTGTCCCAATGAGCCAAAAGTAAAATGCGTTCTTTGGATTTGGGGTTAAAATGACCAATGATATTTATACAGGAATAACGCTGACCATGGGTACTTACTTCTGTCCTTTGAATGGTCGTACTGTCTGCAAATTTTCTCATTGTTGCTGATAGCCAGGCAGCACATTTTTTATGAGCCGCTGTATTAGGGATCCGTGGCCCGAAGTTGACTTGCTTTTGGACATAATGAAAGGCACTGTCGGCATCAAAAGAAGGAGCCGGAGCCAGTGCCTCTTTCTTTGTCTGAGTGTTATTCTCTTCCTGCTTTTTTGATCCTGAATGACAGGCAAAGAAGAAAAGTGTGATCGTTAGTATTGAGAGCGTTTTAATCTTTTGATTCATTTTCGTTTAACTTAATTTCTCTTAATGAAATAAGGTATTAAAAGCGAACAAAAGTAAGTCTTATATTATAAAGGGAGATAAAAACGAGAATTTTCGTTGTAACTTTACACTAAAATTAGGATTTAGCGGTAAAAAGCTATTGGTCGTGAGATGAATTGAATTATAAAAATATAGAGAAAATGGCAAAAGTAATCCCTCTGTTAGAGGGTAGTTTTACAGTGGATAAGAGTAAAGAATTTGCACCTTTTGATACTGAAAAAGATGATCTTCAACAAAGATCTAGAGGTTCTTTGTTAGTGGAGGTGCAACCTTTTTTATTGAAGATTCGAGACGAATTGATTTTATTCGATACAGGATTGGGTTTTGAAACCCAAACAGGAACCCTTCAATTACATCATAATCTTAAACAAAATGGAATTACTCCGGAGCAGGTAGATAGGGTCTTGATGAGTCATTTACATAAAGACCATACCGGGGGAATAAGTCAATTTGATGCGTATGGAGATCGGGAATTGAGCTTTCCTAATGCGAATTATTATATTTGTCAATCGGAACTAAATTATGCGTTTGAAAATATAGGCTCTTCTTATGTGAAAGAACAACTTGATGTGTTAATCGATCATCCTCAGGTAAAATTCTTTGATGGAAATGGTTCCATCGATTCATTTATTGAACACGAACATACCGGAGGACATTGTCCTTATCATCAGGTTTTTAAATTATCGGATGAAGAAGGAATCTACTTTTTTGGAGGAGATGTGGCTCCCCAATATAGTCAATTGAAACGCCGATTTATGGCTAAATATGATGATGACGGCAGAAAAAGTATGGAACTGCGACAGCGTTATTTGGAGCAAGGAAAAGAAGAAGGGTGGACGTTTATGTTTTATCATGATGTGAAAACGCCTTATGTTAGATTGTGAGGATAGTCTAATAGTCTAATAGTCTGATAGCCTGATAGTCTGATAGTCATTTAGTCTAACAGTCGTTTGGTGAGGGGGATATGCATTTGTGAAAAAGGTAAAACCATGAAGCCACAAACCTTAAAACAGCCTGTGTATTGAATACCACATAACTCTTTGTGCTCATGGCGCCTTCACCGCG
>CAZYHV010000027.1:0-19952 GCA_964647485.1 uncultured Chitinophagaceae bacterium | reverse complement strand
GATTAGTCAGATAGTCTAACAGTCGTTTGGTGAGGGGGATATGCGTTTGTAGAAAAAGTAAAACCATAAAACAATGAGGCTATGAACAATATAACAATATAACAATATAACAATATAACCATCAAACGATACAACCATTGAGAAATAGCTTATTCCTCATATTTTTTCAGACTAGGATAGAACAGAGAAGGAATAAAAATATTTTTTTACTTTTAGGAACCGATAAATAGGTTATCTTATGAAAGATTCGAAGAAATATTCTTTATTCCTAATTTTGTTCTTCATGATCTGTCCGTTGCTTGTAGCCGCTCAACAGTTACCAATAAATGCTAAATTCTTAAATGGCTTCTGGGATGCCTATTGGATTACCTGCCCGGATATTCAGTCGCGTGCTTATGGGGTGTTCCATTTCAGAAAGGAAATGATGTTGTCTGAAGTTCCTGAGCATTTTATTATTCATGTTTCTGCAGATAACCGGTATCATTTATTTGTAAATGGACAATCTGTCGGGCGGGGGCCGGCAAGAAGCACGCGGTACAACTGGAATTTTGGAACTTTTGACATTGCATCTTATTTACAAAACGGGAAAAATGTAATTGCTGCACAAGTTTGGAACATGGGGGAATATGCACCGGTCGCCCAGCTTTCCGAACAAACGGGATTTTTAATTCAGGGAGATGATAGTATTTCTGAAATAGTCAATACCGATGCCTCCTGGAAAGTACTGCATGATACTGCTTATTCGCCTACTGCATTGGATGTCGGTGCGCTATTACACAGTTATGTGGCTGTGGGGGCTTGCGATGAAATAAAAGGACAATATTATCCCTGGGGGTGGGAAAAGGTGAATTATGATGATTCGGGCTGGAAGAAGGCGAAGAGGATAGGGACACCGGTCGTTCCATCCGGATATGGTACAGATAATAAGTGGACTTTATCTCCCAGAAAAATTCCTCAGATGGAGGAAAAAAAGCAGAGAATAAAGGCAGTAAGAAGAACTGACGGGGGGAAAGTGGAAAATGACTTTTTATCGGGGAAAAATCCGGTGATCATTCCCGCTCATTCGGAGGTGACTATTTTACTGGATCAGTCTTTTGAAACTGTAGGATATCCTGTGTTGACCGTTAGTGGAGGGGCAGGAAGCAAAATAAAACTGACCTATGCTGAAGCCTTGTTTGATGAAGAGGGGCGAAAGGGAAACAGGGATAAAATTAAAGGAAAGAAAATAAAAGGGCTCTATGATATTTTTTATCCCGATGGTGGAGAAAATAGGCGTTTTAGTACGCTATGGATACGTACCTGGCGGTATATGCAGGTGAAGGTAAAGACCGCTGAAAAACCTTTAAAGTTGGAGGATGTGTATGGTATTTATAGTACTTATCCTTTTCGACATAAAGCCACTTTTACGAGCAATGATTCTTCCCTGGAAGGGATATGGAATACCGGCTGGCGGACGGCGCGCTTGTGTGCAGGGGAAACTTATTTTGACTGTCCGTATTATGAACAGCTACAGTATGAGGGAGATACACGTATTCAGGCATTGATTTCTTATTATAACACCGGTGATGATCGGTTGGCACGAAAAGCCATCAATGATTTTTATTTATCCAGGGCACCTAATGGATTGACGCAAGGGCGTTTCCCCAGTAATAAATTACAGATTATTCCGCCCTATTCTTTATTTTGGATTTCGATGTTATATGACTATTGGATGCTCTGTCCGGATCATCAATTTTTGAAAAAATATTTGGATGCAGCAAATCTGGTTTTGAAATGGTATGAACGACATATAGATCCGGAAACGGGTATGCTGGGATCTATGAAATGGTGGAATTTTGTGGATTGGAATCCTGCCTTTCCTGGCGGTGTGCCGGATGGAGCAACCAACGGGCATTCTTCGGTGATTACCTTACAATATGCTTACACGCTGGAACAAGCTTCAAAATTATTTTCCTTTTATGGAAGAAAAGAAGCTGCCGGTCATTATAAAAAGTTAGCAAAAAATCTTGCAAGAAACACGTATAAACAATGTTTTGATTCCAGTAAAATGGCGATGGGAAACCAACCGGCAAAGGAAAAATTTAGCCAGCATGCGGGTATTTTAGCTTTGTTGTCAGATGCAATTCCGAAAACGGAAGAACAAGCGGTTATGAAACAAATCTTAACAGACCAGACCCTAAGTCAGGCCACTTTTTATTTCCGTTTTTATCTAAACAGAGCCCTTATAAAAACAGGGAATGCTAATCAATATGACGACCAGTTGACTCCATGGCGGGACATGCTTAAGAGGGGGCTGACCACCTTTGCAGAGGAACCGGATTCTACCCGTTCTGATTGCCATGCCTGGTCGGCCAGTCCAAATTATGATTTCCTGGCTACCATTTGTGGTATTATGCCTGCTGCTCCAGGTTTTAATAAAGTACGTATCGCACCGGCACTGGGAGCATTGAAAGAAGTTACGGCCAGTATGCCAATGCCGGGACGAGCAGATAAAATGATAAAAGTGCATTTTGAAAGAATCGGAAAGGATGGATTGGAAGGAGAAATTACACTTCCCGATGACCTGAAAGGGACTTTTGTATGGAACGGGCAGAAGTTGACATTGCATGGTGGGCAGCAGAAAGTGAAAGTAGAATAACTATGTATATTCATTAACATTATGCTGTTTCTCTTCTTGTAGAGAGCAGTAATTTTTCCATATTGTCTCACAGAAGTTTCCATATTGTCTCACAGAAACTATATTGACTTTATACCGGAACTTAGATACTGAGCGGGTTTGGTGGGAAAAATCTTCAAGCGGTGCCACTGCCTAATTTATGGGAAGCGTGACTTTTTAATCTTGTCTTATTATGTGTTTTTAAGTCTGATAGTCTGATAGTCTGATAGTCTGATAGTCTGATAGTCTGATAGTCTGATATCAAATAGTCGGTTAGTGAGTGTGTATATGCGTTTATGAAAAACTAGAGGCATCAAACCATCAAACCATAAAGCCATACAACATACAACCATAAAACAATATGATTCTCCAACCAGCCTTCTCAAAATAGCACTATAGGCCGATGATTTTTAAGGCTTTCGGTTCTATTTGTATGTGGAGTTCTTTTTTATCGTTTGGAATGACTTCACCATCCGTTTGCAGGAAGTTGATGGTTTCGTCAGAATATATCTTCAGCGCTTTGCCTCGTAGATGCTTGACATGCCTGGAAGAGTGTTCAGTAAAAGATTTTATCACGATGGGAGGAAGTTGCCATGGTGTTATCTTTTCAATAATAGCAATATCCAACGTACCATCAAAAGGGGAAGCCTCAGGAGAAATCTTAAAATGATATCCCATTTGATTTCCATTGGCAATATTAATCATAAATGCCTCTCCTGTTTTCTTTTCTCCATCAATGAAAAGCTCATAGGAAAATTTTTTATGCTGAACCAATGCTTTGGGAATCGATTGAAGATAACCTACTAACCCTCTGGTCTTATTTTCTTCAAATATTTGAGTGACTATTGCATCGAAGCCGATGCCGGCATTACTCAAAAACAGATGCTCATTGATGAAACCTATATCTAGCCTATGAGTGCGGGCTTGATTGATGAGTGCAAGGGCTTTAGATGTTTGAAGCGGGATTTTCAGACTCCGGGCTAAACCATTACCACTTCCCTTTGGAAGGATGCCTAAAGCAGTAGATGTGTGTATGAGACTTTCGGCAATTTCATTGACCGAACCATCTCCTCCCACCGCAACGACTACATCTATTTTATCCACTACCGCTTGACGGCTTAGTTCTCTTGCATGTCCCTTATATTCCGTAAAAACGATATCATAATCATAAATATTCTGATCCAGACCTTTTTCTATCTGTTTGGTAATGTTATTTTTTCCGGTTGTTCCGGATTTTTTGTTGACTATTACCAAAATGCGCTTCATGAAATCATTCTTTAAGTATGGTTTCTTCTTTCCCTACCTGAGCAGCGATTAAAGGTGATTTTGGAGCCAAAAAGAAACCGGTAAGACTTGCAAAGAGAATAGGCATAAAAAAACCAAATCCCGTTAATGCGGATACCAGAATAATGGTGCTTATTGGGGTTCGGGTCACACAGGAATTGACGGCTGCCATACAACATACGATGGCAAGTCCCACATGTTGATATTCAGGATGTATTTTAAAGAGCAACATTCCTAAGGCTGCTCCGATAAAGAAAAGCGGGATAATAAATCCGCCCCGCCATCCGGAAGTGACTGTCAGTGACATGCTGAATATTTTTGTTAAGATGATGGCAACCAAAATGGCAATCGTCCAGGAACTATGTAATAAATCGATTAATTCATAATGAGAAAAATAGCGGGTGACCGGTAATTTCCAGCCTAAGATCCCCAGTATGATTCCACTCAATAGGGTTTGTATATAAAAAGGCATTTTGGCTTTCTTAAAGACCTTTTTTAGGTTGCGGAAGACCCAAATAATTCCCCAACCTAGGCTAGCTCCAATAGCACCATATCCCATGGCCCAAAAGAAATCGGATACAATGAATTGATGAGAGGGGAAAGGTAAATCCCATACCGGAACAAGCCCCATACTGGTGATCCATTGGAAAACGATAAAACTCGTTCCGCTGGCAACAAATGAAGGGATTAAAGCTCGGTAGTATTCGACCACATGTTTGTGATGCATGATTTCTAAAGCAAATAAACTTCCGCCTAGCGGAGAACCAAACATGGCTGTGAATCCTGTGGCCATTCCGGCAATACTTAAAGATCGGTATTCTTCCCCTTTTAATCTGAATCGGCGAGCCAGCCAAGAACCTATCGACCCAATTACCTGTACCATAGGAGCTTCCGGTCCTGCACTACTTCCGGCTCCTATACCAATGGCAGAAGTAACAATCATGGCCGGATTATGTCGTGTGTCCAATCGACCTCCATTGAAACGGATGTTATTTACAACAATTTCCATTTCCCCAGGATCTCCCGTGAAATGAATAATGAGCCCAACGACTAATCCGGCTGCTCCCATAATACCAATAACTTGCCAAGCCGCTGTAAACTGACCCGTAATAGACATGAAAAAATCAATAACCTTCCAATATACTCCACCTACAATTCCACCTACAATTCCCAGTGCTACCCAGGTGAAAAAGGATTGGGTGAAAACAAAAGGATTCAATTTTAAAGGAGCATTGATTTGATCTCTAAGATTAATCCACTTGCGTTTGCGAGAAAAATCGGACATGTACTAAATTAATGTTATTCTCAATACGTTGTTTTTAAGCGCTGCAAAGTTACAGGAGGATTATGGAAAAGCAATAAAATTTATGGAAGGATGACAGATGTTCGCAGGAGGGGCTATTGAAGACTAGATAGATTTTCTTTGAATGAGTCTAAAAGGATTTTTTATTTTCTTATGTTGTTTATTTAAAATTATTTCTGCTGCAGTCTTGCCCATTTGTATGTGATCGGTGGAAATAACAGTAATACCATCCAGCAAAATTTCTTTTAAAGGCGTTTCATTGTATGAGATAATACCGACATCTTCTCCTATTTTTAAGTTGTTCAACGTACATCTTTTAATGAGTTCTACCAGATCGGTTTCACTAATGACGATATAGGCCTCTCCCTTTTTTACCGGTGTAGATTCTGTCATTTCATCAATGATAGAGAAGTCGAAATGATTGATCATGGAGAAATTACGAAAACCGGTTTTTATCTCCGGTGGATACGGAGTGATGGTTGGATTAACATAAACTAATTTATTGTATTTTTCTAAAAGTGGACTGGCTTCTTCTAAAGCTTCAATAATATCCTTCCTGAAGTCTTGATAAATAGCAGTGTATTCTTTCCCCATTTCAGGAAGATCTCTGTCCAGTAAGATTAACTTATGAGGAGGGATCTTTTTAAGAATATTTATGGCTTCCTGCGTATGACCATAAAAATGAGGCATTACTACAACATAATCATATTGATTTTTATTGTTTTCGATAATAATGTTCAAAATATCTATATCCCAGTGGTGGATCTTTAAATCTACTTTGGCATTCTTCCCTAATGTATTTCTAAAAGCATTATAGATTTGTTTTTTATAATTACTTAATTTGTTAAAAACGAGTAATATTCTAACAGATCGGTGTACGTCGGTGCGTTTTACAAAATAGCCTTTACCTCTTACCGATTCAATAATTCCTTGATCTCGCAATTCCTTATAGGCTTTTTCAACGGTATCTCGAGAGACTAAATTTTCAATACTTAGTTCGTTAATGGAAGGTAATTTGTGACCCTTCTCATAACTACCATTGCGGATAGCATCCATGATACCTTCAGAAATAGATAAATATTTAGGAATGTCAGATGAAAAATTTATATGTAGTTCTGAATGCATGAAGATCGCGATTTTTAAGAAGAGCTAAGTTAACAATAATAATTAAAAGGAACTTTTTGTATAGAAGAATAATTATAAGAATCTTGTTTTTTCTAGCACTAATAAATAGTGCTGAGTATCTTTTAGTGATAGCGGATTGAATATGTCAATCTCTCTCTAAATGAGTAATTTATCTTTTTCTCGTAGCTATATAAAATTCGGTAAATTTTTGTTAAAAAAAAGAATAGAGGATAAATCTGTATTTAGAGGATGCTTAATAAGTCGGAAGCTGTTCGGATTTGCAGCTCCATGAAGATGTATTGTATCCTTCGATAGGGAACTTACAAAAAAGTGTATCCTGCTAACGTTTTTAAGACTATCGAGATGCAAAGAAATTGGATCTATATTATGAAAACCTTGCATTAACCCGCATTATTCATGGGATTAGCTTTTTGTAGCTACAAGGTCGTACATTGTGTACCACCGAAATGTATCGAACTCCGCCGCAGTAGTAGCCTACTGCAAGGAGTTTGTAACGCGGCGGCTGTTGAGCTCGCCGAAACATAGATGCAAAAAGATAATTTCAAACCATTCCTTAAATTTGGGGAACGATCAAAATATGAAAGGATTTGACAAGTTGTTGATTTTAAATGATTTGTGGTATTGTTTCCAAAAATGGTGAATATGGCGGGTTAACCTAAAACACAATGATTGGAATTTTCTTAGTTCTCAAGTGTTATTAAGCAGATCCTATTTAGGAATACTGTATGATGAGATGCGTTGTTTCTTGAATGTGCCTTTTAAGTGGAAAAGGAGAGTCTTAAAATCGATTAAATCGCAGGATAGAGCAGGATAGTTTACTTGACCAAAGAAGGTACATTTGATGATTGATTCCATCTTTGGTGTGTTTTATTTCTAATGATTGAGAAATTTATATGATGAAGAAAACGATTACCCTTTGGATCTCGTCGTTTATATTTTTGGTTGGATCCTTTAATATTGTACATGCACAACGTCAGATGGAGAAACTAACAAGAGGAATTGTAGCCTTTAATAAAGGAGAGGGAAAGGTATTTATAAGTTGGCGGTTATTTGGTACAGATCCGGAGGATATTGCGTTTAATCTTTATAGAAAGACGGGGAAGACAACTCCTGTAAAATTGAATACACACCCTTTAAAGAAATCTACCAATTATATTGATAAACAAGCTGATCTCAGCAAAGAAAACCGTTATTTCGTAAGACCGGTTGTACAAGGGAAAGAAAGGGAGGCAAGTCAGTCTTTTGTTTTAGAAGCCAATAGTCCGGTCCGGCAATATTTTTCGGTTCCACTTCGAACCCCTCCCGGTTATACCCCTAATGATGTCTCGGTAGGGGATCTAGATGGAAATGGGGAATATGAGCTTATCGTCCACATGGTAGGAAGGAGTAAAGATAACTCTTTTGATGGACCTACCGATCCTCCAATCTTTGATGCTTATAAGATGGATGGTACTTTTTTGTGGCGGATTAATTTGGGTAAAAATATTCGGGAAGGTGCACATTATACCCAGTTTATGGTGTATGATTTAGATGGAGATGGGAAAGCAGAATTTGCTTGTAAAACCGCAGATGGAACCATAGATGGCGAAGGGAAGGTGATTGGTGATTCAACTAAAAATTATGTCAATTCCAGAGGTCGTATTCTTTCGGGACCGGAATATTTGACAGTCTTTAATGGAGAAACCGGTGCTGCAATGGCTACCAAGAAATATGTTCCTCCTCGTGGCGACATCGGTGGATGGGGAGGTGTTGGAGGTAACGGCGGCAATGATCATTACGGAAACAGAGCAAATCGATTTTTGGCTTGTATCGCTTATCTGGATGGAGAACATCCAAGCTTGGTTATGTGTAGAGGATATTATGGTCGGTCTGTTTTGGCTGCCTGGGATTGGCGAGGAGATAGTTTAAGTCTCCGTTGGGTTTTCGACAGTAAGGGACCGGATAATCTGTATTCGGGACAAGGAAACCATGATTTATCTGTGGTTGATGTTGATGGGGACGGTAAAGATGAAATTGTTTATGGATCTATGTGTGTGGATGATGACGGAACGGGTTTATATACTACCGGATTGCGACATGGGGATGCGGTTCATGTAAGTGATTTAGATCCTTCACGTCCCGGTTTAGAAGTCTTTGGAATTCATGAAATAGAAAGAGATACAAAAGGTCCCGGAATAGCAATGTTTGATGCAGAAACCGGGAAAATTTTATGGGAAAGTGATATGAATAAAGATGTGGGACGTGGATTGGTAGCCGATATAGACCCCCGTTATTTAGGAACCGAAACCTGGGGTGGAAGAAGAGGTCTTACAGATGTGAAAGGAAATGTTATAGGCCGACCTCCTCGTTCTGTCAATTTTGCCGTTTGGTGGGATGGAGACTTATTAAGAGAATTACTGGATCACAACAGAATTACAAAATGGGATTGGAAAAAGCAAAGAGAAATTCCCTTACTCATTGCTAAAGATTGTAGCTCAAACAATTGGACAAAGGCGACTCCTGCGCTGAGTGCTGATCTTTTTGGCGATTGGAGAGAAGAAGTTATTTGGAGAACAAAAGACAATAAATCGCTTAGAATTTATAGTACGACGATTCCAACTAAACATCGATTTTATACGCTGATGCACAATCCGGAATATCGATTAAGTATTGCCTGGCAAAATGTAGGCTACAACCAACCGCCATATACCGATTATTACTTAGGAGTGGGAATGACAATGCCACCAAGACCCAACATTGTCTTGGTAGGACCGAATAAAAAATGAGAAAGGATAGTTATCAATAAAAAAACAAAAAGATGAAGGTTGCTTTTAAAATGAAATTAAAAGAAGGATGTAAAGAGGAATATCGGAAGAGACATCAGTCTATTTGGCCGGAACTTACTGAATTGCTGAAAGAAAGTGGTGTAAGCAATTATGGTATCTTTCTGGATGAAGAAACGAATATTCTTTTTGCAGTGCAGGATGTAAAAGGAGAAAGTAATTCACAGGATTTAGGCAGTCATCCTATTCTTCAACGTTGGTGGGATTATATGGCCGACCTTATGGACGTAAATGAAGATAATTCTCCGGTTTCTGTCCCCTTAGAACAAATGTTTTTCATGGAATAAACAAAGAACAGGATAGACCATGATGGTTATAATAAGTAATAGAGGTAGGTTTGATTTGCTTTTCTTATGAGAAGGATTATTTAATAGTTAGTCAAAAAAATAAACAGATGAAAAGAATTTCTTTGTTGTTAGGTCTCGTTTGTCTTTTATCCATTGCGCAGGCGAAAGAATATAAGATTACCGATTATGGAGTTCAGGTAGATAGTACGAAATTACAAACGGAGGCTATCCAGAAAGTGATTGACAAAGCTTCTGAAAATGGAGGAGGTACCATTGTGATCCCTCAGGGAGTATATCTTAGTGGTGCTTTGTTTTTTAAATCCCATACAAAATTGAGATTACAAGAAGGGGCCGTTCTGAAAGGCTCCGATAAAATTGAAAATTATCCGTTAATACCTTCAAGGATGGAAGGTCATAATCTACTTTATTATGCTGCTCTGATCAATGCTTATTATATAGATAGTTTCAGTATTGAAGGTCCCGGCACGATCAATGGGAATGGCTTGAAATTCTGGAAGAGCTTCTGGAGTCATCGAGATTCTATGAATGCTGCAGGCAAATCCTGGACGAACTTGGAGGTTCATCGTCCACGGTTAATATTTCTCTGGGGGTGCAATGATGTAGTTATCCGAAATGCAACGCTTAAGAATTCCGGATTTTGGACGACGCATCTTTACATGTGCAATAATATTTTGATTGATCATTGTCGTATTACCTCTCCTTTTTCACCGGTGCCGGCACCCAGTACGGATGGAATTGATTTGGATGTTTGTAAAAATGTGGTGGTGAAAGATTGTTATATTTCTGTCAATGATGATGCTATTGCAATCAAAGGGGGAAAAGGACCTAAAGCAAATGAAGAACCGCAAAATGGAGCAATAGAAAATGTATTAATTGAGGATTGTGATTTTGGAGACTCGCATGGGACCTTGACTTTGGGTAGTGAATGTATTCATGCTCGTAATATTGTATTGAAAAATTGTAAGATGAACAATGATAATGCGATTCTTAGGTTGAAAATGCGTCCGGATACTTATCAGGTCTATGAGGATATTACAATAAAAAATATTACCGGTCGTTGTGGAACACTTATTTCGGTAGCACCATGGAAGCAATTTTTTGATTTGAAAGGAACGAACGAAAAACCCTATGGGATAGTACGGAACATTCAATTTGAGAATCTAAAAGTAAAATGTGATAATTTAGGAAGCATAAAGGGGAATCCAAGGGATAAAATTTCCAATATATCATTTAAAAATATAGAGGCAAAAGCAGAAAAGCCGACTTTGTCGATTGGAGATTATCCCACCATCAAGACTAAGAATGTAAAGGTCAATGGCCAATCTTTTTCTTTAAAAAAATAGAATTCAATGAGAAATAAGATGAAGTATTTATATGGTTTTCTGTTGGCAGCTGCATTGATGGCTTTTATGCTACCCTCTCAAAAGAAAGTGAGGATATTTATGGCAGGGGATTCAACGATGCAACCCTATCATGTTCAGAAAACACCACAGCGGGGATGGGGACAAGAATTACATTCGTTTTTCAATAATCAAGTAGAAATTATTAACAAAGCAAGAGGGGGAAGAAGTACCAAGTCTTTTATTAAACAAGGACTTTGGCAATCTCTCGTAGATTCTCTTCAACCGACAGATTGGGTCTTTATTGAGTTTGGGCACAATGATCATGATCGGAGTAAAGCAGAAAGATATACGCCACCGGAAGATTATAAAAAGAACTTGGAAAGAATGGTAAAGGAGGTAAGAGAGAAAAAAGCTTTCCCCGTATTGTTCACTCCTATAGCGATGAGAACATTTGACTCGTCAGGTCATTATTACGATGGCCATGGTGTTTACCCTGAAAAAGTACATGAAGTAGCACAGGAATTGGAGGTGCCTATTATAGATTTAGATTCAGCCTTTGGAAAAGTAATCCGTCAAATGGGGCCACAAAAATCAAAAAACCTTTTTATGAATTTTGGTCCGGGAAAGTACGAAGCTTATCCCGAAGGACGTTCAGACAATACTCATTTACGAGAAAAAGGAGCGATGACAGTTGCACGATTGGCTGTAGAGGGGATTAAAAAAGAAAAATTAATACCTTTGATTAAAAGGTTGTCCGTGTATCAGAATCGTTGACAGGGACTTCATTCAATCAAATTATAAAGAATTACCCTATGGATAAATATGAATCCATGCAATTTCGTCGTTGTGGAAACTCCGGTCTTAAATTACCGGCTATTTCTCTCGGGTTGTGGCACAACTTTGGGGGAGTAGATATTTATGAAAATTATAGAAAAATTCTACATACTGCTTTCGATAATGGGATTACTTATTTTGATTTAGCTAATAATTATGGTCCACCCTACGGCAGTGCCGAAGAGAATTTTGGAAAACTTCTACAGAAAGATTTTGCCTCTCATCGCGATGAAATGATTATTTCTTCTAAAGCCGGATATGATATGTGGCCGGGACCTTATGGGAATTGGGGCTCTCGAAAGTATCTCATTGCCAGTTTAGATCAGAGTCTAAAGCGTCTTGGATTGGATTATGTCGATATCTTTTATCATCATCGACCGGATCCGGAGACTCCTTTGGAGGAAACCATGGGCGCATTGGACCATATAGTACGTCAAGGGAAGGCATTGTATGTAGGAATTTCTAATTATAAACCAAAAGAGGCGGCAGAAGCCTTCAGAATTTTAGAAAAATTAGGTACTCCTTGTTTAATACATCAACCTCGCTATTCAATGTTCGATCGCTGGGTGGAGGAAGGATTGTTAGATTTATTGGGAAAAGAGAAAATAGGATGTGTAGCTTTTTCTCCCTTGGCACAAGGATTACTGACGAACAAATATTTGAATGGAATACCAAAAGATTCAAGAGCTGCAAAAATAAGTGGACATTTAAAACCAGAACAAGTAACAGAGCAGAAAGTGAATCAATCAAGAGCCTTAAACAAAATAGCCAAAAGAAGACATCAATCTCTGGCACAAATGGCACTCAGCTGGGTATTAAAGGAGGATAGAATTACCTCTGTTTTGGTTGGAGCGAGAAGTTCCAAGCAATTATTAGATTCGCTGAAGAGCTTAAATCATTTATCGTTTGAAAAAGAGGAACTGGATGAGATAGCGTATATTTTAAAAGAATAGGATGAGGAAAAATAAAAGAAATACGATTTTTATCTTTTTTGTTTTTATAAGTTTAATCTATAGTCAAAATGTATTGGCAGCGATTAAATTAGCCAATATATTTACTGATAATATGGTGCTTCAGCGAAATGACGAAGTCCCAATTTGGGGATGGTCAGAACCTCATAAACAGATTACAATCAAAACATCTTGGAATAATGAAACCTATGAGACGAAAGTTGATAAAGATGGTGCATGGAAAATAAAGGTGAAGACGCCTTCCGCCGGTGGTCCTTATCAGGTTTTGTTTAGTGGAGACGGGAAAGATACCTTGAACAATGTATTGATTGGTGATGTTTGGTTTTGTGGAGGACAGTCCAATATGGTGATGCCGGTAAAAGGGTTTAGGAATATGCCGGTATTGCATGCCAATAAAATTATTTTGAATGGGAAGAATCCGCAAATAAGATTGGTTACGATACGCCATACTCCTGCTTCAACACCACAAAATAATGTACGGATGACGGGTTGGTCGGAAGCTACTCCTTCCCGGGTGGCTAACTTTAGTGCCGTAGCTTGGTGTTATGGGAGAATGTTGCAAAAACATTTAGGTATTCCCTTTGGATTAATAAATTGTAGCCGATCGGGTTCCATAGTGGAAGAATGGATGTCTTCTCAAGCATTAGAAAATTTTAAAGACCTGAAATTGAAACTATATAACCACAAACGTTCCTCTCTTTATAATGGAATGTTGCATCCCTTGATCGGTTTTGCTATCAAAGGAATGGTTTGGTATCAGGGTTCAAGCAATATGCCGGAGTCTGAAAATTATCATTTGTTGTTTCCGGCGATGGTCAGACAATGGCGAAAGGAATGGGGAATAGGAACTTTCCCTTTCTATTATGTGCAGATAGCACCCTATGCATATCAAAATTATAAGGAAAAATATGCCTCCTTTAATTCTGCCTTTTTAAGAGATGCTCAGAGAAAAGATTTGGATAGTATTCCCAATAGCGGAATGGCTATTTTAACGGATGTGGGCAGTTATGATATCGTTCATCCACCTCAAAAAGAAATTGTGGGGAAACGATTGGGATACATAGCCTTGCATGGAACTTATGGCTTTAAAGGAATCGGGTATGAAGGACCTCTTTATGATAAATTAACGGTCAAGGATTCAGTAGCAATAGTATATTTTAAACATTCAGGCAATGGTCTTACCTCTTATTATAAACCACTTCAATTGTTTGAAGTGGCAGGAAGCGACAAGAGGTTTTATCCGGCAAAAGCATCTATTAGCGGTCAGACGGTTAAGGTCTATTCCCCTAAAGTAAAGCATCCGGTAGCTGTTCGTTATGCTTTTAAAAATTATGTAAAAGGACGATTGTATAATTCCTATGGGCTCCCGGCTTCTTCATTTAGGACAGATAACTGGTAGGGAGGGATTGGCTTATCTTGGAGAAGTCTGTTTCCTCACTCAGATTTGGCCTGTTATTGTATTCCCTCTTATATTGTTATATCTCAATCGGATAGTGATACCTTTAGAAGAAAAATAGCTAAAGAAAAAAATCAACAACAGGGATGAAGAGTATCAAAAACATGTTCATAGGTGGCTTTGATTGAAGTCGTTCTTGAGGATACAGGATAGTGCAGGATAGTTAATATTAAATAAAAGATTAATTTTGGAGAGGCATTGTCTTATCCAATAATGATGTGATTTTTTATGTAACAGTTTTAATCTAATCTTAATGTATACAACTTATACAGATAATCAATTATTATCACTATGGATCAAGGGGGAAGAAGAAGCCTTCTCCGAGATTTATAATCGCTATTGGGATAAACTGTTGAAGATTGCATACAATCATACCCATGATCAATCTACAGCAGAAGATATTGTGCAAAATCTCTTTGTGGGGCTCTGGCGTCGAAAAAAAACTCTAAAAATTGATAACCTGGAACATTATCTCGCTAAGGCCATCAAATTTGCTGTATTCAAAGAATATTACCGGAAACAAAAAAGGGAAACAAAAAAGATCGACCAATTATCTGTTCAAGAGGAAGAATACATTGATGAACAAATTAACGCTAAATTTTTAGAGGAATATATTTACGGTATTGTAGAGAAACTTCCTAAAAAATGTCGTTTGGTATTCAAATTAAGCAGAATGAGACACCTGAATAATCGTGAGATTTCTGATAAAATGCACATTGCGACGAAGACCGTGGAGACTCATATGACCAAGGCACTCAAGATTATTCGAAAAGAACTTGCAGAACCCGATTTATGGTTGCTTTTTATTGTGCTTTCCTACACCTTTCTTGTTTAAAGAATTAGGGAAACAGGATACCACAGGATAATTAAAATGATAAAAGAAGTAATTTTGATATAGAAAGTTTATTGGAGAGGGGGAATTGAGTGGTCGAATTTGAATCCTAAAAGAAGAATCAATGAAGAATTGTTATTGGAAATGGTCCTGTTTGAGGATCTTTATGCTCACAGTCCTTTCTTTTTCTTTTTCACAGTTTGGATATGGGCAGCATAGAAATAATTCTGAATTATCTGAGAATTATTACCCTGGTAACAACCCCAACATTCATTATGTTGGTCGTATTGATTTCTCTAACCCGAAAAGACCAAAGATTTGGGCTCCCGGAGCATATATGAAAATAAGGTTCAAAGGATCTTCCCTAAAATTAATCATTGGTAATGAGGATAAAGGAGCAGAACTTCTAAACCACCTTACCATTGTCGTCGATCATGATGCTCCTCATCGATTACAATTATCCGGTCTTTTAGATACTGTTGTGGTAGCAAAGAAACTAAAAGATACGGAGCATACGGCAACCATAGTAAAGGATAATGAAGGAGGTAGTTATATTGAGATGTTAGGCATATTGACGCATCAGTTATTACCTTTTTCAAATAAACTTACACGTAAAATTGAATTTATTGGTAATTCAATTACCTCTGGATATGGCAATGATAATTCGATAGGTTCATGTGATGTTGGAGATTGGTTTGATCATGAAAATGCCTATATGAGCTTTGGTGCTATTACAGCTCGTAAATTGAAGGCTCAATGGGTTTTATCTTCTGTATCGGGAATAGGAATGATGCATAGCCATGGAATGAAAATCACCATGCCGGATGTGTATGATAAAATCAATATGAAGAATGATTCGATCTTATATCATTTTGACCAAAGCCCACCTGATGTTGTCGTTATTGGATTAGGGCAAAATGATGGGATTCAGGATTCTACCGCGTTTTCGACTCGTTACATTAACTTTCTTAAACGCCTTAGAAAATACTACCCTCAAACTCAAATTGTTTGTTTGACAAGCCCAATGGCAGATCATAAATTGAATGCTGTTTTGCAGAATTACATTGCAGGAATTGTTCAGGAAAGGCATAGAAAGGGGGATGACAAGGTAAGTAAATATTTTTTTAGTGAAAGATATACCGGAGGATGTCATGGTCATCCGACTGTTCATCAAGATAGAATGATGGCTAAAAACCTTTCCTCTTATCTGGCTCGATTAATGAATTGGTAAAAGTGAAAAAAAAGAAAAGAATGAAAAAAATATTCAAAGCTGAAATTTCGTTTTTCATTGCCCTGATTGTTATCGGTGTCACGGCATGTAAGCATTCAACGAAAGAGGATGCTAAAGACTATGAAATTGACCGCAAATCTGTTGTTTCTCAACAAAATGTGGTCGTTAGTGATTTCGATACGCTTTCTTCATTAACAGTTGGAAATGGAGATTTTGCTTTTACCGTTGATGCGAGTGGATTGCAATCCTTTCCTCAGTATTATCAGGGAGGGGTAAAATTAGGAACTCAGTCGCAATGGGGGTGGCACAGCTTTCCCAATCCGAATCATTATTCATTGGATGATATCTTGAAGGAGTATGATTACTATGATCGTAAAATTCCTTATGCTTACGCTTCTCATGATACCCCCCGGCAAAAAGCAGCTTCCAATTGGTTGAGAGCTAATCCGCACCGAATTGATTTAGGTAAAATAGGTTTTGATATTATTCTATCAGACGGAACCGAAGCAAAGCGGTCTGATTATAAAAATATAAAGCAGAAACTGAACTTGTGGACAGGAGTTATTCACAGTCACTTTGAAATTGAAGGTAAACCGGTCGATGTACAGACGGTTGCTCATCAAGATAAAGATCAGATTTCTGTAAGAATACAATCTCCTCTCATTGAGGAAGGAAGATTGAGGGCGAAATTTCGCTTTGGTTATCCTGCCGGACAATGGAAAAAAACGATGAATTGGAAATCCCCCGAAAAGCACCAGACTGATATTTCTAGAGTAGGGAATAACCAGACTGTTATTACCCATACTCTTGACTCTACTCAAATGAAATATTATGCTATTGTCAACTGGGATGGGGAAGCCTCAATAAACCAACAAAAACAACATACTTACCTTTTAGAACCCGCTAAAGGTGGGGAGGATAGTGCCTTTTCTTTTAGTTGTGAATTTACGAAATCCACTCCTAAAGAAAAATCTATCCCTGATTTTCAGCAAACTAAAAATAATAGTGTTCAACAATGGGAGACGTTTTGGACTTCGGGAGGTTTTATTGACCTGACAGAAAGTACAGATCCCAGAGCAAAAGAATTGGAACGACGCATTATACTTTCTCAGTATCTTACGAAGATTAATGGAGGAAGTATTTTTCCTCCACAAGAAACAGGATTGGTGTATAATAGCTGGTATGGTAAATTTCATTTGGAAATGACACTGGCTCATTCTGCTCATTTTGCACTTTGGGGAAGACCTCAATTATTAGAAAAAAAACTTAGCTGGTATCAAAAGATTATTGGGAATGCCCGGAAGAGAGCAGAAAGACAGGGGTTTGATGGTGTTCGTTGGCCTAAGATGACCGGACCATTAGGAAAAGTAAGTCCCTCATCGGTAGGTCCCTTTTTGATCTGGCAGGAACCTCATGTGATTTATTTTTCTGAATTGAGCTATCGGGCACACCCAAATAAGACCACCCTGGAAAAGTATAAAGAATTAGTCTTTCAAACTGCTGATTTTATGGCTTCTTATGCGCATTTGAACAAAAAGACGGGGAAATATGTGCTGGGGCCGGATCTCATACCGGCTCAGGAGTCCTTGCCCAGAGAAACGACCATTAATCCCACTTTTGAGTTGGTTTATTGGTATTGGGGACTTTCTACCGCTCAAAAATGGAGAGAGCGTCTGGGATTGGATCGAAAACCCCAATGGGACAGTGTGATAAATAATCTCTCTCCCTTACCGGTCAAAAATGGCATCTATTTAGCGGCCGAAAGTGCTCCGGATTCTTATACTAATCCAAAATATGTGGAAGACCATCCTAATGTATTGAATGCACTTAGTTTTTTGCCAAAAACGAAAATGTTAGATTCCGCAACTATGCTTCGTACGTATAATAAAGTTTTAAAAGTATGGGACTGGCCCACGACCTGGGGATGGGATTATCCAAATATGGCTATGACGGCAACGCGGCTGGGAAAGCCTGAGAAAGCAATGGATGCGCTTATGATGAAGATGCCCAAAAACAGATACCTGGCCGATGGACATAATTACCAAGGTTCCCGACTCACTATTTATCTACCGGGCAATGGATCGCTTTTAATGGCTGTGGCCATGATGTGTACCGGATGGGATGGATATAAAGGTCCTCCTAATCCCGGATTTCCTAAAAATGGGAAATGGACCGTGCATTGGGAAGGGCTTAAAAAGATTCCATAATAGCATATTGGCTTATAGTTTTAGCCGGGCATTGCAAAATGTATAGCTTATCAGGCTTTTCATTTTATACGGGTATGCTCACGCAAAGAGATGCAAAGAATTTTCTACGCCAAGGGCGCAAACAGATTCCTTTGCAGCCTTGGCATCTTTTCTTCATGGTCTTTGTGTGAAATATTATAAGGCAAATAAAAAAGTTTTTTCCAAACTAAGGGTAACCCGGTTCCGGCGGGTACATAATAATAGAGTATGGCTCTTATGGAAAATAAGCACATTCAAATATTAGTAGAAAAATACATCGACGGAACTGCTTCTCCTGAAGAGGAAGCGGCATTGATGGAATGGTATAACAATTCCAATCAGCAGGATATAGAATGGCTCGGATTGGAGGAGGAAGAAAAGGAAAAATTACGTTTGAATATTCTTAAAGCCATTCATGAAGCGCATTTCGAAAGCAGGAAGAAAAAGTTTGGCTGGTTCCGGGTGGCAGCTGCGGCAGCTGTTCTGGTCAGTTTGTCGGTAGGAGGGTACTTTCTTTTTCACAAACAGACGGTTATGCCCGCGCCGGAAGAAATGGTTGCGCAGGCTATCAGCCCCGGGAGCAGTGGTGCGACGCTTGTGCTGTCTAACGGTCAATCCATTACATTGGGGGCTTCTGCCACAGGTACCATCGCCCGGCAGGGACAAACGACGCTGCAGAAACAGAATGACAGTTTGCTGGTTTACCTGAACCGGGGTAAAAAGACCGTTTCTTCTCAAGAAATAGAATATAATACGTTGAAGACGTCTCGGGGACATCAGTATAGTCTGATACTTCCTGATGGCACGAAGGTTTGGCTGAATGCTGCTTCATCTCTTAAGTATCCTACTGCATTCACCGGAAAAATACGTACGGTAAAATTGAGTGGAGAAGCTTATTTTGAAGTGGTGCATGATGCGGGTCAGCCTTTCCGGGTGGTGACGTCTAAGCAGGTGGTGAAGGATATAGGAACGCACTTTAATGTCAATGCATATCCGGAGGATTCAGTGGTTAAAACCACCTTGCTGGAAGGGGCGGTAAAGGTAACACTGACGGATAACCAAGCGTCTCGTCTGCTTCATCCGGGAGAACAGGCGGTTGCGGATCAGCAAATTAATGTCAGAAAAGTGGATGTATCGGCCGCAGTAGCCTGGAAAAATGGTCAGTTTATATTCCGAAGTACCCCGGTAAAAAGCATTATGCAGCAGGTTGCCCGCTGGTATGATGTGGAAGTGATATACAAAGATGATGAAGTGGCGGATAGAAGCGTCTGGGGGAGTGTGAGCCGGTATGCGCAGGTTTCAGAGGTATTGGATATGATTGAATTAACGGGCGTTGCCCATTTCAAGATAGATGGACACAAGATTATCGTGACTCAATAAATCGTTCACCCGGCCAGCCTCGGATTTGTGGGGTTGCCATAAAAGTAAATATGAAATGATAACATAGAAGAAAAAAGAAGGCCGAAAGTGCTGACAACACTTCCGACCGTATCTGCTAACCAATTAAATGACGAATAGAATATTAATTGATAATTTAAAAC
>CAZYHV010000026.1:0-56497 GCA_964647485.1 uncultured Chitinophagaceae bacterium | reverse complement strand
ATTTTAAACGATTTTTAGAGTTGTTTCAAAAAAATGGTGAATATTGCGGGTTAATAACACGTTTTACTAGATAGCAAAGGGAATTCCACTCATCGAGTTTTATGTGAATGCAAGGTTTTCCTTGTTTGTCTTTTCAATTTTTAAAAAGGATTTTTATCATAATTTTAATATCTTTGGATATAATAATCTTTTGATACACATCATGTACCGATTTTTATTTATTCTATCCCTTTCTGTTTGTACGATTTCGGTTTCTGCACAACGAAACCTTTCCTTAAAGGAGTGTTTGGACTTGGCAAAACTACACAATAAGGATCTTCAAAAGATGAAGCAGTCTTTTCAGACCCGAACCTATCAACTACAAGCCTCTAAATTGAGGAAGCTGCCCGATCTGGACGTTCTGGGAGGCTATACTTATCAAAGTGATCCGGTAAAGATCAACTTGCAAAGTGTCAGGGAAGGAATTGTAAAAGGGACGGCACAACAGAATGTAGATGCCGCAAATCGTGTATATCAAGAAATTACCGGAAATGAATTGTCTCAATCTGCTCAAGACGCCATTTATGGTGGAGCACAAGAAATTATTAATGGAATTTATCCTGATTTTAATCCGGAACTAAGTAAACAACAATATTTTACGGCCGGACTAGCCTTAAAAGTACCTATTTATTTAGGCGGAAAGTTACAAGCTGCTCAGAAATTAGCCAAAGAGCGGGTGCAATCAGGAAAGTTAAATATTGACTTTACAGAAAATACGGTTGCTTTGAGTGTTATTTCACAGTATTTGAAGATCCTATATCTCAATGCGATGATGGAAAAACAAAATCAACTTCTTCATTTGTATGAAGAAACCAAAGCAGATGCTCATTCCTTAGTAAAGAGTGAAATAATTCCTCCATATCAAGGTCACTGGGCAAATGTTGCCCTTACTCAAGCCGAAGTGGGATATAACAAATTAAAACTGGAAAGAGAAAATGCCCTCCTCTTTTTAAAGCATCTTTTGGGTGTTGACTCAAGCCAATCCATACAAGTTAATAAGGGAATCGGATTAGTAGCGGATCCCACCCTACAGCTGTCCGGAAATTTTTGGGAACAAAATCCCGGATATCAGTGGTTAAAAAGCAAAACCAAGGTGGCTGAGGTGACAGAACAGGTGACGAAATCGGCCTCTTTGCCCAATGTGTTTGGGGTGGCTAACTATCAATTTCTACGCAAAGACTTGCCGTTGATTACCCCTCCCTGGATGGTTGGAATAGGAGTACAATGGAATATTTTTAGTAGTCTGGAAAATGCCAAAAAGATTAAGGCTGCCGAGTCTTTCGTGAAAGAAAGTCAACTCTTGGCAGAACAAAAAAAGGAAGGATTACGGAATAAAGAAAAGATTGCTCGAAATAAATTGGCTTCTTTAAGACAACAGGTGAAAAGCCTGGATTTGGCAAGAAAAGAAGCTGCGCATACGACAGAAATGGTTCGCAAAAGAATGAAAAATGAGATGTCTTCTGTGAAAAATGTGAATGATGCCCTTAAAGTACAGCTGGAGACAGAAAAAGCTTATTTCTCAACGGTCTTGGCGTATGATTTGGCGGTAGCGGTTTACTTGAATATACAGGGAGACCCGGGAAGGATTGTGGATTACTTGCAAGCAAACTGATCTTTCCGCCATTATAGGCGGAATAAAATGGAGCGTAGTAATCTTGTTGGAGGAGCGAAGTTGAAATTATTTTGGTTGGTTCATTAAAAAAACAGCTATGAAAAAATTTATAAAAAATTATTGGGCAATGAGCATTCCGGTTGTTATTTTGATCGTTGCCATTTTATTTTTAATCAAAAGAAAGCCGGGCAAAGAAGATCAAATCATTGGAATGGTAGATGCTTCTTTTGTAGATATAGCAGCTCAATATCCCGGCAGGTTGGATAGTCTTTTCGTTCAACAAGGCGATACTGTTCACAAAGGACAATTACTTGCGGTTTTGCAGTCTACGGAAATTAATAAAGTAAGAGAACAGGCGCTTTCTGCAATAAAAGTAGCACAGAGTAATTTAGAGTTATTACAAAAAGGACCGCGTCCGGAAGCTATTCAGTCCTCTCATCACTTGTATGAAATTGCTCAACACCAATATGATTTGGTAAAGAAGACCTACCAGAGGATGTTACAGTTGTATAAAGACAGTGTGATCTCCGGACAGGAAAAGGATGTCATTTACTTTAAGTTACAAGCCGCTAAAAAAGAGCAGGAAATGGCAAAGCTGCATTTACAGACTTTGGAAAATGGAAGTCGTCCGGAAATGATACAGGCGGCAACATCTATTCTCCATCAGGCAGAAAAAGGATATGAGTTAGTTCATTCCATCTCGGGTCATACACGAATATATGCGCCGGATTCAGGTATTATTTCGACTTTAATTATTGGGGAAGGAGAATTGGTATCTATAGGCTACCCGATGATGACCCTTCAGAAGAAGGGGTCGTTCTATATTGAATTTAACGTACGTCAGGATAAGATGCAAAACTTTAAGAAAGGACAAGAGGTTTCTTTGATTATTCCGGGTACTGAGCAAGAAAAAATCAAAGCAAAAATTGTGGAGGTGTCGCCGGCTCTGGCATTTGCCAATTGGGTACCGGAGAAAGAAACCGGAAAGTTTGAGCTCCGTACTTTTACAATAAAATGTAAGCCGGCGGCTAAAGTAGGTGGCTTACGTCCGGGAATGACCGCTGCCCTAAATTGGAGTGAATGAGTACCCTATGGAAGGTGATATGGAGAGAATGGAAGCGTATTGCTTCGCTGCCGGCACATTATATGGTTTTGCTGGTACTACCGCCCTTTGTCTTCTTTTTCTTTGCTCTTATTTATGAAAACCAACACGCAAAGGATTTGCCCGTAGCCGTTTGGGATCAGGATCATTCCGCGCTCTCTCGGAAATTGACATATATGTTGGAAGAAACGCCCAGCATTCATATCTCCAAGCAGGTGCATAGCAGCCGAGATCTGGAACAGGTAATACAGGATGGGAGTGTATGGGGGGGGATTCATTTCCCTAAAAATTTAGAACAGAAAATTAAGAGTAGTCACCCCGTAAACGTGACGCTGTTTACCAATTCTGCTGCAATTGTCCCTGCTAAATTAGTCTATAAAGACGCTGCCAAAGTAATTATTATGGGAGGATCGGGGGTGATTTTGCAAAAGCTGACCAAAAAGGGAATGGAAGAAGACAAAGCCCGGGCTTTGGTACAACCTATTAAACTGACGTCCTATCCTCTATACAATCCAACCTATAACTACCAAAAGTATCTGGCTCCCGGATTGATTACGGTCATCTTGCAGATGATGATTATTATGGTAAGTGTCCTGCTAATCAATTATGAATATAAAACCGGATCTTTTGAGAATTTAATAAAGACAGGAGGTTATTCTGCTACGAAAATCATTTTAGGGAAAACAATCGCTCATTTATTCATTGCCTGGGTTAATTTTATCCTTATTGTAGGAATTATCTTTCCTTATTTTGGCCTGAGCCAATGGCGTACCAACGGCAACTTTTTTGTGTTGTTTACTTTTTTGGCGCTGGCCTGTATCGGATTGGGGATGCTGGTCTCGGTTTTGTTCAAAGATGTGATGTTTGCAACGGATGTAGCCTTATTTTATACTTCTCCGGCTTTTGTCTTTAGCGGATACACCTTCCCTCGATGGGCGATGCCGTGGTATGATCAAATCTATGCACATTTGTTACCTTATACCCCTTTTCTTCAAGGCTTTTTAAAGGTGTACTATATGTCCCTTCCTTTATCCTATATTTATAAAGAGTTGGGAGTATTGCTAATCTTTATAACGATTACTTTCCCTTCTGCAATTATTGTTTTTGACCAAAAGTTAAAAAAGAAAAGGAGGTTGGATGCAGTCGTTTCTTGATTTATTAAAGCGTGAAATTCATTTGGTGACGAATGATCACAGCCTCTTGCTTACTTTGTTAATAGCACCGGTTTTATATGCCTTTTTTTATGGTAGTATTTATAGCAACAAGGAGGAAAAAGAAGTAAAAATTGCTGTGGTAGATGCGGATGGTAGTGCTTTGTCCAGAAAAATTATTCAGAAAATTGATGAAAGCGATATTGCAGATGTTCGGTCCATCTCCAATTTGGGTAAAGCAAAGTATCAGATGCATTTGGGTAAAGTTCAGGGCTTTTTATATTTAGAAAAAGGATTAGAAAAGAAAGTACTTTCTCTAAAACAGGGGAATGCTGTTCTTGCTTTAAATACCTCTCGATTCCTTCCTTCCAGTGATTTACTCTCTACCATAACGCAGATTACGCTTGCCACAGGAGTGGGCGTAAGAAGAAATTATTTTAAGAAGAAAGGAAAGGGTACTCTGCTTTCAGTACAAGAAGCTCAGCCCGTTAAACTGAATTATAAACCATTATATAATGTAACAGGAAGTTATGGCGGGTTTTTGCTCCCGGGATTATTGGCCTTGATTCTTCAACAAACGCTGTTAATCGGATTGGCAGGGAGCATGTCTTTAGAGCGACAAAAGAAAAAAATCGCTGATCTCCTCAATCTCGGTGAGAATAGCTATTCTTCCGTTCTTTGGGGGAAGGGATTGTTTTATTTCTTACTCTTTTCCTGTTATGCCTTATTCTTTCTGACCATTAACTTCAATGTACTTCATTTGCAAATGCGAGCAAATCCATTCTCAATGGGAATTTTAATGGCGCTCTTTTTAATGACGCTCATCCCCTTGGGATTGTGGTTAGGATCCCTGTTTAAGTCTCAGATTTTAAGTGTACAATTAATGGCCTTTTCGTCTTATCCTATTTTTTTGATTACCGGTTATTCCCTTCCATATGATGCCCTTCCAAAGACCGTTCAGGGCATATCAGCTTTGTTGCCAACCACTCCTTTTTTAATGGCGTATCAGTCGATGGTTCAGACGGGAGGAACATTGATAGATAATAAATGGCATGTGGTTCATTTAGTGGTATTGTGGTTGTTTTTTTGTGGTCTATTTATCTGGCGGATGAGAGGCCTGAAACGGAAGGCTGGTCGTATTAATTTCATTAAAAAGGAATAAAGAGGATCCGGTTACAAAAAAATAAAAATATGTTTGGCTAAATAAAAAAAGGCTGTATCTTTGCAGCTCTCTGATAGAGAGATATTCCTCCTTAGCTCAGTTGGTTAGAGCATTTGACTGTTAATCAAAGGGTCGTTGGTTCGAGTCCAACAGGGGGAGCAAAGCCGGGAGAACCCCGGCTTTTTTTCGTTATGTACGATATCGAATATTTTATATTCCGGATTGTCTGATAAAAAAGTGAAAAAGGGAGAGCGTATCAAACTCTTGGGAAAGTCAAAAAATGGATTAAGCGAACGAAAGCCTGAAAGGCATTACTATTTTATCGGGATGTTTCCATTTTTAGCTTTTTTCTATAGGCTTAAAAAAATAGAAAAGGAAATCAATAATCGTCCTTACTGCCTCTTCACTCCTCATAGTTTCTTATCTTTGCATAAGCACTAAAGCGATTAAGGAATTATGACGCAGTATTGTGAATCATTCACGGAATATAAGCGACTCCATACGAAAGAGGTAAAGGTGGGTAATATTACTATTGGCGGAGATCATCCTATTCGGATACAAACGATGACGACGACGCTTACCAAAGATATAGAAGCAACGATTGCCCAGACCCTCCGTTGTATAGAAGCGGGTGCAGAGCTGGTTCGTATTACGGCTCCCAGCAAAAGAGATGCAGAATGTCTACAGCCCATTAAAGATGCAGTACGAGAAAAAGGATATGATACGCCTTTGGTTGCAGATATCCACTTTACGCCCAATGCGGCAGAAATTGCTGCCAAAATTGTCGAAAAAGTGAGGGTCAATCCGGGGAATTATGCCGATAAAAAGAAATTTGAAGCAAAAACCTATACAGAAGAAGCTTATCAGGCAGAATTGGATCGTATTCGCAAGAAGTTTACTCCGCTGGTCAATATTTGTAAAGCGCATGGTACAGCTATGCGGATAGGAACCAATCATGGATCCCTCAGCGATCGTATCATGAGCCAATTTGGAGACACCCCGAGAGGAATGGTTGAAAGTGCGATGGAATTTCTACGGATTGCGAGAGATGAAGATTTTCATCAGATTGTGCTCAGTATGAAAGCCAGTAACCCGTTGGTCATGGTACATGCTTATCGATTGCTCATAGAAACCATGAAAGAGGAATTTGGAGAATGTTATCCTTTGCATCTTGGCGTGACTGAAGCCGGAGATGGAGAGGCCGGAAGGATTAAAAGTGCCATGGGAATAGGAACTTTATTGGAAGATGGCATTGGGGATACCATCCGGATTTCACTAACGGAAGAGCCGGAGTTTGAGCTTCCCGTTTGTAGAGATGTAGTGAAGCGCTATGCTAAAAGAAAAAACACGGAGACGCCCACTTCTGATTACCAACCTGCTTATGATCCGTTGGATTATCGAAGAAGACCTACCCGGGAAATCATAGATATTGGAGATGAAAATCATCCGGTCGTTATTGCTGACTTTTCCGAATCCCAACCCGATAAAAAAGATTTAGCTGCTATCGGATACCGATATTATGACCGTACCAAAATGTGGATACCTACTGATTGTCCGGCAGATTATATTTATACTTCAGGGAAATACTTGTCTTTTGACCCTCCGAAAGGGTTAAAGGTTATTTGTGACGCGCAAGTATATCAAAATGCGCCGGATAAAGAAAGATATTTTCCCCTATTTACTGCAGAAACCTGGTTAGAAAAACTGGATCCGGCTTCTGATGTGATGAATTTCATTTCTATAGATTGTAAACGGATAGATGTAGAGAATTGGCAAACCTTATTAAAAGAAAAGGAGGATACTCGTATTTTCTGTCTTTTCGCCAGTGGAAAGAATGCCATGCAGGCGGTCAGAGAAAAAATAAATGAACTTTGGCAAAAAAATCTAAAAATACCCGTAATTTTATGTGTCGAAAGTATGGATGCGACCATTGATGAACAACTCATTCATTTTGCTACAGAAGCAGGCGCTTTGTTATTAGAAGGGATGGGGAATGGAATCTGGTTGAAGAATCATATCGACCTGTTGAAGAATCCGAAAATATCCGGTCGCACCTACTTAGAAATGAATAATAATGATCAGTTCTTAAACAATACGGCATTCTCTATCCTTCAGGCATCCCGAACAAGGATTACGAAAACAGAGTATATTTCCTGTCCGGCCTGTGGTCGAACTTTATTTGATCTGCAGGAAGTGACTGAAAAAATTAGAGAACGAACGCATCATTTGAAAGGAGTGAAAATTGGCATTATGGGCTGTATTGTCAATGGTCCGGGAGAAATGGCGGATGCGGACTTTGGATATGTGGGCAGTGGCCCGGGGAAAATTACCCTGTATAAGGGCAAAGAAGTGGTTAAAAGGAATATCCCGGAAGCCACGGCTGTAGATGAGCTGATTGATCTATTGAAAGAGAATAATGTGTGGATTGATCCACCGCAATCATAAACTTTAAAATGGGATTATGGAAAAGTTAAGTTCAGATCAAATCGATGAAATAGCAGAAGACATTGACATGGGAATGCTTTGCTTTTATCATGTCCCTTCGGGAGAAATTATAAGTCTTCCTGCAGAAATAACTGAAATCCATCCGGAATACAATGCGCTCTATTCGAAGGAAGAAATTGAAATGCGAAAAAAATTGGAAGAGATAGAAAATCATTTGGATGAATATATCTCTTTCGAAAGAATGAGCTCCCGCAATGCCTTTGATGTGATGCAAGATTATGCCCTCTCTATAGATCACGATACCATCAAGGGAAACCTTTTGGAATCGCTTAAAAAGCATCATCCTTTTCAGTCTTTCAAAAGAACATTGCACAGCCTTCCGAAAGAAATTACGGACAGATGGTACACCTTTAAAAGTGATAAGGTACGGAAATGGGTAGAAGAACAGTTGGGATTCTATGAGTTTTAATGGCGGAATTATAACTGCAGGATGACTTTTCAGGATATTTATCACGGTATTCTAATGGGGATAGAAAATATGACCCTTGTCGAAGGTATGGCTGTCGTCTTCGCTATTATTAGTGTGTTTTGTGCCAAAGCGAACAGTATTTGGGTGTATCCCAGCGGCATTGCGGGAATTTTATTAAGTATTTATATTTTCATCGGAGCGCAGTATAAACTTTATCCGGATGCAGCGCTGAACCTTTATTATCTGGTAATGAGTATCTATGGCTGGTATTTCTGGAGCCATCCAAAAACAGCAGGAGAAACTCCTATTACTTATTGTAATAAGAAAGAATATGGACAAGCTACTGTTCTATTTCTTGGAATATGGATAGGTCTTTACTGGTGGCTTTCTACCTATCATATAAATGATGTCCCTAAGATGGACTCTTTTACTTCGGCGATGGCGGCTACCGGAATGTGGCTTTTGGCAAAGCGAAAGATAGAAAATTGGATTGTTTTAGCCCTGGCTGATTTTGTAGATATAGGATTGTTCTTTTATAAAAAGTTATTGTTGTTCAGTTTCCTCAATGTTTTCTATGTTGTTATAGCTATTCTTGGCTTTCTGGCCTGGAGAAGGTGGATTAAAAAACAGAAGACCTGTCAGTTATCATTGTCGTCTTGAAGAAGGAAAGAACTTCAAAATAATTGCTTTTTGATTAAAAATGCGGAAAGCGCTGGTGTATAAAAATAAAAAGAGTACTTTAGTGTTATCTTAAAAAAGAGGATCCTTCTTCTTTTGCATGAACTTTGTAATGAACAGTAATAATGAAGGTATTAAAAACATTCTTTATCATTTCTACATTTCTGTTGGCTGCTTTTGCAGCCAATGCACAGAAAGTAACCTCTTCCCAGCCCTTAAAAAAGGATGATTATAGACATACAGAGTTTGAAATTATCGGGAAGTTAAAGGCCGGGACTCCGGCAAAGGATAAATATGCCTCCCATGTTCTTATTTATAAAAATAATGACGGAGAACATCATATTTCGGTTTATTCTCCGGAAATGGAATTTATTGGAAATGTAGATCTCCGGTTTTTAACCAATCAACTTCTCGGGGTTGACTTCATCTCTTTTCCGGATCATTTTATCATGTTTTATCAATATCAGGAGGGGAGCTATGTTTATTGCAAAGCCTTATTGCTAGATGGGAACGGACAAGTCCTAAAACATCCTGAGCTTATTGACTCCAGTGAGGTAGGGAGAAAGCAAGTTAAATCAAGAATTTATTCTATCGTTCATTCTGATGATCGAAAGAAAATGCTTGTTTATAAAATAAATCAGGATAATGAAAATGACAATATCTTTTATACTTTCACTTACGATAATCGGTTAAATTTTCTGCGAAATAGCAGATTGACCTTATCCATGAAAGACAGGAGAGCCTTTCTTGCCGGGTTTCATCTAAGTAATGAAGGATTGTTTTACTTTTTAAGAGCCAGCCGGCATAGCAAAAACAGCAACATTACAAAAGCTGATCTTATTACGAAACCGTTATCTTCTGATTCTTTTTATGTTCATCCTCTTCCCCTCAAAAATATTTCTTTGGGAAAGATTAAGCTAAAGTTAGATCGTAAAAGAAAGAAGATTTATACGGCAGCCTTTTATTCACATGGACGACGAGGAACCGTTGAGGGGCTTTATGTAGGGAGCTTTAGCTTAAATCGGAAGACTTTTACCAATACAAAAACTCGAGCTTTCAAAGAAAGTCTCTTGCAGGATGCCAGTCAGAAGAAAAATAATAAAAATGCTTTTAATGATTATTACATCCGGGATTTGATCGTTCAGGGCGGTGGCGGTTTTTTAGTTACCGCAGAGAAATATTATTCTTCCGAGAGTATGAACAACTGGAATGGGCTCAGCCCCTATTACAGTCCTTGGGGGATATCTCCTTATTATCCTTCCTATGGTTCTATGTATTATAGTCCTTTTTCGCCTTATTATTACAATCCTTATGGGTTTCGACAACGTCGGGATAATGAATACAACTACCAGGATATAGCCATTCTTTCTTACGACAGTACCTTATCTTTAACGTGGAGTAATTTTATACAGAAACAGCAGGAAAGTGAGGGTTCTGTTTCTTTTCTCTCTTATAAGATGATGAATCTGTCCAGTGCGTTGTTGTTTATTTATAATGATCCCTATCGTAGATCCTTTTTATTAACTGTCATGAGTGTAACGCCTAATGGCAAGTTAAGTAAATTACCGACCTTGAGAGGTCAAGATCGGGGCTTACAATGGATGCCACGATATGGACGACAAATTAGTGCTCGTTCCGTTGTTATTCCCTGCATTTACAAAAATTATCTTTCTTTTGCCAAAATTACTTTTTAAATACTAAATCGTTCAGGAGTGATTAAATGGTTGAGAACGGGCGCCCCCAATACTTTCATCTTATTGCTTATTTATGCATTGGCTATTAATTTTTTCTATCTTAGTAATCCAAGTGCTCCGCTTTTCTCTCCCCTTTCGGACGGAATGCTTTATGAGCCTGTCGTTCATTGGTTACAACAAAGCGCAGGTTTCACTGCTAGAGGATTTACCATTCTCACCTTTATTCTTCTTTTTATAGAAGCCATTATTCTCAATGCCTTAGCGAATCGGTTTAAGGTAATTCCCGGAGAATCTCTTTTTGTTGCTTTCAGCTTTTTGTTGCTTTCCTGTTTTTTTCAAAAATGGCATACTTTCTCGGCTATACTTATTGCCGGGCTGCCTTTATTGTTGCTTTTTCATCAACTATTTCAATTATTTGATACAGAAAATGGAAGAACTCATGCTTTCAATCTCGGATTTATTGTCGGGATTGTAAGTCTTTTTTACTTTCCTGCGTTGGTTCTTGTTCTTTTAGTATGGTTGGCACTCATCTTGGCACGGCCGTTTCATCTGAGTGAGTGGCTTCTCGTTATTTTAGGCTTGTTATGTCCCTGGTATTTCTTAGCCACATATTTGTTTTTAACCGACCAGCTTTCGCTGTTGGCACAACTTCCGATCCCCGGTTTCAGTTTTCCGTCTTATCAATATTCCTTTGATGCTATGTTAGGACTACCTTGGCTTTTAGCCTATTTTTTATATGGCGCGGTTCAATTACAACGTGCTTATTCGACATTGGTGATTCAATATCGAAAAACATGGACGCTCTTACTTGTATTTATCATTATAGGCATCCTTTTGCCTTTCCTTCCGGATCAGTTTTACATGAATGGTTGGTTTCTGGCTTTCTTTCCTATGTCTATTCTTGTCGGATTCGGCTTTTTTTCAACAAAAAGATATTGGATAGGTCATTTGCTTCATTTTGTAGCCTTAGGATTTGTGATATACATACAATGGTTTCGATGAAATCTTTGTTAAAAAGCCTTACATGGAGGGTATTGTAAAAGAAGGGTTGTATTTTTGCAACCTTTATAAGAAAGATCGAAAGACATATGCTCTTTTTGGAGTTTAGTCATTTTATAAAAAAATTAAACCTTATTAGATGAAATTTGGAGTAGTCATTTTCCCCGGATCAAATTGTGACAGAGATATGATAGATGCTTTGCGTTATGATCTTGGACAGGAAGTCGTTGTCTTATGGCATAAAGATGATTCATTGGAAGATTTTACTAAAGAGGATGGTGTCATCTTACCGGGTGGATTTTCTTATGGCGATTATCTACGTTGTGGTGCGATTGCTCAATTTAGTCCGATGATGCAGGCGGTTATAAAATTTGCCAATGAAGGAGGAAAAGTTTTAGGGGTTTGTAATGGCTTCCAGATGCTTTGTGAGTCCGGATTACTCCCCGGCGTTTTATTACAAAATAATAATCAGAAATTTGTTTGTAAGAATGCTTATCTGAGGCCGGAAACCGCAAGCAATACCATATTAACACAAGGATTGGAAAACCAAATCCTGAAAATTCCTATTGCTCACGGAGAAGGTCGTTACTTTGCCAATGCGGAAACACTGGCAGATTTGGAAGCTAATAAACAAATTATCTTCCGGTATTGTAATGAAGAGGGAGAAGAGAAAGGCGATTTTAATCCCAATGGTTCTGTGAATAATATCGCCGGAATCTGCAACAAGGAGAGGAATGTTTTCGGAATGATGCCACATCCCGAAAGGGCAACCAATCAAGCTTTAGGAAATTCGGACGGGTTGAAGATTCTGGAAGGGCTGCTTGGAGAGAAGACAGCTCTCGTCTGAAAAGAGGAACCGCTACTTCTTGACTGAAAAAATGAATAAAGATGAAAAAACGAAAAATATTTGGAATTGTGTTGGTGCTTTTGTTGGCGCCTTTTATTATCAATGCACAGGTTTTGAATCCCGTACATTGGAGCTTTAGCAAAAAGGATCTGGGGGATAGTAATTATATTATTCATCTAACGGCTAAAATAGATCCGGGCTGGCATATCTATGCCCAAGATGCAGGAGAAGGCCCCATCCCTACAAGTTTCACTTTTGAAAAGGATGATCAAATCACTTTGAAAGGAAAAGTTAGAGGGGTAGGTAAGCTGCAAAAGGATTTTGATAAAGCCTTCAACTCCGTGCTAAAGTTCTATGAGAAGAAGGTGGATTTTGTACAATATGTAAGTGCGAAATCCGGTGCAAAATCAGTGAAAGGTTCTCTGACCTATATGGTTTGTGATGATCATCAATGCCTTCCTCCGAAAGATGTGGAATTTAAAATAACGTTGTAATTCGCGAAAAGCATATTGTAACGATATATAGGCTAGCCTCGTGTTAGCCTATCCTTTTTTATAAATATTTTATTAGTATCAGAGATGAAAAATAAAATAATCATACTTACGCTATTGGCCTTTCTACCACTCGGGATGAATGCGCAAATTCTAAAGCCTGTGAGCTGGAGTTTTACAAAAGAAGCGGTGGATCAGGACACTTCACAGCAGAAGATTTATAAAATTCATCTAAAAGCCGGTATCAACCCGGGTTGGCATGTGTATGCCCAGCAGGCGGGAGAGGGTCCTATCCCAACGACGATTACCTTTGAAGACAATGATCATCTGAAATTACTTGGAGGAGTGGAAGAAGTAGGGAATAAAATCCAAGAATATGACAAAGTCTTTGACTCAGAGCTAAGCTTTTTTGAAAATGAGGTAGATTTTGTCCAAAAAGTAGCGGTTGATAAAAGTAGTATTCTGAAAGGAAATGTCGAATTTATGGTGTGTAATGACGAGGAATGTTTACCTCCCAAAGACCAATCTTTTAGCTTTAAATTGAAGGATGCTGCCGGCTCAAAGATTGTGGATGTTAGTGCTTCCGATAAAGAGAAAGAAAAAGCTGCAGCAGTCACCAAACCAGAACTAAAATCCAAAGATGACGATTCTGATGATGCTAGCGGCAAGTCTTTGATGTGGATATTTTGGGCTGCTTTTGGAGGAGGATTGATCGCATTGGTCACGCCTTGTGTCTTTTCCGTTATTCCGGTAACCGTTAGCTTTTTTACGAAAAGGAGCGAAACACGGACAGCCGGAATAAAAAATGCAATTCTCTATTCCCTATCTATTATTATTATTTATACCTTGTTAGGGTTTATTTTGACATTGGCTTTCGGCCCGAGTGCGCTCAACCAACTGGCGAGTAACATTTGGGCAAATCTGGCTTTCTTTATTATTTTCTTTGTCTTTGGACTCTCTTTTCTGGGAGCCTTTGAGATTCAGTTGCCGAGCTCCTGGTCATCCAGAGCCGATTCCAAAGCCAGTATGGGAACGATCGGGGGAATTTTCTTTATGGCACTTACCCTTGTGATTGTCTCTTTTTCTTGTACCGGTCCTATTATCGGGAATCTACTGGTATTAGCTGCCAATGGAGGGAAAGCAGGACCGCTGGTAGGAATGCTGGGCTTTTCAGTTGCTTTGGCCGTGCCGTTTTCTCTGTTTGCCATTTTCCCGAGTTGGCTGAACAAAGTAGGAAAGGCCGGCGGCTGGCTCAATGCAGTAAAAGTGGTGCTTGGTCTTTTAGAATTGGCATTGGCAATGAAGTTTTTGTCTAATGCCGATATGGCTTATCACTGGGGTATTCTCAGTAAAGAAGTCTTCCTTTCTATCTGGATTGTCTTGTTTGCATTAATTGGTTTTTATCTTTTAGGAAAAATAAAATTCCCGCATGATAGTGAAGTAAAGCATGTTTCTATTATTCGGCTTGTGTTAGCCATTGTGTCTTTTTCATTTATGGTGTATTTAGTTCCCGGACTCTTTGGTGCGCATCTGAAAGGAGTTGTAGGAGGGTTCTTGCCTGCTTATTCCAGTTTTAATTATTCTAATAACGGAGGTAGTGAAAGTGCCGGGAAAATGGCCAACTATTATGATGGTATTCAGCCGGAGAAATATGTGGATATTTTTTCTAAAGCTACCCCTAAACCGTACAAAGCTTTTTATGATTATGACGAAGCCATGGCTGCTGCAAAAAAACTAAATAAGCCTATTTTGGTTGATTTTACCGGATGGTCTTGCGTGAATTGTAGAAAAATGGAAGCTGAGGTATGGACGGATCCCCAAGTACAGCAGATCATTCAAAATGATTTCATTCTGTTACAACTCTATGTCGATGATCGAACAAAGCTGCCGGAAGATCAGCAATATCATTCCGAGTATGATGATTCTAAGATAAAAACGATAGGGCAAAAGAATGCGGATTATGAGATTGTTCATTTCAACAGAAACTCCCAGCCGTATTATGTCTTTTTAGATCATGACGGAAAAATGCTTAATAGCAAAGGATATAGGTATGATCCGGAACCACAACATTTTATTGATTTCATGCAGGAAGCGAAGAAAAACTTTGAAAAAAGAGAAGAACTTGCCACAAATTAGAGCAACTAGGTGTTTTCTCTTCTCCTCAATAGAGTAGGATTAGGAATGCTAAAATGGAAATTAACCTAGATCAATCAATCCCAATTTCTTCTTCTGTATTTTTGTCAAAAAAAGATATGGAATTAGGAATAGGAATGTTTGGAGATCTTACCATTGACCTGCATACCGAGAAAATACAACCGGTCGATGAACGATATAGAGAGATCATAGAAGAGGTAAAACTGGCTGATGACACCGGGATTGATGTTTTTCTGATGGGGGAACATCATCGTCCGGATTATGCCGTCCCGGCGCCCGAAATGATGTTGTCTGCTTTATCTTCTATTACAAAGCGCATCAAATTAAGTAGTGGAGTTTCTGTTTTAAGCTCCGCCGATCCGGTCAAAGTTTACCAAGACTTTGCGATGCTGGATTTGCTTTCCGGTCAACGAGCGGAAATTACTGCCGGCAGGGGAAGTTTTATTGAATCCTTTCCTTTATTTGGTTATGATTTGAGCGATTATAATGAACTTTTCGAAGAGAAACTGGAGCTATTGAATCAGTTAAATGAAAATGAAATAATTAATTGGAAGGGAAAATATCGCGCGGCTTTAAAGGATCAAACGATTTATCCCCGACCCGGGAAACCTTTACCAATTTGGATTGCCGTCGGCGGAACGCCGGCCTCTGTTGTCAGAGCGGCGAAATATGGGATGCCTATTATCTTTGCTATTATAGGTGGAAATATTAGTCATTTTCAGCCGCTGGTACAGTTGTATAAAGAGACTTACAGAAAGTTTGGACACGATCCTCAAAAGATGGAAATAGCGGTTCATTCCCATACTTTTCTTGCAGATTCCAAAGAGGATCTCATTCATCATTATTATCCTTATTATGCTGCACAGATGAACAGAATCGGAAAAGACAGAGGTTGGCCGCCCTACTCCAAAGATCAATTCTTACATGGAATGGAAGAAGATGGAGCACTGTTTATGGGAAAAACAGAAGCAGTGGCAGAAAAGATTATCCGAACGGCAAAACAGTTTGGCCTTACCCGATTTGTTGCTCATTTGGATGTGGGCGGTCCGGAACATCCGGAAATGATGAAGGCGATTCGTTTATATGGAAAAAAGGTGCTACCGATGGTTAAAGATCAAATTTGAAATGATCTTTTTGCATCTATATTTTGGCAAGCTCAATAGCCGCTGCGTTACAAACTCCTTACAGTAGACCACTACAGCGGCGGAGTTCGCACAAGCGAGATAGGAGTGCGACCTTTACTAAGGTCGAGCGTAGTTGTTTATACGTTTTAGGATACAAAGATACAACCTCTCTGAGGTTGAAGATCCATTATATCTGACGATATTTTCGGATTAAAAGATACGGTATAGACTTTTTTTGTAATAGAGTACTAAAAAAGTGCCTAAAAAGCAGTAATTTGTCTTTTCAAGCTATTTGTTTATGAAAAAAATAGGATTTAGCCTTCTTGTCGTCTTTCCTTTGCTTTTTCTATGGAATTCTTCTATTGCCCAAAGCCGTATTATGCACTTGAAAGTGATGACCTACAACATCAAACATGGAGCTGCACCGGGGCTAAGTAATGCTGATCATCAGATCGATTTGGATACCCTTGCAGAAATAATTAGGGAACAAGATCCCGATATCGTTGCGTTGCAGGAGGTAGATAGTATGTGGAGCAGATCAGAGAATCAAAAACAAACCAAGGTCCTGGCAGAGAAAACCGGAATGTCCTATTATTATTACGGGAATACCCGAACTTTCGATCAATGGGGGTATGGGAATGCTATTCTTTCTAAGTATAAGTTAGTGGATACACATACTCTCCATTACCCTTATCGCTATCATAAAGGAGCTGAAAATAGAGTGGCTGCTATAGCTACCGTTCTTCTTCCGGGAAACAGGAAGATTAAATTTGTCTCTACCCATTTGGATTATCAACATGTGGATACCAGAAAACTGGAAGCGCAAGCCATTAATGACATTGCTGCCTATTCTGATCTTCCGGTTATCCTCAGCGGAGATCTTAATTCTTCACTTCAGGATCCGCTCATCGCTGAGTTGAGGCAACAATATATTCAAAGTTGTCAGCCTTGCGCTCCCTCCTTTCCAAGTCAGGATCCAAAGGTCAAGCTCGATTATATTATGTATGCCAAAAGCAGCCCTTTCAGGGTGAAAACAACCCGAGTCATTCAAAATAAAAAGACAGCATTTGCCTCTGATCATTGTCCTTATATTGCAACATTCACCTGGGAGGATCGTCAAAACTAGGGATTCCCTCTAACAGCTACAGCTCTCTTTTAACCGATTAATATGAAATACATCAAAACAACAAGCTTATGCTTACTCGCCAATCTTTTGCTTTTTTCTGTTTCCTTTGCTCAGAGAAGACAACGCTCTGCTCCGGATACCATTAAGGTCATGACCTACAACATCAAACATGGCGCTGCACCGGGGCTTCGTCATTCTAAAAACAAAGTGGATCTCAGTGAGGTTGCTAAAGTAATAAAAGCACAAGACCCGGATATTGTAGCTTTACAGGAAGTGGACAGTATGTGGTCGAGATCGAATAATCAATTTCAACCCAAAGTGTTGGCACAAAAAACGGGGATGAAATATTATTATTATAGCGACTCCCGTTCTTTTACAGATACAGCAGGATGGGGATATGGCATTGCTTTGTTATCCAAATACAAGATTGAAGATATGCATACCCTCTTTTTACCCTATTATCATCACCAGGGCTCAGAAAACTGGGTTAATTGTATAGCTACGATTCGATTTCCTCATGGGAGAAAATTAAAATTTGTGTGTGCTCATTTTGATTATTTATACAAAGACGATCGATATCTGGAGGCCGTGATGACTAATACAACAGCAGAAAATTCAAGAATTCCCGTTGTTCTTGCCGGAGATTTAAATTCAAGACCAAACAGCCGACCTATTCATAAATTAAAACAGCAGTATATTCAGACCTGTCAAAGCTGTGACATGACCTTTCCGAGCGATCATCCACGAGCAAAACTCGACTATATTTTTTATTCAAAAAACAGTCCGTTTCGTGTAAGTAGCTCTAAAGTGTTGCTTTCTGAAAGGACACAATTTGCTTCTGATCACTTGCCTTATGTTGTAGAACTTATATGGCGGGAATGAGTATTATCCCAATCCCATTTCTTATCTTTGCCGCTCATTAAATAAAAAAATAGCTGCTATGTTAAGTGTACAGAATGTCACACTGTCTTTTGGTAAGAGAACCCTTTTTGATGAAGTGAATTTGAATTTCACTAAAGGGAATTGTTATGGAGTGATTGGTGCTAACGGGGCAGGGAAATCTACCTTTTTAAAAATTCTCTCCGGAGAAATTGAACCCAACAAAGGAGATGTCTCCATCTCTCCCAACGAACGACTGAGCGTGCTGAAGCAAGACCAGTTTGCTTTTGATGATCATACTGTTCTAGATACGGTAGTGATGGGTGACAGCCATTTATGGGAGGTCGCTCAGAAACGGGATGCCATTTATGCGAAAGCTGATTTTTCTGAAGAAGATGGGATCGAAGCCGGACATCTGGAAGAACAGTTTGGTGACATGGGAGGCTATACAGCAGAAAGTGATGCAGCTGCTTTACTCAACAATTTAAATATTCCGGAAAAACTTCATCACAAAACCATGAAGGAGTTGGATGGTAAAGAAAAAGTACGGGTCTTATTGGCACAGGCGCTATTTGGGAATCCTGATATCTTATTGTTAGATGAGCCGACCAATAACCTGGATATCGAAACCATCAACTGGTTGGAAGATTTCCTGGCAGATTATGAAAACATTGTCATTGTCGTATCGCATGATCGTCATTTTTTAGATACGGTCTGCACGCATGTTACCGATATTGATTTTGGAAAGATACAGATCTATGCCGGGAATTACACCTTCTGGTATGAATCCAGTCAATTAGCAGCTCGTCAGCAGGCGGATAGAAACAAAAAGAACGAAGCCAAGAAAAAAGAATTGATGGACTTTATCAATCGATTTAGTGCAAATGCTTCTAAATCGAAACAAGCGACCAGCAGGAAAAAAGCGTTAGCAAAAATAGAGATCGAAGATATCAAACCTTCTAATCGGAGATATCCCGGCATTATTTTTCAGCAAAACCGGGAAGTAGGAAACAAAATTCTGGAAGTAAAAAATCTCTCTAAGACCTTAGACGGTGTTCCGCTCTTTAAAGAGGTCAGCTTCGAGATAAATAAAGGAGACAAAATTGCCTTCCTTTCTAAAAATCATCAGGCGCTTACTGCTTTTTTTGAAATTATTAACGGAGAAATGGAGCCGGATTCCGGTAGCTTCGAATGGGGAACAACCGTTACGAAAGCCTATTTGCCTAACGATAACAGCAAGTTTTTTGACAACGATCTCAGCCTTATGGATTGGTTACGTCAATATGTTCCTCCTTCGGTTACGGATGCCGATGAACCCTTTTTACGAGGTTTCCTGGGAAAAATGCTCTTTGCCGGTGATGAAATAGAAAAGAAAACCAAAGTCCTCAGCGGAGGGGAAAAAGTGCGCTGTATGATTTCCAGAATGATGTTACAAAGCCCGAATGTAATTATCATGGATGAGCCTACGAACCATCTCGACCTGGAATCTATTCAGGCTTTCAATAATGGGGTCGTTGATTTTGGAGGGATTGCACTCTTTACAACCCATGATCATCAGTTTATGCAGTCTTCTGCCAATCGAATTATCGAGATCACTCCCAATGGAATGATTGATAAAATGACTTCTTTTGACGAATATTTAGAGGATGAGCTGGTTACTGAAAAGAAAGAAGGATTGTATCAAGAAAGCGTTCAATAATCCCGGTTAATTATAACAAAACTTTAGACGCTCTTTTCCCGGATTAGTTGATGGAGAAGGATTACCTTTGGTAAGGTATAAAGACATACATAATTATGAAAAAAATTGTTACTACTCTTCTTGTAGCAGTCGTGTCATTGGGATACTTTGCTACTCCTTCCGCAGCACAAAATCACCGCTTTACCCTTGGGGACAGTGCTTTTTTATTAGATGGAAAACCGATTCAGATTATTTCCGGAGAGCTTCATTACAGTCGTATCCCGGAAGCCTATTGGCAGGATCGATTACATAAAGCCAAGGCCATGGGTTTGAATGCCGTGAGTATCTATTGTATGTGGAATATGCATGAACCCGAGAGAGGGGTTTGGGATTTTAAAGGACGTCAGGATGTTCGGCATTTTGTTAAGCTGGCGCAAAAAGAAGGATTATATGTTATTCTTCGTCCGGGGCCTTATGTCTGTGCAGAGTGGGAATTTGGTGGCTTCCCCTGGTGGTTATTGAAAGACAGAAACATAAAAGTTCGTACTCGGGATCCCCAGTTTATGAAGCCGGCTAAAGCATATATCATGCAGATAGGGAAGCAATTAGCAGATTTACAAATCTCTAACGGAGGTCCTATCATTATGGTTCAGGTAGAGAATGAATACGGCTCTTTTGGACAGGACACCACTTATGAAAGACAATTTGCACATTATTTGAAAGAGGCAGGCTTCCATGTTCCTTTTTTTACGGCAGACGGTGCCGGTCCGGGATATTTCAAAAAGGCTGCATTGCCCGGAATTTTGCCCGGTGCAAATGGCGCTTCGGATCCTCAAAAGTTAAAGAATCTGGTGAATGAATTTCACGGAGGAAAGGGGCCCTACTTTGTTCCTGAACTTTATCCGGGTTGGCTGGATCATTGGGGAGAAAAATTTGCAAAAGTAGGAGCGAAAGATGTCGCCCATACCGTGGATCAACTTTTGGATGCCGGGGTGTCACTCAATTTTTATATGTGGCTGGGAGGAACCAACTTTGCCTTTATGAATGGCGCCAATTATAATGGAGACCATCCGATACAGCCTGATATTACCAGCTATGACTATGATGCACCACTTAGTGAGGCAGGAGTGCCAACCAAGAAATATAAGGCCTTGCGGAAAGTCATCATAAAGCATTTATCCGCAAAGGAAAAAGCACAGGTTCCGGACATTCCTCAAGCTCCGAAATTCATGTCTCTTTCCAATATCCAATTGACGGAGGTCGCTCCTTTATTTGAGAACTTGTCTTCTTTTCCGGTACAAAATACCCATCTTTTATCTATGGAAGATTTAAACCAGGGATATGGATATGTACTCTATCGAACCCGGTTAAACCAAGGAGGGGAAGGAAAATTGCATATTGACGGACTCCGGGATTATGCCGTGGTTTTTGTCAATGGGAAAAGACAAGGAACACTCAACCGGATGTATAAAGAAAAGGACTTGAAGATTGATGCTCCCGCAGGCGCACAAATTGATATCCTGGTAGAAAATCTGGGGAGAATTAATTATGGTCGGGAATTAATGAACAACAGAAAAGGGATAATTGGGTCAGTGAAGTTTGAAGGAAGAAAACTAACCGGCTGGAAAATGTATGGTCTTCCTTTCAAAAATACGCAAGGTTTTACCTTCAATAAAAATACGGGACAAAAGATAGCCGGTCCGGTGATTTATAAAGGGACCTTTCATTTAAAGAAAACGCATGACACCTTCCTGGATATGCGCAAATGGGGAAAAGGAATTGTTTTTGTTAATGGGCATAACCTCGGCAGATACTGGGATATAGGTCCGCAACAGACTTTATATCTGCCCGGAGTCTGGCTGAAAAAAGGAGAAAATAAGATCGTTGTATTTGAACAATTGAAAAGCGGGAAGCGTAAGATCTCTGCTATCAACCATCCGATTTTGGATGACTTAAGAAAGCGGTAGAATTTATTGCCTATTTTGACAAAAGTAAGGAAACCCCTTTGGGGGTGGGTTTCCTTACTTTTTCTATCGTTCTCTTTTTAGATTACCACATTAATCATCCTGCCGGGTACGAGGATAAACTTCCTTACGGATTTCCCGTTTACCCACTTTTGAACGACTTCATTTGCCAGTACGGTTTCTTGTATTTCCGCCTTTTCTGCTTCCGGATCAAAGGATAACTTTGTTCTGGTCTTTCCATTGATCGCTACCGGATATTCCACGCTGGATTGTTTAAGATATTTGTCCTCATATTGAGGAAAGGAAGCGTTTAAGACGCTGTCTTTATGTCCTAAATGATGCCATAATTCTTCCGAGATATGGGGGGCGTATGGGGTAAGGGCAATGATTAATGGTTCTAAAACAGCTTTTTTATGACATTTTAAGGAGGTCAGTTCATTGACACAAATCATAAATTGACTAACGGCTGTATTAAATGAAAACTGTTCGCTATCATCAGCCACCTTTTTGATGGTTTTGTGTAAAATTTTTAATTCCTCTTCTGTTGCAGTATCTGTAGTAAGCAGGCATTCTTCTTTATCAAAAAACAATCGCCATAATTTCTTCAGAAAACGAGAGACGCCTTCTATTCCTTTGGTATCCCAAGGCTTCGATTGCTCAATAGGGCCTAAAAACATTTCATACATGCGAAAGGTGTCTGCCCCATATTCTTCTACTACGGCATCCGGATTGACCGTATTAAAGAGTGATTTACTCATTTTTTCGATAGCTGATCCACAGATATATTTTCCCTCTTCAAGAATGAATTCTGCCTCTTTAAATTCCGGTTTCCATTGCTTGAAAGCTTCAATATCTAACTCAAATCCATCTACAAAACTCACTTGGACGTGCAGAGGATCCGTTTGGTACTTCTTTTTTAACCCTTTTGAAACGAAGGTGTTGGTTCCGTGAATGCGATAAACCAATCGGGAATCTCCGGTAATCTTTCCCTGATTAATTAGTTTTTTAAAGGGCTCTTCAAAACCAATATAACCCAGGTCGTAAAGGACCTTTGTCCACAATCTGGAATACAACAAATGACCGACAGCATGTTCCGTTCCGCCAATATAGACATCCACCTGGTTCCAATAGTCGGTCGCCTGACGGGAGGCAAAGCTCTTTTCATTATGAGGATCCATATATCGTAAGAAATACCAGGAAGATCCGGCATAACCCGGCATGGTATTGGTTTCCATTTGTTGCTTATTCCATTCCGGAATATTGGCCAGAGGTCCTTCTCCTTCCGGCCCGGCAGAATATTGATCCACATGAGGAAGCTCCAGCGGCAGCTGATCTTCTTCCAGGGGGTAGGCGATGCCATTCTTCCATCGAATAGGAAAAGGTTCGCCCCAATAACGTTGACGGCTGAAGGAGGCATCTCGTATCTTGAAGTTTACTTTTCTTTTTCCTAACCCTTCTTTTTCCATTTTATCTGCAATTACCGGCATAGCATCTTCCATCTTCATTCCATCAAGAAAATCACTGTTTTGTAAAGTGGCTTTTTTGGTCGGGTTGGCTTCCTCTCCGTTATAAGCAGCTCCAATGATATTGGTAATTGGAATATTAAAATGTTTTGCAAAACGATGATCGCGTTCATCTCCGCAAGGTACTGCCATGACAGCTCCTGTGCCATATCCGGCCAATACATATTCTGAAATCCAGATGGGTATTTCTTTTCCTGAAAAAGGGTGGATGGCATAAGCTCCGGTAAAACAACCTGTAATTTTCTTTTCTGCTATGCGTTCTCGCTCGCTTCGACTTTTAGTATAGGCTACGTACTCGGCTACTTCCTGAGCTTGTTCTGTTGTTGTTATTTTCTCAATAATAGCATGTTCGGGAGCAAGAACCATAAAATCGACCCCAAAAATAGTATCCGGACGTGTAGTATAAACCGTCATAAGCGCCTCTGAGGTATGATTTTTTATTTTGTATTGGATGTTTACGCCTTCACTTCTACCAATCCAGTTGGATTGCATCTCTTTCATGGCCTGGCTGAAATCCACCTTGTTTAATCCTTCCAATAATCGGTCGGCATATTCTGTAATACGTAAATACCATTGACGCAATTTCTTTTTTACCACCGGGTGTCCTCCCCTTTCACTCACTCCATTCACTACCTCGTCATTGGCCAGTACCGTACCTAAGGCTTCGCACCAGTTCACTTCTCCTACGCCGGAATATGCCAGACGATACTTCATCAGGATGTCTTGTTGTCCCTTTTCATTGAAGGACTTCCATTGTTCTGCAGTGAAAGATAATTCCTCCTCTCCGGGACAAATATGATTTTTATTTCCTTCTTTTTCAAAAATCTGAATGAGTTGCTCTATGGCTTGGGCTTTTTTTTCTTTTCTGTTATACCAGCTATGAAATAGTTGTAGAAAAATCCATTGGGTCCAGTGATAATACTTGGGATCCGAGGTACGCACTTCCCTACTCCAGTCAAAACAAAATCCAATATTATTCATTTGCTTTTTGAAGGTCTCGATGTTTTTATCTGTAGTTGTAGCGGGATGTTGTCCTGTTTCAATAGCATATTGCTCTGCCGGCAAACCGAAGGCATCAAACCCCATGGGGTGCAAGACATTATACCCTTGCAATCGTTTATAACGGGCATACACATCAGAAGCGATATATCCTAAAGGGTGTCCGACATGCAAGCCGGCGCCGGAAGGATAGGGAAACATGTCTAATACATAGCTTTTGGGTTGATCACTTTCATTGTTTACTTCATATATATTGGAATCTTTCCAATCTTTTTGCCATTTTTTCTCTATTTCTCTGAAGTTATATTCCATGGTATCGCAACTTATTCTTTGCTAAAAAAAGCAAAGATAAAATTAAAAGACGGCAATTATATTTTAAGCTAAATTTTTAATACCTTGTAAAGATGATTAGCCTATTATAGATGAGACATTTATTCCTAATTTTGACGATTCTGAGTATGCAAGTGCTTTCAAACGGACAAGCTAAAACGGATCCTTTTTTAAAAGATCTCCTTCTGGCAAACAAGGACAGTATCTTACAAGAAGTAATACATCATCCTGAGAAATATCGATTTCAAATTATCTACACCCAAATTGATCGGGATCAAAATAATCACCCGTCTTTTAAGAACTATTACTATAACGTCGATCCCGATTTGTATTTTAATCCTGCTTCTACCGTCAAAATGCCGTTAGCTTTTCTCACCTTGGAAAAATTACATGAAATAAACAAGCGAGGAGTAAATAAGTATTCTTCTTTACAGATAGACAGTAATGAAGTCTGGCAGACCAAAGCCTTCAAAGATACCACATCTAAAACCGGCTTTCCTTCTCTGGCTCAATATATTAAGAAAGCTTTCCTGGTGAGTGATAATGATGCTTATAATCGATTATATCAATTTTTAGGACAAGAAACCATCAATAGAAAATTACACCAAAAAGGATATCCGGATATACGCATCACAAAACAATTTTTAGGGTTAAGTATGGAGCAGAATCGATATACCAATGGCATGCGGTTTATAGATAATCAGGGGAAGATCCTTTATGAGCAACCTCCTGCATATAATAGGGATACCTTCGATTTTAGTCATGTTGTCAAATTAGGGAAAGACCATTGGGATGCAAATGACAGTCTGGTTTCAGGGCCAATGGATTTTACAGAGCAAAACAATATTTCTTTGGAAGACTTGCAGCAAATAGAGCAATCTGTCCTTTTCCCCCAATCTATACCTGCGAAACAACGGTTTCACCTCAGCCCGGAGGACTATCAATTTCTCTATCAGTATATGTCGCAATATCCTTCTGAGACAAACTATCCTAAATATGATAGTAGCACTTATTATGATAGTTATGTGAAGTTCTTTTTCAGAGGGGAAAAGATTCCTTCTTATGTACGCATTTTTAACAAAGTGGGTTGGTCATACGGTTTCTTGACAGACATTTCTTATGTCGTTGATTTTAAAAATAAGGTAGAATTTATGTTGAGTGCCGTGGTATATGTAAACAAAAATCAAATAATGAATGACGGGGATTATGAATATGACAGCCTGGGACATCCTTTCTTAAAAGAAGTCGGGCAGACGATCTATCAATACGAATTATCTCGGAAAAGAGTGCATCTGCCGGATTTAAGCCGATTTAAAATCAATTATGAAAAACGAATTCAAGATAACCGGCCAACAATCTCAGAAGTGGATAACTAATCATCTTCTAAGGAGGGATTCTGATAATATTTTGGCGGCTGTCAAAATGCAAGGAAGTTTAGCTAAATGAAGAAAAAATCGTGCATTAACCAATAGAAAAACAATTTGCTTTACCTACCTTTTCCTAACAAAACGTGTTATTGAGCAGCCCCTATTTAATCGCAATGTAAACTAGAACAGAAGAGAGGGATAAACAATAAATATCTTTCGTTGGAAGAGCGTATTACCCTGACTGTTAAAAAAGTGAGAACCGAAAAGTTTAAAAAGAGGTTTGGAAAGAGTGGCGAAACGGTAAGAAAAAAACAACAAACAGAGCAGTCTTAAGAGGAGAAAGGTTCCGTTAGCGAGAGCGGGTATAGGTAAGTTATTCTTTTTAGTTGTAAGCTATTGTTGAGTCTTCTTTTGAAAGAGTAACTTGGTATAAATATTGTGGGTTTTAATAATACATTATTTTTAATTTTTAAAATTGACCTATTATGAGAAGTTCTATTCTATTTTTAGCTTTAATTCTTGGATTTACGCTTTTAGGATGTCACAAAGATGACGAAAGTCAACCTAATAATCCAACAAAGAATTGTAAAATAACAAAAATAACCTCCGATACGGTAGGGGTAGTTCATATTACTTACACCTCTGACGGAAAAATACGCAAGATTTCTTCGGATTCTTCGAGTTCTACCTTTACCTATAGCTCGCAGAAAACTATAATAGTTAAAAAAGACAAAGAGGGGAATATGGTTCAACAGACTTTGATTTATCTGGATGGAGATGGTATTATACAAAAAGTGGTAACGAATGATGTGGAAGCCAATAGTACGGATACGTCGAGATATCTATATAGTGATTCTAAAGTGAGTAAAGAGATTACTTCTTATTCAGATAATACGGATAAGGATACTACGGTTTATGAATGGGAGAATGGTAATATGGTAAGAACGATTGAAGGGAAAGACACCTCTACATTTACCTATTATACAGATCAGGCTTATCAACAGGGAGATTTTTTGAATCTATTTGGATTGACAGTAGGCGGGATTGCCGGAGGTCAGATTGGATTTCATTCAAAGAATCTGATAAAAGGAGTGACTTTCCAATTCTCAATTTTCGGATTTAAAGAAACAGTCGTAATTAATGCAGATTATGAATTTGATTCGGAGGGTAAAGTTACTTCTTCAACAGCGACTGTTGGAGGGGAATCGATGTCCTTTAATTACGACTATGAGTGTGATGAATAAAGAGGTCGGAGAATATGTCTATAAGAGGGCTCCTGAGAAGGAGCCCTCTTATCGTTATAATCGAAAATCTTTATTGCTAAATTTAGGATTGAAGGATCTCTTGGATTTGTTCCGTATGTGTTTTGGTCTTTGGTTTGGAAATAATATGTTCTATTACCCCCTTTTCATCAATAATAAAAGTTGTTCTTTTTGTTCCCATATAAGTCTTTCCCATGAATTTCTTTTCTCCGAAGACGCCATAATCCTCAACAATCTTTTTATCCTCATCGGTAATTAGAGTAAATGGCAGATCATATTTTCCGATGAAATTTTTGTGTTTTCTGGCACTGTCAATACTCACACCGATGATTTCGTATCCTTCTTTTTTCCATTCTTCATAATGATCTCTCAGATTACAGGCTTGTGCGGTACAGCCCGGGGTATTGTCCTTGGGATAAAAATAAAGAATCACTTTTTTTCCTTTATAATCAGCTAATGAAACTTTGTTGCCATCTTGGTCTAAAGCCTGGATGTCCGGTGCTTTATTGCCTTCTTTTAGTGTAGTGCTCATAATTTATCTTTTAAAATGATAGGTTTTTACTGTTTGATTGCCTACTGCATCAGTAACCGTCAGTTTCAATGTATGTTTCCCGGCAGGACAATGGTCATCAAAGGTATAAAAAATAGTATTCCCTTTACGGGCAAACATTAACCATTTTCCGTCTAATTCAGCACGATAAGAGGCGATTCCGCTTTTGCTGTCACTGATTTTAAAAGTTATTTTTTGGGCACGAGCGAGGTTCGAACCGTTACGGATATTGACGGCTCTTACAGAAGGAGCCTGGGTGTCTACTTGTAGGGAATAATCCCCGAAAGAACGCACTTTTGCCTGTGCCCACCCTTCTACCCATTTGGCAGGAGTGACACTCAACCGTTTTCCGGAGGCGTTTTTACAGACCAAAACCAGCTTGTCTTTTAATTTGCGAGAAATAGCTTCTTTGGGCTTTATTCTTAAATTGAAAGATTTATATAACGGGACTTCGTCATTATGGAGCCGATAAATATCTGAATAATATCCTGCCGCAGAGGTAGGGATATCTTTATATTGAAAACAAATGGCATCATAGAGGCTTCCCTGTTGTAAATAAAACTGAATATTTTCTCTTTCGAAGATATTTCTCTCATTAGGAAGCATCTTGTCTTTACAGGTTTTGGGGGCGTAAGGTTGTCCTACTTCTTTTACATTTAATTTAATGGTAGAGGCATTCCCTGCTGCATCTCGAACCTCAATTTTAAGTTGATGTAATTTTCTGTCACTCAGGTCAATCGTCCCATTGCCATTAAACTGATGGTAGATGGGTAACTTGTTTCCGGGTAAATCAAATAATAGTTGAAAATGTCGTCTTGTTTTTTTGTAGGTTTTATAGTCATAATGAGCATCCACATAACGTGTCTTTTGATAGCCAATATTATCCAGTTGAAAGCCATTTTGGGGACGACCATCTTCATATAAAACAGCCTGATAAATACCGAAAGTGTTATGGGTATTATTCATATGATCCAGTGTCTGGAAGCCGATACCCAATTTATCCGTATGGACGGTAATCGTGTTTCCTTTTGGACGATAAGCTCCACTTTGTGCATAAACACGTCGGATCAAAGGGGTTTGTTCATAAATGCTCTTGTTTCGGTCATAAAGTGCGATGCGATAAACGGTGGGAGGGATATTGTCTGTTACTTTTAATCCGAAGAGTTGTTCATTGAGGGGGTGTTCGGATTGAGTGTCTCTAATTTCAAAATGTACATGTGGTCCGGCTGCGGATCCGGTAGAACCACTCAATGCTATTTTTTCTCCTTTCTTTACCGGGAACAGATCGGCAGCGGGATGCAAATCGACAGACCAACTTTCCTGTTTGTATTGCTGTTTCTTAACGTATTCAGCTATTTCCGGAATAAAACGGTGAAGATGTCCATAAACTGTTGTATAGCCATTGGGATGGGTGATATATAGTGCATGTCCGAACCCGGTTCGTCTTACTTTTATGCGCGAGATATATCCATCTGCAGCAGCATATACCCGATATCCGATCACTCCTCGTGTTTTGATGTCCATCCCTTCGTGGAAATGCCCCGGACGCAATTCCCCATAATTCCCGGCCAGATAAATTGGAATGTGCACCGGTTTAGTAAAATAGTTTTGTGGATAATCCGGTTGGGGAAAATCTTGGGCAATGACCCATTGAGGCAAAACGAAAAGGAGTAAAAGCAATTTTTTCATGACCGTAAAAGTACAAAAAACGCGCCTTTATTTGAAATGGAGATTATGCCTCATCAAATAATTTCAAAGCGATATTCATACGAGCCTTGGATTCTTCCTTTCCCAGTTGTTCGGCAATAGTAAAGACGGAAGGTCCGAATTTTCCTCCTACCAGCATGACGCGAAGCGGTAAGAGCATTTTGCCGGCTTTTAAACCTTTATTTTCTGCATAGCCTCGAATGTGTTGCTCAATCGTTTCTTCCTCAAAAGGGGAGATTTTCTCCCATTCTTCTTCTAATAAGTCAAGAAAAAATTGTTTCTTTTCTTCATCCCATTTCTTTTTTACGCCTTTAACATCCCATTTCTCCGGTCTTTGGAAAAAATAATAGCTATTGTCCCATAATTCGGGGAGCAAATTGCATCTTTCCTTGATGAGGTCAAGAATAGTCAATATCTTTTCGTCTGTGACTGTTATCTTTTTTTCTTTTAAAACAGCCTGGAAATAGGTCAAGAAGTCTTCGGCGGGTCTTTCTTTAATCAGGTTATGATTAAACCAAAGGGCGCGGTCATAATCAAATTTTGCTCCCCCTTTATGAATCCTGTCAAGCGAAAATTTCTTGATGAGCTCTTTCATAGAAAAAACTTCCTGTTCGGTACCATCATTCCAACCTAACAAGGCCAACATGTTAATAAAAGCTTCAGGAAGGAATCCTCTTTCTTTGAATCCGGCGGTCACCTCTCCGGTTTTGGGATCGGTCCATTCTAAAGCATATACCGGAAATCCGTGTTTGTCCCCATCTCTTTTACTTAATTTCCCCTTTCCATTTGGCTTGAGAATTAAAGGCAGATGAGCGTATTCCGGAATAACATCCCCCCAACCTAGTTTTTGCCATAATAATACATGTAAAGGGGTGCTGGATAACCATTCTTCTCCTCTGAAAATATGAGAGATCTTCATGTGATGATCATCTACAATGACGGCTAAATGATAAGTCGGCATTCCGTCTTTTTTCAATAAAACCTTGTCATCTAATTCTGCAGTGTCGAAAGAAATGTCTCCACGAATGGCATCTTTGAAGTGGACGGTTTCTTCTTCCGGCATTTTGAACCGAACGACATATGGAGTGTTATTGGCAATCAACCTCTTCACTTCTTCTTCCGATAAGGTCAATGAATTTCGCATTTCTAAACGATGATGCTGATCATATCCACTTCCCTGGCTTTTTACACGCTTGCGCATTTCTGCCAACTCTTCGGGGGTGTCAAAAGCATAATAAGCATCTCCTTGTTCTACCAGCTGCTTCGCATATTTTTGATAGAGATCCTTCCGTTCGCTTTGCTGGTAAGGACCATAATCCCCTCCTTGTTCGGGTCCTTCATCCGGTTCCAATCCACACCATTTCAGACAATCTTTGATGTATTGTTCGGCTCCTTCTACATAACGACGCTGATCGGTGTCTTCAATTCTCAATACAAAGGTTCCCTGATGCTGATGTGCAAATAAATAATTGTATAAAACCGTCCGCATTCCTCCGAGGTGCATTCCTCCGGTAGGACTGGGCGCAAAACGAACTCTGACTTTTCTTTCCATATTGACGGCAAATTTACAGAATAAAGCGGGTTAAACAAATTAGCTTTCTATGCGTTGGGTAACAAAACAAACTTTATTCAAAACCCTATAAAACATTTACCATGAACGGCAGTTGGAAAGATGAGTATTTTGTCAAAATAAGAGAGGTTGAAAAGATAACCCATGATGTAAAAAGATTTAGAGTTAGCAAGCCGGAAGGGTATCAATTTATTCCCGGTGAGGCTACTGATATTGTCATCAACCTTCCGGACTGGAAAAAGAGACGGAAACCTTTTACTTTCACCGGACTTAATGAATGGGATTTTTTGGAATTCACCATCAAGATATATACAAACCATCAAGGATTTACCAACAAATTAGATCAACTTCAAGTCGGTGATGAACTGATTATTCATGATTCTTTTGGAGAAGTGCGTTATCATGGAACCGGTACTTTTATTGCCGGAGGAGCAGGAGTAACGCCTTTTATTGCAATCCTTCGTCAGTTAGAAAAAGAAAAGAAACTAAAACACCATCGTTTGATTTTTTCAAACAAAACGACCAGTGATATCATCTTAAAAGAAGAATTTGAAGCCATGCTCCACGAACATTTTATAAATACCATCACGGAAAAGCCCTCTAATGAATATGAAGATTCCAGAATAGATGGGAATTTTTTACAGAAATATCTTTCCTCTTTTGATGACTATTTCTATCTGTGTGGTCCAAGGCGAATGGTGAAGGATATTCAAAATCATCTTTTACATTTAGGAGCTAAGGAGGATAAAGTGATCATAGAACAAGAATTTTGATAAAATAGAGATTGGTACGCTAATTTCAAAAATGGAATATTTTTTGTATCTTTTAAATTGAATTGATTCATTCTTTAAATCAAGATTCATTATGAAAAAGAGAAAATTTTGTACACGCGCCGCAATTTTGGCTTTATCTGCTTTCTTCATTTTTATTATGGGGTGCAATAAGGATAATGATAATAATAAGGTGAGTCCGCAACCCAAAGATTCCTGCCAGGTTATTCTATTTGACGGAGATCAGTTCGAAGACGATACTATATCATTAGAAGGTTCCGGATCCTACCCTGATTTAAGCAACTTGCCCCATGCCAATAAAGATTGGGATGATGAAGCAGATTCTTTTAAGGCAGGAAAAAATGCAATTGTAAAGATTTTTACCAAACCAAATTTCCAAGGAGATTCTACCGTTTATGGCCCCGGAGCGCAGGAGCCCTCAGTTGATAGTGTTCGTTCCATTAAGATTACCTGCATTCATAAAATGGAGCCATATCAGGACTAACCTGGTTTGAATATATAATGTAAACGCACCTTATTTAATACGAGGGGTAATCCTTTTAAACTTGTATTTCAGATAAAGAGACACGAGGATTTTTCCATTGCAAAGGAGGAAAGAGATTTTTCTATGCTTTTGCGTTTCTGTTGCGGAGCTCCCTGAAATAGGTATACGATAAATTATAAGCCTTGGGCAGAGATTGCGGATAAGCTTTATAATACGCTGGTTATAAGTCTTTTGTTGCCAAGTCTCCTTATGAAAAGACAATGCTAATTAATCACTGGTAATCTGACAAAAATTCCTTATTTTTGCAAGGTATATTCCGAAGTTATTAAAAAGAAAAACACGATAGATGAGTGAAGAAAAAGATCAGGCAGCTTCGCTGTCAGTAGCCTCTGAAAAGGGAGATTATGGTGCGAATAATATTCAAGTACTTGAGGGGTTAGAAGCAGTTAGAAAACGCCCGGCCATGTATATAGGAGATGTAAGTAAAAAAGGCTTGCATCACCTGGTTTATGAAGTTGTAGATAATTCTATCGATGAAGCCCTTGCCGGCTATTGTTCCCATATTGAAGTCAGTATAGAAAAAGATAATTCCATTATTGTTTCCGACGATGGGAGAGGAATCCCTACCGGAATCATGGATAAGGAAAAACGTTCTGCTCTGGAAGTTGTAATGACGGTTTTACATGCCGGAGGAAAATTCGATAAAAATGCCTATAAAGTTTCCGGAGGTCTTCATGGGGTTGGGGTAAGTTGTGTGAATGCTTTATCTACCAACTTTCATGTAACGGTTAAACAAAAAGGGAAAATCTTTGAACAGGACTATGAAAAGGGAATTCCGCAGAACACCGTAACGGTTACCGGAGAGACGGAAGAAACCGGGACGACTATTCAATTCTGGCCGGATGGTTCCATTTTTACGGAAACCGTTTATAATCGGGAGACCTTAGCTTCTCGTCTTCGTGAACTTTCTTATCTCAATAAGAAGATTAGAATTACACTCACCGACAAACGGGAACAAGATGAGGAGGGGAAAAATCTTACGGAGACTTTTTACTCTGAAGGAGGGATTGTAGAATTTGTGAAGCTTTTGGATGAAAGAGGAAAAAGAAGTCCGCTGTTGGAAGAACCTATTCATGTAGAAACAGTAGATGAGAAGACCAATGTTTCCGTGGAAGTAGCCATGCAGTACAATGAGTCTTTCAGTGAAAACATTTTTTCTTATGTTAATAACATCAATACGATAGAAGGAGGAACACACGTTTCCGGATTCCGCCGGGCCATTACTCATGTTTTCAAAGCCTACGGAGATAAAAATAACTTGTTTGATAAGGTAAAAGTAAATATCAGCGGGGATGATTTTAGGGAAGGATTGAGTGCCATTCTCTCTGTACAGGTGCCGGAACCTCAATTTGAAGGTCAGACGAAGACGAAATTGGGAAATTCTGAAGTGTCCGGAGTGGTAAGTAGTGCGGTGAGTACGGTCTTGGCCAACTTTCTGGAGGAGCATCCCAGACATGCCAAAGCCATTATCAAGAAGGTGATCCTGGCAGCGCAGGCCAGACATGCTGCACGGAAAGCTAAAGAGCTGGTACAGCGTAAAAATGTATTGAGTGGCGGCGGACTTCCGGGGAAATTGGCCGATTGTCAGAGCAGAGATCCCGAAAAAGGAGAAATCTTCCTGGTAGAGGGAGATTCTGCCGGAGGCACGGCAAAGCAAGGTCGCGACAGGGACTTTCAGGCTATTTTACCGCTCAGGGGTAAAATCCTAAATGTGGAAAAAGCCTTAGAACATAAAGTTTTTGAAAATGAAGAAATCAAAAATATGTTCACGGCCTTTGGGGTGACCGTAGGAACGGAAGAGGATGAAAAAGCGCTTAATCTTGAAAAATTACGCTATCACAAGATCATTATTATGACGGATGCGGATGTGGATGGTGCCCATATTGCCACCCTGATTCTTACCCTTTTCTTTCGGAAAATGAAAGCACTTATCGAACAAGGATATGTTTATTTGGCGCAACCACCCCTCTATAAAATCAGTAAAGGAAAAGAATTTTTGTATTGTTGGACAGAAGAACAACGAAAAGAAGCTACTCAAAAATTGGCAAAGGATGGAAAGGTGGATAAAGTAAATATCCAACGTTATAAGGGTTTGGGAGAAATGAATGAAGAACAGTTGTGGGAGACCACTCTTAATCCGAAAACTCGTATATTAAAGCAGGTGACGATTGAAAGTGCCGCAGAAGCCGATTTAGTTTTTTCTATGCTGATGGGAGAAGATGTACCGCCCAGGAGAGAGTTTATTGAGCAGCATGCGCAATATGCTTCCCTGGATGTGTAAATAATGCCTACATTTATCCTATGGAATCCAAAGAACCTTTTTCAATCAAAAAAAGACTCCGGAGTTTTGGTTATGCGATTCGTGGATTATGGCGATTTTTTAGCAGTGAACATAATGTATGGATACATCTTGTATTGACTGTCCTCGCTATTGTTTTGGGATTTATTTTAAAAATATCCCGAATGGAATGGATTGCTGTCCTGCTCGTCATTGGGATGGTGATTAGCGCAGAGGCTTTCAATACTTGTATAGAGAAAGTTATAGATTATCTGGCTCCTGAGAAGGATAAACGAGCTGCTTATATTAAAGACTTGGCAGCCGGAGCCGTCTTAATAACGGCTGTCATAGCTGCCATCGTCGGTATTATTATTTTTCTGCCAAAAATAATAACAGTTTTTTAATAATCTCCTAAAGTGGCAGGAAGTTGCTCCATGGCACTGTTGTACTGTTCTTCATTAGGAGCTGATCCGTGCCATTTATAATTTCCGTCCATGTAATCTACACCTTTTCCCATGGAAGTGTGCATGATAATAGCAATCGGTTGACCTTGTCCGGTAAGGGATTTTGCTTCTTCTAGTTTTTCGACCACTTTTTCTACATCATTTCCTTCTTCCAGGTAGAGCACTTTCCATCCAAAAGCATCGAATTTCTTACCAACATCTCCCAATCCTGCGACATCTGTAGTAGTGCCGTCGATCTGTGCATCATTTCTATCAATCGTAGCGATATAATTATCTACCTTATGATGAGCGGCAAAAGTAATGGCTTCCCAGATTTGGCCTTCTTCTAATTCTCCATCTCCATGAAGAGAGAAGACGTAATGGTCATCTTTATTTAATTTTTTAGATAAAGCAGCACCAATGGCAACGCTCATGCCTTGTCCTAAAGAACCGGTAGCCACTCTTATTCCCGGAAGATGTTCTTCGGTAGCCGGATGCCCCTGAAGACGGGAGTTGATTTTACGGAAAGTCGCTAATTCTTCAATAGGGAAATAACCACTTCGTGCTAGAGAACTGTAATATACCGGAGAAATATGTCCATTGGATAATACGAAAACATCTTCTCCCTTGCCATCCATGTCGAAGTCCGTATTGTGCTGCATGACTTTAAAATACAAAGCCGTAAAAAAATCGGCACAGCCCAAAGACCCTCCGGGATGACCGGATTGTGCTTCATAAACCATACGTACACTGTCTCTTCTTATCTGTGTTGCTATATCTTGTAGTGATTCCATAATTAATATATTTCTATAAATGGGGTCAAACCTACGAAAAATCTGTCACATAACCCTTAAATATTATTTTTACCTTAACGCCTTCTTTATTAGATTTGCAAAAAAATTATCATGATGGAAGACGATATCTCACGAATATTACAAGATGCAGAAGAAAACATGGAGAAAGCACTCCAATTTTTGGAATCGGAACTGGCTAAGATTAGGGCAGGAAGGGTGTCTCCGGATATTTTAAAAGGAATTAATGTTTCTTATTATGGAGCACCTACCCCCATTGACCAGGTAGCGAATATTAATATTGTAGATTCACGCACGCTTTCGGTGAAGCCATGGGAAAAGAAAATGCTTCAGGAGGTAGAGAAAGCAATTCTTGCTGCCAATATTGGGATCACACCACAGAATGATGGGGAGCAGATACGTATTTTCATGCCCCCGGTAACGGAAGAACGGAGAAAAGAATTAGTAAAGAAAGGAGGGGCTGAAGGAGAGCAGGCAAAAGTATCTATTCGTAGTATTCGTAAAGATGCCATGGATGGGGTGAAAAAATTACAAAAGGAGAATCTGAGTGAGGATGAAGCGAAAGGAGCTGAAGATGAAATTCAGAAATTGACAGACCGTTTTACTGAAACTGTGGATCAGTATTGTGCTGCCAAGGAAAAACAGATAATGACCGTTTAATTTTTTTAAGAGAACATGATTAAACCTTCCCTTCCTAAAGGAACAAGAGATTTCAGTCCCGAGGTGGTCAGAAAAAGGAATTATATTCTGACTGTCATTCGTACCGTATTTGAAAAATATGGCTTTCAGCCGTTAGAAACACCGGCGATGGAAAAACTGTCTACTTTGACAGGAAAATATGGTGAAGAAGGGGATAAGTTGATGTTCAGAGTGTTGAATAACGGGGATATTTATTCAAAAGCTTCCGGAGCAAAGAACAGCAAAGAATTAGCAGCTCTCGTTAGCAAAAGAGCATTAAGATATGACTTGACCATTCCTTTTGCCCGTTATGTAGTAATGCATCGGAATGATATTGTTTTTCCGTTCAAAAGGTATCAGATACAACCTGTTTGGCGTGCAGATCGCCCCCAGAGAGGACGATATCGTGAGTTTTATCAGTGCGATGCAGATGTGGTAGGGAGTACCTCGCTACTGAATGAAATAGACTTTTTGGCTATTTATGATACCGCACTTTCTCAGCTAGGGTTGAGAGGTTACGAGATTCATATCAATAACAGAAAAGTTTTGGCCGGATTGGCACAAGTGATAGGGAAAGAAGAGCAGCTTACAGAAATTACGATCGCTATTGATAAGCTGGATAAGGTTGGTATCGATGGTGTTCGGAATGAGTTACAAGATCGAGGGTTGTCTGAAAAAGAAATCCAATTTATTGAAAAGTTTCTTAAGATTTCGGGAACAAATGAGGAAAAAATAGAGCAACTGGGAGAGTTACTCAATAGAGCAGCTGTAGCACAGACGGGAATAGCCGAGTTGAAAACAGTGCTCAAGAGCGATTATTATGCATATCAGGAACCGCCGGTTTTTAATCCTACCCTTGCTCGTGGATTAAATTATTACACCGGATCAATTATGGAGGTGAAAGCTCCTAAGACTGTGAAGATGGGAAGTATTGGAGGCGGTGGTCGTTATGATAATTTAACCGGTCTTTTTGGAATGGAAGGGCTTTCGGGAGTAGGCATTTCTTTTGGAGTAGATCGTATTTATGATATCATGGAATCTTTACAGTTGTTTCCTAAAGTCGTAGATCAATCTACAAAAGTCTTGTTTTTACAAATAGAACAGGATAGTCTATCTCTGATTTTTTCCTTACTGAACCGGTTACGATTGGAGGGCATTCCTGCAGAAATATATCCGGATAAAAGCAAGTTTAACAAACAAATGAAATATGCCAACAAGAGAAACATCCCTTATGTGGCAGTCATCGGGGAAAATGAACTTGCTTCCGGGACAGTGAGTATAAAGGACATGCAGAGTGGGGAACAGAAAGCTATTGTAAAAGAAGATGTGGTCAATTATTTCTTGGAAAAGAATTAGGTGAGAAAAAAGAGGTTGTCCAAAATTATTGGGTTAATTCTCCTCTTAAAGGAGATTCTAATAGTCGTTTGGTCTGTTCTGGAGAACTTTGTAGTCCCAGTACAAACATCATTTTTGTAACAGCGGCTTCAAAGGTCATGTCAAATCCTGAGATCACACCTAGATCCTTTAGGTATTTACTGGTTTCGTATCGTCCTGAAGAAACAGATCCGCCGTCACATTGCGTGATATTCAAAATATAAAGACCGCGTTCTACTGCTTTTTTAATTGTTTGTAAAAACCAATCTGCAGTAGAGGCATTTCCTGCGCCAAAACTTTCCATGATAATTCCCTTTACCTCCGGTGTCTTAAGGATTGTATTCACTGTAATTTGGCGGATACCGGGGAATAAATGTAAGATGGCAATGTTTTTATCCAGATGTTTGTGAACATGCAAAGGTTGATTGGAAGAAGGAAGACAAAATTGAGGTTGATACTTTATAGAGACACCCGCATCAGCTAATGCCGGATAATTCATAGAATAAAAAGCTTCGAATTTTTCCGCGTCATATTTCTTTGTTCGATTTCCTCGAAAGAGTTTGAAATCAAAGTAGATGCATACTTCCGGGATGAGAGGCGCTGCTTTCTCATCTTTGGCTGCAGCTATTTCTATGGCAGTGATGATATTTTCTCTGGCATCTGTTCTGATTTCACCTATAGGAAGTTGGGATCCGGTAATGATTACCGGTTTTCCCAGGTTTTCTAATAAAAAACTCAATGCAGAAGCTGTGAATGCCATAGTGTCGGAACCATGCAGGATGACGAAGCCGTCGTATTGATTGTACTCCTTTTCAATAATTGCCGCCAGTTCAATCCAGATTTCGGGACTCATGTTGGAAGAGTCAATAGGCGGATTAAAGGAATGGATGAAGTAATGATATCCCAGTTTATACATTTCGGGGATACGGTCTTGTAATTCTGTAAATTCGAAGGGGCGTAGGGTCTCCAACCTTTTATCATAGAGCATGCCTACCGTTCCTCCTGTATAAATAATCAGAATATTGGTTTTATGTTGAGAAGGGCGGTTCATTGATGTTTTTTTCAGTTGCTCTAAATCATAAATTATAAAGCTGCAATGCATTTTCGGAAGTAACTGCGGTGACTTCTTCCATGCTAATTTGTTGTAACTCTGCTATCTTTTCTGCTATTAATGGAATATAACTACTTTCATTTCGTTTCCCGCGATTTGGCGTGGGTGCCAGGTAGGGGGCGTCTGTTTCCAATAGAAGATGACTGATATGAATATCTTTGACGATTTTCGGTAAATCGGCATTTTTAAAAGTGACAATCCCTCCGATACCCATCAAAAAACCGAGATCGATAATTTCATTTGCTTGGTCGAGTGTTCCTGAAAAACAGTGAAATACGCCTTTAAGGTCGCCATTTTGCTTGGATTTTACGATGTCGATACATTCCTCTAGGGAATTTCTGGCATGGATGACAATGGGCAGATCATATTCTAATGCCAAGTCAATTTCTTTCTTGAAGATAGCAATTTGTTGATCTTTAAAAGTTGTATCCCAATAAAAATCCAGGCCGATTTCCCCGATTGCTGCGAAAGAATGTTTTTTTAACCAATATTTGATGTGTTGCAGTTCCTCTTCCACATTATCTTTTACCGAGCAGGGATGGAGACCGATCATGGGTTTGGCCCAATCATAAGCTTTCTCCATAGCCAACATTTTTTCGGTTGTACTACTATCGATATTCGGGAGATATACTTTATTGACGCCATTCTCCAGGGCTCTTTTCATCATCTCATCCCGGTCTTCGTCGAACTCTTTTAGGAATAAATGGGTGTGTGTGTCTATTAACATACGGTATGTAATTTTACCTTTGCAAGGTAAGTATATATTTGTTTTTCCTGTATCCGGATAGATTAAAATTGCAAATGTTTTGGGAATCGATAAAGTTATCTTTGATCTAAAAAAACAATGCCAAAGAGGAATGCTCCAAAAGTTACTTTTAAAAACTACCTTCGTATTATGGAATTACATTTCACTTTAGATAATATACAAGAAGCTGCAGAGCGCTTTTGGGAGGAAGCAGGATCCCAAAGGATATTTGCCTTTAAAGGCGCTCTTGGAGCCGGGAAAACGACCTTTATAACGGCATTATGTCATGCTAAAGGAGTCGTAGAAGAGCCTTCCAGTCCTACTTTTTCTTTAATTAATGAATACCTTTTCCAAGGAGATAAAAGGGCATATCATATGGACTTGTATCGAATTCATGATGAAGAAGAAGCGGTACAAGCCGGGATTGAAGATAGTTTGTATAGTGAAGCTTTCTGCTTTATTGAATGGTCGGAAAAAATACCGAATTTGTTGCCGGAAGAAACGCTGTATGTTGATATCGCAATAGAGAAAGAGGGGCGGGTCTTGGAGTGGTAGGTTGAGAACTTCCCGGCTTCTTTTCTTCCTACTTTGTATAGAGATTTTTGTTAGTCAAAAGGGAGGTTCTTTACAACCAGAACCACCCTTTTGAAAAGTGTTTAACAATTAGTCGTTGTCAGAGCCTAAATTTTGTTGGAATTGCTGTACTTTATCCATCAGGGAATCTCCTTCGCCCGAAGAATCGTTCATAAACATATTCTGTGCCATTTGTTGTAAGGGTTCCGGAATATTTGATTTTAATTTCTCAAATAGAACTTGCACTGCTTTAGTAGCCTGTTCCTCGGTAAGCCCTACTTTTTCTTGCAATTCTTTAACGTATTCTTCCATGATTATTGGGTTTTTGTGTGATTTAATTCATTGTTTTAATCTCTTATCAAGTTGCCCCCCTGTCAAGCTAATCCCCTGTCAAGCTGATCCTCTGTCAAGCTAATCCTCTGTCAAGCTGATCCTCTGTCAAGCTAATCCTCTGTCAAGCTGATCCTCTGTCAAGCTGAGCTTGTCGAAGCTTGTCGAAGCTTATGCCACTTTCAGCTGTTTCTCCAAAGTAGATTGTTCCAGTTGTTTTTTTGCATAATCTTTGGATAAAGTAAAAGTCTTTCGTTGCGTTGAAGGAAGTCTGAACATGGCTTCTGTCAGTACAGCCTCACAAATAGAACGTAGTCCTCTGGCTCCTAATTTATATTCCACAGCTTTATCTACAAGATAATCCAAGGCATCCTTTTTAACAATCAATTTGATATCTTCTGCCTCAAAGAGCTTTTTATATTGTTTGATTAGTGCATTTTTAGGTTGCGTCAGGATCGATTTCAATGCGGATCGATCTAAAGGATTTAAGTGAGTAACCACCGGAAGACGTCCCAATAGTTCAGGGATAAGACCAAAATGGCGTAAATCTTGTGCATTGACATATTGTAAGATTCTACTTTTTATATCTGCTTCATTTTGTTTGTTGGTAGAGAAGCCAATTGCATTGGTATTAATCCTTCTGGAAATGACTTTATCAATTCCATCGAAAGCACCGCCGCAGATAAAGAGAATATTACTGGTATTCAATTTTATCATCTTTTGATCCGGGTGTTTTCTTCCTCCCTGTGGAGGAACAAGAACTTCTGTTCCCTCTAGGAGTTTCAAGAGCCCTTGTTGCACCCCTTCTCCACTTACATCTCTGGTAATAGAAGCGTTATCCTGTTTTCTGGCTAATTTATCGATCTCATCTATATAAACAATGCCCCTCTCGGCGGCTTCTACCTCGTAGTCACACACCTGTAGTAACCGGGTGAGGATACTTTCCACGTCTTCACCTACATAACCGGACTCCGTAAATACGGTTGCATCTACTATGGAAAAAGGAACTTGTAACATGCGGGCAATGCTCTTCGCAAGCAAGGTTTTCCCGGTTCCCGTTTCCCCTACCATAACGATATTGGATTTCTCGATTTCTATCTCGTCATCCAGTTCTTGTTTAAGTCGTTTATAGTGATTATAAACAGCTACAGCCATTACTTTCTTCGCTTCATCTTGTCCGATAACGTATTCATCCAAAAACTTCTTTATTTCAATGGGTTTTGATACTTCCGGATTGAAAGGGAAGGTGGCTGATTTCTTGTTTCCACTGCTTTCTTCGCCATATCCCGGGAGTTGATCCTCCAACATGGCATTAGCATGTTCAACACAATTTTCACAGATATTTCCCTGAGGTCCTGCAATGAGCATTTTTACCTCATCCTCTCCTCTTAAACAAAATGAACAATGTGCTCCTTGTTTACTACTCATACTTCTACTTTTTAATCACAATTCTTGTTAGTCTATTTTCTCAATAATCTCATCCACGATGCCATATTCAATAGCTGTTTTGGCATTCATCCAATAATCACGGTCAAAATCTTTCATCACCTTTTCTACGGATTGTCCACAATTCTCCGCCAAAATTTGTGCGCTCTGTTCTTTTGTTTTTTGTATCTGTTCAGCCTGAATTTCCAGATCTGCAGAAACTCCTTTAAACATTCCTCCTATAGAAGGTTGATGAATCATGACTTCTCCGTTGGGGTAAATTTTTCTTTTTCCCTTTTCCCCTCCGGAGAGTAAAATGCTACCCATCGATGCAGCCATTCCCATACAGATCGTACTTACCGGAGATTGTATCATTCGCATGGTATCATACATAACCATGCCGGAGGTGACCATTCCTCCCGGGCTGCTGATATAAAAACGAATTTCTTTCCCCGGATCTAGAGCGTCCAAATACAACAAACGATTGACTACGTCTTTCGCCGTATCGTTATCGACCACACCCCACAAAAAAATCTTACGCTGTTCTAGGAACTTCTTGTCTATTTGCTTGCTACTGAATTTATTTTCAGATTCTTTAGAATCGTCATCTTTTTCTTTGAGTTCTGTATTCTCTTTATATAAATGCATGATTTTAATTTTGTTGTGAACAAGCAGAGACCTACTGGTCATCTGATTTGGGCCGCCCTTTTAGAACTTCATCAATCAAACCATATTCTTTAGCTTCTTGTGCCAGCATCCAGAAATCCCGATCAGAATCTTTGGCTACTTTATCAAAAGATTGGCCACTGTGTTCACTGATGATTTCATACAATTCTTTCTTCACACTTTTAATTTGCTGTGCGGTGATTTCTATGTCCGAAGCTTGCCCTCCGATTGCTCCTGAAGGCTGATGCATCATGATACGAGCGTGTCTTAATGCCGTTCGTTTCCCTTTGACTCCTGCACACATGAGTACGGTAGCCATAGAGGCAGCCATTCCTGTACAGATGGTGGCTACGTCAGGATTGATAACCTGCATGGTGTCATACACTCCGAATCCGGCATATACCGATCCGCCGGGGCTGTTGATATACATTTGAATATCTCTGGCACTGTCTGTTGACTCCATAAAGAGGAGCTGCGCAGTTACAATGTTAGCTACATAGTCATTGATAGGTTCTCCCAAAAAGATAATACGATCCATCATCAATCTGGAAAAAACATCCATAGAAGCTACATTCATCGGTCTTTCCTCAATAATATAGGGGGTCAGATTTTCTATTGAATGTTGTTGATATTGATCAAAAGCAAGGCTGTTGATCCCTCTATGTTTGGTGGCGTATTTTCTAAATTCCTGATTAATGTCCATGATGTTGATGGTTGTGTTCTTCGTTTAATTTGATGAATTCTTCCTGACTAATATCTTTGTCTTCGAGTTTTGCCTTTTCTATTAACCAATCAAACAATTTATTGGTCACAATAGTTCGATAGGCTTCATCAATTCTTCCTTCTTCCTGCATTAATCGTTCGGTCAACTCATTGATCATTTGCTGATTCTCATCTGTAACTTCCGGCATCTGGAAATATCCCATGATTTGTTGACGTAAGAAATCTTTTACTTCGTCGGGTTGAGCATCTAAATCCTCTTTATTGATAATTTGAGAAGTGATTAGTCCCCATTTCGTTTGCTTTTCAAATTCGGGATATTCTTTTTCTACCTCTTCATCAGATTTTAATTTGTTATCTTCTCTTTGAAGTTGTTTTTTAAGGAAATCTACCGGCAATTCTATTTTTGTTTCGTTGACCAGCTTTTCGAATATTTCATGTTCCAGTAAATGTTTGGCCTGGTGATCCCACTGAGCCTGGAAGTCTTCTGTTAACTTTTTGCGGAAATCTTCTTCTGTTTTGATTTCACTACCGGGATAAACTTCCTGGAAGAAGCTTTCTTCTAATTCTCTGGGGATCGTCTTTTCTATTTTTTGAACAGTAACCACATAATGATTTTCATCTGCAGTTTCTTTTTCTAAATTCCAGTCTTCGACAATCCACTCTAATTCTTTTTTCTTAAAAACATCTTTCAATTGAACGGAGAAAGAGTCGCCTGCTTTTTTGGAAGTAAGACGGTTTTGGAATTTCTTAGAGAAATAATCTAACCGGAAGCTGTCTTCGTGATCATCTTCTTTTTCTTCTCCAATTTCTTTCCCTTCTTCATCTGCTAGGTCGAAGGTGAGTGTAAGCAGGTCATCTTCTTTTTCTGCTTTTTCAATTTCTTCATGTTTAGCAGCTCGTTGTTGAATCTGTTCAATTTGTTCGTTAATATCTTTTTCTTCCGGCTTTACTTTATAACGTGTGAAAGCGAGCTGATCTTCAATTTCTTTAAGTTCTAATTCGGGTTTTAGACCAATTTCAAAATCGAAGGAATAGTCCTGGGGATTATTCATATCCACTTGAGGTGCACTCTCGTCCGGATTTAAAATAGGTTGTCCAAACAGATCTAATTTTTCTTTTTTCAAATAATCATTTAGTCCTTCTTCAACAGATTTAAGTACTTCTTGGGGGAAAAGTTCTCCTCCATACATTTTCTTAATTAACCCGGAAGGAACTTTCCCTTTGCGGAATCCGGGAATATTTGCATTTTTGCTATATTGCTTTAGCTGTTTTTCGAAGCCCGGATTATAATCCTCTTTTTTCACTGTTACGGTAAGGCGGTCATTTAAAGTACCGATATTCTCTCTGTTGATAGTTGCCATAAAATTAAAACTTATTAATTATTAGAATTGAATAAGACAATAATGATTCCAATACTTCTTTACTGTCATAAAGTCAGGTATCCGAGATCGGATCTTTACAAGGCAGGCATTATTAGACATAAGCAGTCGAGACCTTGGATTTGAAAAAGTGCGGGTGAAGGGACTCGAACCCCCACGCCTCTCAGCATTAGATCCTAAGTCTAACGTGTCTACCAATTTCACCACACCCGCATTTATCTATAAAAAGAGTGCAAAGGTATAATTTTTGTCTAAAAAAACAAGTTATAAGGATTTTATTTAAAAAGAGGGGTCGGAAATCAAATTTTTGAACGCTTCTTTTATATAAAATTGTACTTTAGTAGCAGACAAAACTTGAAATATGCCGAGAACTGTAAAACATAGATTTTATCCGGATGAGGAAGAGGAGAAAAGAGAAATTATCAGGGAATACAGAGCGCTAATGAGAGCGTTAAAACCAAAATTGAAAGAGGGAGACCGACCGCAGGTGAGACATGCCTTTGAGATGGCAGCAGAAGCACATCTGGATATGCGCAGAAAATCAGGAGAGCCTTATATCTTACATCCTTTGGCGGTGGCACAAATTACAGTGAAAGAAATTGGTCTGGGAGTCACTTCCTCAATTTGTGCTTTATTGCATGACACTGTAGAGGATACAGAAATTACGTTAGAGGATATTGCCAGAGATTTTGATCGCCAGTGTGCGCGAATTATCGATGGCTTGACTAAAATAGCTACGGTATTAGAGGAGACCAACACAAGTACCAAACAAGCAGAGAACTTCAAGAAGATTTTGCTTACGCTGACTGATGACCCTCGGGTGATTCTGATTAAACTGGCAGATCGCCTTCATAATATGCGGACTTTGGGAAGCATGAAAAAGGCGAAGCAGTTGAAAATTGCATCTGAGACGGCTTTTATTTATGCACCATTGGCTCATCGATTAGGGCTATATAACATAAAGACAGAGATGGAAGATTTGGCTCTTAAATATACCGATCCGGACATCTTTTTTACGATTGCTCGTAAACTAAAGGAAACGAAACGACAACGAAACAGGTATATTCAGGGATTTATAAAGCCAATTAAAAAGCGGTTGTTAGCGGAAGGATTTGACATTGACATCTATGGTCGACCAAAGTCTATTCATTCTATTTGGCATAAGATGAAAAAAAAGAATGTTTCTTTTGAAGAAGTGTATGATCTTTTTGCCATACGTATCATACTCAATTCTCCCTTGGGAAGAGAAAAAGCAGATTGTTGGCGGGTTTATTCTATCATAACCGATTATTATATTCCACGAACAGAACGATTAAGAGATTGGTTGAGTAACCCTAAATCGAATGGTTATGAAGCATTGCATACTACAGTGATGGGGCCTTCGGGGAAGTGGGTGGAAGTTCAGATTCGAAGCAAAAGGATGAATGAAATTGCTGAAAAAGGATTGGCCGCTCATTGGAAGTATAAAGAAGAGTCCAATCAGAATGACACGAAATTTGATCAATGGTTTACACAGATTAGAGAGGCTTTGGATAGTCCCGAATCCAGCACCTTGGACTTTGTAGAAGATTTTAAATTGAATCTCTTTTCTAAAGAGATTTATGTCTATACTCCGAAGGGAGATTTGAAAGTATTGCCTCGTGGAGCGAGTGCATTAGATTTTGCCTTTGCTATTCATACCGATATCGGGTCTACCTGTATCGGGGCGAAAGTAAACCACCGGCTGGTTCCCATCAGCCATATACTCCATAGCGCCGATCAGGTAGAGATTATTACTTCGAGCAAACAAAAACCCTCCAGTGATTGGCTGAATATTGTCAAAACGGCGAAGGCTCGTTCTAAGATTAAAGTCTCGCTAAAGGAAGAAAAGAGAAAAATTGCTCAGGATGGAAAAGAAATGTTAGAGCGGAAATTGAAACGACTTGGGGTGCCGATGAGTACTTCGAACATGAATTCCTTAATGCATTATTTTAATCAATCTTCTGAATTAGAATTGTGGTATGGTATTGCACGAAAAATCGTTAGTTTGAAATGGCTTTCTGACTTTGAAGTGAAGGGAGATAAATTGATTCCTCCTGTTTCAGAAAAACCAAAGAAGGATAAATCTCCTCAAAAACAAAGGGAGATCCCTATTAAGCCTAAAAAAACAAAAGATGATGAGTTAATTATCTTTGGCGAGAATTCAAATAATATTCAATATAAGTTAGCTCAGTGCTGTAAACCGATTCCGGGAGACGATGTTTTTGGTTTTGTTACTTCCGGAGGGGGGCTGACCATACATCGAACCAATTGTCCTAATGCAGCTCAGTTGTTATCTAATTATGGACATCGGGTCGTCAAAACAAAATGGGCAAAGAATAAAGAAATCTCATTCTTGTCAGGAGTAAAAATTGTGGGATTGGATGATGTAGGTATTATTCGGGACATTACTAATCTGGTAACAGACAGTCTGAAAGTAAATATCGCAGCTTTAGCAATAGAGTCCAAAGAAGGGATTTTTGAAGGGGAATTAAAAGTTTATATTCATGAAAAAGAAGAATTGGATGAAATAGTGGAAGGTTTGGAAAAAATTGGGGGGGTTCAGTCGGTTACACGACTAGAACCGGAAGATTAAAGAGCTCTTTTTTTTATTTAAAAGAGATAAACCCTATTTTTGCGGATTATTGTCTATAGCTAATTAATATATACCATGATTGATGTACTTCTTGGATTACAGTGGGGAGATGAAGGGAAAGGAAAAATTGTTGACTATTTTGCCGGCAGATATGATGTTGTAGCCCGCTTTCAAGGGGGACCAAATGCAGGTCACACCCTTTATGTAAACGACAAAAAGGTTATCCTTCGTACCATTCCTTCCGGAGTTTTTCATTCGGAGGTGATTAATGTGATTGGAAATGGCGTCGTATTGGATCCGGTTTCTTTTCAGGAGGAAGCAGAAGAATTGACGGCTTTGGGGCTGGATTTGAAAAAGAAATTATTTATTTCTGAAAAGACAAGTTTGATTCTTCCTACCCATCGGGCTTTAGACAAAGCTTCTGAATTGGCAAAAGGAAAAGAAAAAATTGGTTCTACCCTGAGAGGTATTGGACCGGCTTACATGGATAAGACCGGAAGAAATTCTCTGCGTGTAGGGGATATCCTCAGTCCTGATTTTAAAGAAAAATATGAAAAACTGAAGGCTAAACATCTTAGGATGCTAGCGCATTATGACTTTCAAGAGGGTGTAGAACAATGGGAAGATTCTTTCTTTGCTGCCGTAGATTATCTCAGGAGTCTGAACATCGTTAATGGAGAATTTTTTATTAATGATTTGTTGAAAGAAGGAAAGAAAATTATGGCTGAAGGGGCTCAGGGAAGTATGTTGGATGTCGATTTCGGCACTTATCCTTATGTGACGTCATCAAATACGATTTCTTCTGCCGTTTGTACCGGTTTAGGTGTTGCTCCTTCAAAAATAGGAGAAGTTATCGGAGTGACAAAAGCTTACTGTACCCGGGTTGGAAGTGGACCTTTCCCAACAGAATTGTTTGATGAAGATGGCGAAAAGCTGGCTAAAGTAGGGAATGAATTTGGTGCGGTTACCGGTCGTCCTCGTCGTTGTGGATGGATTGATTTAGTAGCTTTGAAGTATACTTGTATGCTGAGTGGAGTAACTCAGTTAGTAATGACAAAAGCGGATGTATTAGATGAGTTTGATCATCTTAGAGCCTGTACCACCTATCAAGTAGATGGGGCAGAGACAGAACAACTCCCTTTTAGTCTGGAAGATGATGTCCGTCCGGTATATACTTCCTTTGATGCTTGGAAAACCCCATCGGCTTCTGCAGATACTTTTGCTCATCTTCCAGAAGAAATGCATACTTATTTAGCGTATATCGAGAAATATTTGGAAATCCCAATCCAATATGTTTCTACCGGCCCCGGAAGAGAGCAGATTTTAGTGAAAGAAGATTAAACAGAAACCACCCTATTTTCTTTCTGGCTTTGGAGTGCTGCTTCGATTAACCTTATATTTAAGAGGGAATCTGCCAAAGGAATAGGGGTTGGCTTTTGTTCCCTTATACTTTGATATATCCCCTTAAAAAAGTGGGTATAATCTCCATTTGGAGAAGTGACTTGTTTACGGAGATCAGTGCCCTGCTGAAAGGTATGTAAAAGTCCTTTTTCTTCTTTGGGATCTATTCCCCATTCTTGCGAACAGGGATTCTTTCCTAGCTGCAAGTCTTGTTCTTGTACATCAGAGCGAGATTTAAGAAAACTGCCTTCTGTGCCATGAAGGATATAGGCAGGAAGAGGTTCACAGACCAACAAGCTGGATTTGAGCGTACAGCTAAAGCCTTGATATTGTAGTTGAATCATGAAATAGTCATCTACGAGGGAATGAGGACGATGAGTCTCTATTCTGGCAAACAAATACTTTGGCTTTCCAAAGAGTGTTATTGCCTGGTCGATTAAATGAGGACCTAAATCATAGATTAGACCTACTCCGGGCGCTGCTTTTTCTTTATGTTTCTTTACACTGGGAGCCATTTTATAACGATCATAATGGAATTCTGCTTCGATAAGAGAGCCTAGTTTTTTGCTTTCCAGGACTTGTCTAACGATCATAAAATCACTATCCCAACGTCTGTTTTGAAAGACGACTAATTTTTTATCCTGTTCTTTTGCAATATTTATGAGTTCCTCTGCTTCTGCCACAGTGGCGGTAAAGGGCTTTTCTACAATAACATGTTTCCCCGAAAGTAAGGCTTTTTTCGAGTATTCATAATGAGTCACATTGGGGGTATTGACAATGATAAGTTCTAATGAGTTATCGTTGAATAACTCTTCTATGGAATCATAAGAGTGAACATAGGGATAGTGATCTGTAGCTTTTTTCTGATGTCGTTCAGTAACTGCCGTCCATTCAAATTCTTCCAGACAGTCTAAAAAGGGAGCATGGAAGACTTGTCCCGACATTCCATAGGCACAAAGTCCTGTTTTGATGGGTCTCATATCTATTTTTTTACATTGATACTTTTTCTTTTGCCAAGATACAACATAAAAAACAGAGAAACAAGATATAACATGCCGACAAATTGGTGGGTTACTGCCAGATGAATGGGAATGTGAATGCTGCTCTCTAAGACGGTAAGTATGCCCAAAATGACTTGTAAAAACACAAAAGCAAGAGGAATCCAGGATAAGCGGAATAAACGTTTGTTTTTATTTGTCTTTCTCGCATTTATCCACCAAAAAATAGTTAGAATGAGCAGGAGATAGGCCAGACCACGGTGTATAAATTGTACGGTGATAGGGTTCCCTGTTAAGTCGTTGAGTAGAGGTGTTAAGCGTCCCATCCCGGCGGGGATAGCTTTTCCGTTAATATCTGGCCAGGTATGTGCAGCTAATGCGGCATGCAATCCGGCCATAAAACCACCATAGATTAGTTGAAGACCTAAAAGAATAATCATCCAAACAGTGAAGGTATGAACTTTGGGAGTCAGCGTACGATCTTGTTCTTTAATCAGAAGTTTTAATGCAAACCAAAGGGTATAACACAATAAAACCATAGCGGAAATGAAATGGATTGCCAGTTTAACATGATTTACGCGGATATTGTCTCCCGATAAACCGCTCATGACCATAATCCATCCTATCAGCCCTTGTAATCCGCCAAGAAGAAACAAAATTATCATTGGCTTAACCATTCCTTTGACAAAGCGTTTTTGGATGAGGAAAATAAGGAATGGAATAAGGAAAACAACACCTAAGAGTCTTGCCCAAAAACGATGAAACCATTCCCAAAAAAAGATCGCTTTAAAATCACTCAAACTAAAATCGGCATTCAGTATTCTATATTGAGGAGTTTGCTGGTATTGGTGAAACTTCATTACCCAGTCGTGATGACTGAAAGGCGGTAAGGCGCCTACAATAACATCCCAATGGGTAATTGATAGACCGGAACCGGTGAGTCGAGTGATTCCACCTAGCAGCACCTGTACCATAATCATAAAAACTCCTACTAGTAGCCAAATGGCTACCGGTCGTGTCCGTTTTGAAACCAGCGTATTCTCCATGAGGGGCAAAGATATAATAGAAATTTGATAGCTTGGCTTTAAGTTCTCGGTAATCCGGCTCTTCCTTGTTTTCTCTGTCGCAATCTTAACAAAGAAAAGGGGAAACAATAAGATTCTCAATATTTTTATAGACCTTTACCTGATGTTAAAACCTTGTTATAAAGTCGGTCAGGTAGAAGCCGGATGCGATGAAGCCGGAAGAGGATGTTTGGCCGGTCCGGTATTTGCCGCTGCTGTTATCTTATCTGAGGATTTTGAACATCCTCTTTTAAATGACTCTAAAAAACTGAGAGAAAAAGATCGGAATCTGCTACGTCCTGTTATTGAAAAAGAGGCGATAAGTTATGGAGTGGCGTATATAGATAATGAGGGAATTGATCAAATCAATATTCTCAATGCCTCATTTCGGGCGATGCATCTTGCCGTAGCTCAGCTTTTTGAAAAACCTGAGCTCTTATTGATCGATGGGAATCGTTTTACGCCTTATCCTGATATTGCACATGAATGTATCATAAAAGGAGATGGGAAATATGCAGCTATAGCTGCAGCTAGTATTCTCGCAAAAACATATCGGGACGATTATATGAAAGAGTTAAATGAAGAATTTCCGGTTTATCAATGGGCAAAAAATAAGGGATATCCGACGGTCGCTCATAGAAAAGCCATTGAGCAACATGGTGCTACACGATATCATCGAAAATCTTTTCAATTGTTACCAAAACAAAGACGTTTGTTTTGAGGAGGCTATCTTAAGAGTTCACAAGGTTTGATTCCGGTATGTTTTTTAAATGCGGTACTAAAATGAGAGATACAGGAATACCCCATCATAATAGCCACTTCAGAAACCGGCAGCCCCTTTTCGTTTAGTAAAAAACGCGCCCTTTCCATCCGTTCTTTTTGGAAATAATCATAGATGGTTGTGCCAAACATAGCTTTAAATCCCTTTTTAAGATAACATTCATTCATAGCAACCATTCGCGCCAACTCTTTAATCGTTACCGGGGAATCTAAGTGGGACATTAAAATATCTCTGGCCTTTACAAGTTTTTCTCTATCTTTTTTATGTGATAGAAAACGACAGCCATACAGTTCTTCTTCATCGTGTTTAATAAATTGATCTGAACTGTATAAAAGGAGTTCCAAGCTTTTACTCTGTATATGAATATTTTTTAGTGCTCCTTTGTATGAATGATGGAGCATTTGTTCCAACGCAACTTTTGTTTTTGTTCCCGGAGAAAATCTTTTGACATATTGACCTCCTTCTTCGAAAATAGCTGCTAACTCAGTTGTGTCATACTGATTCAGCATGCCCGGAAGATAACTAATGTTGACTACCTCCATGATGGGTGCCGGCTTATTGCGTTTGTGTTTTCTGGAAAGCTCACATCCGGAATTCTGACAAGCAGGATTATTACAATAACGATTACCGACAATGCAGTAATGTAATTGAATAGAAGGTTTTTTGTTGGTCGATTGGGTGTTATAGTATACCAGACCTACATCTTCAATAGGCCATGCCTGTGGGAAAGCATAACTTTTTACTTGCAGATGGAATTGTTCCTTTAATACTGTATCTTCCTCATGAACCAATTTTAAATCATCAGTCAAACAGGCTTTTGGAAGCGCTACAGACAGTATACTTTCAGGAGCATTTCTACGTTGGATGTTTATACTCATAACGCTACAAAGATAGCATTTTATTTAGAAAACAATAAGATTGGCTTTTATTGCCCTTTTTAAAATTCTCAAAGAGAAAATTGTTCCTTCTTCGAAAGAGGTATATTTGTCATCGTTATGAAAAAAATAGTAGATATAACATCGGAATTAAAATTCCACACAGCACGAAGCGGAGGAAAGGGAGGTCAAAACGTAAATAAAGTGGAGACAATGGTGGAGGCTCGCTTTGATATATCCGGATCTATGAAGCTTACGGAAGAACAGAAAATGAAAATAAGGAAGAAGCTATCCAATCGAATCAATAAATCCGATCAATTGCATGTCCGTTCTCAAAAAGCACGAACGCAATGGCAAAATAAGTCTCGGGTTGTTGCTAAGATGAATGATTTGGTAAATAAGGCGTTGCAACCTTCTAAGAAAAGAAAACGAACAAGACCGCCTGCATCTGCTAATAAACGACGATTAGAAAAGAAGAAAAAACAGGCCGAAAAGAAAAAAGAACGAAAAAAATGGAATGATTTTTAAGATTAATCTTTCTGCATGATAATCTTCTTTATAAGGTTTTGAATAGGATTTAAACCCTTAAAGTATAGGGGAAAGAAGAAATAAAACAAAAAGAGAAGCTCCCTTTGAAATATTCGGGTTGGCTTTTTCAAGTTTAAAAAGTATTTTTGCATGTCCAAATAAGATTTAGTTCATTTGTAAAAAAAATAATGATGCGAGAAATAGCCTTAAGAGAAGCCCTGGGAGAAGCTATGAGTGAAGAAATGCGTCGTGACGAGAACGTTTTCCTTATGGGGGAGGAAGTGGCAGAATATAATGGAGCCTATAAAGTGAGTCAGGGAATGTTGGATGAATTCGGGGAAGACCGGGTTATCGATACCCCGATTACCGAATTGGGCTTTGCCGGCGTAGGAGTGGGAGCGGCACAAAATGGATTACGTCCTGTAGTAGAGTTTATGACTTGGAATTTTGCAGTGTTGGCTTTGGATCAAATCCTAAATACGGCTTCCAAAATGTTGGCAATGAGTGGAGGTCAAATTGGTTGTCCAATTGTATTTCGCGGACCTAATGGTTCAGCGGGTCAGTTAGGTGCACAACATTCTACTGCTTTTGAAAATATTTATGCGAACATCCCGGGAATAAAAGTTATTTCTACGGTGAATCCTTATGATGCTAAAGGATTACTAAAATCAGCCATTCGCGATGATAATCCGGTAATTTTTATGGAGAGTGAAATTATGTACACCTCCAAAGGAGAAGTGCCGGAAGAAGAATATACCATCCCTATTGGTGAAGCCGATGTTAAAAGAGAAGGAAAAGATGTGACCATCGTTTCTTTCAATAAGATGATGAATGTGGCTATGGATGCTGCTGAAGAGTTGGCTAAGGAAGATATTGATGCGGAGGTAATAGATTTACGTACCGTCAGACCTCTGGATTGGCATACTATTTTAGAGTCTGTGAAGAAAACAAATCGACTGGTTATCGTTGAAGAACAATGGCCGTTTTCCAGTGTGTCTTCTGAAATTGCTTATCGTATTCAAAAAGAAGGCTTCGACTATTTGGATGCTCCTGTCAGACGATTAACTTCAGTTGATGCCCCTATGCATTATGCCCCCAATTTGAATAAGTTATATTTACCCAGCATGGAAAATACAGTGAAGTTGGTTAAAGAGGTAATGTACCTGGAAAAATAAAAGAGACAATCCGGTTTTATTTTCCTATTTGTTAATAAGCCGGATTGTATTTTTCTTCTTTCACCTTTTTCATAAAATAGAAGGCAAAGAAGGAACCTAACAACCCTACAATTCCACCCAAATAAAAGGCATCAGGGATGTTAAAGAAATCTACAACTAATCCGAAAAGAATAGGTCCTACGACCTGTCCGAAACTAATGGAAGTTGTAGAGGATCCCGTTACTGTACCCATGCCGTGAATTCTTCCTTGTTCTGTCCGGATGGCAAAGGTTGAAGCCCGCGCTACGGCACTGGTCATGCCCATAATAAGCATTAATGCAATGATGGTATAGAGGTTAGAAAGGGATGGAATGAGGAACATACAGAGAGCACTTAATAATCCCCCGATGAGAATAAAATGACCTTTGTACTGTGGATATTTATCCGAAAAAATACCTGAAGGGTATTGTAATGCCGCTCCAGCTAGCATATAACCCGATAAGGCAATGCCTATTTGAGTTTTGCTTAGGTCAACGAATTGAATAGCAAAAACCGGGAAAAAAGAATTAAACCCCCAGCGATAAAAACCTCTTGCCCAAAGATAAATGAGAACAGCTCGCATCTTATTATCTTTTATTACTGCTTTGAAGCCTTTAAAAAAGGCGATCCTTTCTTTTCCTTTTTTTTCTGTTTTGGATTGGGTGTCCGGAACAAGAAATAAGACAAGGAAAAATGCGATAGTAGCAGCAATTGCCATTGCATAAAAAGGAGCTTCTAGAGAAAAATGATCCGAAAGAATTCCCCCTAAAATAGGGCCAATGGCCGTTCCTCCGAAAAAAGAAATAAAAAAGAGGTTCATGTAGCTCCCTTCTTTTCCTTTTGGAGTAATATCACCAATATAAGCTTGAGTTACAGGGGTAACCATGACGGATGCCAGACCTTGTGCCGCCCGTATACTAACGAGGCTGAAAGGAGTGTCTGCCAAGACATACAAAATAGAAAAAAGTATAAATAGACCGATGCCGACGAGCAAAAAGGTTTTTCTTCCTCTTTTATCCGAAAGCTTTCCAATAAAAGGAGCAAAAACGGCTCTGGAAAAAGCAAAACCCGAAAAAATTAAACCTAGCATGACCCCGGAGGCTCCCATACTTTTGGCATAGAGAGGCATAATCGGCTCAATGATACCAATCCCCAACATGGTAGCAGCAGTAGCTATAAATAGACTAATAAAAATACTGCTGTTTTGAGATCTGGAACTCATGAACGGTAAAGGTAAACAATAACAAGCAGCTTAGATCAAAGAAATTTTCACTTACTTAAAGGTATAGTCAGAGAAGATCTTCTGTAGCATCTTACTAAAGGTAATCCTGTCTTCTTTACTATTGAAGGCATTTGCCGGGATGAGAAAAAAGGATTTATTGGAACGATAGAGATAGAAAAAGTCTTTTGTCTCCATTACATTACTAAAACGTTGCCACGCTATTCGACTCTTGCCTTTGTTTGTTCCTATCGTAAGGGTCTCTTCTGATACGCTGAGGGTGAGTTCTGGTTCCCGGAAGGTATGAGCTCGTCGATAAACAGAAAATGGGAGAATGAACCATAACAGAAAGACCAAAGCAATAAATATGATAAAAATCCAAGTGAGTGCATTCAGACTGATATAATCTGTAAAATAGCCTATGAAAGCAGCGATCACTAAAAGAATCAAAAAGGTTCGAAAAAGCTTTATTTCGGGTTTGTTCATAAAGTGAAAACGTAGCGCCTCGATGACTTCCCGTCTTCTGTATTTAAAATGGAGCGTCATTATTTGTTTTTAATATACCGGAAATGTCCACAAATAAAAGAAAAATAGTCGAATAGGCAAATAGTCAAGTAGTCAAATAGTCAAGTAGTCAAATAGTCAAATAGTCGAGTAGTCGAATAGTCAAATAGTCGAATAGTCGAGTAGTCAAATAGTCAAGTAGTCGAATAGTCGAGTAGTCAAATAGTCAAATAGTCAAGTAGTCGAATAGTCAAGTAGTCGAATAGTCAAGTAGTCAAATAGTCAAGTAGTCAAATAGTCAAGTAGTCAAGTAGTCAAATAGTCAAATAGTCAAGTAGTCAAATAGTCAAGTAGTCAAGTAGTCAAGTAGTCAAATAGTCGAATAGTCAAATAGTCGAATAGTCAAATAGTCAAATAGTCAAGTAGTCAAATAGTCAAGTAGTCGAATAGTCAAGTAGTCAAATAGTTAAGTAGTCAAGTAGTCGAATAGTCAAGTAGTCAAATAGTTAAGTAGTCAAGTAGTCAA
>CAZYHV010000025.1:2180-57829 GCA_964647485.1 uncultured Chitinophagaceae bacterium | reverse complement strand
GGTTCCATGACGATGCCTTTGTCTTTATATGGGCCGCCAATTTCATCATATCCTGTTTTTTCAGAAACGGCATGCCATATCCTACCAAAGGAATGATTGGGCTCAATGGTTTTACTAGTGGTATATGCTACATAGAAAGCATTCCATCTGTTTGTTTTCTTATTAAATATGGGCATAAAAGACCAAATAGCGGATCGTCGGTCATTGGCGGGATTGTCATAATCCGAGACAGCATATTGACCACTTGATTGGTATAAAGTGCTGACTCTCTTCCAATGAATAGCATCTTTACTGACCCAATGACCTATTCGGGTTTTTACCCTGTCATAATATGCGGGAACTCCATTTTCACCGGCCCTTTCTGTAGGAAATAAATGATAGGTGTCACCTACTTTTAAACAACGACCTCCTTCAAAACCTCCTAATATACCTTCTGTTCCAGGCATTCCTTTGTTGATTACGGGCGTGTCAGGACCACCGATAATGGTAAATAAAGGATTTTTAAGTTGGTTTTGTCCATTTACAGTAAGACAGAATAAGATTCCTGTGCCTAAAAGTATTATATACGAAAGTCTTTTTAAAATCATTTTTAACTGTTTTTATTAATCGGGCTTTGGTATTTTGAAAACTACATGAGGCGCCTTTTTCTCTTATAAAGATTAAAGGTCAAAATTAAGTCTTTAACTATCGCCTATGATGTATCTTCTTGTCCTTAATGCTATAAGATCTTACCTGTTATATGTTATTTTAATGAAAAATAATATATAATATAATCATTATTATAACCAATAATCCCCATGCTTTTTTGACCTTTGATGTTGTTTTCGGTGGCTTTTCCAGTTTTAAATTGCTTCTATAAGGATGTGGATCCGTAATAGAAATAAGAATAGCCAATATAAATAGTAATGCAAAGATGAGAAAAGACAGAAATAAATAATGAGGCCAAAAATCATATACATTGGCGGGAAAGACCCACAAAAAGAGTGCACCTATTCCCAGACTCATTATTGATCCCCATATTAATACAAAATTCACAGCTCTTCTTGTTGTTTTCTTCCAAAAAACGACCAGTAAAAAAGTAACGGCAAAAGGCGGAGCAATGAATCCGAGCACGGACTGAAATATATCAAAGAGGTTTAATCCTTTGACACTATCTATGGCTAAGGCCGTTAACACAGCTAAGATACATCCTATTAAAATGGTAAACCTGCCGACTTTAATAAGTTGTTTATTATTGGCATTTGGGTTGATTTTTTCTGCATAAATATCATGGGTAAAAATAGTACTCAGCGCATTTAGTGAAGAGCCGATGGTTCCTACTAGTACAGCAATTAGAACGACGATGACGAGCCCATTCAATCCCGGCGGAAATAAAGTAGTTACCAAAGCCATGTATGCATCATCCGGGCTACTTAAATGAGGGAATAAAACAAAACAGATGATTCCCGGAATGATAAACAGGGGCAGGGATAAGATTTTTAACCAACCTATAAAATTTACACCTAATTGCCCCTGCTCTAAATTTTTAGCTCCTAATACGGATTGAACCATGGCCTGATCCGTACAGAAAAAGGCGACAGCAGAAACCGGATAGCCTAAAAGAATGGCATACCACGGATAATTAGCGTCTGATGCCGGTCTTACCAAACTCCAGTAATCTGACGGAGTTTTAGCCACTAAAGCACCAAATCCTCCGACTTTATTGAGTCCAAGGATGCATAAAAGTAAAGATACTGCTATCAATAAAATCATTTGAAAAACATTCACTTTAGCAATGGCTTTTAGTCCTCCGGCAAAAACGAATAAACCGGCGAATAGAACCAGGACGATGACAGATTCCCACATAGGAATACCCAATATTTGTCTAATCAGGAAACCACCTGCAAATAGTCCAAGGGTAAGCCATGAAATTAAAACCTTTATCAGCTCATACCAGGCAAGGATCGTTCGTGTATTTTTACCATAACGTTGACCTATAAATTCCGGTAAAGTCGTTGTCTGGCTGGCGATATATTTGGGAGCGAATACGACAGCAAGTAAGAGTAAGAAGGCAAAAGCGTACCATTCAAAATTTCCGGCTACAATTCCTGTGGCGTAGCCAACACTTGCAAAAGCCAATAACATGGACGGACCTACATTGGTACCCCACATATTAAAACCTATATTATACCATTTAAGCGATTTTCCGGCCAAAAATAAGGTTTCATCTTTTTTATTTTTACTGCCAAAGCTTGCTCTATAACCTATGTATAATAGTATAACCAGATAACCGATTATGATAAATAAGTCTGTGTAAGTAAGTTTTGAAAGGATATTGTTGGCCATTTACCTTGCTTTTTTTGTATGCTTTATAAGTTGAGCTTGTATTTTTTTAATAGCTCTTTCACTTTTACAGGCTTTCCTGTTTTTAAACTTTCGTCCATGGCCTGTAAAAGCGCAACGGTTATAATGCCTTCTTTCATATCAGGGGAAGCAGAAAATCTTTCCTCTATTGAATCAACGAAATATTCCAGGTAATTTTGATATTCTCCGGCATGGTGACTTTGTCCCTCGAACCGGAAATAGTGATTCAATTCTTTATCTCCCCAGGTGATGGTCTTTGATTCACCGGTTTGATCGGTTATCGCATATCTTAGCTCGTGATAATCTGCCTGGCTGGCTCCCTCAGTTCCTCGTAGTACTGTACTCATACCACTTTCGCGATGGGTTGGCTGGGTAGGAGAGGAATATACTCCACTCACTCTTGCAGTTCGTCCGTCAACAGCTTTAAAGATAAAATGCATCGTGTCTTCATGCTTTAAATTAAAAGCTTTGCCGTTCGGGCTGATGTTTCCATATCCCATCACTTCTTCGATGTCGGGCAAATACCATCTTATAAAATCCACCGGATGACTGAGCCCCCCATAGAGCCATTTGAAGGAATCCTCTAAAGCCCACGCTTTTTCTAAAAACCAGCGATGATCAGCATGATAATGACTTTCTATGGTAATCAGGTTTCCTATTTCGCCAGATTCATAGTCTTTTCTTTGTCTTATGGCCGGTTCAAAAAATCTTGAACTTTGGCCTACGAAGACTTTCTTTTTTGTTTGCTTTTGCAGGTTCAGTAATTCGTTGGCATCCTCAAGATTATCAATGAAAGGCTTCGTACATATGACATGTTTATTATGTTTCAAAGCTTTTTTGACATGCTGCGCATGTAGATGATCAGGGGTATAGATGGCAATTATATCTATTCCCTGATCATTCAGCATGTCTTCATAATGTGTGGTATAATGATCAAAGTCAAACTCTTTGGATCGTAGTTTGCAGGTTTCTTCGTTAGTGTCACAGAGCATTTTTAAATGAACCTTGCGGCTTTTCAATGCTGCACTGATGGTACTTCTTCCTTCCCCCAATCCGAGAATTCCTATATTTTTCATATTTGATATGTTTTTCTAACTGTATTTTATGATGCAAAGTTGTAATCCTGTTTGTCGCATTTACTTCGTTTTCGTACCTAAAGGAATCTTTTTAAAAGTAACCCAGGTATCTCCTTTTTTATTTCCTTCGACATTTTCCTGATAGGGAGCCATCATTTTATTCCACTTGACCATTTGAGGATTGTTTTTCTCCGTTTTGGGATTTAATTCGTATAAAGTTTTATCTTTTGGAATGCCAATGACCAGCATCAATTGCCTTCCATTATGAAATAAGTATAATTTTTGGAAGTCTGCCCGGCAAAAGCCTTTTGAAACTTCAGGCCATTTTTGATGTTGTGTGGCATGGTAAGCCAGATATTCCTGCTGTTTTTGGGGATTATCAATGAGGTTAGCGGTCATAATAATATATTTTACATCCTCCGCTGTTGAAGGAACCTTACAGGAACTTCGATCGAATCTGTAAAACTGATTGTAAAAGGACTTTGCTTCTACATCCGGGAATTCTTTTCTCAAATTCCCTAATAAACCGAGAACGTTCCAGATGTCTGCAAAAATGACGATATGATTTTTCCAACGGTAAAGCGTTTGTGGCTTAATCTCTTTTTCACGCAGGAAAGACCTTAATTTATTGATATCAAATTCTTTATTCTTTACGGTTAGCTCAATTAATTGTTTGTGTTTTTTATCTATTTTTTCTGTAACCCTTCCGGAAGTCCTTTCTTTCTGAAGATGCTTATAATCGGAGCGAAGACCGGCTTTTTGTTTAATGATTTGATCTACCTGATGCCCGTTATTTTCCCAAACATTTCCGGGTCCTTCGTGATTGGAGAGGTACTTTTTACTCGGTGTCCAATTATCTTTCAAAGTGATGCCGGCAGAGCCTTCATCCGTGTATAGATAAAACCAAAAGGCAGGGGCATGCGGATAAGGGGCTTTATAAGCACTGTCGATATAATTTTTGCTAATGATACTACCTGGCTGAGCACTCAGGGTATAGATGCCCGCACAATCATAGTCATGTTTGCCAAAATGATGAATTCTGTTGGCGGTAACCTTGTTGTTGCTCATGACATTCTTTCTGGGATTCCATCCCCATCCCATACTTATTCCCGAATAACTCACGTTTTCTATTTCATTATGCGCTATCAAAGAATTTCTCGTATATCCCAGTCCGATACCTACCGACCCCCAATCTTCGTTTGCTATGTTTGTCAGGAAGTTATTGGTTATTCGGTTTGAATCTGCCACTACTCGTTGATCTTTAGGCTTATATAAACGATGGATTTCAAATCCGGGAGGAGAAAAAACACCCATTAGAATACCTGATCCTCCGATATCTTTGAACAGGTTTCCTTTGATCAGGTTATTTTTTACGCCTATATTATAATCCAGTGCGGTAGATGCTAAGTGCAAGAAGGAACAATCTTCAAAAGATGTATTTTTTGCAAAAGATATTCTCACTGCCGCCTCAGGACGAACAACCCAGGCTTGGTTTTCCAACTCGTCTCTGTCTCTTACGCCGGAAGGTTTTAATTTATAGGCATCTGTCATAGGCATTCCCGCCTGATGAGGTACATGCCCTTTATAGGTGGGGCGGTTCCAGGTGGCATATTGGAAAGAAATATTTTTAAAGTGGATATTCTTTACCGGATCATCTATTGTACCTTTTATCTGTACCAGATTTTCTAATATTGGAGCGACAATAGATATTGAATTTATCTTTTCTGAGGGTCTTGGCCAATAATACAGTTTGTGGTTTTTTATATCATAAAACCATTCTCCCGGTTCATCAAGGAATGCTATTGAATTAGTCAGATAAAAAGGAGAATTTCCGGTATCTTCGGAGATCCAGGGGGCAGGCCATGGATGTTCGCTTTGAATGCGCCCTTCCGGTTCCCGAAAACTAACTCGTAGACCGGTATCGCTCTTCTTTTTTACATTTTTAATACGCAAAATGGCAATTTCCCATCTTTGCTTTATAAATAATTCTACTCCTTTGAAATCCTCGATTTGATTGTTTGAAAAAGGAATATCGCAAGTTTGTGTTTTGTGATCCCAACCGATAATTTGTTTCATGTCTCCTTTGTTAGGCCATCTGGCTTTGGTAGCTTTCTGTTTGTTTACCCACAATTGTCGGATAGGAGGCATTGCATAGAAAGCTTTTGGTAGATCAGCGACCCAAACTTTTCCAACGGCTTTTTCTGGAAGCCCCGGAATGACTTTTTTTAATCGTTTCCAGTTTTTAATTGGAATTCCGCCGCTTAATACAGCCTGTTCGCCCGGAGCTCCTTCAATATAAGTAGGAGCTTTTTTAGTTCCGGCATCCTCCGGTCTGATAAAAAGAGGCTCATCCAGGGTATAAATACCTCCTTTTAAAATGATTTTTAAAGGTTTGTTTTTATCAAAATGATCCAGTCGGCGTATTTCCCTGACCTGACGTAAAGCCGATCTTAAGGTGGCCTTCGGAGCTTGTTGTGTTCCGGGATTGGTATCTTTCCCTTCTGTGGAAACAAATATTTGCGCCTTCGCAATGGAAACAGATAGGAAAGATAAAAATAAGAGAATTCCCCAAAAACAACATTTTCTTGTACCTAGATAAGGTTTTGTAGAAAAGTAGAAAAGTTGAGATGTATATGATTTAAGGGATATGAATTCTTTCATGGAGAGGAATTTTAATAAAATACAACGAGGCTTTTTTTAGAGCTATTTGTTTTATACAAAAGTAGTTTCGATTAATAGCAATCAGATGTAAAATATTATCTAAATATTGTAAGATGTTGTCTAATTGAGGGTTATGTATATTGTAAGTTTGGCTTTCTATATGCCATATCTAGCATAAAAGTATATCTCCCTGTCTCTGGTTAACAATTATGCTATCCTTTATATTTATAGCATCTTTTCATAAAAGGCTATATGATTAGCCTATTTGAAATTGATTTTTTATTTGTGAAAATTGTATTTATATTTGAATGATTAAATTCTTTTCCAAGGAAAATAAAAGAGAGAAGTATAAATACAATTTAAGGACAATGAAAATACGATTTTTAGCAATAATAGTTATAGCTGCTCTGGGATGGGGCGGGTGTCACCAATTGCCGGTACAGCAGGATAGCAAGATGGTGACGACCACTGTGACAGGAAAAGACCTTTTGAAAAAGTATGTTTCCTATTTCAATGCTATTGATACTGAAAATATTAAAAACTATGTTCCTGATAAAGATGCTTTTGATTGGTTGTCTGAAAATATTCCATTTTTTGAATGTCCGGATTCTACGATACAGGAGATTTATTATTACCGCTGGTGGTCCTTCCGTAAACATATAGTACAAACACCGGAAGGCTTTATTTTTACAGAATTTCTTACTCCGGTTGGGCATGCAGGGAAATATAACTCCATAAGTTGTGCTTTGGGGCATCATATATACGAGGCGCGGTGGTTACACCATAAAAAATATGTAAATCAAGCCATAAGATACTGGTTATTCCATGATCCTTATCAAAAACATCCGGTTTTCCATAAATATAGCAGTTGGATTGATGATGCAGTCTATAACAAATACTTGGTTGATGTGGACACTGCCTACATGGCTCCTTTGGTTGTTGCTCTGGACAGAGACTATAAACAATGGGAAAAGGAGAAAAAAATGAAGGATGGAATGTTTTGGCAATATGATGTTCGTGACGGTATGGAAGAATCTATAGGAGGAGGGAGACATGTTAAGAACACGCGTCCCACAATCAATAGTTACATGTATGGCAATGCAAAGGCTTTATCAAAAATGGCTGCTATTGTAAAAATAGATAGTATAAAGAATGAATATGCCAGAAAAGCAGCTCATTTGAAATCTTTAGTGGAGAAGAATCTCTGGAGTCAGAAGGATCATTTCTTTGAAGTATATGAGGCGAAAACGGATAGTCTGTGTGGAACCCGAGAGGAGATTGGTTTTATTCCCTGGTATTTCGACCTTCCCGATGATCAACAAAAGTATGGCGTCGCATGGGATCAACTCAAGGATACTTCCGGTTTTAAAGCACCATGGGGAATTACAACGGCAGAAAGAAGAAGTCCTTTCTTCAGAACTCATGGTGTAGGGGATTGTGAATGGGATGGAGCAATATGGCCTTTTGCTACTACGCAAACCTTAAAAGGATTGGCTAACCTGCTTACCGACTATCATCAACACGATATGACCAAAGAAGATTATTTCCGTTTGTTAAAACAGTATGCCCATTCTATGCAAAAAAACGGGAAGCCTTTTATTGGCGAATACCAGGATGAAAAAACGGGTGCCTGGTTAAAAGGTTACAGCCCAAGAAGTAAATATTACAATCATTCCGGTTTTGCTGATTTAGTTATATCGGGATTAGTGGGATTGAAACCAAGACCGGATAATATTATTGAAATAAATCCGCTGATACCGGAAGGAAAGTGGAGTTGGTTTTGTTTGGATAAAGTGAATTATCACGGGCATGTGTTGACCATACTTTGGGACAAGACCGGAAAAAAATACCATAAAGGAAAAGGATTGAACGTATTCTCTGATGGGAAGAAGATTATTCATGCTGATAGCTTGAAGCGTGTAACGGGAAAGTTATAGGATAGAATTTGCATACGACCTTAAGAATTAGAAGAATATAAGAATGACTGATCTGGCGTTTAAAAATAAAAGAAACTTTCTTTTTAAAGTTGCATTGATCTCCATTTTAGGGATAGTTTGTATCGTAGGGTGCAAGAAGGAAGATAAGAAAGAAAGTAATCTTAAATTATGGTACCGTCAACCTGCGAAAGAATGGACGGATGCGCTTCCTATAGGTAATGGCCGGTTGGGGGTTATGGTTTATGGAGGAGTAAAGAAGGATCATATTCAATTCAATGAAGAAACTTTATGGACCGGAGATCCGAGAGATTATAATAGAAGCGATGCAGCTAACTATTTACCTAAGATTAGAAAAATGTTGTTTAAAGGAAAGCAAGAGGAAGCAGAAGCTTTAGCGCAACAACATTTTATGGGGAAAAAGAACAATGAAGAAAGCTATGACAGTTTATTTACTCAATGGTTAAAGACCATTAGAACAACAGAAAACCTTCTGCCCATAGCACCAGATTTTAATGATAGCAATTGGAAGAAGATGAGCATACCTACTCCGGATGGATTTGAGCGTAGCGTTTCAGGACTAAAAGGGGAGGATGGTGCCTTTTGGTTTCGGAAATCTTTTGATTTACCTGAACAATGGTCTGGAAAACAGCTTGTCTTGGCTCTTGGCAACATAAGAGATATGGACTTTACCTATTTGAATGGGCATTTTATAGGATCTCTAAAGGGTAAAGGTAAAGTACGTGAATATATCATCCCCGCTCGTTATCTGAATAAGAAAAATAATATAATTGCCATACAAGTCATAAATCCAGATAATAAAGGAGGACTAGCCGGATATCATTTTGGGAATCATGGAAAGATGACTGTTTATCCTAAAGGAAAAGACGCTCAAAACGGGATAAACCTTGAGACAGAATGGAAGTATAAGGTTCAGAATAATACCCCTCCCAATTTCCCACATTATCAAGCCTCCTATCAACCCTTTGGAGATTTGTGGTTAAATTTTCCCGATGTAGATTCTGCCAAAGAGTATAAACGAACGCTTGATATTGAAAATGCCATGAGTACGACCACTTTTGTTGACCATGACGTTCGTTATACCCGGGAATATTTTGCCAGTGCCCCGGCTTGTGCAATTGTTATTCATTTGTCTTCAGATCATAAGGAAGCTATTCATTTCGTTGCTTCTCTTACGAGCAAACATCATCTTTCTCAGGTAAAAAGAATTGATGATCATACGATTGGATTAAACCTAAAAGTTAAAAAAGGAGTGTTACAGGGAGCGAGCCGTTTGTTGGTGAAGACAGAGGGAGGAAAGGTGGTGGTGGATTCCGGAAAAATTAATGTCGATGCGGCCAATAGTGCGACCCTTTATCTTGTTGCCGGTACAAGTTTTAAAAATTATAAGGATGTTAGCGGGAATCCGGAGAAGATTTGTATTCAGGATATGAAGAAAGCGGTTGCATTGGATTATGAGAAGCTCAAAGCTCAACATATTCAGGAATACCAAAAGTATTTTAACCGTTTTTCTGTCGATTTTGGGCGAACAGCAGCATCAGATGATCCTACAGATGAACGAATTAAACGATTTGATACGCAGGCCGATCCTGCGTTGGTTGCATTATATATGCAGTATGCCCGGTATTTAATGATCTCGTCCTCTCGCCCTGGAACTCATCCGCCTAATTTGCAGGGGATTTGGAATAATAAAATGCGCCCTCCCTGGGGAAGCAAATATACAACGAATATCAATCTGGAGATGAACTATTGGCCGGTAGAAGTACTGAATTTATCGGACTGTTTTGAGCCGTTGTCTGCGATGATGATGAATCTGGCAAAGAATGGCCGTGAAACGGCTAAGGACTATTATGATTGTCCCGGATGGATTTTGCATCACAATACGGATATTTGGCTGGGCACGGCTCCGATAGATAATGCCAACCATGGTATTTGGCCTACGGGTGGGGCATGGCTTTGTCATCAGTTGTGGAATCATTTTTTATTTACACAGGATACCACTTTTTTAAGAGATACTGCCTATCCTGTTATGCAATCTGCTGCCCAATTTTTTAATTGTTATTTAATTAAAGATCCGAAAACAGGTTATTTAATTAGTAGCCCGTCTAATTCTCCTGAGCATGGTGGGCTTGTGGCAGGGCCGACGATGGATCATCAGATTATTAGAGATTTATTTAAAAATTGTATTGCAGCAGCCAAAATATTAGGTGAGGAGGGAGACCTTACCGATACATTGAAACGGAAATATCAGGAAATTGCTCCTAACCAAATCGGTCGCTATGGACAGCTTCAGGAATGGATGCAGGATGTGGATGATACTGCCGATCATTATCGTCATGTTTCTCATTTGTGGGGCGTTTTCCCCGGAGAAGATATCATCTGGAAAGATACGGCACTGATGGAAGCTGCCGAACAATCGCTTATTTATCGGGGGGATGAAGGAACCGGATGGAGTCTGGCGTGGAAAATAAATTTATGGGATCGGTTTAAAAAAGGGAATCATGCTTATCATTTACTTCAAGAAATGCTCAGTCCTTCCGAAATGCCGGGAAGGGAGAGTAGAGGAGGATCTTACAATAATTTATTTGATGCCCATCCTCCTTTTCAGATAGATGGTAACTTTGGTGGAGCAACAGGTATTGCGAATATGTTGGTTCAGAGCGAGACAGGAACAATAGAGTTACTTCCCGCTTTACCGGATAGTTTGCCGTTTGGTAAGGTAACCGGTTTGCAAGCCAGAGGAGGTATAGTGTTGGATATACTGTGGAAAAAAGGGAGGCTAAAAAAGGTAGATCTCAAAACAAAAGTAAACAGAAGTTATACGCTCAAGTACAATGGAAAAGAAATAAATATTCAGGCTAAAAAAGGGAAATCCTATCATTTAGATGGTAACTTAGAAGAATTATAATAGGGATAGAGAGCGAGATAAAAGTATATTGTAATAAAATTAATGTATAAAAAATGAGTCCACTATGAAAAGTAAGTTTGAAACATTTTGCCACGAAGGCACTAAGGCACTAAGATACATAATATACTGAGATATAAATTTATTCTTTTGAAGAGAACATTTTCCATACTGATAGGATTATTGGTACTGACAATAAATTCCAATGCGCAGTTCCGGGCATTGGAAAATTATAATATCACCTGGGATAGTCAAAGCCATAATTCGGGGGCTTCCATGCCCTGTGGAGGAGGAAGTGTTGGGTTGAATGTATGGGTAGAACAAGGAGATATCTTATTTTATATGGCAAGAGGCGGAGCTTTTGATGAAAATAATGCTTTGTTGAAACTGGGCAGAATCAGAGTAAAACTTTCTCCAAATCCTTTAGCGGGTAAAGACTTTAGTCAAAAGCTTAATCTGAAAGATGGGAGTATTTATATTCAGGGACAGCATAACGGAATAAAAGCTAATGTTCATCTCTGGGTGGATGTTTTTAATCCGGTAATCCATGTATCGGTTAAAAGCAATGAGAACATCCATGTATCGGTAGGGTACGAGAATTGGCGGAGCGAAGATCGAATTGTTACAGGAAAAGAAAATTTAGAAAATTCTTACAAGTTTGCACCGCAGGGAGTCGTTAAAGTGTATAAAGATCAGGTTCAGTTCAAAGATCAAGGCGTCCTTTTTTATCATAGAAATCAAGACACCACAATATTTGATGTTACAGTGCAGCAGCAAGGGCTTGATTCCGTTAAATCTCAAATGTTTAATCCTTTAAAGCATCTCACCTTTGGAGGATTGGTAAAAGGAAAACAGTTATATCCTGCTGGTAAGTATTCGGGAACATATATGAATACGGATTATTCCGGATGGCGGTTAAAAAGCAAAAAGGCAGCCTCTTCTTTTGATTTCTCAGTCTCTTTACAAACGGCAAAAACGCCAACAATTGCAGCATGGGAAAATAAGTTGCAGGAAGAAGTAAATAAGTCCCAAAATAAGGTTCATAAGGATTGGAAACAAACTAAAAAATGGTGGGCTAATTTTTGGGAACGAAGCTTTATTTTTATTGATAATCATCAAAAAAAAGAAGCTTCCATCCCCTGGCAATCCGGTAGAAATTACCAGCTTTTTCGATATATGTTAGCGTGCAATGCTTTTGGCAGCTATCCGACTAAGTTTAATGGTGGATTATTCACTTATGACCCTGTATTGGTAGATAGTTCTTATACCTTTACACCCGATTTTAGGAGATGGGGAGGAGGAACCTTTACGGCTCAGAATCAACGATTGGTTTATTATCCAATGCTGAAAAATGGTGATTTTGAAATGATGAAACCGGCTTTTGATTTTTATCTTCGATTGCTTCATAACGCCACTTTGCGAAGTGAAATTTATTGGGGACATGAAGGCGCTAGTTTTACTGAGCAATTAGAGAATTTTGGTCTGCCAAATTGTAGTGAGTATGGGTGGGAGAGACCTGGAAATTATGATAAGGGAATGCAATATAATGCCTGGTTAGAATATGAGTGGGACACGGTTCTTGAATTTGGCCACATGATATTGCAAATGCATAACTATAGTGGGAAAGATATTTCAAAATATATTCCTCTTATAGAAAGTTGTTTGGTTTTCTTTAAGGAACATTATGAGTATTTAGCTAAAAAGAGAGGTAAAGAAGTTTTGGATGGAGAGGGGCATCTCGTTTTATTTCCCGGATCTGCTGCGGAAACTTACAAAATGGCATATAATGCCACTTCCACTATTGCAGCACTAAAAACAGTATTGAAAGAACTGTTAGCTCTTCCAAAAGAAAAATTGAGCTCTCAGAAGAGACCGTATTTTAAAACAATGTTGGATCAAATTCCTCCTATGAGTTTTCGTCAATTCGAAGGTCATAAAACAATTGCTCCTGCAGCATTATGGCAAAGAATAAATAATACAGAAACACCCCAGCTTTACCCTGTATTTCCATGGCATATATATGGTGTCGGAAAACCGGATCCGGACATTGCCTTAAATACCTGGAAGTATGATACAGATGCAATAAAGCACCGAGGATATAAAGGGTGGAAGCAGGATAATATTTTTGCAGCTTGCCTTGGATTGACGGAAGAAGCGACAGATTTGACTTTTAAAAAATTAAAAAATTCCGGTCGACGTTTTCCTGCCTTTTGGGGACCCGGCTTTGATTGGACGCCCGATCATAATTGGGGCGGTTCCGGTATGATAGGATTACAAGAAATGTTGCTCCAGACAAAAGGAGATACAATCCTTCTTTTCCCTGCCTGGCCGAAAAGAGAAGATGTGCATTTTAAATTACATGCCCCTGATCAAACGGTTGTGGAAGCATCTCTACAAAACGGCAAATTGGATAAGTTGCAAGTTACTCCACAATCAAGAGCAAAAGATATTAAATTAATGTTATCAGACGAATAAAGACATTTATTAAAAGTTAAAAATTATGATACAAGAACCTTTAGCGCTTAACCAGCCTCGGGTAATAAACTTCGGGGAGGGATGTATAGATAAGATGGTAGATGACCTTCGGTCTTATCACTTAAAGAAAGTGTTTGTATTAACATTGCCCCCTATTGTGCCTCAGCTTGAAAAGCATTTTGATGCACTTCGTGAAAGTGGAATGGAGGTGGTTACAGATACTTCTATACAAAGGGAACCTACAAATGAAGATTTTAGAAGGCTCTTAAAGCGGACCAAGAAGGAAGTACCTGATGGGATTATCGGGATAGGAGGGGGAAGTGTCATGGATATCGCTAAGTTATTGGCAGCCCAGATAAATAATAGCCAGTCTCTGGAAGAGATTACCGGAATCGGTAAGTTGAAGCGAAGAGACTTTTTGTTGATTTGTGTACCAACGACTTCGGGTACAGGAAGTGAAGTCTCTCCTAATGCTATATTATTGGATGAACAAGATGGACAAAAAAAGGGAATTATCAGCCCTTATTTGGTACCGGACAGGGTATATGCAGACCCTTTGCTTACGGTTACGCTGCCATCTTCTGTGACTGCTGCTACGGGAATTGATGCACTGACGCATTGTATTGAAGCATATGCCAATCGTTATGCTCATCCAATGATTGACATGTATGCTTTACAAGGGATTCGTCTTATTGCTGCCCATCTGGTGAAGGCCGTGAAAGATGGAACGGACATAGAAGCACGATCGGCCATGCTGTTGGGGAGTATGTATGGCGGAATATGTTTAGGTCCGGTCAATACAGCTGCAGTACATGCCTTATCCTATCCATTAGGAAGTCGTTTTCATATTGCTCATGGATTGTCAAATGCATTGTTATTGCCTCATGTTCTTGAGTTTAATCTGGCGGCTGCTCCGGAACGGTATGCAGATATTGCAAGGGCTATGGGATGCCCTGCTGCAAAGACAGCAAAAGAGGAAGCAAAAGAGGGAATTCATTTTATAAGTAGAATGATGGAAGAATGTGAAATGCCCCTTACTCTTTCAGCCTTAAACATGAATGAAAATGTGATAGAAAGTATGGCTCATGATGCGATGAAGGTTACTCGACTATTAAAAAATAATGTCAGGGAAGTTCATTATGAAGATGCGATAAAAATTTATCAATCCGCTTATTAAAAGAATAGAATGAAAAAATATAATGGTGTTTTGGTTCCGATGATTACCCCTTTTACCAGAGAGGGTAAAATAGATCATGACCATATTAAAATACTCGTCCAGAAATTAATAGACCATCAATGCCATCCTTTTGTGATGGGAACTACCGGAGAGGGATTATCTATTCCTTTTGAAGATAGAATCGACCTAATAAAAGGTTTATCTGCCTTTAAAAAGAAGGGTAGCTGTTTGTATGCCTCTGTCTCTGCGGTTTGTCATGAAGATATGTTAGAGCTTGCGAAAAAATCTGCAGAAAATGGTATCGATGTAGTGGTCGCACATTTACCGCCACAATATCCACTTTCCGAAAGTGCTATGTTAGAATGGTTTGAAGACTTAGCTGATAAAAGCCAATGTCCTGTAATGATTTATAATATTCTTTCTACAACGAATATGAGTATTCCATTAGAAATAATAGAAAAGCTAAGTCATCATCCAAATATTGTAGGATTGAAGGACTCGGAAAAAGATACAGGTAGAGTGAAAGAAGCGGTGTCCAGATGGAAAGATCGGTCTGATTTTAGCTATTTGGTAGGTTGGGCATCCGCCTCTTATATGGCATTAAAGTTAGGAGCCGATGGGATTGTTCCCAGCTCAGGGAACGTATTCCCGGAGGTTTATGTTCGATTATTGAAAGCTGTAGAAAATGGAGAGGATCAAATAGCTGAACAATGGCAACAGGTTTCCGATAAGATTGGAAACTTGTATCAACAGGGACGTTTACTCCCTGATTCTTTATCTGCACTGAAAGTGATAATGAAGACAGTCGACTTGTGTGAACCTTATGTTATTCCTCCCCTGCACTTATTGAATATGGAGGAGAGGGAGATTATTGTAAAGGAATTTAAAGCCTATAGTTCCCAATTAGAAGAACTTTTGAATCAATAAATTATGAAGAAACCAATTATTGGAATAACGATGGGAGATCCGGCAGGCATTGGTCCGGAAATAGCTGTGAAAGCTTTATTAAATGAACAAACCCATAATAAATGCAGACCCTTAATCGTGGGAGATGCTAAAGTAATAGAGCACTGCATAGAACAATTAGAGTTGAAGGGAGAGGTTCATGCAATTCAGAAGGTCAAAGATGCAAAATTTGACAAAAATATATTAGATGTTTATGATCTGAATAATGTAGATATTCAATTTTTGAAACCCGGAATGATATCTTCTATGGCAGGACATGCTGCTTTTGAAGCTGTGACTACGGTGATAAAACTGGCTATGGAAGGGGATGTAGATGCTACGGTTACAGGTCCTATTAACAAAAAAGCTATTCATGAAGCCGGACATGATTTTCCGGGACATACTGAAATTTATGCCCAATATACTCATACACAAGAATATGGAATGTTGCTGGCTGAAAAGAATTTTAGAGTGGTTCATGTGTCTACGCATGTTTCTCTACGTGAGGCTTGTGATTTGGTAAAAAAGGAAAGGGTCTTAGAGGTGATCAAACTCTTGAGTGGCGGACTCCAACAATTAGGGATAAAAAATGGTAAAATAGGGGTGGCCGGTCTCAATCCTCATGCGGGGGATTCAGGATTATTTGGAGATGAGGAAGAGAAAGAAATTGTACCTGCTATAGATGCAGCCAAAGAACTGGGCTTGAATGTGGAGGGCCCTGTTCCTCCCGATACTTTTTTTGCTAAGGCCATTACCGGATTTTATGATGGTTGTGTGGCTATGTATCATGATCAGGGGCACATACCTTTTAAAGTTGCCGGCTTTAAGTGGAATAACAAGAAAAAAAAGATGGAAAGTGTCAAAGGTGTGAATATTACTTTAGGATTACCTATTGTTCGTGTTTCTGTCGACCATGGGACGGCCTTTGATATTGCCTGGAAAAACATAGCTAGTCCGGATGCAATGCTTTTAGCGGTTGATTATGCATCAAAATTTGCCCTGAATAAAAGAGAGAATCAATGATTGTAGTCATTGCAGATGATTTGACCGGAGCAGCTGAAATTGGAGGTATTGGGTTAAGATATCACATGAAGGTAGGCGTATTCATGAAGTTGAAAGAACCCATTGACTCCTCTTTAGATCTTTTGGTGATAGCTATGGATAGCCGATCTAAAAAGTGGAAGGAGGCAGAAGTTGAGGTTAGTACAGTAATGAAACGCTTGAAAAGCCTTAATCTGAAATCAGTATTTGTCTATAAAAAAGTGGATTCTGTCTTACGTGGGCACGTTATCGAAGAATTAAAAGTGCAGATGAAAATTTTTGGAAGAGAAAGTGCTTTGCTGGTTCCGGCTAACCCTCATTTGGGACGTATCATACGCGATGGTATCTATTATATTGGAAAGAAAAAATTACAGGAAACCCATTTTAAAAAGGATCCGGAATTTTTGACCACATCTTCAGACGTAAGAACTCTTTTGGGCGGGCAAGAAACACATCAATTATCTTTAGCTTCCCCTGGGGCGACTCTTCCACATAATAAAATTGTTATTGGTAATGCTGCAACAATGGAGGATTTACGAGAATGGACCCATTATGCTCAAGAAGAGCGATTGCTGGCAGGAGCTTCCGGTTTCTTTACTGCATTATTAGAAGAAAAAGTGGATGTGTTCCAAAAAAGAACCCATACGACGTCATTTTCTCTTACCGGAAAAAAGAAACTCATGGTTTGTGGTAGTGCCTTTTCCAAAAGTAAGTCTTTTGTGGCTAATGCAATTAGACTTGGTAAAACTGTCAGTCTGATACCAAAATATTTGACAATTAAAGGGAGGGAATCTTCTTATGGTTTACAAAACTGGTCTAAAGAAATCATGTCCTTATTAAGTTGTAATGATTTTGTAATGATATCTGCCGACCCGTCAGTAACTTATAATGAGAAAGGACAATCGGAAATATTGAGAACGAATATGAGTCAAACAGTAAAAGAAGTATTGAATGAAAGAGCAGTAGATGAATTGATGATAGAAGGAGGAGCAACGGCCTCCGCGATCTTAAATGAGTTAGGTATCGTCAGCCTTTATCCTGATCAGGAATTATCTGATGGAGTCATAAGAATGTCTGTGCCATCTATCCCCAGGATGCATATTACGCTCAAACCGGGAAGTTATGATTGGCCTACTGCTATAAAGCTAAATGAATTATAGTTTTCAAATATCTTCGGCATGGAAAATCACGGTTTACATCTTATTGATTATATTATTATAGGTATTTCTCTTGTCCTTTCATTGGGGGTAGGTTTTTTCTTCTCAAGAAAACAAAAGTCTACCGGGAACTTTTTTAAGGCAGGTGGAAAGGTCCCTTCTTGGGCTATCGGACTTTCTATGTTAGCTACCCTTGTTAGTAGTATTACTTTTTTAGCTTATCCCGGGGCCGGGTATTCTTCCAATTGGATTTTGTTGGTACAGGGGTTGATGGTGCCATTGGTGCTGGTGGTGGTTATCTGGGTTATTGTCCCTTTATACCGGAAAGTCATTGGGTTAAGTGTTTATGAATATTTTGAAAAACGCTTTGGTTACATCGCCAGATTATACGGTTCCATTGGATTTGTATTGAATATATTTACCGGTATGTCCACAACCCTTTTTTTGCTGGCTCTGGCTGTTTCAGAAATGACCAATACTTCCACATTTATTATTTTATGGGTGATTGGAATTACTTTTATCCTCATTACCCTCAAAGGAGGGATGGAAGGGGTCATCTGGCTGGATGTTATCCAGGGTATTATGTTGATTGTAGGGGGCTTGGTCTGTCTTATTATTCTTATATATAGTATCAATGGAGGCTTACCTGAAATATGGCATGTTGCCGTGTTGCATGATAAGACGGGCTTTGGTCCGTATTCCGTTGATTTTAGCAAGCTAACTTTCATTGTTATGGTCATAAACGGTATTTTTTATGCCATTCAAAAATATGCTACCGATCAAACGATTATACAACGATATCTGACGGCTCGTACGGATCGTTCTGCCATTAGAGCTACATTAATGGGCGCTTTGTTGACTGTGCCGGTCTGGATGTTGTTTATGTTTATAGGAACGGCTTTGTTTGTATTTTATTTTCTGCATCAGGGAATCTTACCGGCAGATATACGTTCAGATAGTGTTTTTCCTTATTTTATTATGACGGAATTGCCGCCCGGAATGGTAGGGTTGGTCATAGCTGCTTTGTTAGCTGCTGCTATCTCAACAGTTGTATCCGGACTAAACTCTTTAGTGGCCGTGATTGTAGAAGATTTTTATAAAAGATGGAAGAAGACAAAGAGTGATAAACATTATCTTAAAACGAGTAAATATCTAGTTGTCATTGCCGGCCTGATTGCTGTATTGACCAGTTCGCTTTTTCTTCTAACGGGCGATCAGAGTATTTTACAAGTGGTCTTTATTTTATATGCCATCTTTTCCGGAGGTATTGCCGGAATTTTCCTTTTGGGTTTTTTAGTGCCCCGAGCCAATAAGAGAGGACTGTACATTGCCATGGTTGTATGTCTGTTATTTACGACCTATGCCGTCTTAACTTCTACAACAGTGGGTGTAGAGACAAACCGGCACTTAATCCTAGATTTTGGAAACTGGAATTTTACACAACACAAGCTTATGCTGGGCGTTTATACTCATCTGATTATTTTTGTTATTGGCTGGGGAGCTAGTTTTCTATCTCCCAAAAAAGAAGTAGATGCAAATCTATTATATTTAGGTTGGAAAGAAGCAAAAAAAGAAGGGAAGTTGAATCCCGGAAAGTAAAATCAACCTCCTTTTTATCTTTCCAATAAGAGAAATGTGATCAACCTCCTTTTAAGGATTATCTGAAACCAAGATTTTGTGAAATCTCATTTGCTGTCGCCCGGGTAGCTTCCAAAATCTTTTTATGCATAACAGTTTCTTTGAACTGTATGGACAGGATGGATACGGTTAAGGAGGCAATAACTTCCTTATCATTTCCGATAGGTACAGCTATATCTGTTACTCCTTCTGCCTGATCGCTGGAAGTCTCATGGTAACCTAATTGTCTGATTTTTTGCAGAACGCTGATATAATCTTTTCGTTTTTGTGCTGAATAAGTAGAGAAAATTTTGTTCCGACTTAAAAATTCTTTCTGTTCTTGTTCTCCCATGTATGCCAATAAAATCTTACCTGAGGTGGTCTCTATAAGAGAAAAGATACTTCCCTCTTCTACAGACAAAGCAATGGGGTCGGGACTCCGAGATTGAGAAACGACAATAAGTTTATCATGATTTATTACGGACAAATGGCAGGACTGTCGTGTGATTTCAGATAAACCATCCATTGGATATCTTGCTGTTCTTCTAAGCTCGTCCATGGGAGAATGGCGATGAGAAAGGCTAAATAATTTGAGTGAAAGCCGGTATTTCCCTGAAATTTCATCTCGTAATAAAAATCCTCTTTGCTGAAGACAGACAAGCATACGATAGATCTCATTGGGATTTTTGTTAATTCCTGCGGCAATTTCCGATTGAGAGAGGGATTTTGCTTCTGCTGAGATATATTCTATGATATCTAACCCTTTTTCTAATGCCGGGGCATGATATTTTGCTTCCTCGGCAGTGTTGTTCGCTTTTTTTCTCATGGTAGTATGAATTATTGCAAAGGTATTAAGAATATACTTTTTTTTATTGATAAGGGAAAATATTTTTTATTTATGAATTTAGTATTTATATTTGAACTTATTAAGTACTTTTAAAAAAAGAATATTAGGTTTTTAAATGAAAAAAAATGTTTTAAAAGGTGTGACCTGGGATCATTCCAGAGGATTTACCCCCATGGTGGCAACGGCTCAGAGATTTGGAGAACTACATTCCGATATAGAGATTCATTGGGAGAAAAGGACTTTACAGGATTTTGCTGATAAGCCTATTGCACAATTAACCAAAGAATATGACTTGTTGGTGATTGATCATCCTTGGGCTGGATTCGCCGCGAAAAATAAAACACTGCTTCCTTTGGAACAATATTTGGATAAGGATATCATGTCTGATTTGTCAACGCACAGTGTTGGAAGATCTTTTGAGAGCTATTCTTATGATGGAGGACAGTGGGCTCTGCCTATAGATGCAGCTGCCCCCGTTGCTTCTTTTCGTCCGGATCTGATAGAAGAAAAGGGGATAAAGATTCCTCAGACTTATAAAGATCTCCTTGAGTTAGCAGAAAAAGGAGGAGTGGTTGTACCTGCAATCCCTATTGATTCGTTAATGAATTTTTATATGTTTTGTTCTACTTTAGGAGAAGAACCTTTTCGTTCAAAAGAACAAATAGTAAGTAAAGAAATTGGGGTGAAAGCGTTGCAGTTACATAAAACCTTATTGGATAAATGTGATACAAGATGCTTTGACTGGAACCCCATCAAGGTTTATGAAATGATGACGCAGACGGATGAATTTGTGTATTGTCCTTTTGCTTATGGTTATGTTAATTATGCTAAGAAAGGATATGCTCCACATCTTCTACATTATGGAAATCTGGTTGCATTACAGGGGCATACATTACGATCTACGCTTGGAGGAACAGGGATTGCAGTTTCTGCAGAGGTCTCTCATACGGATGCAGCGGTATCCTATCTTGAGTATCTTGTATCTTCCGAATGTCAACAAACGTTATTTTTCAATGCCGGTGGGCAGTCGGCTCATGCATTAGCCTGGGAGAGTGAAGAAGTGAATAACCAATGTCATCATTTCTTTAGTAACACCTATTCTACTTTGAGTGGATCTTATCTCCGACCTCGATATAATGGCTATCTTGATTTTCAGGATTCCGGCGGCGATGTGGTTAGAAATTATCTCTTGAAAGGGGGAAAGGAGGACAAGGTGCTGCAAAAATTAAATGATTTATATTATTCGACTATAAGATGAAACCATTAGAAAATTTAATTGTACTGGAGTTTTGTCAGTTTTTGGCGGGGCCTTCTGCCGGATTACGCTTAGCTGATTTAGGAGCCAGAGTAATAAAAATAGAACGACCGGGAACAGGCGATAATGGCAGGAAGTTGGCCATAAAAGATCTATTTGAAGGGGAAAACAGCCTCCTTTTTCATACGATCAATAGAAATAAAGAATCTTACGTTGCCAATCTGAAAGGGGAAAAAGACATAGAGAAAGTAAAAAGATTAATTCGAAAAGCTGATGTTCTTATTCATAATTTCAGACCGGGAGTAATGGGAAAAATCGGATTGGATTATGAACAGGTGAAAGCCATCAACCCGCAGCTGATTTATGCTGTTATTACCGGTTATGGTGATCAGCCTCCATGGAAGGATAAGGCGGGACAGGATCTGTTGATTCAATCTTTGAGTGGACTTACATGGCTTTCCGGGAATCGGGAAGATCCTCCGGTTCCTTTTGGAATATCCATTGCCGATTTAATGAGTGGAGCCCATTTGACAGAAGGAATTCTTGCTGCCCTTATCAGAAGAAAAAATAGAAACAAAGGAGCGCTAATTGAAGTTAACCTTTTGGCTTCATTGATGGATTTCCAGTTTGAGGTGGTGACTACCTATCTTAATGATGGAGGGAAATTGCCGGAAAGAGCACAAAATGGGAATGCTCATGCGTATTTGAGTGCTCCTTATGGCATATATAAAACACAAGAGGGTTACATGGTATTGGCCATGGGAGATCTTACTTACTTGGGAAAAGTAATAGGATGTGATAAAATTTTAAAATTTAAAGATAAAGAATCCTGGTTTGATCATCGAGACGAAATTATTTCTATATTGAGTGAAGTTTTGAGGGAAAAAAGTACTGCGGAATGGTTGAGTGAATTAATCCCTGCAGGAATTTGGTGTGCAGATGTATTTGATTATAAAAAGTTAGTTCAACATGATGCTTTCCAAGTGTTGGAAATGGATCAAAAGATTGAAACAAAAGCAGGAGAAATAACAACGACCCGTTGTCCGATTCGTATAGATGGTCAACGATTCTTTTCGGACAAAAGGGCGCCTCTGTTAGGAGAGGATAACGTAATTATTGATCAGGAATTTGGTCTTGTTCAGTAGTATTTAGGATGTAATAACTTTATTTTTGTAACATGGAAAAACCATTAGACGATATTTTAATAGTTGACTTTAGTCAATTCCTATCCGGTCCGTCAGCGAGTCTCCGACTCGCGGATTTGGGGGCAAGAGTAGTGAAAATAGAACGTCCGGAATCAGGAGATATTTCTCGAAAAATGTATATTTCTAATGTAGAAATGAATGGAGCCTCCTCCATTTTTCATGCCATCAATCGCAATAAACAGAGTCTGGCTGCAAATCTTAAAGAACAGAAGGATCGGGAGATAATAAAAAGGTTGCTTAAAGAAGCAGATGTCGTTATCCATAATTTCAGACCCGGGGTTATGGATAGACTTGGATTTGATTTTGAATCAGTAAAGAAAATAAATCCGAATATTATTTATGGCACGATTAGCGGATATGGAACGGAGGGACCGTGGCGTAATCAGCCGGGGCAGGATTTACTTTTGCAGGCAGTATCAGGATTATGCTATTTGAGTGGTGATGGAAAGGAAGATCCCGTTCCAATGGGGCTGTCTGTTGTTGATATTATGGTAGGAGAGCATCTGGTACAAGGTCTGTTAGCCTGCCTGGTAAGAAAAGGAATTACCGGAGAAGGAGGATTGGTAGAAGTAAGTATGTTGGAAACAGCATGTGATCTGCAATTTGAATCTTTGACTACCTTTTTTAATGATGGTCATGAACCGGTTCGCAGAAGTTTAAATCACAATGCCAATGCCTATTTGGCTGCTCCTTATGGAATTTATAAAGTGAAGGATGGATATCTGGCTATTGCAATGACCCCCTTAGCTGTTCTTGCTAAAATTATTCATTGCCAAGAACTTTTAAATTATAGTCAGGAAGAGGCCTATCGTAAAAGGGATGAGATTAAGGAAATATTAGCCAATCATCTTAAAAAGAGAGCGGTTTCCTATTGGCTTTCTTTGCTTGAGCCGGCTGATATTTGGTGTGCAGAAGTATTTAACTGGATGCAATTGATGAAACATGAAGGTTTTCATGCTTTGAATATGATACAGAAGGTCGCTATGGAAGATGGCTATACTTTTGAAACTACTCGTTGTCCTATTGAAATAGATCATGAAACCCTTACTTCTTCAAAAGGAACACCAAGATTGGGTGAAGATACCCAGAATATAATTCAAGAATTAAAACAACTACAGCATTTTGATGAGAAATAAACAAGATTGTTTAAGAATAGCTGTTAGGAAATTTGATCCTTTCGAATCGGCATTGCAAAAGCAATGGAGCGCTTTTTGTGATCAAACAGGATGTAACTTGCAATTACAGGCTGTTCCGATGGAGCTGCCGGAATTACATCAAAAAACGTTGGCTGAAGGAGGATTACTGGAAGGATCTTGGGATATAGCACAAATTAGTAGCGATTGGGTGCAGGAGGCGGTGTCTTCAAATGCTGTTGAAGATTTACATACGAAAACGACTAAACATTTTTGGACAAGTTGGCCGGATTCGTTGTTGGAAATGCAAACCATAGATGGTAAGATCGTGGGGATTCCCTTCCATGATGGTCCGGAATGTTTGATATATAGAAAAGATTTGTTTGCATCTTCAAAGAATAAAAGGCAATTTTTGGCTCGAACAGGAAAAGCGTTACAGCCTCCTGAAACCTGGGATGACTTTGTCGAAGTGTCGACTTTCTTTCAACAACCGGAAAGAGATCTTTTTGGAGCTGTGTTTGCTGCTTATCCGGATGGACATAATGCTGTTTTTGACTTTTGTATCCAAGTGTGGTCGCGAGGAGGAACTATAAAAGATGCTAAAGGAAGAATCAATATCGTTTCTCCTCATGCAGAAGATGGATTAACCTTCTATAGAAAGCTATTTACACAGGAGAACGGAATACATCCACAATCCAAAGAAATGGAATCTGTCAGAGCAGGGAATGCTTTTGCTCAAGGTAAAGTTGCTATGATGGTTAATTGGTTTGGTTTCGCCTCCTTATGTGAATTTTCAAAGGAGTCGAACATCAAAGGGAAAATCGATGTAACGACAATTCCCCATAGTAAATCGAGTCTGCCCGCTTCTTTAAATTCTTATTGGATGTATATGATAGGAAAAGGATCTGCTAAGAAAGAATTGGCATTAGACTTTATTGCCTTTGCGACCAATCAGGAGAATGATTCATTATTGACACTGGAAGGTGGAATTGGGTGTCGAAAAACGACCTGGTCAAATCAGGAAGTTAATCGACATGTTCCTTATTTTAACAAGTTGGAACAGTTACATCAAAATGCTCGATGTCTTCCGGCAGCGCCCTATTGGCCTGAGGTCGCTACCGTAATTGATCAAGTCGTACAGAAGGCTATTCATACTACTGACCCTATAGCCGAAATATTAAAAGAAGGACAAGTTTCTATTAATAAAATAATAAAAAACTATGGAAATACATTATAAACCTATACTCCCCCAATCCCGGATTCCTATCGTCATCATAGGTGCGGGAGGAATTGTCAGAGATGCCCATCTTCCTGCTTATCAAAAAGCAGGATTTCAGGTATGGGGCATCGTGAACAGAACGAAAGAAAAAGCAGAGAAACTGGCATCCCAATTTGAGATACCTCATGTCTTTGATCAGCTTTCTGACGCAATAACACAAGCTCCCGATAATGCAATATATGATTTGGCACTGATGCCGGCACAGTATGAGGAGGTGTTAAATCAGCTTCCGGATGGTGCTCCTGTACTTATTCAGAAACCTATGGGCGATAACTTGACTGAGGCTAAAAAATTACTGGAGATATGTGATCGTAAGCATCTTCAAGCTGCTATAAATTGCCAGTTGCGGTTTGCTCCTTTTGTAAATGCTGCCCGGGATATATTCAATAGAGGATTAATAGGAGAAATATATGATATGGAAGTGCGTCTGACCACCTACACCCCCTGGGATATTTTCCCTCTTGTGGCTGTTCATGATCGACTGGAAATATTGTATCATAGTGTTCATTATATAGATTTGATACAATCCTTTTTAGGAAGCCCTGAAAGTATAATGGCGAAGTCTTTTGGCCATCCGGCGAAGTCTTTTTCATCTACTCGTACCACAATGATCTTTAATTATAGTCCTACTCTTAGAGCCGTCATTAATACCAACCATGATCATAATTTTGGCTCCAGAAATCAAGAGAGCTTTATAAAGTGGGAGGGGACCAAAGGGGTTATTAAAGCCAAAATGGGGCTGTTATTAGATTATCCTCATGGCCTACCGGACCGCTTTGAATATTGCTTACTCAAAGATGGAGAAAAGCCCGAATGGGAAGAAAAACAATTAGAAGGAACTTGGTTCCCCGATGCTTTTATTGGAACGATGGGAAGTCTTATGCGTTTTTTAGAAGGCAGTACGAAAGAATTGCCCACAAGGGTACATAACGTTATACATACAATGGAATTGGTAGAAAGTGCATATAAGAGTAACGACCAGGGAGGGATTAAAGTAAATAGAATTTAAAGGAGAAAGATGTATACAAAAGAAAGATTTTTTGAAGATTATATATTGGAAGATACCCGGGAAACGATCGGGAGGACGATTACAGAAACAGATATCGTAATGCATGCCGGACAAACAGGAGACTTTTTCCCCCACCATATGGATGCGGAATGGTGTAAGTCTCAACCTTTTAAAGAAAGGATTGCCCATGGTACTCTGATTTTTAGTGTGGCTATTGGCCAAACGGCCACAGAAATTAATCCCAAAGCTTTTTCAAAAGGATATGATCGATTGCGTTTCATTAAACCGGTTTTTATAGGAGATACGATACATACCAAAATTACTATATCCGAATTGAGTGATTACAAAAGACCGGAGTTGGGGAAAGTAGTGGAACATGTGGAAGTTTTTAATCAAAATAAAATCCTGGTTATGGTTTGTGATCATATTTTATTGGCAGAAAAGAAAAAACAGGAATGATCCCGATTAACCCACTTGAAGGAGTAGGATGGCATGCCGCCGGTGCGGCCTCTGCTTCTACTTGTTATTTGCCCTATGATGGTACAAAAAAATGGAACTGGATTCCATTTTGGCTTGTTTTTAGTTTATTTGCATGGCTATTGACTCCGCTTATACTGGCTGTTATTACGGTTCCTGATTTTTTTTCAATCATCAATAAGGCTTCTCCTCAAGTCTTGCTTGTTACTTTTCTTTTGGGGGGCTGTTATGGCTTTGGAGGGATGGCATTTGGCTTCTCAACCAGACAAATCGGCTACTCGCTTACTTATACTATTTCCATTGGAATATCTGCCATTTTAGGTACCGTTTTTCCTCCTCTGCTGAAAGGGAATCTTGTCTCTTATTTTAGCCAAACCGGAAGTGGAATCATTTTAATAGGAATGGTGATAGCCATGACAGGAGTAAGCTTGTGTGGTTGGGCCGGCTTTAGAAAAGAAAAAGAGATGGGAGATGCAGCTCAGTTTAATATGAAATTAGGGCTTGTATTGACTATTATAGCCGGTATCTTATCGGGTGTCTTTAATATTGCTTTGGAATACGGGCAACCTATTTCGGATATGGCGGCTAAGCGTGGTGCCGGTATATTTGAAGGAAATGCAAAACTTATTGTGGCTACTGCCGGTTGTTTTCTGGTAAATCTTATTTGGTTTGTGATCTTGGGAATAAAAAAAGGAAGGTTAAAAGAATTAACTGGGAAAAGGGGTATCTCTTCAAGAATTTTAATTAGGAACTACCTATTGGCAGCCGGGGGAGGTATCTTATGGTGTATGCAGTTCTTTTTTTATGGATTGGGGCATGTAAAGATGGGACGTTACCAGTTTTCCAGTTGGGTGATCCATATGTCAATGCTCATCTTTTTTAGTTTTATAGTAGGGATGGCGATGAAAGAATGGAAAAATAGCAGTAAAAGAACCTATGCTATCCTGATTATTGCTTTGGTTATTTTATGTAGTTCTTTCTTTATAATGACCTATGGTAGTATGTTGGGCAGTGGAAGTTGAGTAAAATAAAAAGTTGTGGCTATAAAAATAAAGAAATTAGGAATAGAATTGATGTTAATGATGGGTCTGCAAACTTATTGCTCGGCTCAACAATTACATCTACCCGGATTGGCTCATCCCATTCCTGATCCTTTTGTTCTATCTGACGGCACCAAAATTTCTTCAAAAGAAGAATGGTACAATAAAAAAAGACCGGAATTATTACGGCAGTTTAAAAAACAGATGTATGGTTGTTTTCCTCCGCAAGGGGTTCATCTGCATTATCAGGTTTTTGATCGAGATACTGAAGCTTTGAACGGGATAGCCACCCGTAAGCAGATTGCTATCTTTGTGGATCATAAAGGGAAGGAAATACGGATGGATTTACTGGTTTATCTTCCCAATCATCTTAAGCCTCCTGTTCCTGTATTCTTAGGTCTTAATTTTGAGGGCAATCAGACCGTAAGAGAAGATACGGCTATTAGAATAACTACCGGCTGGGAATATGGAGGGTATCAGGGGGTAGTGCAACATCGTGCTACGGAAGCCAGCAGGGGAGTAGCTTCCAAGAGATGGCCTGTAAGCCTGATCTTAGAAAGAGGATATGGGGTTGCCACGGTTTATGCCGGGGATATAGCCCCAGATAAGGTAGACGGATATAAAGAAGGCGTACAATCCCTTTTCCCAAAATTACAAGAACGGAAGGATAATTTTTCTACTATTGGTGCATGGGCATGGGGTCTAAGTCGTATAATGGATTATTTTGAGAAAGAAGATGATATTGATGCGCGAAGAGTGGCTGTATTTGGCTGGTCCCGAATGGGAAAAGCTGCGCTTTGGGCTGCAGCGAATGACACGCGTTTTGCAATGGCGATTAGCAATGAATCCGGAGCCGGTGGTGCGAAGCTATTTCATCACTTTTCAGGAGAGGATATTAAAAGACTTTGTACAAAGTTCCCCCATTGGTTTTGTCGTAATTTTGGAAAATACATAGGGAAGGATACACTCTTGCCCTTTGATCAGCATGAGCTGATGGCGCTTATCGCTCCCAGACCTTTGTATATTGCCAGTGCAGCGCAAGATCACAATTCAGACCCTTATGGAGAGTTTTTAACGGCATTAGCAGTGGATACTGTTTATCGTTTCCTGGGAGTTGGTGGCCTTCCCGTAAAAAAAATGCCTCCGGTGGACCATCCGGTGTTTGGGAAAATAAGTTATCATGTTCGGACAGGAAAACATAATATAACCCGCTATGATTGGCGGCAATACCTGCATTTTGCAGATTTATATCTCCATTGATATTGTTGGGATAAGTAAAAGAGATATTGTCTTTATATAGGTTGGAAATAATGGAAATAAAATTATACAGTTTTACAAAAAAGAGGAATGAATTTAAAAATGAATAAATATTTAGAAATATTGCGTGCTATTGCCCGGGTTGGTATTTTGCTTGTTTCTTTTCTAGTATTAGACAATGAGGCTTTTGCACAAACACAAGACAAAGGATTAGTAAATACTTCCCAAAGTCCATACGCAAGGATAAACAGTATCAACATGGGGGATGCAGCATGGACCAAGGGTTTTTGGGCAGATCGATTCAAGGTGTGCAAAAATACCATGGTGCCTCATATGTGGGATTTATTAAAGAACCCGGAACTCAGCCATAGTTTTGAAAACTTTAGGATTGCAGCAGATTTGGATACAGGAGAATATGAAGGTCCGGTTTTTCATGACGGAGATTTTTATAAATGGTTGGAAGCTGCCGCTTCAGTGTATGCCATTACGGAAGACAAAAACTTAAAGGATTTGATGGATCGCATTGTTAAAGTAATAGGGAAAGCACAATTCGATAATGGATACATGAATACCGAAGCTAAAATCAGAATAAAGAATAATGGAAAAGATTCTTCGGGGATTCTGAATGGAATTAGTTTTGAAATGTACAATATGGGACACTTGATGACAACGGCTTGTGTCTATTATCGTGCAACCGGAGAAAAGGATCTTCTGAATATTGCAGAAAAAGCCGCTGACTTTCTGATAAAGTTTTATAAATCGGCTACTCCTGAGTTAGCCAAAGGAGCGATTTGTCCTTCCCATTTCATGGGATTGGCTGAATTATGGAGAACAACCCGTAATAAGCAGTACCTTAAATTATTCAAAAAACTATTTGATCTCTGGGGAGAAACAGATTATGGAAAATTTCAAAATCAAGACCGGATTCCATTCAGGGAGCAAAAGAAGGCGGTGGGCCATGCGGTAAGAGCAAATTATCTCTATGCCGGTGCTGCTGACTTATTTATGGAAACGGGAGACAGCACTTTACTTACCCCGTTAAATCTGATTTGGAAAGACGTTGTCCATAGAAAAATGTATATCACCGGCGCATGTGGGGCATTATATGATGGAGTGTATCCGGACGGAACATCCTATCATCCGGAGGATATACAACAGGTACATCAAGCGTATGGACGCGATTATCAATTGCCGAATTTTACCGCTCACAATGAGACTTGTGCAAATATCGGAAATGTATTATGGAATTGGCGGATGTTCCAAATGACGGGAAAAGCACGTTATATGGATGTGGTCGAATTGGCGATGTATAATAGTGTGTTATCCGGAATAAATTTGGAAGGAACAAAATATTTCTACGCTAACCCACTCGCTGTTAGTGACCAATTGCCGTTTACCCTTCGGTGGTCGAAGGATCGAGTACCTTATATACCTCTATCTTTTTGTTGTCCGCCTAATGTTGTCCGAACGATTGCGGAATCTATCGATTATGCTTATGGAGTGTCGGAAGATGGAATTTGGTTTAATTTATATGGGGGAAGTCAACTTAACACTACATTAAAAGATGGATCAAAAATAAAACTGAGTCAGAAAACCAACTATCCATGGGATGGAAAAATAAAGGTAGACGTCGAGAAAGCTCCTAAAGGAAGGTATGCTTTCTTTTTTCGTATTCCGGGCTGGTGCTCGAAGGCAAGAATTTCAGTAAATGGAAAATCGGTTAAAAATGCATTAGAGCCTGGTACTTATGTGGAATTAAACAGGAATTGGAAATCAGGTGATAAAATTCAATTAGATATACAGATGAAAGCAAAGCTAATGCAGGCAAATCCTTTGGTGGAAGCAGATCAAAATAAAGTGGCTGTTCAACGGGGACCGCTGGTTTATTGTATGGAGTCGACCTCCTATCCTGAAGGTATTGATATCTTCAACTTGGCCATTCCTTATGATATAAAGTTAGATCCTTTTCCGGTCAAGATAGATAATGAAAAAATAGTAGAATTACATGGAAAAGCTAAAATTCTACCTGAACAACAATGGAATAATGATTTGTATCAGTCGGTATCTTCCCAACCATTACAGTCTGCCGATCTTCGATTGATTCCTTATTTTGCTTGGGATAATAAAGGGAAAACAGATATGACTGTTTGGATGACTCTGATTAGGTAAAGAAAGCCTTTATTTTGAGTTTTATTTAGGATCTTTGAAAAGATTGGAAGTTCATAAAGGTAAATAAATGAAATATATTGGTGCTTTAATGTTATTTTTGATGATTGCATGTCAGCAAGTTAACCATCCTAAAAAGATAAATCAGCTCAATTCAAAAGCAGTAGTTCTAAATCAAAAGGCGTGGAAATTGGCAACAACTTATCCGGAAAAGGATAGTATAGAGAAAGCTTTCCGATTGTTTAATCGAGCCATTCAAATAGAGCCTGTTTTTTTTGGAGCCTATTGGAATAAATTCCAAGTTCAGAAAATGGTAGGAAAAATGGATGCTGCAAAACAGACTATCCGGGAAGTAGAACATCTGAGGCCGGGAGATCCGGATTTAAAATTGACTGCAGGAATCTTTTGGGAACAATTAGAGGATAGTGTGCAAGCCGTTAAAAAATACGAAATAGCATCGCAGATCTATACCAAGATTATGGATACCATGAGTCGTAGTAATCAGGTATATATTAAAGCTCGAATGAATCAAGCAATCAATCTGAAACTATTGGGAAAAAATTCAAAGACAAATGAAATTTTAGATCAATTAATAAAATATTCAACCCATAAAAAGATAATCTCTAAATTGGAAGGCTATAAGCGAATGCCTCGCCAGTTGTTGATGAATAGCTTTGTGCCCTAATTTTATTAGGAATTATAACAAAGGTGAATTTGGCATTTACCTAAGCTTCTGCACCATTTACCGAAATAATCTTTTCATTTATTGAAAAGCCTGTTACTTTTGACTTGTTAATTAAAGATAATATCATGAATCCGGAGCAGTGGAGAGCGCAATATAGGAGGCGTAAGACCTCAAAAAGGTATATGGGAGCAGTCATTATTGTTTTTATGGGGGTGATTTTGTTACTCAAAAGGTTACCTCTTCAAATTCCGGAATGGATATTTTCCTGGGATACCATTGTTCTGGTCATTGGCCTCTTATTGGGAATTAGAAGTAGGTTTCGGAATTGGTTATGGCTTGTTCTTGTCTTATTGAGCACCGGGAGTATTTTGTCGAATTATTTTTTATTGGATCAATATAAAAATCTTGTTTTCCCTATTGAGCTCATCATTTTTGGGATATATATTTTTTTTAGGTGCTTTTACCATAGGAATGATAAAGATTGTTTCGTTCCCCGATCCCATGAACATCCCTCTTTTGCAAAGCATAACAGACCTTTTCATCACTCGTATTCGACTACTGAAGATGGCGATGTAATTAATATTGAAAATACTTTTGGAGAAACGAACAGAAATATAATTTCCAAGGAATTCAGAGGAGGAACGATTAAAAATACTTTTGGAAGTGTCGATTTAAATTTGACACAAAGTGATATTCAAGGGAAAATTTATATCTATGTAGAAAATACTTTTGGTGGTATTGCTTTTTTCGTTCCTTCCAATTGGAAAATAATTTCGGAAATAGATGCTAAATTGAGCGGTATAGATGATAAGAGTTTTTATGATGTACATCCTGATGAAGAAGAGAAAACTTTAGTACTCAAAGGGAAATCCGTATTCGGAGGAATTGAAATTAAAAATTTTGCATAACGATGGCTTTTCAACCCTTTAGTAATAAAGAAATTAGAAGATTTTTTTCCTTTTTTTGGCTTTTCTATTTCCTGGTTTTTCAACTTGTATATATCTTCTTTTTTCACCTCCATTGGCTTTTAGCGTTTACGGATAACATGGTGACAATTATTTTATTGATTGTAGCTATTGGTATAGCCAATCGCAAAAATTATGTCATTAATATGAACCAATATAAATTTATTCCGGGTTTTTTGGTTCTTACTTTCTTGTCGATACTCTGCATTGCTGTTAATCTTCTTATTTTATATTATGCGGTTCCTGCCGGAGCAGCTTATCATCAATTTTTATTAGACTCCGTTCCTTTTCGCTTTTTGTATTCTTGGTTTCTCATTGTTGGATTTACATTTATGAACTACATCTGGCATAAATCTACTGAAAGAACAAAGGAGCAGAAAAAAGCGGAAGATTTAAGGAAAATGGCTAAAGATGCAGAATTGGATAAAATTTATCAACAACTACATCCTCATTTTTTATTCAATAGTTTGAATGCAATCAATACTTTAATCGTATCCCGACCTGAAAAGGCGTCTCACATGGTTCAGAATTTATCAGATTTTCTGCGTAGGAGTTTAAAGAAGGTAAATAAAGAGCACATCTCTTTTCAGGAAGAAATAGATCATCTTTCCCTGTATTTAAAACTGGAAGAAATTCGTTTTGGTGACCGGTTAAAAACCCGGCTACAAATAAATAAAAATACAGAAAATGCTACGATTCCTCCGTTAATTTTACAACCTTTGATAGAAAATGCCATAAAATTTGGGGTGTATGGGACTTTAGGAGAAGTTCACATTCGTTTAAAATCGTTTGTTTTTAGGAATTATCTCAATTTAATGGTTTCCAATCCTTTTGATGAGGATGCACAACCTCCCAGAGGAACCGGGTTTGGATTGAAATCAGTCAAACGAAGGTTGTTTTTAATTTATGGAAGGAAAGATTTGATACAGACTCATAAAAGGAACAACAACTTTATTACAATACTGAAAATTCCTCAAAATGAAAACTAAAGTCATCATTATTGACGATGAAGATTTAGCCAGAAAGAATATTAAAAACCACTTGGATTCTTCTGATAATGTCGAGGTGGTAGAGATGTGTGGTAATGGTTTTGATGGCTTTAAAGCCATCAACAGGCATCATCCGGATCTTGTCTTTTTAGATATTCAAATGCCCAAGATTAATGGATTTGAGATGTTGGAACTGATCGATGAAAAGCCAACAATCATTTTTACGACCGCCTTTGATGAATATGCATTAAAAGCATTTGAAACCGGTGCTGTTGACTATCTTCTGAAGCCATTCTCAAGGGAACGCTTTAATCAGGCCTTTGATAAATTTAGGGCTCAAGAAAACAAATCTTCACAAAAAGCAGTAGAAGATTTTACCGGTGATATGCCGGAAAGGCAAAATCGCATTGTTGTAAAAGACAGAAGTGAAATACGTATCATTCCCGTAGAAAAAATTCTCTATTTGGAGGCTAGTGATGACTATGTGGTTATTCATACCCGGGAGAAAAAACATCTTAAGAATACGACCATGAAATTTTTGGAGGAAAGTCTAAATCCTAAATTATTTGTAAGGATACATCGGTCATTTATTCTAAATACTTCCTTCCTTACCCGAATAGAACCCTACAAAAAGAACAGTCATTTGGCTATTTTGAAAGAGGGAACCCAGATTCCTATTAGTCGACCCGGATATCTGCTTTTGAAAGAAAGATTAGGTATCTAAGATCTTTTCTTTTCCCCCGATTGTGCCAGGTCAACAAAAAATTCAATAATCTTACTTTCAAGGCTTTTTGTCTGAAATTCTTCTAAGAAATAATGAAGATCTACCTGTAGAATTTTGGATAGTTTAATTAAAGTGGATTGATCCGGGCGGCTCTCATTTCTCTCCCATTGCGCTAAAATAAGAGGATTTATGACCAGTTGTTGAGCTAATTCTTTCTGTGAAAAATTTACTTTTTTTCGTGCATTAGCAATTTTTCGACCGAGGAGTTTAGACTTTGACATTTTTAACTTTTTATTATTTAATAGCAAATCTAATTGTTCCTGCTTCGCTGTAAAAAGTATAATCGGTAGAAACTAATCAGGCTTCGGTAAATGGTGGGCTTATTGGGATAGATTTCAGCCTCTTTATTTCTTGTCTTTTAGTTGTTTTACTTCGGCATCAATTCTTTTCGAAATGCATTCATGACTGCAGAGATATAAATGTCTTGTTGAAAAACCAATGAAGCGGTACGTTTGACATCTTTCTCTTCAATTGAAATACAGCGAACTCCCTTTTCTTTTTCTGCGGTGCTCTTAGTTAAAATAGTGTACCAATTCCCTGTTCTTGTCATTTCAAGCAAGGTTGGCGTATCATTGATTTCGAGCATCAATTCTCCCTTCCATCCTGAGTCTCGTAATTGCGCTCTAATAAAAGAAGAAGTACTATACCCGGGGGGTAACAACGCTAATGGGAGTTTTTTGATTTTTTTAAATGAAATGGAAGGATATTGGGCAATTTTTGAGCGACTTCCACATACTAAAGCCATTTCTGATACAAATAAAGGCGTGTAGTCTAGCTGTGTATCAGAATGATCTTCTTCAAAACACAAGACAACGTCAAGTTTGGAATCTTTTAATCTGTTGATAATGGTACTGGTCATTCCAAAAGTAATTTCAATCTTGATTTGAGGATATTTTTGTGTAAAACTCTTTATTGCTGTAATTAAGGTAGGTCTCAAACCATAAGATACGCCGATACGTAAGGTTCCCCTTTGCAACTGTTGTAAATCCTGCATGGCTAACAGTCCTTCCTTGGCTCGTTGAACACTGTTTTGAGCATATTTAGAAAAAATATCCGAAGCTTCTGTAGGAGTGATACGTTTTCCTAACCGATGAAACAGCGGTAGCCCGATCTCTTCTTCTAATTGTTTGATTTGTTGAGAAAGCGTACTCTGACTAATATTTAATTGTTTTGCCGCTGCCGTGAAACTCTTTAATTCTTTTGCTTTCAGAAAATATTTTAATTGGCGTAATTCCATTTTCTTAATCGGTTTTATCGATTGGTTTTATCGAAATAAAGTGTTTTACAAATATAGAAGAACTTCTGAACTTTGCATCACTTCCAATAAGGAAATCTCTTTTCAGAAGTTAAAGGAATACTTTATTGGGAATAAATTAAAAATAGATAATTATGACAAAAGCTAAAAATGGAACGAGAAGATATTTTCTGATTAAGTTTTGTATTTTTCTGTCGGGATTGTCCGTCTTTGCACAATTATATTTATTCCAGCCTCTTTTACCTCAAGTTGCCCATTATTTTCATACCTCTATTGGAAGCAGTTCTTTTTTGGTATCTGCCTCTACTATTGGAATGGCGCTGGGACTCTTTTATTTTACGTTTAATGCGGATCATTATTCCAGAAAAAAGGTGATGGTTTTTGCTTTGGTTGCTTCTGCCGTATTAACTATGTCGTCTTCCTATATCCATCAATTACCGTTGTTGGTCGGTATTGGTATTCTAAAGGGTTTTGTAGTGTCCGGCGTCTCGGCAGTGGCTTTGGTCTATATTATGGAAGAGGTTGATTCCTCTTATACCGGGTCAGCCGTTGGTCTATATTTGAGTGGAAATATTATTGGTGGAATGACAGGTCGGATTTTGGCTACATTGATTGCAGACCGGTGGGCATGGCAGGCCGCCGTGATGACTATAGGAATAGAAAGTTTTATATTAGGAATAGTATTTTGGAAATTATTTCCTGAATCTCATTTTTTTCGACCTGTAAAAATGAATTATAAAAAGAAAATTCATCAGATGAAAAATTTTCTCAAAGATCCTTATTTACGTTGTCTTTTCTTCATGGCAGCTTTATTAATGGGGGTTTTTGTTAGTATATATAATTATATTTCATTCCGGTTGGAAAATGCACCTTTTCATCTTCCTGCATATATTATCGCTTTTATTTTTGTGATGTATATTATGGGGGTAGTGGGTACGCTAATAACTCATCGTCTTTATAAAAGGTATTCTGCTGCCATGGTATTAAGCATGGCAATGTTATTGTTGTTTGCAGGAGTTCTTCTTTTACTTTCGGTTTATTTGAGCCTGGTTATCCTGGGATTAGGATTATTAACCATGGCTTTCTTTATTGTTCATACTATGGCAAGCCAGTTGGTCGCAAAACATGCGAAGGAAGGAAAAAGCTCGGCTACCTCCATCTATTGGTTGTTTTATTATTTAGGATCGAGTATATTGGGAAGTGCTACCGGATATTTTTTACATGATTTAAATTGGATCGATTTTATCGTTCTACTGGTGAGCATTATCGTGATCGCTTTTGTTTTAATTTTGGGAATAAGAAAAAAGAATCGCTCGAAAAGGATTCATTTTGCATTTTATAAAAACAATAAATATAAATCTTATAAGCCGGGTTAGTAGAGAAAAAGGAAATGTAATAGAGGGATAGAATTATTTAACTCTCTGCCTCTAGTATAAGTTTTCGTGCCTTCTCATAATTATCGTTATGGACATATAACAGGGTGTTACCAAAACTCATAAATCCGGAATCCTTTTGATTAATAATAACGCTTTCTATATTATTTTCTTCCAGCATACCTTTGATTAATTTAGCCTGGTAATTATTATTTGCTTTATATACAACGGACCAATCTTTTTCCATAATAAGTTCACTTTAGTTCTGGTTATAAAATCTATGGTCTGTATGGGATGCCCATAGTTCTTTCTGCGGATTTTGTGGAACATATCTTTGAAAGATATACAACAATCCAATGACCAACAAGATGCTCAGTATCCCCATCATCCATGGGGTAGGAGAATCTTGCGTGATATCCACAGAAAGAAGACCATGTTGATTCAAATATACAACAACTATCTGGAATCCATTGTTTACGATATGAACAATGACAGCATACCATAAGTTTCCACTAAAGTAATAGATAAAACCTAAAAGCATTCCTAGGGCAACTCGAGGAAAAAAGCCAAACATTTCGCCATGAACCAGACTAAAAAATATAGAGGTAATCAAGATCCCTAACCATGCAGATTTTACTAATTTAATAAGAATGCGTTGAACTGCTCCTCTAAAGAAAAATTCTTCAGCGATCCCGGGAACAATAGCAATAAGCAATAGATCAAACCAGAGATCGTTAAGGTGAGGCATTTGTAACATGGCTTCAGTCATATCTTTGGCTCTTTGCTGTAAAGCCCTGAAACTTTCATCAAACGGACCATAATGAATGAGTTGGTTCCAATCAGAGAGCAGCCCTACTCCCGGCAAAGCCGCAAAGAGAATTACCAAACTAAAGAACACCCAACCCCAATGGACGTTGGTAGAAATGCCTGCATATTTTAAAGGTCTTTTATCCCATAAGGCAAAGAAGATTAAAGCTGGAACTAAGAAGGCAAAAACACTGTAAGCAAATTGGAAAACCTTCATAACGTGAAGGGTATGAGGATCGGAAAAATTTCCTCCGCCGAATGCCGATACCGGAATACCGTAAAAATGTGGAAGTATGTATCCAATAGCAATTCCATAAAAGCTAAAGGTGCAAAAAATATAGAGTCCCAAGCAAATTAAAAGTTGAACGAAGGGAGAAAGTTTATTAATTGATTTCATTGGCTAGGAAATAAGAAAAAGACTTTAAATGGTATTTGAAATTAGGCAAATATAATCAATTAACAGCGTTTTTTTCTGAGGGAATCATGTGAATTAGATTTTAGTGAATCGGGCGAATCAATGAAATCTTCTCATCGGTGGTCCCGGCGGGCGGTGATGATTGTCCCTTCTGCCTTCTCCTTGTCCTCCGCCGGGAAAAATTTTAATGTGATAGATAAAGCTTAGGAGAAAATATTGGGGTAATTCATTGGTACGAACATCGGAGATAGATTCTGAGGTGATATTTCGTGTGATATTTGTTTGTTGATTTAACAAATCAAAGCCGGCTAATCTAATCTCACCCTGCTGTTTTTTAAATAAATATTTAGAAATAGAGGCATTCCATTTGGCAATATTTTGGTTGTATCCGGCACTCAAACCGGAATTTCCACTGTACCTGAAATCGGTTTCGAATTCTAAATTCCAAGGAAGTTGGAAATTGAGATTAAGGGAACTTCCATAATTGAAGTAAGAGGTATTTTGAGATTTTTGCAGCGTATAGACCGTTTTATGATAACCAATATCTCCTCCCACTCGCATTTCTAGTAAATCTTCTATGGAGAAATTGAGACTTAATCGCTCTGATAATGTCAATCTATTGGAGAAGTTCTGCTTTTTGTTAATAAAACTGGAACTTTTACTATATCTGATAGAAGAGCTGGAGTGAATGGCATTGTAACTCTCTTCCTTACTAATAGGTCGACTTATGGATATACGTCCATTAAGATTATAATTCCCATTCGTATTTTCATAATGAATAACTTGTTTCCCTCCTTCTTCATAATTCGTAGCATTGACAATCTGGTTCATGGTGGTACTCGCAGATAAATCAGCAAAGAGCATGTGATGAGTTTCTCGGTCAAAATTGCGATAGGAAAAACGTATTGAATGGGTGAAATAAGGTTTTAAGTCAGGGTTTCCTACCACCTTTCTTAAAGATTCAGAATTGTTGGGTACCGGTTGCAATTGGCTGATAGAAGGCTGTCCGGTATTTCCCCTGTAATTTATTCTGAGGGTTCTGGTATTACTGAATTTATAATTAAAACGAGCGGATGGGAAATAATTGACGGTATTCTGCATCAAAGAAGAATCACCGGAGATAGAATAATTGTCTAATGTGTTATTTTTAACATTGAATCCCAGGGTATAATTATACTTTTCTTTCTTTGTCTGAATATTGAAACCGGCTTCATTAGACTGAAAAGTGTTTTTAAAATTATTGGAATAGGTGGTATCTATATCCGTGTATTCTCCTGTCAAAGGATCTTTGTTATAGGTGTTTTTTTCTGAAAGCGTGTGGTTGGCATCATGTTCGACATGCAATTCTAAAGTTCTACTCTTAGATAATGGCTCCGTATAGGTCATTCTTGATCCCCAATTTTTACGGTCATTATTTTGGGTATAATGTTGGTCGATATCTTCATCCTCTTGAGAAGTTTTTCCATAGATTTTATTATTCTGAATATTTTTTCCGTAGGAATCATTGTTGTTTAATCCTCCATTTACACGGATGGAGAGCGTTCGCCCTTTCTTATGAAACCGATGACGATAGAGTAGGGATCCACTAAAATTGGGAGATTTGGAATGGGTAACATAATTTCTTGTTCCATCATTCACCCTATTGCTGTCCATATCTCTCGTCGTAAATTGGCTAATCGAAGTTTGGGTTCCTGTATTATAAGTAATAGAAGGGCGAAAAAGGAAAGAATTCATGGAATCCACCTTGTAATCAATTCTCATATTAAAGCGGTGGTTGATGGATTTATTTCTTCCTGTCTGATCCTGATTTCTATAATAGGTCGTATCCGGTAAAATATATTGGGTCTTTTGATCTCGAATACTATTCCTGTCGTTATAATTATAGAAATAATTCCCGCTAACATCAATTTTCTTTCCCCATTTGTCTCTATAATTAACACCTCCGGACCAGCTGGTCAGCTCTCCACTGCCTGCACTTCTACTCCAAGATCTTCCTCTATAAGCATAATTTCTTTTGTTGACATTATTTCCACTTCCAACGAGAGATATTTGTCGATCCCCATTAAATCGAAAGAGATTCATATTGGTAGAAAAACGATCTTCTGTTCCTGCTCCGGCTTCTGCTTTCCCAAAGAGACCATGTTTTTTATCTTTTTTGATTTTTAAATTAATTGTTTTTTTCTCATTACCGTCATCTACTCCGGTAAATTCTGCTTGATCTGACTTTTTCTTGTAAACCTGTACCCGATCAATAATTCCCTTGGGCAGGTTTTTGGTTGCTAATTTGGGATCATCCCCAAAGAATGGTTTGCCGTCTACTAATATTTGTTCTATTTCTTCTCCTCCGGACTTGATGGTGCCGTCAGGGTCTACTTCGATGCCCGGAATCTTTTTTAGCAAGTCTTCTACAACTGCGTTGGGCTTTGTTTTAAATGCATCAGCATTAAAGTCTAAGGTGTCACCACTAATTCTTAACGGGATGTATTTTCCGGCGATAGTTAGTCCTTTTAAATTTATAGAAGTGTTGGATAAATTGATCTTTCCTAAGGTGTAATCGTGTTTTTTGTCTGATATGGGAAGGCTTTTAAAGAAAGGTCTATATCCCAGATAGGTAATTAGTAATAGATAATTCCCTTGAGCAATGTTTGAAAGTTTAAATTTACCTTCTTCTGTTGTTAATTGCGAATAGGCAAGGGAGGAGTCTTTGGCATGTAAAATACGGACACCTGCTTTTTCTAGTGGCGTTCCTGTGGAATCGATTACTACTCCTTCTACTTTTCCCGAAATTTTATCTTGCGCCTTTATGGTCAAAGGAAGAGTTAATATTATAAAAAGGGGTAAAATTCTTCTCATAATACAAAGATGGGAAAGAATCTATAGCTAGAAAGTAAAAAAAGGATGATCGGTAGAAAAAGATGGATATAATTAAAAAATGCAGGGGCTTAATGGAAAATACGAAATTTTTCTTATCTCTTTTTCGTGCTCGTCCATTCTGTATTTATATAAGAAATTGATTCTAATTTCTTTGCTATTTTATGATTTACTTTCAAATTTCTGATAGTTGAAAGATGGCTTTTTTTATGCATATCGGTTCCCAAAAAATTGATGAGATCAGCTTCTAGTATTCTTTTAGCCAATTCTTTTTCTCTGCTTCCATAATATCCGGCGAAGGATAATATATTGGATTGCATTTTACAGCCGTGTTTTAAGAAAACATCTAATTGTTTTAAATCTTTTTCTAAGTAGAGATATCGTTCCGGATGAGCTAATACCGGGATATATTGATGAGAACGAAGAGTAAATAATATTTCTTCTATATTTTGTGGGAAAGAAGAAAACATAGTTTCTACCAATACATAATTTTCATGAAGACAGAGTAACCCCTTTTCTATTTTTGAGGGGAATTCTTCATCGATAAGATATTCTGCCCCATAGGTGATGGGGATGTTTAAGGTTGAATTTTCTAGTGCTTTATTAAGATGAAGGTAAGCATTTTCAATAGTCTGAGGGGTATTAGGGTATAAATCACTCATGATATGGGGAGTAGCAATAAGTCGTTGATATCCTAAGTCTACCATTCCCTGAATAAGTCGAAGAGATTCCTCTGTATTTTTAGCTCCGTCATCGATCCCCGGTAGGATATGAGAGTGCATATCTGTCTTTAGGAAAGGAGCGATAGACAGAGGAACTATTTTATTGAAGATGGACCACATGAAAAAAAGATTTGATGCTGTAATAAGGGATCAAAGAAATAAAAAAACCTGCCTTAGAAAGACAGGTTTTTTTATTTATCTTATTTAAGAATTATTTACTGCGACGTAAGTTTGGATGTGGAGGAGCTACCATATTAGCACCTGCATCACTCTCGTTTGCGCTTCTTAAATCAACGGCATTGATATCACCGCTTGATTTGTATTTGAAGATGAAACGTCCTGCAGCAATTCCTTCTGTTTCTGACATATAGTTAATAATGGTGTTTACACGATCCCAAGCTAATTGTTCGCTAGCTTTAGAAGAACCGGCGTGACCGCTTACCACTACACGACAAGCCGGACTCTGACGCATTTGGTTAGCAACGTTTCCTAACAATTGTTTTGCATCATCAGTTAATTCAACGCCATTGCCTTCGAAATTAACAGTTGGAAGAGTACCTAAATCGCAAGAAGCTTTTTTCTCTTCAACAGGACATTCACCTACACCATCTTCATCAACAGGCTGACAATAAGTTGGAGTAATTAATTGTTTGTCTTTGTAATCAGGAACTCCATCGCCATCTGTATCTAAAGGACAACCATGTGAATCAACAGCTACACCGTCAGGAGTGTCAGCGCAGTTATCATATTGATCAGCAACACCGTCACCATCAGAATCTTTTGCATTATCTGTTAAGGTGCCTACCTGATCTTCAAGTGCACTTACTCTTTCTTCTAACAAGTTTCCACTCTTGTACCAGTCAGCATGTTTTTCCTGACTGCCCAAGTAAAAATCGAAACCGATAGAAGTGGTGATGTATCTGCTGATAATACCTCTTCCTGAAGTTCGTGTTTGCCCGTCAAAGGTGTAATCAGGATGAGCAAATCCTCCGATAACAGATCCGTCTAATTTTAAAGCAACATGGTTGCCTAAACGGATTTGAGGTGTAATACCTACGATAAAATGTGCAAATTTGTCAGCATCTTTTTCGGTAGGTTCTTTTGGAGTTAAACCGGTAATTCCCACACCTCCATGCACTAATAAATTAAAGGTGTTGGTCCAATCTCTAAAATTGAAAAGGTTTCCGGCATTTACGACACCTTGTAAAGAAGCTCTCCAAAGAGTACTTTTGAAATCATTGGAGTTATCGGCTCCTTCAAAGCTGGCATAACCTCCATCGAGCATAAAGCCAAAATAATTATTAATCATGTACCGAACCCCTAAATCACCTTCCCAAAAGGTGGGTGTTGTGGTATAATACCCGGGAGTCATCGGTTTTGTTGGTTTGATACCACCACCTTGGATCTCAATAGACCAGTGGTTGTAATTGTCTAGTTCTGGATTGTGTGCCTTTTCTGTGTTTGAGTTTTGCGTGTCAACATCCTGATAGGTTGAATCTTGCGCATTTACTGCTGTAACAAGAAACAAGGCTGCAATCAGTAGCGTTAGTCGTTTCAGTTTTTTCATAGTAACTTAATTAGTAATTAGAATACAACGTTTTGACAAAATTACGAATTAATTTGATTTAAAAAAAATACTGCATCATTATAAATAAAAGATTTATTTATTTATAAAGTATTCATAAGAGATTTTCCCTCATTTTAAAGAACAGTTTCTTTTTAGCACAAATTGACGCATTAAAAAGTCTTGTTAAAGATTAACAAAGAATATGCCAATTTAATGTTTTTAAAAAAATATTGAGAATTTCTTTCCTTATACTATATGGTATAAAAGTCCATTTTATAAAAGAGAGTATAGAAAACTTATTTTTACCCATTTTACATTACCTTTGCCGCTTGTTATGAATAGGGGATGAAAGAATGGATATGTAAAAGTCAAATTTAGGTATAGTTTTTGATAAAATGAATAAAACAAAAATACATCTCAACTGGTAATGATAAATAATACTGTCACTAAACTCTTTGCTGCCCTTTCGTTTGTTGTCTTATTTGGTTCTTGTGCTTCTTATAAGCAGGTAGCTCTTTTTCAGAATGTCCCTAATACAGATTCTATGTATAGCAATGGAATGTTGGTTGAAAAGAGTCATTATGATGATTTGAAAATTCGAACCGGTGATATTTTGCAGGTCTCTGTCCAAACGAAAATTCCTGCAACGCAATCATTAGGAAAATTGAGTGAAGGTTTTGTCGATCCTAAAGGTTTTACTTTATCCGACTGGAAAGCTGTCGGAAGAGTGGGGAATCCAACACCGAACAGGAGTTTAGTGCCTAGCTATATGGTAGATAGCTTAGGGAATATTGATTTGCCCTTAGTGGGGAAGGTTGCAGTGAAGGGGCAGACGATTGCAGAAATAAAAAATAGGGTAAGAAAAAAAGTAACTCAATACTACAAAGAACCTATTGTGAGTGTTCGTTTAGCAAATTTTAAGGTGACTATTCTCGGAGAGGTAAAACAACCGGGTACCTATGTCATGGGAGAAGGGAAAACTAATATCTTAGATGCACTTGCCATGGCGGGTGATATGACAATATATGGGAAACGAACAAATGTATTGCTTTCCCGCGAGGTAGATGATGGAGAAAGAATGGTTCGTTTTAATATGGATTCTACAGGAATCTTTAACTCTCCTTATTTTTATTTAAAACAGGGAGATGTTATTTATGTTGAACCTACTAAGGGAAGAGCAAGAGCTAATGATGCCTTTAACCTCAGAATTTATTCTCTGGCAGCTTCCAGTCTGTCAATCATTGTTTCTATTATTACTCGGATTTTTTAATTTTTTGTAAGAACCCCTTTATTAGATATTTGCTGTGAACAATAATTATAATATAGAAAATAGTAGTTCCATTCAGGAGGAAGATGAAGTTGATGTTAAGGTGTTGGTTAATAAGTTCCTTTCTTTATGGCCATGGGCACTAATAAGTTGTGTGATTTTGGTTATTCTGGCCGGTCTTTATTTGCATTTTTCTACACCTTCCTACCATGTGAATGCTTCTGTACTTATTAAAGAAGCAAATGGAGGGCTTCCCGGATCAGGATCTTCGGCAGATGCTTCTTTGTTAGAGAGCATGGGCATTATGACCGGACCCAGTAATGTGAACAATGAAATACAGGTTTTTAAAAGTTATCCACTTATTCGGGAAGTCGTAAAGAAAGAACAATTAAATGTTCATTATTATACAGAAGATGGGTTGAAAACAATAGAACTTAATAAGAAAAATGTTCCCTTTCAGGCTATATTCCTATCCTTTCAGGAAGATTCTCTTAAAAAGAAGGGGTCTATTAACTATCAATTAGATATAAAAAAAGACAGGACGGGGTTTCAAATTAAAAGTGAAGAAACGGGAGAAGATATTACAGCTTCCTGGTATGATACATTAACCTTGGCTTCCGGGAAAGTGGCTTTTATTCCTAATTCATCCTTCATAGGAAAAGAGAAGGAGCTTTATTCATTAAAAGTGGGCTCTAGTGAGAGTGCTGTTAATGCATTGTTTGCTTCACTAAATTTGAGTATTGAAGATAAACAAGCAAGTATTATCAATTTAAATTTGGTGGCACATCTGCCCCAGAGCGGAGAGGAAGAATTAAATGCATTGATACAGGCTTATATGGATGCTAATGTTAAAGCAAACAACAGAATTGCAGATAGCACTATTGCCTTTATTGATCGTCGTTTGGTTATTGTGAGTAGGCAGTTGTCAGATGTAGAGAAACAAATCCAAAAATTTAAACAGAAAAATAAAATAGCCGATTTAAGTTCTCAATCTCAAGCATTAATTCAGTCGACCAAGGAATATTCTCAGGAAATTTCTGAAAAAGAAGTACGTTTAAGCGTGATTAAATCTTTGCAGGATTATTTGGAAAGAAATAAAAATAATCCCCGAATCGTTCCGGCTTCTTTGATGATTGAGAATACGACTCTTTCGGGAATAATTAGCCAATATAATGAATTACTGTTGCAGCGTTCGCAATTGTTAGTGAATGCAACCGGAGATAATCCCAGAGTAAAAAATTTAGATCAACAAATTGCGAACCTTCGAGGAGATTTAGTACACGGAATTGCTTCTGTAAAACAGAGTGCTGAAACGGCTTTAAAGAGTGTAAAAGGACAGTTAAATTCATTGCAGGGCAAAATTACTACGGTGCCGGAAAAGGAAAGAACTTTCCTTGATTATAGCAGAAAGCAAGAGGTAAGACAACAACTGTATCTATTTTTATTGAAAAAACGAGAAGAAACCGCTATCTCTAAATCTTCCTCGATTGCAAATGCGCGTATTATTAATGCAGCAAGAGCCGATCAGTCACCTTTTAGTCCCAGAAAGAAAATTATCCTATTGGCGGCCCTGATTTTGGGAGGTTTGATTCCCTTTGGATATACTTATTTGAGAGATCTGATAAATACGAAAATAACTTCCCGAAAGGATATTGAAAACGAAACTGATTTGCCTATTGTGGGAGAAATTGGTCATAAGAAAAAAGAAGGTCGGGTGGTCGTTGGGAACCATTCCCGTACGGTAATTTCTGAGCAATTTAGGAGTCTCAGAACAAATTTACAATTTTTGTTGTCGGATCAGGAAAAGAAAACAATTCTTGCGACTTCTTCTATGGGAGGAGAAGGAAAATCTTTTATTTCTCTCAATCTGGCCATGTCCTTAGCCATTACCGGTAAAAAAGTAGTATTAATGGAATTGGATTTAAGGAAACCCAAAATCGCTGCTCCTTTAGGAATTAGAGTGACGAATGGGTTTAGTGGATATGTAATCGGACAGGCAGAAAAGGAAAGTATTGTATATGATTCCGGTCTTCATGAAAATTTAAAAATTATTCCGGCCGGTGCAGTGCCTCCCAATCCGGTGGAGTTGTTATTACATGAACGTACACAAACGATGATGACCTACCTCAAAAAGGAATTTGATTATATTTTTATTGATGCTCCGCCAATGCTGGTAACTGATGCGCAAATTATGAGTCAATATGCAGATACGACCTTGTATGTGATCAGGGTAGGAGAAACGCATAAGGATCAGATAAGGATTCCCGAAAATTTACGACGTACCGGAAAAATGTCAAATCTTAATTTGGTGGTCAATGATATCCAGCAGAAGAAATATAGTGGAGGCTATTATGGATATGGGAAAGGTTATGGTGGCTATGGTTATGGCTATGGTGATTATATAGATGATCAGGAAGAAGGGAAAAGCTGGAAGTTCTGGAAACGATAATGCGGATTTTTATTTGGGAGTTTTTTTAAAAATTTTGGAAACGAAATCTAAATTGGTCTGAATTTTGATTCCCATTCGTTATTCTCAAATTTAAGGAGATATTGTTGCCTAGCTTATTCGTAAGATGAATGATGGCAAATGAAGATAAGTTCATAAATAACCTGCTTTTAACCTATATTATAACTTGTAATAAGAAATAGAAATAAAAAAGAAGCTATGAAGGCCTGGTACGTACTTTATGTTAAAAGCAGGGCAGAGAAAAAGGTGGCAGAACGATTGAAAGAGAGAGGTCGGGAGCTATTTTGTCCACTGAAAACCGAAGTACGACAATGGAGCGATCGCAAAAAAAAGGTGGTAATTCCCTATTTCCCTTCTTACATTTTTATCCGGATCAATTATAGTAAAGAAAGGTTGTCTGTATTACAGGAAACAGGAGTGGTTGGTTTTTTGCATTGGATGAAAAAACCGGCCACAATTCGGGAAGAGGAAATGGAAGAAGTGATTGCCTTTTTTAAAGATAACAAGAATAATAGGATTGTAAAAGAGCCTATTGTTGTAGGTGAAAGATATAAAATTGAGCGAGGTCCATTTATGGGAAAGATGGGAAAAGTGGAATGGAAAAATGGACAAAGAGCGGTTTTGGAAATACCGGGATTGAATTTAAAGTTTAGCGTGGATAAGGTCAATCTAACTTCGTTGAAGTAGGCTTTATTTGCTACCTTTGCGTCCGATTTTAATTTGATGCTGCAGTTTGATAATGGGACTGAGGATAGCGAAGCTCTGTCCGTTTGACAATGAAAAAAGGTTCAATGTTATCAAATTTTTTTCAACCGAAATTTTAATTTTTTTTAATTACCATAGGATCTTGTGTAAGAAAAATATTTAAACGGGCAGGATTCAGAATAATAATAAAACTCCATGAAAATTACAGTAGTAGGAACCGGCTATGTTGGTCTCGTCTCCGGTACTTGTTTTGCTGATGTAGGGATTGATGTACATTGTGTAGATGTGAATACACAAAAAATTAATGATCTTAAGAATGGGATTATTCCAATTTATGAACCGGGGCTTGAACGGTTGGTTAAAAAGAATTTTGAGGATAACCGTTTACATTTTACTACCGATTTAGGAGAAGCAATTCGGGATAGTGATGTGGTTTTTATTGCGGTGGGGACACCTCCCGGAGAGGATGGATCTGCAGATTTGAGTTATGTTCTTGGCGTCGCCCGGGAAGTTGGAGAGAAAATGAATGATTACCTTGTAGTCGTAACGAAGAGCACCGTTCCGGTGGGTACCGGAAAGAAGGTGAAGAGTACTGTAAAAAAGGCATTAGAAGAGAGAAGAAGTCGTCTTGATTTTTCTGTAGCTTCCAATCCGGAATTTCTTAAAGAAGGTGCTGCTGTACAGGATTTTTTAAAACCGGATCGGGTCATTATCGGCACAGAAGATGAAAGAGCAAGAGAGACCATGCATCGTTTATATCGTCCTTTCCAACTCAATAGAGATCGGATGATATACATGGACATCCCTTCTGCAGAAATGACCAAGTACACTGCTAACTCCATGCTGGCTACGAAGATTAGCTTTATGAATGATATTGCTAATCTTTGTGAAATTGTAGGAGCAGATGCAGAAATGGTCAGAAAAGGAATAGGATCGGATGCCAGAATAGGAACAAAGTTTATTTACCCCGGAATTGGATATGGGGGCTCCTGTTTTCCAAAAGATGTAAAAGCGATTATTCGTACTGCGAAAGAAAATAATTACGATTTGCGTGTATTGCAAGCTGTAGAAGCGGTTAATAATGCACAAAAATCTGTGCTATTTAAAAAGGTGGAAAGGCATTTTGAGGGGGATTTGAAAGGTAAGACTTTTGCTTTATGGGGGTTGAGTTTTAAGCCCAATACAGATGATATGCGGGAGGCTCCTTCTATGGTTATTATCGAAAAGCTAAAAGCTGCCGGTGCGGAAGTTAAAGCCTATGATCCTATCGCAATGGAACATGCTAAACAGTTTTATACGAAAGATAAAATTACCTATTGTAAAGATGTGTATGAAGCCTGTAATGATGCAGATGCTTTGTTGCTTGTGACAGAATGGTCGGAGTTTAGATTGCCAAATTGGGATATTGTGGCTAAATTATTAAAGAATAAGGTGGTTTTTGACGGTAGAAATATCTATGAGCGGAAACACCTCGAAGAAGAAGGCTTTCAATATTATCGGATTGGTTAATGAAGGGGAATTCTATAGGATATTAGCATAATGCATGGAGGAAGCGCGAGGAAGCGAAATAACACAATTAACCTTAGAAGTAATATTATTGATAAAGGGGATTATAGCTAAAAGAATAGTTTGTTAATAGTTGACATTGACAAAGATTTTTTAAAAGCTCCGGAATTAAAAGTGTTGCATACGGCTCGATTATAATTGAAAAGAAGAGAAATAAAGACTTTTAGTCTAACTAGGATATGGAAGAGAAAAGATGGAGCACGGAAATAAAACGACTCATTTAAAACACATGCAAAAGAGAATACTTGTTACCGGAGCTGCCGGGTTTATAGGGCATGCTTTGAGTAAAAGACTTATAAAAGAAGGGCATCATGTTGTAGGATTAGATAATATAAACGATTATTATGATGTCGGACTCAAATATGATCGATTGACTGATCTGGGGATTGATCAGAATCAAGCCGCTGAATGGGGACAAAAATGTGAAAGTAAAGAAGGAACTTTCATATTTGTTCGTATGAATCTTGAGGATAGAGAGCAGTTACCCGCACTTTTTCAAAAATATAAGTTTGATGCGGTGGTAAATTTAGCAGCACAAGCAGGTGTTCGATATTCTTTAGAAAATCCCATGGCTTATGTAGATAGTAATTTGGTAGGCTTTGTCAATGTATTAGAAAGTTGTCGACATCATCAGATAAAACATCTCGTATATGCTTCCAGTTCTTCGGTCTATGGTGCGAATAAAAAGATACCCTTTGCAGAGGAAGATAGGGTAGATTATCCGGTTAGTTTGTATGCTGCCACCAAAAAGAGTAATGAATTAATGGCGCATACCTACAGTCATTTGTATAAAATACCGACCTCCGGATTACGATTTTTTACAGTATATGGCGCCTGGGGAAGACCTGACATGGCTCCTATACTTTTTGCGTCGGCTATTTCAGAAAATCGACCGATTAAAGTGTTTAATTATGGAGAAATGCGACGTGATTTTACCTATATCGATGATATTGTTCAAGGTATTATCATTACTTTGAATCATCCTCCGACGCCGGTATCTGATGAAAATGAAGAAAGGAAGGAAGAAACAGATAATAATCCCGGTCGGAGTCCTTATTTCCAATTGTTTAATATCGGAAATGGATTCCCCGTGGATTTGATGGATTTTATAAAGTATGTGGAAAATGAATTTGGGAAGACCGCCAATAAACTGATGCTTCCCATGCAAGCGGGAGATGTACCTCAAACCTATGCCGATACTACCAAATTAAACGCATTAGGATACCAAAGTACAACCCATATTTCGGAAGGGGTAAAGCGTTTTGTGAGCTGGTTTAAGGAATACTATTATAACAGGTTGTAAGGGAAATTCGCTTCGGCCATTGAAGGAAGCTCGCTTTGGTCATTGAGCGTAGCCGAAAGGACCCTATCGGTATATGAGCAGTTGGTGGTTAGGTAGAATAAGAAGGGAAGTGGTCATTGAAGGAAGCTCGCTTTGGTCATTGAGCGTAGCCGAAAGGACCCTATCGGTATATGAGCAGTTGGTGGTTAGGTAGAATAAGAAGGGAAGTGGTCATTGAAGGAAGCTCGCTTTGGTCATTGAGCGTAGCCGAAAGGACTCTATCGGTAAATGAGCAGTTGGCGGTTAGGTAGAATAAGAATCCGGACGATATTGGTGGCTGCGGATGGTTGCTGATTATCCTTTACCACAGAGAGTCACAGAAGAAGCCACAGAGGTCCACAGAATTAGAAAAGGTGCAGAAGGTTATGAATTACTAAATATGACTAATAAACTAACAGACTAATAGACTAACAGACTAATTGACTAATCGACTATTTGACTAATTGACTAACAGACTACATAAAATGGAAGAAAAGAATATTATTTTAGCTATAAATGCGGCTATAACTGCAGGAGAAGAGATATTGAAAATATATGACCGTACTTTTTCGGTAGAATATAAGGAAGATAAAAGTCCGTTAACAGAAGCCGATAAAGCTTCCAATAGTATTATTTGTGATCAATTGGCAGGTACTTATCCGATGATCAGTGAGGAAAATAAAACCATTGATTATGAAGAAAGGAAAGATTGGGATACCTATTGGATCATTGATCCTCTGGATGGGACCAAAGAATTTATCAAGCATAATGGAGAGTTTACGGTGAATATAGCTTTGGTTCAAAGAGGTACGCCTATCCTTGGGGTTGTTTATGTGCCGGTAAGCAAGAAGCTTTATTTTTCTGCAAAAGATTTGGGGAGTTACTCTTTAATTTTAAAGGAGAAAGGGGATTTTTCAGAGGTAGAGCAATTGAAAACGGAAGCAAAAAAACTTCCTGAGTATAAAGAACCGGATATCTTTACCATAGTGGCTTCTAGATCTCATTTGTCTAAAGAAACAGAAGATTTTGTAGCGGAATGTAGAAAAAAGTATGGAGAGGTAAAACTAGAAAGTAAGGGAAGTTCTTTGAAATTATGTATGGTCGCAGAAGGAAAGGCTCAAGTGTATCCAAGATTGGCTCCTACAATGGAGTGGGATACGGCGGCAGCACATGCTGTTGCCAAATACGCAGGATGTAAGGTACTCAATTTCGAAAGTCAAAATGAATTACAGTATAATAAAGAGAACCTCTTGAATCCTTTTTTTATCGTGAAAAGATAATCGGTAGGAATAGGGCAATAAGGAGGGGGCAATACCGCCTACATCTTATTGCCTACAGCCTATAGCCAACTGTCAAATGTTTCATTTCACTCCCATCATACAACAAATTATAGTCATCGCAATAACGCTTGCTTTGATTATTTTTTTATTAATGGAGAAAATTAGGCCGGCTTTCCTATTTTTTTCTGCGGTCTTGATCTTCTTGTTAACCGGGATTATTCAAACTGGAGATTTATTAGATGCTTTTGCCAATGAATCTATTTTAAGTATTTTTTTATTGGTCTTTCTGATTTATGGTATTAAAGAACATTTTAACCTTATCGCACGCATGGATCGGTTGTTCGGAGGGGCTAAAACACCACGGTCGTTTATGTTAAGGATGACAACCGGAGTGACCTTTATCTCCGGAATTTTGAATAACACACCGGTAGTGGCCTTATTTATGCCTTATGTCTATCAATGGGCAGAAAAAAGAAAAGTCTCTCCTTCAAAATTACTCATCCCCCTATCTTATGCGGCTATTTTGGGAGGAATGATGACCGTGATTGGGACTTCTACTAATTTAGTCCTCAATGGTCTGATAGAAGCAAAAAAGGGAGCAACACCTTCCTTCCTTGATTATTTGATACCGGGACTGTTGGTGAGTATAGGAGGAATTGCCTTCCTTTATTATATCGGATACAGATTGCTTCCTGATCGAAAAGATAAATTGGAGCTTGACAAAGGAAAGATAAGAGAGTATCTGGTAGAAGTACGTGTTGTTCCTGAGTCAGGGATTATTGGGAAGACCATTGTAGAAGCACAGTTACGTAATCTGCAGGGCATCTATCTATTTGAAATTATTAGAAATAATCATCGTATTACCCCGGTAGATCCGGAGGAGATGATACAAGAAGGGGATGCTTTGGTGTTTGCCGGGGATACCCAAAATATCATTGATCTTCTGGAAAGAGAGGAAGACTTTACCATGCCGGTAAAACAAGGAGAAGGAAAACGTTTTGAAAATATTGTGGAAACAGTAATTCCGATAAATTCCGAAATGATTGGTAACACTTTAAAAGGATTGGCTTTTCGGGAAAAATATGATGCTGCTGTTGTTGCTGTACATCGGAATGGGGAACAATTGAGTGGTAAAATAGGAGAGGTGACATTAAAAGCAGGGGATTTGTTATTGATTTCCCCCGGACGTACTTTTCAAGAAAAAATTAAGCAGCGTTCTGATTTATATATGGTTTCTGTGATTCGACAATCTATGAAAACACCTCCGGGAGTATTGAAAGGCTTTCTTGTCCTTTTGTTGGCTTCTATTGCCGGGATGGTTTTTCATTTGGTTGACTTGTTCCTTGTTTTGGTGATCTTGACCAGTTATATGGTGGCCTCCAAATTGATTAGCATTAATCAAATGAAAAAGTTGCTGGATGTAGATTTATTTGTAGTGTTGGTTGCTTCTCTGACCTTTAGTACGGCTTTGATTGATTCGGGAGTCGCGCATTTATTGGCAGATGGGATTATTAATTTTTTCCGTCCTTTGGGACAGGCCGGCATTATTGTAGGAATTTATTTACTGACCTTAATCTTAACTACCTTTGTTACCCATGTGGCGGCAGTATCTATCACTTTCCCTATAGCCTATGGTATCGCTTCTCAAATCCCGGGAATAGATCCCATTGCTATCTACATTGCTATCGCTTTTGCGGCCTCAGCTTCTTTTCATGCACCTTTTACCTATCAAACCAATATGATGGTCTATGGTCCGGGAAAATATAAGTTTAAAGACTTTTTAAAGACCGGTTTACCACTAACTCTGCTTTATTCGGTGATTACCTTGATTTTTATTATATTTTATTATCAAATCTAATACTTATGGAAGAAAAACTTAATATTATTCCGCATCATCATCTGGTAAACCATCAGGATAGATGTAAGAAGAATGGGCATAAGGCGTTGACGGTATGGCTGACCGGGCTCTCCGGATCCGGAAAGTCGACTATCGCCAGTCGTGTGGAACAATTGTTAATAGAAGAAGGTATTCAATCCTATATATTGGATGGAGATAATATTCGTACCGGTCTAAATAAGGGGCTGACCTTTACGGCGGAAGACCGAAAGGAGAATTTACGCCGTATTGCAGAAGTAAGCAAACTCTTTGTAGATGCCGGCATTGTTGTCTTAAGTGCTTTTATCGCCCCCCTGAAGGAGGACAGAGATATGGTGAAAGAAATTGTGGGGGAAGATTATTTTATGGAGGTATATGTCAATACTTCTTTGGAAGAATGTGAACGTCGAGATGTTAAAGGTCTTTATAAAAAGGCAAGGAATGGAAAAATTAGTAACTTTACCGGCTTAAGTGCACCATATGAAATACCGGAGAGTCCGGATTTGGATATTAAAACAAAAGAACTGTCTGTGGATGAGTGTGCCAAACAAGTATTGGATTATTTAATAAATGTTAGAAAAATTAAGAAATTATGAGTAAGTATTATTTGAATTATCTAGATGAATTGGAATCTGAAGCGATATTTATATTGCGTGAGGTAGCCGCTCAGTTTCAAAATCCGGTTATATTATTTTCAGGCGGAAAGGATTCCATTACACTCACGCATTTAGCTAAAAAAGCCTTTTATCCGGCGAAAATACCTTTCCCATTGGTACACGTAGATACAGGGCATAATTTTCCGGAAACTATTGCGTTTAGAGATCAATTGGTAGAAGATTTAGATCTACAACTTATTGTAGGTTCTGTTCAAAAGTCAATAGATACCGGTAGAGTACAAGAGGAAAGAGGGAAAAATGCAACCCGTAATTCTTTACAGATTACTACCCTCTTGGATACAATTGAAGAAAACAAAATAGATTGTGCCATTGGCGGTGGACGCCGGGATGAAGAAAAGGCACGGGCAAAGGAACGTTTCTTTTCACATAGGGATGATTTTGGACAATGGGATCCGAAAAATCAACGCCCTGAATTATGGAATCTTCTGAATGGAAAATATTTTGAAGGAGAACATTTTCGCGCTTTCCCCATTAGTAATTGGACTGAAATGGATGTTTGGAATTATCTGACAAGAGAACAAATTGCCATTCCTTCTCTTTATTTTGCACATGAAAGAAAGGTCGTACGTAGAAACAATACCTGGTTACCTTATTCGGAATACCTGAAAATGGAACCCGGAGAAGAAGTGGTGACAAAGAAGATCCGCTTTCGTACTTTAGGTGATATAACGATTACAGGAGGTATAGAATCCGAAGCCGATACGCTGGAAAAAATTGCCGAAGAAGTAGCTACCATGCGAGAAACAGAAAGAGGAAATCGATCGGACGATAAAAGAAGCGAAACAGCAATGGAAGATCGGAAGAAGCAGGGGTATTTTTGAGGAATATGAAGATGTGAAGATGTGAAGATGTGAAGTTGTGAAAATGTAAAGTTGTGGAGATGTAAAGATGTGAAGTTGTGAAGATGTGAAGATGTGAAGATGTAGAGATGTGAAGATGTAGAGATGTGAAGATGTAGAGATGTAGAGATGTAGAGATGTGAAGATGTGAAGATGTAGAGATGTGAAGATGTAGAGATGTGAAGATGTAGAGATGTA
>CAZYHV010000025.1:0-2080 GCA_964647485.1 uncultured Chitinophagaceae bacterium | reverse complement strand
ATCAACTGAATTCTCTACATAAAAAATTAAAAGAAAAACAATAAACTCAACAACTCAACAACTCAACAGCTTAACGATTCAACAGCTTAACGATTCAACAGCTTAACGATTCAACAGCTTAACAACTCAACAGCTTAACAACTTAACAACTTAACAACTTAACGATTCAACAACTCAACAACTCAACAACAATGACTATAGATAACAACCAACTATTAAGATTTACAACAGCAGGAAGTGTTGATGACGGGAAAAGTACCCTCATCGGTCGGCTGCTTTATGATTCAAAGTCTATTTTTGAAGACCAATTGGCTTCAGTAGAAAAAACAAGTAAAAAGAAAGGTCACGAGCAAGTAGACCTGGCGATGTTTACCGATGGCTTACGAGATGAGCGGGAGCAAGGCATTACCATTGATGTTGCTTACCGTTACTTTAATACGCCCAAACGTAAATTTATCATTGCAGATACTCCCGGGCATATTGAGTATACTCGAAATATGGTTACCGGAGCTTCTACTGCCAATGCTGCAGTAATATTAATTGATGCAAGAAATGGAGTAATAGAGCAAACCAAACGTCATGCATTTATCGCTTCTTTATTGAATATTCCACACTTGGTTATTTGTATCAATAAAATGGATTTAGTCGATTACTCAGAAGAGGTATATAATGATATTTTGAAGCAGTTTGAGAAGATTTCTTCTAAGCTGTTGATAAAAGATATTCGCTTTATTCCTATCTCTGCGTTATTAGGAGATAATGTGGTCAATCGTTCTGAAAATATGTCTTGGTTTCAGGGAGCTCCTTTGTTACATGAGCTGGAAACATTACATATCAGCAGTGACATCAATAAAATAGATGCTCGATTTGCAGTGCAGACCGTTCTTCGTCCACAACGTTCAGGTTTTGAAGATTATCGTGGTTATGCGGGACGTATAGCCAGTGGTATTTATCGGGTAGGTGATGAAGTTACTATACTGCCTTCCGGATTTACTTCAAAAATCAAATCGATGAATACAGGAGAGCAAGAAGTGCAAGAAGCATATGCTCCTATGTCGGTGTCCATTACCCTGGAAGACGATTTCGATATCAGTCGGGGGGATATGATTGTTAAAAATAACAATCAACCGGAAGCAGTACAAGAATTTGATATGATGTTATGCTGGCTTAATCAAGATCCGGCAAAGGCAAGAGCAAAATATACGTTGATGCAAACTTCCAATGAGAAGACGGCCATGATTAAAGACGTTATCTATAAGATAGATGTGAATACCTACGATCGGGATGAGGAAGATAAAGAACTGAAAATGAATGATATTGCTCGCGTGAAAGTACGTACCAACAAACCGGTGATGCTTGATAGTTATAATGATAACAGGAATACCGGTAGTGTTATTCTGGTAGATGATGCTACCAAAGAAACCGTTGCTGCCGGAATGGTTGTCTAGGTTGTTTTGTATTCAGTATTTGGTGCTTCGGTTGACGGGGCTTCGGCTCCGCTCAGCCACCTTCCATATAGTGTAAATACAATAGTTGAGTGAATTTGGACACGGTCATACAGAGCCTGTTATGCTGAAATCATTCTAAGGTCATACTGAGCCTGACGAAGTATGACGAAGTATGACGAAGTATGACCATACTCCGAAGTCGGGGCTTCGGCTCCGCTCAGCCGCCTTCCCTATAGTTGTAAATACAATGGTTGAGTGAATTTGTACATGGTCATACTGAGCCTGTTATACTGAAATCATTCTAAGGTCATACTGAGCCTGACGAAGTATGACGAGAAGACTAAAACGACTAACAGACTAACAGACTAACAGACTATTCGACTAAAATAGAACGCGGATGACGCAGATTAAGCGGATGACCGCTGATTTTTTTACCACAGCGATCCACGGAGAAGACACAGAGAACCGCAGAGCAAAAATGATGTGTAACTCATAACCCATAACCCAAAACCCATAACCCAATACTTAACAACTAACAGACTCTTTGACTAACAGACTAACAGACTAATAGACTAATAGACTAATAGACTATTCGACTAAAATAGAACGCGGATGACACGGATTAAGCGGAT
>CAZYHV010000024.1:0-59671 GCA_964647485.1 uncultured Chitinophagaceae bacterium | reverse complement strand
AGCCTGTCGAAATAAGCCTGTCGAAATAAGCCTGTCGAAATAAGCCTGTCGAAATACCCGAATGAATAGAACGCGGATAAAGCGGATGCAGGCAACGCGGATTTGCACGGATTAAAATCAGCGGTGATCCGCGATTACGGAGTATCTGGAGTCATCTGCTATATTGAGCCTGTCGAAATAAGCTTGCCAAATACCCGAATGAATAGAACGCGGATAAAGCGGATATAAACAAACGCGGATTTACACGGATTTAAAATCAGCGATGATCCGCGGTTACGAAGTATCCGCGTCATCTGCGTTCCAAAAATGAGTAGAAATAGAATGAGGATGAAGCGGATGTAAACAAACGCGGATTTGCACGGATTAAAATCAGCGGTGATCCGCGTTTACGAAGTATCCGCGTCATCTGCGTTCCAAAAATGAGTAGAAATAGAATGAGGATGAAGCGGATGTAAACAAACGCGGATTTGCACGGATTAAAATCAGCGGTGATCCGCGATTACGGAGTATCTGGAGTCATCTGCTATATTGAGCCTGTCGAAATAAGCTTGCCAAATACCCGAATGAATAGAACGCGGATAAAGCGGATGTAGGCAACGTTTAATATTGTAGTCGCTTTGTAGACGCACTTTTTTATCGTGTAGATGGAATATGGTCTTTTTTATAAGACCTACTTTTCAAAACTACCCTAACTTTGTTTAGCCTTAAAAAAAGAACCAAGATGAAACTATCCATACTTATCACCTTATTTGCGTTGGCGCTTAATACCGGTTGCCGGAGTCGGGAGCGTACCGATACAGGCAGGAGTATCGATTTAATACCTTGGTTAGCGGCTTCGGGAAAATATGGATTTTGTGATAGCAGTGGAAAGCTCATTATTCAACCACAATATGATGATGCCTACCGTTTTGTAGGTGGATTTGCAGTGGTGGGAAATGGAGAAAAGTATGGCGTTATCAATGCTAAAAACCAAGTAGTGATTCCAATTAAATATCCTGCATTGGATTTGGTAATGCAAAACGGACTAGTTCTGGCCATCACCAAAACCGAATACAATGCCTGGTGGCGGATTTGGGATTGGAAGATTTTACCGGAATGGAATCTTTTAGGTGGTAATTCCGGTCCTTTTCTGGTGACGAAGGTACCACGTGCTCACTGGAAAGTGGTCGCCCTACCGCAAAAGAAAACCTTGTTTTCTGACAGGCGAAGCGACCAATACACAACGATGCTCACCAATCAATACTGGAAAGACGATTGGACTCCTAACCGATTTATGCCGAGAGATATTAGCATTCGTTCAACCTCTTCGCTATTAGCGGTTAAAGCCAAGGTGTATGATTTGCAAAAATCAGCCGGAGTGAAGAAAATGGGTAACGGATTTAGTAGCTTTATAAATGACAGTACTTACATTACGCGCAACGGGAAACTGTATCGTTTTACGGATGAAAAAACGGCAGCTGTAAAACAAAAAAAATATCAGGAAGCAAACGGTATTCAGTTATTCACCACTTCCGGCGATACCCTTATTGTTCCAAAGTATGGCGAAATGGGCAGAGGATACCCCATCATCAACAGTAAAATATTTATAGATCAACAAGGAAAGACGTATTTGACGGCTGATTTTTCAAGACCATTTCCAAAGGTGGTTTCTGATTACGAATCTGTTTACGACACAGTTTCGGCAAAGGCTATTTTTCAGCAAGCAGTAACAGTTATGCCTTTACCAAAAACACCCTATTTCCTGGTATTGTCGTCTGCCGGAAAAGGCGAAAAGGATGGTTCGGGCTGGAAGTGCTATTTCTTAAAAGAGAATGGAAAGTGGAAAACAGATATTCCCGTGTACCAAGGTCCCCAGAAAATATTAGATAACGGAGAGATCACCTTGGAAGGGAGTAGAAATCGTTTGGGAGTTTTAGATACAGACTTTCAATTTCATCCGATGCCGTTGGGGTATATCCAACCGGTACATCATCACCCTCATTGGTATATGGGGAAAGATACGGCTACGGGAAAATATGGAGTTTATGATGTCCAAAATCAACGATGGCAAGTACCGCCTGAATACGATTTTTTGCAAGACCAGGTTTCTGCCGATATCGCTGTATACAGCATTATTAAAAGCGACACCGTCGGCGATCAACTTGGGCTGATCAATATGGTTACCAATAAGCGGATTACGCCGCCAATTTTTAGACGCTTGTCTCAAAAGGGCAGAGTTGTACGATTGGGCGGTGATAAAGCCTTTTATATTGATGTTAAAACAGGGAAATCCTATCGAGAAAATGATAAAAAAGAATGAAACAGTCGCAGACATATCAGTTTTTAACGATAAATTTTAAGGGCTATTGGTATTTTCTTGCGCCTGGTTTAGGGCTGCCATTTATTTGGTTGCCGAATTTATTATATACTTTCCTGATTTTTATTGGTTTGACGATTGCAGGTATTATTATTGCTCATAAAAAGTCAAAAGTGCAGGAAAAAGTGGTGTTTTACGATGCGTTCTTTGACTCAAAATTACACGGCCGCATAGCGTATGACAATATTCTTTCGATAGATAATAGTAAACTTTACCAACAGCCGAATCTAATTTTACACACGGCAAAGGAAAAAATAGTGTGGTCAGCTGCCGGTATATTTAGTGTGAAAAAGAGCATCGTTAACAAACAAAATTTAAGGGCTTTTATTTTCACACTCACCGAGGTGATGGAACTCAATCTGGATAAAGATAATAATGGAGTTAGCGCTTCGCCTGAGACCAATGGTTCTCAAGAGAAGCTTAAAACCAATATAAAGCGAACAAGACGAAAAGTATCAAAGGGGAAGATGATTACCATTCCGCTTTCGTTGGTTTTTGGACTGTTTGTGTATTTTAAATATATTCACGTTCCTGACCAACAGCTGCCGACGCCATTCTATCAGGTAACGCCGACTGTGCAAAATGCTTATCATGGTCCAAAAACACCATATGCCGGGACTAAGGCAGATACCGTAAAGAAAAAACATGTAACAAAATATTCCCTATTACAACAGGTTCAACAACTTCCAACACCCGATACCATCAAAATGGGAACGTATAAACATTTTGTAGGGACAGTAGATTCCACAAAAATTGCGTTTACCATTAACCAAACCCAACCACATTTTATAGAGGCAAGTGTTTACCTGCCCAAAAAACAAAATGAAATCAGATTGCATTATCAGAACAAAAAATCGACAACCGATACGCTTTATTTTGCCGCGGTATCCGATGCAACTCACTTTAAATCTGGCGATCCCTATTGGATACTGCATTATCATAACCACCAATTAACTGGTTTTCGTACACTCAAAAATGGAACCCAACAAAAAATATCATTGACTGAAAATTATGACAACGGCATCCAGCCTTTTGTGTACCAAGTAATGGATACTATAGTTTATTTTTACTCTAATTCAAAAGAGGGAGCCTCTGAACAACTGCGTTTGGCATTACTCACATCAGCAAAAAAAAATAGCAACGCCCAGTGGCTTAACAAACAATCGTACGCTTTGCTGAAAAATGTGTCGGTAAAGCAGGGGCAATCTGCTGAAGAAATTTTTAATACTTGGAAAACGAAGGCAATTAAACATTACCGCTCTTCTTATAAAGAAAACAAATGGGGACCTAAGCACTGGCAGTATTTCAAAACTTTTAATGTCCAGTATAATCGTCATCAATATGTAGTGATTCGTGAGTCTGGAAAAGAATACATTGGTGGAGCACACGGCGCATTTGGATCTTCTTTTTATGACTATGATTTAAAAAATCGACATAAAATGCAGCTTAGCGATCTCGTTTCAGCGGATAGTGCTGCATTGGAAGCATTACTCGAAAAGCAGTTTCGCCGAGACCATCATATGACACCGGATGAACCTTTGGATAAGATTTTATTGAAAAAACATATCATGCCTAATAATAATTTCTATTTCGATGCTAATGGCCTCACTTTCGTTTACAATATCTACACCTTAGGGCCTTTTGTATTAGGTCCCATTTCCATCACTTTGCCGTGGCAAACGCTAAGTCCTTATTTGAAGCCTGAATTTGCTGAACGGATGCCTATTGAAATACAACTTCGAAATGATTAAAATGAAATATATAAAAATTAATGGAATAAAAAGCTGTATTTATTTGATGGCATTATTCTTTTTAGTTTATTTTCCTGCTTATGGGCAGGTAAAGAAGACGATAGATACTACCGCCTTGATTAATGCCTTTAATATCCAACTCAAACCGTATGCGCAAAAACAGATTAAGATGGAGCCATCTCCCAAAACATTTCTGGCACAGGGACTGCAGCGGGCCATCAAACGAGAGCACCTCTATAAATTTCTAAGGAATGATGAGCCGGTGATTGCAGGAGACCTCAATGGGGATAAAAAACCGGATGTTTTGGTACCTTTTACCATTGAAGGCCGTGGTGACGGCAATAATTGGGATTTACATTATGCCATTTTAGTTCGGCATCATGAAAGCTATCAATTAAAAACCATTTTTGATTGCGGAGGCGATTTAGCACGACGCATTACCTATTTTAAAGCCGTAAAAAACGATACGATAAAAGGTATTGAAAAGCCGGGTACCCATTTCCCGGATCTTTCCCCAGTACCGGTTCACTATGTATTAAAAAACGGAGCATTAAAAAATATTTCTACGGATGAAAACTAAGACAATAAAATTCATTTATGGTGTGTTCGTAATGAGCTTATTTAGCTGTATTCAACTGCACGCCCAAACCCCACAAAATGGTATTTATAAATATGCTCCGGGACAAGACAGGATATTGCCTATCCCTTATTATGCTAAAAAACTTGTCAATCCGGGAAAACTTTTTCAGGTACACATCACACCTTATTTGCAAACCAAACAATTTGGGTTAAAATATGCCCTTGTCGCTATTGATTCTGAAAAAAATATGATGAAAATCGCTTTTTTACGTGATACCGTGAGTCAGCAAGCCAAACATTTGCAAAAACATCCGATACAAGATATTATGAGCTACACTAATCCGGAAGACTTAGATTGGGCAGCAGAATTTCGACTCAAAGAAGATTCGATAGTCGTTGGGCATCGGGATTCTGATCCTTATTTTCCCGGAGAGCTCAGTATTAAAGGAAAACTGGTTTTTCATCCTTATTTGAAAAATTATAACGGACTTTTAATTGCTCTTAAAAAGCCAAAAGAAAGTTCTTTTACTAAAGTAGATTCACGCACAGGCCAAACGCTTTATGGAAAGAGCTACACCTTTAAAGAAACTTTATTCAATCTCTTTTTTGTATTCAAACGCCCGCCGTATCGCGATTTAATTAAAGCGAGAGCAGAGGTAACTATTTATCAAAATCCTTCAATGAAGAGTAAGGAAAAAGGTCATTTTAATTCCGGTGAATTTATAGCTGTGGTTAAAGATTCGTTGGATTGGTTAAAAGTGAACCGCCTGCGGGTAGTGGCCGACACGGCTCGATATTTTACGCCCGGAAAAGGTTGGGTGCATGGCTCCGCAAAATTACAGTTAGTAAAAGGCTGGGGTCACCGGGAGGATTTATGGGGGCCCTGGGTCAAACAACACGTGCATTCTAAGTCCTTTAGCTTTGCGGTTTCTGGAGCAGAACCGGAACATTCCTGGGATCGCTACGGTATTGTCAATGCTATAAAAATCACAAATATAAAGACCGGAAAAGTACAATTGATAGCCCCGGTTGGTGCCACGTTACTTGATGATTTAGATGATGTTGTGCGATTACAAGATTGTAACTTTGACGGCTATCCTGATATCAGGATTTTTGCGCATACCGGAGGCGCAGGACCTAATAGCGGTGACAATTTTTATCTCTATGATCCCCAAAACAAACAATTTGAATACAATCAAAAACTCTCTGATTTAATTTACCCGCAGATTGATAGCATCGCTCATACCATTACTACTTCCTGGCGCGATGGCTGCTGTCACCACGGTGGCGAAACCTACACGTTTAAAGCGGATACCTTGAGTGAAATTTCTGAATGGAACAGCCACTGGGTAGGCGGGCGGTTTAGTCAATATTACACGAGTAAGTTGGTTGATGGCAAATGGCAAGATACGACACGTTATAGCACTTATCTTCAAAATGATCGTATTTATCTTTATCGCACACCAAAACTAAAAACAAAACCTATTGGCAAAATCACGAATGCATCTATTACTATATACGATGAAACTCCCCTGTGGTTTAAAGTGGAAACCAAGATCGACAAGGCTTCAAAAATGGGCTGGGTGTTTAAACCCGATTTCTTTCACCATTGGGAACCCTATCACATAGAAACTTCCCGCTTTCGTTTTGCCGCTTCCGTGTCAGATGGAGGCTCTGTTGATGCAATAAAAATTATAAACAAAAGAAAACAAAAAGTAATACAGATTGTAACGCTGTACAAGTCCGTTTCTTTTGAGAAAAAAGGATTAAAAGTTATTCAGCCTTCAGGCAAATCCGGCTTACGCATACTGTTAACCTCAAGGTATAACGGGAAGACAAGTATTCAGCAAAAGCTGAAATATAATATTCAAAAAGAGATGTTTGTAAAAGAAAATGAAAACACAGCTAAACAATAGCTAATTCTTTCCTTTTTCCATATAATGACACTAACACCGGCAATTTAGGACTTGCTTAATAAGTCGGAAGTTGTTCAGGTTTGCTGAGATCACGTCTATATTATGAAAACCTTACACTAACATAAACCATAATAATTAAATCCCCTTTTTACTCAAACAAAATGTGTAATTAAGCAGTTGCTATTAGAGTAATCGACTTAACGCTTTACTTCTCCATTGATTGCTTTAAGCAACGAATACCGGCCTTTCGTATCTTGCATAATCTCCCATACCATTATTCCATTTCCTCTTTTTATAGCCAATTTGGTTTTCTCTTTCATGGTTTTTATACCATTATAATAAATGCTGTCATACACATCTGCATAAGGATCAGCTCCCTTTTCCAATAACTTTTTATAACTTAATCCTACATGGTTTCCTTTTCCATAAAAAGGGACTCCCATGATAGCTTTCTGTTTTGGCAGCCCTCTATTTTCCCAGTAATCAAAGCTCTTGATTGACAGCCAAAAGGGAGAATGGGGTACATTTTCACCACCAAAGCTGTTATAATCGTCATCATAAGCCATAATGTTTAGCCAGTCTGCAATTTTAAAGATCTGTTTTTTTATTCCATACCCATGTACATTATGCCTAGATACAATTGCAGCTGTCAATTTCTTATCTTGTGGTCGTAAACTATCTTTAAGCGCGCTCATTAGAAGCACATAGTTTGAAGAAGAAGGTTCAATAGGATCCGGATATTCCCAGTCAATATCTACACCATCCAGCCGAAATTTCCTAACGACGTTCATGACAGCATGACAAAAAACAGTTCTAGAGGACTCTTCATTTGCCAATTCCTCAAAGCGTTTATCTACTCCCCCACCATCCCCGATATTCCATCCTCCTATTGAGATAAAAACTTTCACTCCCTCTTTGTGAGCAGCCTTTACTACTTTTTTCAAAAAATCGGGATGTGGAATAGGTAACAATGACCCATCCGCCTGTTTTGTCGGTATTCCAAAAGCATAATTGATGTGAGTCAGATATTGAAAAGGAATAGAATCCACGCTTACCGGACTGGCTGTAAGATATCCAATGATTTTAAAATCATCTTTTGCCTCTTTCTTTTTTTTCATTGAAGAAACGGAGGTACAGGAATACAAGCCCATTAAAATTATAAGACAAAAAAGGAGGATCTTTCGCATAAGTAAATTGAATTTAAATTAATGATATGCAGGTGTTTCTATTCTACCATTGAAGATTCCTCAAAAGATCATTCAAAGACCAATCTAAAAACCAACATTTTCTAAAGTTAAGAAAAAAATTTATAGATGAATAATCACACATAAAGAGATTACCGAGATAAAAATCCAGAGCGATAAACCCAGTAGCAAGGGTCTCCATCCTACCGCTTTAACCTGGGAAATAGATAATCCGGAACCCACTAAAAACAAGGTCAAAACCAACAATGCTTTTGATCCATAAGTAACAGCAGAAGTAAATGAAAGCGGTAGTTTAAAATAAGTATTCAATAATACAGCAAGAATAAAAAGCCCAATAAACCAAGGCAATTTAACTTTTTTCCCTTTGTTTTTAAATACAAATGAGGTAATAACAGCCACCGGAATGATCCATAGTGCTCTGGCTAATTTTACAGTAGTCGCAATACGCAAAGCCTCTTTCCCATAGGAAGCTGCAGCTCCTATTACAGAACTGGTATCTTGTATGGCAAGAGCACTCCAAAGTCCGAACTGATACTGAGATAAATGAAAAGCATGTCCTACGATCGGAAATAGAATTAGAGCAATAGCATTCAAGGTAAAGATCGTTCCTAAAGCGACCGACATATCCTTCTGCGAAGCGTTAACAACAGGAGCCACAGCAGCTATGGCACTTCCTCCACAGATGGCTGTACCGGAAGAAAGAAGATGAGTCGTTTTTTTATTCAATTTTAAAAGTTTTCCTAAAATAAAACCTAACAACAAAATAGAACAAATAGCAAAAATAGTCATCTCAAATCCCTCCTTTCCGCCGGCAATAGCCTGTTGCATATTCATTCCAAAACCTAATCCTACTACCGAAATTTTTAAAAGCCAGTGGGTTACTTTAAAACTAAATTTTTCCAATGGGTTTCCAAAAAACCACACAAATAAGAAGCCCATTACCAAAGCCAAAGGAGCAGTAACCACCGGAGTGAGACTCAGAAGCATTAATCCAACAAAACCTGCCTTTTTAAAGAAAATTCTCTTTCCCATAATTTTATCATTTCTTGCAAATGTGAAGGAAAGAGTTCGAAAAAAGGCATCAAAAAAGGTTATTCATTATAGCTATAGGTTATAATGTAAAAGAAAAAATTTCTTATACCGAGCAACCATATTGCTATGCTCTCCATGTGGAGAAACAAATTGAAAAGTTCGACTAATATCTAAATTTCTCAGCTCAATTACTTTTAACTTGTGAGAGGTCAGTTCAGTTAAAACAGTATGAATAGAAACAAAAGCAAAAGCATCAGAATGTAACAAATAATTTTTCACACTCTCGGTGCTTCCCAATTCCATATCGATTTGTAAATCTTTCTCAGAAATACCTTTCTTAGCCAATGCATTAAGCATGACGGCCAGCGTTCCGGAACCTTTTTCTCTTATTACTAATGGGAGTTTCTTCAGTTCTTTAAGGGAGATTGCATCTTTTTTCAATCTCCTATTCTCTTGTCGTGTAACCAAAACAATTTCATCTTCAACAAAAGGATCATAATGCAATAGGGGGTTCGTAGCTCTGCCTTCTATGATCCCTAAAGCTACTTTCTTTTCCAATACATAAGTTTCGATTTCCCGTGTATTTCCATTAAGTAGATGCAGATTCACTTCCGGATAAGCCTCTTTAAACCGGGCCAACATCGCAGGCAAAATATATTGGGCGATGGTCGTACTGGCTCCAATCTTAAATTCCCCCGATACCATTCGGTTTAGAGAATCAATTTCTTCATTTAGTCGTTTATATAAGTCAATGATCTTATTGGTATAATTTAATAATAACTCCCCTTCTCCGGTCAGACTAATTCTCCGTCCATGTCGGTTAAAAAGGGGACGCTGAACGATTTTTTCTAATTCGTTAATATGCTTGGTGACGGAAGGTTGTGAAATAAAAAGCAGTTGGGCTGCTTTGGTGAAACTCAGTTGTAAAGCCACAGTTTGAAATACCTGCAATCTGAAATCTATAATCATAAATTAAACTCCTTCTCCCCTCTTTCTTTTTACAAAAGAGAATTTAAAGTCTGATCAGAAAATTCTTTTAAAGAACGAAGTTGCACATCGGCAATAGAAAACTGTGGTGAACCTTTATCTTCATCTTCGGGAATAACTATCGTCTTCATTTGTGCAGCCTTCGCAGCAATTAATCCATTTAAAGAATCTTCAAAGACAAGGCAATTCACCGGTTTTTCGTTTAACTCCTTTGCACAATCCAGATAAACGCCCGGATGAGGTTTCCCATATTCTTGGAATTCTCCCGAATGACAAGCCTCAAAGTAAGATCTAAGTTGGAAATGTTGAAGAAACTTTTCAATCATCACCATCGGAGAAGAAGAAGCCAGTCCGATTTTAAAATGTTTTTCTCGAAAAAAATCGAGAATATATTGAACGCCTTCCATCAATTCTCCCTTTTGAACAACCAAATTGATCACTTCATCGAGAATATCTTCTGTAATTTTCTCAGGAGCTACCGTCGTCCATCCAAAATACTCACACCAATAATCAACGACTTCGCTCGTTCTCAACCCCATCGTTTTCTTATAATCCTGCGGCTGTAAATGAGCTCCCAATTGGGTAAAAACATTCGCCATTCCTTCCCTCCATAAGGGTTCGCTATCAATCAAAAGCCCATCCATATCAAAAATTACTGTATCCATATATTGTATATTTAGGAGGCAAAGGTAATAGTTATTTCAGCTTTATACTTAGCTTTGTATATTTTATATAATAGACGCCAGGCTTTTAATAAAACAACCCATCATGAAGGTTTATAAATTTGGAGGTGCCAGTTTAAAAAATGCAAAGGGGATTCAAAATATCTTTTCTATTATCAAGGAAGATCGTAAACAACCTTTAGTTATAATAGTTTCTGCAATGGGGAACACGACCAATAGGTTGGAAAAAATTGTAGCTCATTATTACCGACATCAATGGGAGATTGCAGCACAATTATTCTATAGTCTACAGAAAGAAAACACCCTTATTGCTAAAGAATTAATGAAAGAAGATGCCGAGCCGCTCTTAGGTAAACTTAAGAAAATCTATTCTGAGATGGAATGGCAGTTGGGAGAAAAAGCCTATCAATCATTCGATTACTATTATGATCAGTTTATTAGTCGTGGAGAACTCATATCTTCTCTCATCATTGATGCTTATCTCAGGCAAAACAAAATCGATAGCCATTGGCTGGATGTACGTACAATATTAAGAACGGATCACAGCTTTCGGGAGGCCAAAATAGATTGGGAGCATTCACAAAATCAAGTAAATACAAAAGTCAAACCCTTGATAAAAAAGGAGACCGTCCTCCTTACCCAGGGCTTTATCGCCGGCACAGAAGAGGGCGCTACAACTACATTAGGAAGAGAAGGCAGTGATTATACTGCTGCGCTCTTTGCCAATATGTTGGAAGCTCAGAGTTTAACCATCTGGAAAGATGTAGAAGGATTAAAAAATGCAGATCCTCGTTTATTTAAAAAAACAGTGGCTATTCCCTATATTAATTTCAATGAAGTTATTGAAATGGCTTATTATGGGGCAAAAGTTATTCACCCGAAAACGATTAAACCTTTACAAAATAAAAACATCCCTCTGTATGTCAAAAGTTTTCTCAATAAAAAACATCCCGGCACAGTAATCCAACGAGGAAAAGAGAATCAAGAGTTACCTCCGATCGTCGTTTTGAAGAATAAGCAAGTTTTGATTACCATCAAGACCAAAGATTTTTCTTTCATTTCCGAAAAACATCTAAGTATGCTTTATGAAATTCTTCATCAAATCAATATAAAAATCAATCTGATACAAACGGGGGCTATCAACTGTTCTTTCTGTATTAATCAACGTGCCGATAAAATTGAAAAACTGATTAAAGCACTCCACGCTCATTTTAATATTTCCTATGATGAAGGTTTAGAAATCTTAACTATTCGTCATTATAAAGAAGAGTTAGTCCATCAGCTAACTAAAAATAAAAAAATTCTACTACAACAAAAATCCAGAAAGACGATTCAATGTGTCATGCAATAAGAAATTTAGCCATCGGTTAAGGGAGCATTCAATTGCTTATTTTTTCTCTCAAGAGTAGAATAACTCTTCTTCAAACCCGTTATTTTTCGGCTCTTTTCTACAATATATTTTCCTTTCCCATCATAAAGAATAACCGGCATCTTGTGTGTCTCATTGAAATAATGGTAGGCTTCTTCCAACTTTGTCCAGAAATCTTTAAACGGATCATCCTCAAAAGAGTTTTTCTTTAAATAGGCTACTGACTTAACATTATCAAAATCAATAGGCATAATATGTACCGGAATAAAACTCTGACCGGCATTTTTAGCTAAAACAGCCAAAAGATAAACCTCATCAATTTCTTTATCAGTAATCGGAATACATCCTACCGTTACACAACTCCCATGAATATAAATACCTCCCCCCGGATCCTCATAGGTGGTATTTTTCAAATCTGAAAAATTGGGATAGTTAATCTTTAATGATAAATGGTAAGAACTCTGAGGTTCAAATCTATTAATATAATAAAAGCCCTCCGGCACTTGATAATCCCCCTGATGTTGTTTTCTACCGACATATCCTGAAAGTGCGCAAATATCATAGGTCTTAAACAGCGCAAAAGTATCTGTGGGTTTATCTTTTACCCAAACCTCCAATTTACTGTCATATTTAAAAGATCGTATAAAAATATAATGAGCCGGATACTTCAGTCCCTTCTTCTTAAATTCTTTTTTAAGCCGCTTATTATTTTTCAGATAATCAGCCTTAAAAGTTGGATACTGCATTTGCCGATCCAGGAAAGATTGCGCATTTACCGAAAAAAACGGCAATACCAAGCATAACATCATGAGCAAAGGACGAATCATTCTAAAAATATTCATTCAAATTAACAATGGTTTCAAAGATACGCAAAATAAGCCGACAGCACAATTTATGAGATATTTTAACAATACCCTGATAGTCCTGTAATCACTACCATCTACTGAATTATTCTCTTATTATTATCTTTTCCTTATTTTTTTTGGATATTTACGAAAAAAACGTACCTTTATGATTAAATAATAATAAAATGAAAAAACTAACAATTCAAGAAGAAACAGCCATGCAAATAATATGGCATACAGGAAAAGGATTTATCAAAGATTTTTTAGCTAAATATGATGATCCAAAACCGCCATATACCACACTGGCGTCAATCGTAAAAAAATTAGAAAAGAAAGGATATGTCAAAGGAAAAAAACTGGGACCGATCATAGAATATCGGCCGGCTATTCCGGAAAGGAAATATAAAAGGAAATTCATGCATGGATTTGTTCAGGATTACTTCGAAAACTCCTATAAAGACATGGTTTCCTTTTTTGTAGAAGAAAAAGATCTGGATCCGGAGGAATTAAAAGAAATCATAAAAATGATTGAAAAAAAGTAAAAGCATCGATGGATGCTTTGCTTTTTCCGCGGAAAAGAAAATATAAAACCTTTAAAATCAAAATAATGCCCCCGTTTATTATTTATCTACTTAAAGCCAATATAGCACTTACTGTATTCTACCTGGTCTATCGTTTTGGATTAAGGAGATTGACCTATTATCATCTCAATCGAGTATTTTTACTCATAGGCATCGGGTTTTCTGCGCTCTATCCGCTTATTCACTTCGACGCTTTCTTTCAGCACCATCAGAAGGTTGCAATAACCGTTACTCATTATGCACTGGATTTGCAGGCTATACCTATTATGTATCAACCGGACACCTTCAACCTGTGGAGGGTATTAGGAATTATCTTTTGGATAGGAGTCGGGGGAATGACTCTACGTTTTCTGATGCAGTTAATTTCTTTATTACATATTCATTCTCAATCACAAAAAGGCGTTTTATTAAAGGAAAATGTAAACATCATTCAAAAACCAATACTTCCTTTTTCTTTCTTTAAAAACATCTATATCCATCCTGGTTCCTATACTAAAAAAGAATTAAAAACCATCTTAGCACATGAAAAGGTTCATGCCAAAGGCTGGCACTCCATAGATGTTTTAGCCGGAGAAATAAACCATATTTTTTATTGGTTCAATCCCGGCGCCTGGTTGATGAAAACAGCAATCCGAGAAAATCTGGAATTTATTACCGATCAAAAACTCCTGAATTCTGGAATAGATACCAAACAATACCAATATAATCTTTTGAATGCGATTCAAAAATCCCCCAAACTTTCTCTCGTCAATTCTTTTAATTTTTCACACCTTAAACAACGTATCATGATGATGAACAAAAACAAATCTTCGAGATGGTCTCTCTTCAGATATTTATTCTTTCTGCCGGTAGCTGCTGTTTTGGTATTTGCTTTTACCTCTTCCAATACGATCGGTAGTTCCAATGTATCCGTATCCCCCTTTACAAAAATAGATTCTCTGCCAAAAGATTATAAAGCATTTTTAAAAAGAAATCCTTCCATACGAGGATTAAGATGGAGCACACTTAAAAAGGGTAAACCTTCGATCGTTATTATCGATTTTAAAAATGGTAGGTCTGAGAAAGTCCATTTGAATAATAAGGAGGAAATAAAAAATGCAAGAAATAAATTTGGAAAATTCCCTACATCGGCACCTCCTCCTGAACTGTTGCATAAATCTTTGGCAAATGATACTGCCATCAGAAGGCATCTCCGGGGATATAAAGACAAGGAGCATCCTTATACGCCACCAAAGATTGCCATCGGAGGAAAGTGGGAAAAGGGGGTAACCGTGAAAGTTTCTCATGTAGTGTATGAAATAAATGATCAAAAAGTAGCTAAAAAAGACTTCGAAGAAAAGGTAGATCCAAGTGACATCTATTCCATACATGTCTTTAAAGATTCGGCGGATTTGGTTGACTTCCCCAAGGGCACCACAGGGTTAATAAAGATCTACACCAAAGCGTATCATAAAAATCATCCGGAAAAAGTGCCGGACATAAAAGCTAAAGCAAAGGATACTTCTCAACCTCAGGTCTTTACGTTTGTACAGCAGATGCCTGCTTTCCCCGGAGGAGAACAGGCGCTAAAAACCTATTTAAACAAGAATATCCAATACCCGAAAGAAGCCAAAACCCGGGGAATAAAAGCCACGATAGTCGTTCAGTTTGTAGTACGAAAAGATGGGAAGTTAACGAATATCAAGACGGTCGGTCAGAAAAAAGGATATGGATTGGAAAAGGAAGCCCTTCGGGTCGTAAAGAAGATGCCAAAATGGAAACCGGGAAAGCAGGATGGGAAAACGGTACGTGTATCCTATAGTTTACCGATTCGGTTTCAACCCGACAAGAAAAAGAATGCAGATTTGCATCCTCCAAAACCTTGAAACGACCCTATATGAAACATCCTTTCTCCTCTCTTTTGTTGCTCTTATTTCTTGTAGGTTTTTCATTCGTTGCTCACAGCCAGTCCAAAAAATTCAATATTCGGGGCATTGTCAAAGATTCCGCTACCCATAAAGCCTTGCCCTTGGCCACCGTTTATGTCAAAAACAGGAAAGACAGCATGCTGGAAGCGTATGCGCTCACAGAAAATGACGGATCTTTCGAGTTAAAAGGATTGCCCGATAATAAAACCCTCTCCTTTCAAATCTTTTATACCGGCTACAAAAGATATTATAAGTTGCTAAAAAACATTAAGGTTGCGCATCTTAACCTGGGAACCATCTATTTGACACAAACGGCCAGCCAACTCGGTGAAGTGACCATTCTGGGAGAAAAACCACCCATTGTCATCAAAAAAGACACCATTGAATTTAACGCCTCTTCTTTTCATACCCGTCCCAATTCGCCTTTAGCCAGATTATTAAAAAAACTTCCGGGGGTTAATGTAGATAAAGACGGCAATATTACGGCACAAGGGAAAACAGTTGATCAGATTAAAGTCAATGGAAAAGATTTTTTCGGAAAAGATCCTAAAATTGCGTTGCAAAACCTGCCTGCCGCTATTATAGATAAAGTACAGGTCACCGATACCAAAACCGAGCAGGAAGAAATAACCGGAAAACCGGCTTCCGGAGACACCAAAACCATTAATGTTACCCTGAAAAAAGGAAAAGATCACGGCTTTTTTGGCAGAGCTTACGCCGGAAAAGGAACCGATAAACATTTTGACCTGAGCGCCTTATTAAACTATTTCAACGGCGACCGTCAAATCAGTCTGCTGGGAGCTACAAACAATATTAATGAAATCGGCTTTAGCACCGGTGAAATCTCCAATATGCTTCAGGGGCATGGATCCGGAGGAATCACTACCTACGGCAACAACGCTGCTTTCAATATCGGCGGAATCCGATTAGGCGGAGGTCAGGAAGGAATACGGCGCACTACCACGACGGGAATAAACTATAACGATGAATACGGGAAACATTTTTCTGCAAATGGCAGTTACTTCTATGGAAATATTCAGGGGAATAATCATACCCAAACCTCCAAACAAAATATTCTGCCGGATTCTATCTTTTATTACAATGCGGAAACCCGTTCTCACAATAATAATTTAAACCACCGCATACATGCCAATCTCTCCTTTAAAGATTCTTCCTGGATCATTTATTACAAACCAAGCCTGTCTTTTTCGCATACCGAAGGACAAGAAACAAGCGCTGCTACTTCAAAAGGAGAAAAAGGTGCCCTCATCAACAAAAGCAACAGTGCTTACCTAAGTCAAAGTCAGGATCGGGACATTAAGCATCAACTCACTGTCGGACGACGCTTCAAAAAGAAGGGGCAGATCCTGGTGCTTAATCTTTTTGGCAACAGTCGTCATTCCAAGGGGGAGGACAAGAATCGGTTTAGAAATCTTTACTATACCGGCGATGTTCCAGGTGACTCCGCCGATCAAAGCATCCAACGAAACGTTTCTACAGACGGCTATTTCAGCACCCTTTCTTATTATCATCCTCTATCAGAAGACTTTCGGTTACATCTGGGGTATCAGCTGCAATGGCAACATGCTAAAAACAACAAAGCCACTTTCGATTACAATGAAGAAACAGGAAAATACAACCTGCCTGACAGTACCTTATCCAACAATTTTCGCAGTAACGGAATAACCCAAACCCCGACCCTGGGATTTTCATTAAAATTGGATAGCGGGAAATGGACGATAAATGCAGATGCAGACTTTAATGTTATCCACATGGACGATTATTCTTATACTCATAAAATCGGTTACAAAAAGCAGGAATCCTTCCTCTCTCCTTCTCTCCGAATTCTTTACCGCCTTGAAAACAAGGGTGTTCTTCGTTTAGTTTATTCTTCTTATATCCGACAACCTACTATCTCTCAATTACTTCCGGTGGCAGACAACAAAAACCCGCTTTATATTACCAAAGGAAATCCTGATCTTCGTCCTTCCGTCCATAAAAGAATAAGAGTAGGATATCATAAATATGATCCGCAATCGGGGGTTAGTGAAAATATGAGAGTAGGCTTCTCCCAAATAAAAAATGATATTGTAAGCGTCACTTCCTATGATCCGCAACACCGACAAACGACTACCTACAAAAATGTCAAGGGAAACAAAGAGATCAATTTATATACCGGTTTTCATAAATCCAGAAAGAAGAAAAACAGTTACTGGCGTGCAGGAATTGGTATAGTTGGACGATATAAATTCTATCATGCTTATGTAAATACCCGGGCTTACTCCAGTAACGGTATTTTTTTAAATGCTACCCCTACTACGACCTGGGGCATCAATGATTTATTGGAACTCAATGCTTCTTATCAATTCCGTTATCGATATAATAAATACCATATCACTGCTTTGCATGACAGAGAAAATATCATGCAAAAAATGGATTTTTCCTGGGATTTCTATTTACCGAGACGATTTACCTGGACTTCCGATATACAATATATTCATAACAGCAATGTCAGCCCCGGCTTCCAAAAAGGATACTGGCTCTGGAATGCTACTATAGGCTACGACCTCTTTAAAGAACGACAGGCTACCATACAATTATCAGTTTATGATTTGCTGGATCAAAATATCAGCATTCATAGAAGTATTACAGATACTTATATTCAGGATACCCAGACCCAAATTTTACAGCGTTACTTCATGATTAAACTCATTTATCACCTGAAAAAATTTGGCGATAAAAAGCAGGAATAAGGTCTGTTCCTCTAACGCCGATCTCCCGATTCCATCATTATTTTTTTTCTTCTTGTTGCATAAAAGCTTCCGCTTTTTCAACCATATCCGTATTTCCACAGAAAAAGGAAGTCCGCTGATGCAATTCTTTGGGTTGGATTTCCAAAATCCTTTGAAATCCGTTTGAAGCTTTTCCTCCTGCCTGTTCTGCAAGAAATGCCATCGGATTACATTCATAGAGCAGCCTTAGTTTACCATCGGGATATTTATTTGAAGTCGGATAAATATAGATCCCGCCTTTTAGCATATTTCTATGAAAATCAGCCACCAAAGATCCTGTATATCTTGATATATGAGGTCTATCTCCTTCTTCTTTTTGACAGTACTTAATAAAATCTTTTACCCCTTGAGGAAAATTGACATAATAGCCCTCGTTGATAGAATAGATATTTCCTTTCTGAGGGAATGTAATATTGGGTGAAGAAAGATAATATGTACCTAAAGAGGGATCCAGAGTGAAAGCATTCACTCCATTTCCTGTTGTAAATACAAGAATGGTAGAAGACCCGTATATCACATATCCGGCGGCCACTTGATTATCCCCCGATTGAAGAAAATCCTTTTGTTGGATGGGAGCCCCTTCTTTGGTAATTCTTCTATAAATAGAGAAGATCGTTCCTACAGAAACATCCACATCTATATTAGAAGACCCATCCAGAGGATCCATCAAAACTACATATTGGCTTAAGTTAGAATGCTCTCCTCCCTTGATAGAGATGTAATTATCCTCTTCTTCCGAAACAATTCCGCAAACCACTTCCCTATTGGACAAGGCATTGATAAAGATATCATTCGCCAGTTTGTCCAATTTTTGCTGCTCTTCTCCTTGTACATTAACATTCTTCGAGGAGCCAAGAATATTAGCAATCCCTGCTTTGTTGATTTCCCGGTTAACTATTTTAGAAGCTAATTTGATGGAACTTAAAAGACGGGTAAGTTCATTGGTGGGATATTCAATGCTCTCCTTATTGTCAATAATAAACTCTCCCAGGGTGGTGAATGAATCTAAATTCATATTCTTCTTTTTGAATTACAAAAATATATTAATCTTTTAAAAAATGCAAACGTTTGAATTAATTTTAATTCATTTATATTATTGGGCAGCTCATTCTTTAGAACCGTCATTCAACAATCTGCCTTTTATTACTTATTCTTATAAAGGAAAATTTCCTAACAAGTTTGAAAGGCTTCTCTCCTAACCGTCTGCACTAAACCGTCAATTTGGGTTAAGTCTGCCCCCCATAGGGAAGAATCACTTAAGATAGCTTCTATGGGATCATCCGGAAAGTTTTTCCATAAGTCACTCAGTTTTTCGGCAAGATTATCTGTTATCTTATACTGTTCTTTATTCCGCATACCTCGATAGGAGTCGTCTGATTGTTTTGTTGTATTCATAAATTCGATATAAGCCGCTAAGCCTTTTGCCATAGCTTGAGGAACAGCATTGAATCTTTTATAATACTGAAGCAAAAGCGGGACACATCTCATCTTCACTTTAGAAGTATATTGAACAGAAATGCTCAACCAGTGGTGAATATTGTAAGGATTGCGAAAACGATCAGCTACATCATTAGAAAAATCAAGGGCTTCTCGTTTTGTAATATTGTCCTGTCCCTCAATGGTGTTGATAATTTCATCCATGAGGTCCCGAATAAAATCACCTAAAGTTTCATTCGCCATCGCCTCACTTACTGTATCCACTCCTCTTAAATAAGCCAGCGCACAGCTGAAAGTGTGGGTCGCATTCAAAAGCCTTAATTTTAGCGTTCGATATTTGCTAATATCCTCCGCCAGGATGACTCCTTTGTCTATTTCGGAAAAAGAAAGAATATTTTTCACCTTTTCATCCGCAGTTTCAATCGCCCACAGGCGGTAAGGTTCTGCTTTAATCATATATTGATCTTCATATCCTAATTTCTGTTCTAAATCCTTTTTCTCTTCAGATTCCGGCTGTCCGGGTACAATTCTGTCTACAAGGGAGTTGCAAAATGAATTGCAATCTGTTAGCCATTGAATAAAGGCTTCTTCTAATTTATTTTTCTGGGATAATTGAACCAAAATATCTTTCAATTGATCTCCATTATCTATAATTAATTCTGTTGGAATAATGACAAGACCTTTGTCTTTTGCTCCGTTAAAAGCCCGGTATCTGGTATATAAAAAAGCCAATAATTTCCCCGGAAAAGAAGAAGGAGGATCGGCATGAATATCATCGTCGGTTAATTGTATGCCCACCTCTGTGGTATTAGACACCACAATTTGCATCGCTTCATTGGAAGCACAAGCCAAAACCTCTTTCCATTGATCTTTAGCGATTAAAATACGAGAGATAGAACTATTTAAATAATTTTCTTTCACAACCTGATCATTCTCTACCCCCCGTACACATAGCGTATAAAGATTATCTTGGGCTTTTAATGCTTCAATGTTTCCCTGGTTGGTAGATTTAACAACGACAGCTCGTCCATTAAATATTTTATTTCGGTTGGCCTTATCAAAAAAGTAGTCCGGCAATCCCCTTAACAGCGCTCCCGTCCCAAATTGCAATACTTTTTCCGGTAAATCCAAAAGTTCCTCTGAAGGAGTATATAGTGTTGTTTTCGGTTCTAAGTTTTTTATCCTTTCCTTTGTCAATTGCATAAATATATAATTTAAAAAATTCTAATAATTAATCTCTTATTTCTTGACTTGTTGAATCAACCAATCTGTTAAATCTGTTGCAGCTTGATAATTTTGATATTTGGCAGGTAATTTCCGACCATCTACATATTCATTATAAAACCATGGGTCGCCTACTGCAAAAACCTTCCCTTCTCCAAGTGAGATTGTTATAGCTACCGTTTCACCGGATTTTAATTTCAATATTTTTTGAGCTTTGTTATCTGATTTTATAGTCGACACTTCTTTCAGGTAAACCGTATCTACATTCTTAAAAATTGGATTGTCGGCAGATACAGCTATGGCACCCTGTTCATATTGATGAGCTTGAACTCGATTTTTACTATCTTCATTAAATTGAAAACCAATCTCTTTTGCCAATTGATTAAAATGTTCAAATTCGGCATTTCCCGAATCATTTTCCATTAAGACCAAGACTCCGCCTTTTTTTACCCAATCAGTAATAGCAGTAATATCCGCTTTGGTCATATAGTTAGGTTGATCTGTTTCTTTTTTTGTATCAGGATCAACGATGATATAGATATCCGATTTTTTTAAATTTTCAGTATTGGGAGCTTCAGCAAGTTCATTGGTCTTCACCCCTCTGAAATTAAATATGTTTTTCCAGAAAGAAAATCCACTATTTTCTCTATCGGTCCATACATAATGAAAGGGGATTTCTTTACCGGTAATATCTTTCTTGTGTTCGTTATTAAAATAATGATCCAGCGTCACTGTATGGCCTTTCCCTTCTTGCTGTAAATCAGCGATGGCCATTTCATCTGCTGCCAAAATAAAAGCCCCCATCCCTTTAGGATCATTTTCTACCGGTTTTTGTTTAATATAGTATTCATAGCTACCATCTCGATAGGGATCTCCTCCTAATCCGGCTACCGGGCAAGTTCCTTTCAAATTAACCTGACCCTTTTCATCTGTCACCACAAATTCATTCAAAATACCTTGAAATCCTTTCGTAGCAACTTTCATATATTTATCCGGAAGATATCCTTTTCTTACTCCTTTCGCTAAAGCATAAACAAACATGCTTGAACCGGAAGCTTCCAGGAAATTTCCTGTGCTATCACCTTTGTCCATCACTTGCCACCAACAGCCGCTTTTAGGATCCTGATATTTGGTAATTGCTACTGCCAATCGATCTAATATATCAACCAAAGGTTTTCTATACTCACTATTTTCAGGAAAATAATCTAAAGCATCTACCAAAGCCATGGCATACCACCCTATGGCACGATCCCAAAAATGAGAAGACATGCCCGTTTTAGAATCTGCCCAGCGTTGTTCATGAGAAGCATCCCAACCATGATAAAGCAATCCTGTTTTAGGATCTCTACTATGTTTCTCCATCAACGTAAATTGATGTGCAATATCTTTAAAGCTTTTGTCTCCTTCATGATTGAGCATAGCATATTCTGCATAAAAAGGCTCCGCCATATATAAACCATCCAACCACATCTGATGGGTATATATCTTTTTATGCCAAAAACCACCTTCCTTGACCCTTGGCTGGGTTTTGAGTTGATCCCTTAGACGAGTAGCCGCTTTCCAATATTTTTTCTTTCCGGTTACCCGATAAAGTGTCAATAATACTTTTCCCGTATTGATATCATCTAATTTATAGCTCGAAGAGTCGTAGGTTTTAATATGACCTTCCTCATCCACAAAATAATCCATGCTATGTTGCATATAACTAAAATAGTCTCCATCTCCCGTTAACTTCCATAATCCTTCTACCCCTTTGAGTATGACCCCTTCATCATAACTCCAGCCTGGGAAAGAAGCCTCTCCGGTTATTTTGGGATCTTTCCACAATGACATGACCGTTTTTGTCATTTTTTTGGCCCATTTTTTTCCTTCGCTTTTTTCTTTAACAGAAGTTGAGTCTGAATTTTTTGAATCAGCAACTTGTCCACATGAGACAAAAAAGAATGCTGAAAGAACGAGCCCTAATGTCACTATCTGTTTCAGGTTCATATTAATTTCTTTTAATTGGGTTGATTAAAAATATTTAAATTCTTTATTGATTACCATAATTATCATCTGTATCACTCCCTCCTATATCCTTACAGATAAGGATAAGAAGTTTGGAAGATTCCTTTTTCCCATTTTTTCAGACAAAAAAAGAAAAGACACAGAGGGATACTCAAATAATTCTCTTTCAAAAGCATTTATTTTATCTTTAATACTTTAGGAGAAGTACCCTTTGAAAAATTTATTTTTTCATTGATCTTTTTAAACGGACTATTTTTAATAACAATCCGGTCACTTTCTGTTCCCGCAACATCCATATAAGAAGTTATTTCTTTTGTTGTGGAGACATCATTCAATAATATATTTTTACTATTTATAAGTGAAATTACAGGATCATTCTCCTCCGTTAATAACTTCACATGGTTGAGATAAATACTATCTGCATCCTTCGCCATCATCCCTTTCTTCGATTTTAAAACCACAGAATCAAGGTGTATTTGTTTAATTCCCATTTCCGGCAAGCCACGCATAAAAATACCATAATTAGCACCGTTACAATATACATGATCAATATAAAACGCTCTGAATTGAGGCGTCTCTTCCGTAACGGGTACCACTTTTCTTTTGGGCTCCTCTCTTTTTTCTCCTGCCAGGGGGACAGGATCTTTGGCTCCATAATACATATCAAAACGGATGGCATCCCCCGAAATATTTCTCATGTTGATATGGGAAGCATGGATATTTTTAACGACTCCTCCTCTACCTCTAGTTGTCTTAAATCTTAAGCCTACATCCGTTCCCAGAAAGGAACAATTGGTCACATACACATTCTTAACTCCGCCTGACATTTCACTGCCGATGACGAATCCACCATGAGCATGATATACCTTACAATTGTTTACAATAACATTTTCTGTGGGAGCTCCTCTCTTCCTTCCTTCTTCATTCCTTCCCGACTTCATACAAATGCCATCATCCCCCACATCGAAAATGCTGTTTTCAATCCGTACATTTTTACAAGACTCCACATCAAGACCATCTCCATTTTGACCATACCATGGATTTTTGACAAAAATCCCGCTAACAGTCAAATCTTCGCACATAAAAGGATGGATACACCAAGCCGGAGAGTTTTGAAAAGTAACGCCCTCAAGCAACACTTCTTTGCAGTGAAAAAGGCTGATCATGTTGGGGCGTAAATAATCTTTAATCTCTTTAAAATCTGCTATTGTTTTTCCATCTTTTAACACGCCGGGATCCTTCATTTTTGCCCCTCTTAAAGATTTCTCGGAAGGATACCATACTTTGCCTGCTTCATCTACTACTCCTCCTGAAGCTACTAATTTCTTCCATTGAGAAGCCGTTTGTTTTCCTTTTTTAACCATTCTCCACGCTTCACCGGCTCCATCAATAACGCCCTCTCCGGTAATAGCCACATTTTCCAACCCTCTTCCAGATATAGGAGACTGATTTCGCACAGCTTTCAGCCCTTCATAATTGGTTTCTATCAGAGGGTATTCATCAAAATCTGTAGTAAATTGAAGAATAGCATCACTTTTGATGGAAAGATTGACGTTGTTCTGTAACTCAACCGGTCCGGTCAACCAAAACCCACGAGGCACCAAGACTACACCACCGCCCTTTTGACTACAATCTTTAATGGCTTTATTGATGCTCTCCGTATTTAAAGTTACGCCATCTCCAACTGCGCCATATTTTTTAATATTGAAGGTGTCTTTAGGAAAAGTAGGTCTTTCTACTTTAGGTAAAAGACTATTTTCCTGCTGGATTAAACCGGTTTCTGAAATTGTATTTTTTATCCCTTTTCCACAAGTATAGAAATAGAGACTACAAAATACAAGAACGAAAAGAAGTAGTTTTTTCATATTTGCAACTTAAAAGATGATTAATAACCCGGATTTTGTGCAAAATCTCCATCGTTAAGATCCAATGCTTCCTGTGGAATAGGTCTTAAGATTTTAAGATTCCCATCTGTTCCTTTGAAGGGGTTAATTCCTTGGTTAAACCAATTTTTGATATCTCGATTATATTTTTTTGTTTCTTCTACCAATTTTCCGGTGCGTTTCAAATCAAACCAACGATGATATTCCCCTGCCAATTCTCTGGCTCTCTCATCCAGGATAAAGTCAATATTGACCTGTCCTTCCGATACTTTCATATCCGATACATGTCCCGGTAATGCGGCTCTTTCCCTAACAGCATTTATTCTTTCAGTGGCTTTAGGAAGATTTCCATCTTTATAGTAAGCTTCTGCAGCAATCAAATAAGCTTCTGATAAACGAGCAAGAAAGATATCTCTTGTACTGCTTCCACTACCTGAAAAAGCAGCTGTAGGATCATCAAATTTTCTAATTGCCGGCGTTTCATTATCATCTTTAGTCTGTGGAGAAGCCTGCCATTTATTTGAATAAGGAAGAATGACTGTGTTACTACGATGAGCAGGATCATCCTGTCTCCATGCCGTTGTATCATTTAAAGCCCATTTAGGAGCATAATAATATTTGATATTGAGAGAACCTAAGTCATCATTTTCATCATAAAAATCATAATATCTTTCATAATAATTTATCATGAAAGTTCCTTTAAATCTTGAATCATATTTTGTAAACAAATCAAAAAGATGCATAGTTGGGCACAAAGTATAGGAACGATAAGGATAGCCATAAATGGCTCCTTCTCCTCCCATATATGGGCCAAAGAAATAATTCTGTTGGCTGCCATCTGATTTAGGGTCTACAATAGAACCTTTATCATACTGTACTGCAAAAATAATTTCATTATTATCTTCATTTCCCGGCCAAAAAACTTTTTTAAAAGACAGGGATAAAGATTGATTATTTATGGCTTTGTCTGCATAGGAAGCAGCCTGTGCAAAATCATCATTTTGTGCAAAATCCTGATATCCACGAGTTAAAAATACTTTTGCAAGATAGAAACGAATCACACGTTTATTTACTCTTCCTTCATCATTTGTTTCGGGAACTAAGTTTAAGGCCTCTTTCATTTGTTGGATAATAAAGGCGTAGACCTCTTCTGCAGAACTCCTTTTAAATTTTAAAATTGGTTCATCAATTCTATTTTCTACTATGCTTACTCCACCAAATGATTGAACCAAAAGAAAATAATAATAAGACCGCAAAAATTCTATTTCACCTTTTCTTTCGGTTAGGCTGGAATCTTTTTCCGTTTTATCATTATAATATAAGGCAGTATTACAAAGCTGAATAGACTTATATAAGGTTGAATAGAAAGATTCTACTTCATCTGACTGTGGGGTTAAATTTCTATACTCACTAATTCCTTCCGGTTGTTCACTTCTTCCTTCAACGTATAAATCTGTTCCGGCAGAGAATACCCATGGAGCACCACCATAGACATCTCTTAAAGTAGAATAACACGAATTGACTAAACTTTCATATCCGTCATTTGTCTGATAATAATCATCTGAGGTAATTTCTGCTAGGTCCTCTTCTTTTAGAAAATTATTACATCCAAGACTAAACAAACAGAAAGAGGATGCTAATATTATTAATATCTTTTTCATAATTCTGATGATTTTAAAATTTAAGATTTACTCCTAACTGGTAAGTTACTGCACTCATTCCACCGTTTCCGAAAGAGGCACCGGCCCATTCCGGATCAAACCCACCATAATTAGTAAAGACAAAAGGATTCAGCACATTCATATATACTCTAAGTGATTTTACCTTTATCCTGCTTAACAAGTCCGGTGGAAGGTTATATCCTAAACGTATATTTTTAACCTTAACGAAAGAAGCATCTTTATAGTAGCCCACTTCATCCCAATAGGGTCCTTTGTTGTGAGGTTCGGGATATTCATTAGATAGACGTGTGGGAGTTACCGTATTTTCCGGCATAAAGTAATTCATTTCTAATTTGGCTCTACCCCGGTCGTTGACATTGGTAAATTCACTATAGAATCCACTATATATTTGTACCCCTTGTTTCGTAAATAATGAAAGAGACAAATCAAAGTTTTTATAAGTAAGCATTGTTGAAAAACCACCCGTCCAAGAAGGTTCAGGAGTTCCTATAATTTCACGATCGTCCCCATCAATTTTCCCGTCATCATTCAGATCTTTTACTTTTGCCTGACCTACAGATTGACCATAGCTCAATGCTTCATTCTTAGCATCCGGTTGCCAAATTCCATCAAACACATAGGTATAATTTACCTCAATTGGTTTTCCTATAAACCAATTATTTCCTAAATCATCTTCCTTCTTTCCATACAATTTTAAGATTTCGTTGGTATTTTTCGAGAAGGTAAAGGAGGTGCTCCATCTAAAGTCTCTGGTTTGGATATTGACCGTATTTAGAGCGACTTCTACTCCTTTATTTCGAACGGATCCAATATTATCAATCATACTTCCCCAGCCGGTCTCAATAGGTAACTTCCGAGTCATTAATAGATCTTTTGAAGTTTTGTTATAATAATCTACTGATCCGGATACTCTCCCTTGCCACAATCCAAAATCTACACCAACATCAAATTCACTTGTTTTCTCCCAAGTCAACCTTCTGTTCACGATACCATTGGGAGCAAAACCTTTTGCCAAGGTACTTCCAAAATCATAATAAGTTTGTAAATTGGATAAAGCTAATGTAGTATAAGGATCTATATTATTATTTCCTGTAAATCCATAGCTTGTTCTTACTTTCAGATTAGTAAGAGTTCTAGATCCTTTCAAAAAACTTTCTCTGGAAGCTCTCCATGCAAGAGCCGCAGATGGGAAAGATTGCCATTTATGCCCGGGAGCCAATTTAGAAGAACCATCCCACCGGTTAGACAGGGTAATCAAGTATTTCTCTTTCCAAATATAGTTTAACCGTGTCAAGAAAGATAACAGTGTAATTTTACTATAGCTACTTCCAACATTTTGATAATCACTCGCCGTCCCCAAATTATAAAATAAAGATTTATAGGGTAAGTTTTCAACATCTATATTACTGCCTTCATTCCTATTATAATAGACACTGTATAACCCTAAAAAATTAAAATCATGTTCATTAAACTTCTTATGCATTGTAATTTGATTATCCCAAGTATAAGAGAAAGATTGTGTTTTTGTCATAGATGCAGCTGGATCTTCCAATTGTCTCTCTTCCGTATGGGATCCATAGTACCGTCCATTTCTATTGAATCTTATTTCAGGAGAAAAAGTAGTCTTCAACTCAATCCAGTCTACAGGAGCATATTGTAAAAATATATTCCCAATTCCATATGCTCTCCTCGTTGAATTTCTTGAATCTTTCTGTTCCCATAGCGGATTTACAGAACTAGTAAAAGAGATACCTGCATATTTACCCGGTTTCAAAAGCAAATTACCTAATGAATCATAAGGCTTTACAAGTGGAGACATTCTAAATGCATTTGAAACAGCTCTATCACTTCCAAGCTCTTGTTTCATCAAAGAGAAATTAAGATTCATTCCTGCAGACCATTTTTCAGTAATTTTTCCTTGTATGCTAGCCTTTATATTATATCTTTTATACCAGGAGTTTGTCAAATTCCCTTTTTGATCTTCATAACCGGCTCCAATAATATAGGATAAGTCCTCCTTTTTCTGAGACACGGTTAACCAGTGGTTTTGTTGAATACCGGTTTGTAGAAAATAACTCGGCCAATCCGTATAATCTTTTTGTGCAATTCTATCTCTTAATACTTGACTCTTTTTAAGCCCTCCTACCATTTCATCATAAGAAGTACCTGAATTCAAAGCATCAGCAATATAGGCATTCTGGCGAAATTCCCACCAATCATCTCCCTTCATAAAGTTAGGCATTCTAGCTACTTTACGAATTCCAACATATCCATCATAAGAGATGGTTGCCCCTTTCGCATTTTTTGCTTGCTTAGTAGTAACGATGACAACGCCATTGGATCCTCTGGATCCATATATTGCCGTTGCAGAAGCGTCTTTAAGTATGTCTACTCGTTCAATATCCTGAGGATTTAAAAAGTCAATTCCGTCAGTGATCACTCCATCAACAACGTATAAAGGATTACCTCCGGATAAGGAGTTTTGTCCTCTAATTAAAATATTATAATTTGTACCCGGTCGTCCTGAACTTGCTGATATATTCACTCCGGCTACTTGTCCCTGAAGCGCATCCATTGGATTAACAGAACCTTTTTCTGCAATATCTCCGCCTTCTACACTTCCCACTGACCCTGTAAGATCTTTCTTTTTAATCTTTTGATAACCTACCACTACCAATTCATTCATTTCTTTTGCACTCAACTCCATTTGTATGGATAATGAGCCTGACTCTGTAGCAGTTACCGTTTTATCCTTATATCCTACATAACTAAGTGTAATATCTACAGGAAGATTAGAGACAGAAAGCGTAAAGTTTCCATTTCCATCTGTTACTGCACCTTTATTAGTACCTTTAACTCTTACTGTCACCCCAGTTAGAGGATCACCTGTACTCTTATCCGTAACCGTTCCTTGGATTTGTTTATTTTGGGAAAAAGCTACTCCGAAACTAAAGAGAGCCAACATAAAAATTAAAAGCCTTTTCATAAAATTTCTTTTATTAATGATAAAATTTGCAAGTAGAAAAGTTCAAGGAATAAAAATACTCCTTTTGTTAAACTCAATAGGCGAAAGTATAATATTCCCCCATAGAGACTATTAAATTAGCCTCTATGGATAGGGGAATACTCGTTTATCGTATCAAAAATGATTTAGAAAAAACAATCTCGAAAGGAAACTACTTTTTCCAAATTTTTCCATCGGGATAAGAATAATCCCGAATAGATTCATCTTTCATGGTCACACTATACCCCGGAGCTTCAGGAGCGGCATAATTTCCGTTTTTGATAACTACAGGATCTACAAAATGTTCATGTAAATGATCTACATATTCGGTAATCCGTCCTTCCTTGGTTCCACTGATTGAAATATAATCAATCATAGAAATGTGCTGAACATACTCACACAATCCGACTCCACCGGCATGAGGACAAACAGGAACATTAAATTTCGCTGCCATCAGCAGGATACTGAGAACTTCATTGACTCCTCCTACCCTACAACTATCTACTTGACAAATACCAATGGCGCCACTTGCCAAGAATTGCTTGAACATTACTCTATTTTGGCAATGCTCTCCGGTAGCTACTTTAATGGGAGCGACTGCTTTAGAAACAGCCAAGTGGCCGGCCACATCATCCGGGCTGGTAGGTTCTTCAATCCACCAAGGATTAAATTTGGCCAATTGTTTCATATTTTCGATCGCCTCATTTACATCCCAATTTTGGTTTGCATCCATCATCAATACCATGTCGTCACCAATTTCTTCGCGAATAATTTCTGCTCTTTTCACATCTTCTTCTATATTACTTCCCACTTTCATTTTAAGGTGAGTCCACCCTGCAGCTTTTGCTTCCCTACTCAGACGACGAATTTTATCTTCGGAATATCCCAACCATCCTGCAGAAGTATTATAAGCCGGGTATCCATTTTTCAATAGATCATCTATTCTCTCTTGTTTGGTATCTTCTATCTTTGATAGCATTTCAACCGCTTCTTCAGGAGTAATAACATCTGTAAGATATTTAAAATCGATACAACTTACTAATTCTTCCGGTGACATGTCGGCAATTAATCTCCATAAGGGTTTTCCTTCCTTTTTAGCATAAAGATCCCAAACAGCGTTAACGATTGCACCGGTAGCCATATGAATCACTCCTTTTTCAGGTCCTAACCATCGTAATTGGCTATCACTGGTTATCAATCGATAGAAACCGGCCATATCTGAAGTCAACTCTTCTAATGTCTTTCCTTCTAAAAGGTAAGACAAAGAACGAATAGCTTCGGCACATAAATCATTTCCACGTCCTTCTGTAAAGGTAAAACCATACCCTTTTAATGAGGGATCATTGGTTTCAATAATAGCATAAGCTGCTGAATAATCAGGATCCTTATTAATGGCATCGGAGCCATCTAAATCTTTACTCGTTGGAAACCGGACATCTTTGGCCGCAATGGATTCAATTTTCAATCCCATGTGTTTTTAATTTTATATTTTTAATTAAAAATGAAATAATACTTCTCATTTAGTGATGTAGAAGATTGATTTATTTTCAAATTTATTATTTAAAAAAATGGCAGACAAGAGAAAATGAATATAAATTTACGCAATCGTTACCGGTATCGATACCATTTTTCAATTAATGAAAAAATGTGTGTTTAATGTCTAAGAATTTATGGCTCTAATCAACAAATGAAAGAATACCAAAGGTTTTTATTTTTCATATTCCACCTTTTTCTTCCCCACAAATTGTACTATATCCGGAAGATCAAAATATTTAAGTGCATCAGGAACTACATAAGAATATTGATTTTTCATTGTCGGATTTTTGAGTAGCTCATAAAAAGAAGTTACCGTTTCAGATAACTGAATTTTTGAGATTCGTTTGTCCAATGCAGCTGCAAACAATGTGGCTTCTGCTGCCCGTCCGGAAGCATTAATTATAATATCGGGTTGCTGCAAATCCAATTTGGATTGACTGTAATCCAGCAAAGTAAAAATATCTTCTACCCGTTGCCCCGGAAGAGGTTTTCCAATAAACAGAGACAACATGGCATTGCGATATTCCTCATTATAATATTTTTTATTATTCTTATCCGGATAATCGGAGGTTTCCCCCATCCCTCTCAAATCCGCCAAAAGCAAGGCATATCCTTTTTGAGCATACGCTTTAATGAGGCTGTCTTTTTTCTGCATAAACTTCTTTTTGCCTTCTTCATTTAAAATGATGAATAGTTTTTCATTCGTTGAAGAGGCAGACGCAGAAGCAAAATAAACCGGAAGTGGAGGCTGTCCTTCCCGTCGCAAAATCAGTTTTTTGAAATCGTAACCAGATTGCTTAAAAGCCCCCATATTCTGTACGTTTACCGTGGAAGAATACTCCTTCAGATGCAATACTTTTTTCAACATAGCACGGTACTCTTTCTTTGTTGATTTTTTCAACAATACCTGTCTTTTCTCTTTCCATTTGTCGGCAAGGGAGAGATTTCGATCAGGAATAGTTACCTCTTCGGGGAAAGCCGTATTTACCTGACCGGTTTGGGTAACATTTAGCTGTTGCTCAGTCAAAGTATGAGGAACTTTTCTAACAATCGAAGAAGGTTCTTTTTTTAACCACCGTTTAAACCATTTTACCGCAGCTATTTGTTTGGGTTTTTGAATCCCGTGTCCATCATCATAAGCAAAGAGTTTTATTTTTTCCGGCGAGCCTAATTGAGTATAAAAATCTTTTAATTCTCGATACACATCTTCGGTTCCGCCATAATCTACAAAACCATATCTTCCTGCTAAAATGAGCATTGGCTTGGGGGCAAACATGGTAAGATAATCACTAATATCCAGCATTGATTTACTCTCTTTCGGTAACCACTGACAACCATCTTGAGGACCAATAAGCAACAATGTTCTTTCTCTTCGAGTTACATAACTGGCTACGGCTGCCACTTTAATACGGGAATCATATGGAATGAAATAGGCAGTTTGTGTTCCCCCACCGGAATTACCCAAACAACCCAGTCGAGTCGTATCTACCATAGGCAATGAAGACAAATAGTCTAATCCTCGTTCATTATCCCATAATTCATAAGCGACTGTATTCGTTCCAACCAGATTAGATCCGGAGGATAACAAGGTATGTTCTGTGGTTCCTCCTCTGGTCAAAGGCTTTCCTGTCGGACTTGTTAGCTGATAACGTTCGCCCTGTGAGATAGGATCTATAACCAATACCACAAAGCCATTCTGAGCAAATCGAATAGCAGTTTGTTGGTAGGTTAAAGTGGCTTTTGCAGTGGCTTCATGACCACACAAAAACAAAACCGCCGGGAAAGGTCCTTCCCCCGAAGGAATATACAAGTTAGCGGTAACATGATGATGAGGAAAACTTTCATAGACCACCTTTTGTATTTTGTATCCATCTTGTTTGATGGTTCCGGTTATTTTTACATTTAAATCGGAGGAAGAAGGAAAGTCTCCTAAAAGTTCAAGATATCTTTTTCTACTTTGCTCCCGATACTTGTCTAAGGTCTTCGTTTCAAAGGCCTTATTTAATAAACTATCTCTGGAAACATACTGATCATGCAATTCCCTTTTAATAGCATTATACAAGGTTGAATGGGATTTCCAATCCAAAACAGCATAAGTATTTTGTGCTTGTACAAATGATGTACTGCTCAAAAAAAATATCAGCCCCAATAGAAAACCTTTCTTCATAATCATTATTTTAGAAGCTCCTTGATAAGATTCCCCTTTTAATTTAAAGGTCTCACTCTTACCCAATCAAAGTCTGCATAACCCGAATCATGTTCTCTGGCTATACTGCTACAGAAAAGTCCAATTTTAGCACCTATCCATTTTCCCGAAATAGAAGTAAAAGGTTCCCCTATCTCTTTAAAATGCTTTCCATCGGTGCTATAGCTAAACTGGCAAATCGCTCCGGATTGTACTTCAACTCTGAAATAAATAGTAGAATCTTCTATGGTCTTGGTCTTTTCTACTTTTTCAGAATGTCCTTTATCAGCCTTTTCACAAACGGTATAATTCAATTCTAATCCCTCATTATGGTTGGTCAATGAGAGATAAGCATAACTCTTTCCCATTACCATAAATCCTACTTTATCGCCTTCATTAATGGGGGTAAAGGTTAGCTTGGCAGTTGCCTGAAATTCATCGGCAGGAAATTTCTGCATCAATATATTGGGCACGATCCAATAGCTTTTGGTATCTTCTGATAAAGGTTGTGCATAAAGACGTAATGTCCCTTCATTGGTCAAATACATCCATGTAGGTCGTGGGTTAGCTTGCCATTGCCATTGAAGCCCCAACTGATTATAATCATTAAATTCATCCGAAGTCTGAGGAACAGCTATCGGATAGTTTTTACCAACATCAGGTTTCTTATAGGAAGCTACCGGTTCTCCTATACCATCTCCATTTTTATCTACTCCCATGATGGGCCAATCATTTTTCCATTCCATCGGTTCCAGATAGGTTACTCTTCCATAAGCATCCATATCCCTAAAATGAATAAACCAATCTTCTTTCCCATCAGGAGTGGTTACCCAAGCGCCCTGATGAGGACCATTGATATCTGTATTCCCTTGATGCAATACCATTTTACGTTCGTAGGGACCATATATATTTTTTGATCTGAATACCAATTGATAGCCGGGTTTCACTCCTCCTGCCGGTGCAAAAATGTAATAATAACCATGGCGTTTATAGAGTTTAGGACCTTCCACGGTATTGTCCGTCCCATGACCATCATATACGATGGTACTTTCCCCTATCATTTTGGTGCCTGCTGCATTCATTTCTCCAATCACCAAAATGCTTTTTATCCCGGCACGACTTCCGGCGAAGGCATGTACTAAATAGGCTTTCCCGTCATCATCCCACAGCGGACAAGGATCAATAAGACCTTTCCCTTCTTTTACTAAAACAGGTTTAGTCCAGGGACCGACAGGATTTTTTGCCTTCACAACATAAATCCCAAAATCAGGATCCGGATAATAAATATAAAAAGAATCATTATGATAACGAATTGCCGGAGCCCAAACGCCGTTACCATGTTGGGTCTTTAAAAAATGGTCATACGGAACCTGACGAGGTAAGGCATGACCGATAATAGACCAGTTTACCAAGTCTTTAGAATGCAAAATAGGTAATCCCGGAACCGCATCAAAACTGGAAGCCACCATATAATAGTCATCCCCTACCCGACATACATCAGGATCGGAATAATCGGCAAAAATAATCGGATTCTTATATTTTCCATTCCCCAAGTCAGGTACCCAAGCTTCTTTTGAGGTATCCAATTGTTGTCCTTCTACCGATTGACAGCAAATTCCTATCGAAATAACGAATAATATCAGTAACTTTTTCATGATCACTTTTTAAAGAATTGTTTTTTATTTATTGGTTGGTAAAAATTTCATCTCTCTGAGCCAGCTTTCACATAATCTTGTCCAGTATTTGGTAGAGCCGGGATTATTGCGCATTCCTATACTGTGTCCTCCTTGTGGGAAGACATGAAAGCTTGTTGATATTCCTTGATTTAATAATGCTTTGTAAAATAATAAGCTATTATGTGGATCTACTGTCGGGTCATTAAAGGCATCGGCAATAAAACAAGGAGGGGTTTCTGAAGAAACATGTAATTCCGGTGAAAATTCTTTTTCTTCTTTTGGGGTTGGGTGCTTCCCTAAAAGATTCATTCTACTTCCTTTGTGTGCATATTTCTCCATTGTTATTACAGGAGAAACCAAAACCATGAAATCCGGCTGAAACTCAAATGAGCTCAACTCATCATTAATAGAAGATACATCCGCAGTATCCGTACCCAACATAGCGGCTACATGACCTCCGGCAGAAGCACCCATTACTCCTATCCGATCAGTATTAATTCCCCATTCAGTTGCATGAGACCGAATCAATCGCATGGCTCTTTGAGCATCCTGTAAAGGTGCCACCGCCCTATCTTTCAAGTCGGGAGAATTGGGAAGTCTATAAATCAGCACAAAAGCAGTTACCCCCATGACATTCAACCATTTTGCTCTTGCAAATCCACCTAATTTATACGTAATATGAGAATATCCGCCTCCCGGACAGATCAAAACAGCCGTTCCATTGTTCACCTCTTTAGTAGGATGAAATACATACATTCCCGGATTTCCCACCTGATAATATCGCTCATTGACAATACTGTCTTTTAAATGCATACCCTTGGTATTCGGCATCTTGTTCTCCGGCCAAAGCGAAATAAATTCTTGTGCAGAACTGTCTTTTACCATTCCAAATAAAATAAAAAATAAGCCCAGATATTTAATTATTTCTTTTTTCATGCTCCTTTGAATTCAAATCATATAAAACATAATCCATGAAGAATATTAAGTGGGAATATCATCCGATTTCATCATTTCATATCTTCTTTAGGATTCCATTCTCTCTCCCCTATTCGAAAAATATTCTCTTTCGTATATTTTTTGACTTCTTTTTTGCTCAACTGATGCGCCCATTTCACTCGATTTTTAGGATCTGCACCTTTCCCGGAAGACTGATATTCCCCATAATAAACCGTTTTTTCATTTTCGGCATTGCTCCAGTTGTCCCAACCTTCAGGACGGATAAAGTCTCCCATTTCACAATGGATATAAACCGTTTTGGCATATTTCCGCCAAGGTCGACCCAGGTAAACCTTCTCTACATTCGGCGATGCAGTAATCTTACAGTTTTTAAAAACAAAACCAAATTGTGCACTTTTTGAAGTAGAAGCCGCGGTGACATAGGAATTATCTTTGATTTTGATTTTACAATCCTCAAAAAGCGCCGTTGCTTGTCCAAAAATAAAATCTGTGGTTCCCTCTATATAGCAGTGATGAAAATAATCCCGATCATTCTCTCCGGTTAAATAAATAGTATCTTGATCTCCTATAAAGCGACAATTACTAAAAATACACCGATCGGCATTTACAGCTATTGCTACGGCTTGTCCAATAGGACCGGCATTATTTTTTATAGTCAGGTTTTCTGCATGAAAATCATTGCCTTCCACCGTAACCGTAGCAGTATAAAAAGTACTGTTAGGTCCTTTATTGATTCTATTGAAGTAATCGCTATAAGCAATAATCGTACTGTCTTTATTTTCTCCAATCATGGTGATTTTAGTATTCCATTCCGGGATACGCACTTTCTCATGATAAACTCCATTTTTTATATGAATTGTAATGCGCTCATAGGGAAAAGACTTGCAAGATTCAATCGCTCTTTGTATAGATGTAAAATCTCCACTTCCATCTTTGGCAACAACAATATTCTTGCTGTAATCTCTTCCATAAACGAAAGTAATAGAACAGCAAACTACTAATAAGGTGGCAAAAATCTTATGCATCTGTTTATTTTTTATTGGATTGTTTTAAAATATAAGTTTCTCCTTTTTTCGTTTTCAAATCATATAAATAGGTAGGTTTCAAATCTAATTTTTTCAATTGTGCTTTATCCGAGATAATAGGCTTCTTGACCTGTGGGGTAGCAAAGAAAGGATTGCTATTTTTCCCCGATGCGATGGATAATTGAGTATTTCCACTTGCTTTTAAAGGCGTATATGTTCTTATTCTACAATTCCCACCTTCAGTCGAATGAATGGTGACTTGCGTTATTTTACCTTCTTCCCATTTCATATCTACGATAAAACCACCCCTTGTTCTCAAACCTTTTACTTCGCCGGTCTGCCAAACATCCGGTAGAGCAGGAAGGATAAATACATCTCCATCATCACTCTGCAACAACATCCGAGCAATACCGGAAGTGACACCAAAATTCCCATCAATCTGAAAAGGAGGATGTGCATCAAAAAGATTTGGATAAGACCCTCCGCCACTTTCTCCGGGAGGTTTAATCTGATCTTTCAACAATTTCATGGCATGATTACCATCTAATAATTGTGCCCACAGGTTAATTTTCCATGACATCGACCAACCGGTGGAGACATCCCCACGCATGATTAATGATTTTTTAGCTGCTTGAAATAATTTGGGGGTACGATAAGGAGAAAGTTGATTGCTGGGGAACAGACCATATAAATGAGAAACATGTCGATGATGATCTCCTTTTTTGTCCAAGTCTTTCAACCATTCCTGCAACTGACCATACTGGCCAATATGCATAGGAGGAAGCTTATCCTTTTTCATACGCATCGTATCCATCAACTGCCGGTCTTTGTCCAAAACTTTCGCAGCTTTTATGGTTCTGTAAAATAAATCAAAAACCAATTGATTATCCATAGTCGTCCCATAAGCGATATCCAGGGAAACACCGTCTTTATGTCCATAACTGTGCTCCGGTGACATCGAAGGACTAACTACCAACCAATGATGTTTGGGTTCTTCCTGCAAAACATCCACATAAAAGAGTGCCGCTCCTTTTAATACCGGATAATATTTCTTTAAGAACTTTTTATCCCCTGTGTATAAATAATGCTGCCAAATTTGTTGGCTCAACCAAGCTCCTCCCATGGGCCATATTCCGTAATAACCACCATCTACAACACCGGTAATCCGCCATAAGTCAGTATTATGATGCATATTCCAACCTCTTGCATGGTACATTTTAGAAGTACTTTCTTTACCGGTCTTAGATAAATCCTCAAGCATATCGAAAAGAGGCTGGTGCATTTCAGGCAAAGCGGTAATTTCTGAAGGCCAGTAATTCATCTCTGTATTGATGTTCACCGTGTATTTACTATCCCAAGGCGGATTTAAAGAAGCATTCCACTTCCCTTGTAAATTCGTCGCCTGGCTTCCCGGAAAAGAGCCGGAGATCAACAAATATCTACCAAATTGGAAATAGAGTGCTGCTAAATCCGGGTCATGATTTTCAGGATATTCTTTAACGCGAAGATTGGTAGGCTGATCCTTGATAGAATCTTTTTTTCCCAAACGCAAAGAGACCCGATTAAAATATTTTTTGTAGGTTGCAATATGCTCTTGTCTGGCTTTTTTAAAATCTTTCTTTACTGCCTTTTTAAGATATTTTGTTGCTTTCTTTGATTCATTGCCACTGATATCTTTATAATTAATCACATTGGTAGCGATAGATACATAAATAGTCGCAGCATCTGCATTTTGTATCTTCAAGCTACTATCGGTTTCTGTTACTTCCCCTCCTTCTATTTTTGGGTAAGCCTGTACCTCATATTTTACTTTTCCTTCCTTATTATCAACCGAACTCGTTTTCCCGGATAATATTAATTTTCCTTTTCGAGTCTCTAAGCTATATTTTTTATACGGAGTGTTTAAATGAAGATCACAAGTAATACTTCCCGGCTTATCAGCCGTTAAACGAATCATGATTACATTATCCGGAATAGATGCAAAGTATTCCCGTTTGTATCGGATGCCATTAGAGGTATAAGAAACAGAGGACACCGCCTTACTGATATCTAAATCTCTTTTATAATGACTTGGATTTTCTTGATTTTTGAAATCAATATTCAGACTGCCCGCCGTTTGATAAGGCATTCCATAATTATTGTCCGGAGGTGCATGCCGGGGATAAGTACGTTCTGATAGTTGTTGTGCTTTGAGATTTTCTCCTTCAAACAACAGCTTCCTCATTTTTTGAATAGAATCATAGACCTGTTTTGGAACATTATTGCCCGGCTCACCAGCCCAAATTGTTCCTTCATTTAACTGTACTCTGTCGCTGTCTATTCCTCCAAACACCATCGCCGCCAGTCTTCCATTTCCAATTGGTAGGGCTTCATTCCAGTTGGATGCCGGTTTGTTGTACCATAAGTGTAATGAATTACCTGCATAATCATCCGCTTCCCCATTTAATTCTTGAACAGAAGGCAACTTCCCGGTATGAATGATTATCCTATAACGAAACTCTACCGATTGTCCCGGCTTTAAATGTAGGTTCATTTTCTGTTTCCCTTTTGAAAACACTTCTTCTCCGAGTGGATTAGCTGCAAACAAGCCATACCCTCTCGCATGCCAGTAAGTAGGGTATCCCGGATTCCCGGGATGATCAAAAATAGTAATGCTGGTCATTTCTCCATCTAACTTGCCATAGAGCATACACCATCTGGCACGAGTTCCCCAAGCACTATCTCCCGTTTTTCCTGTGCTCGTCAGATAGTTTCCATTGGGCATCTGTAGACCTTTGGCTACTCGAAGTCCAAGTAATCCATCTTTAACGTCTTTAAAAGCAACCGGTACCGTAGCCGTCAACTTTGTTGTTCTGTCAATAATTCGTCGGTGCTTATCTCCCCTAAATTTGAAAGTCGTTTTTTCCTTTAAAAGAGCCTTTCCCTCCTTATTTTCCCAATGAGCAGCTACTTTAAGAAGACCGCTATCTCCACTATGGGTTTTTAGTATCTTTTGTTGACGTATCCATCCATAATGAGACTTTTGATCTTTAGGGATAGCATAGGAATTATTCCAAAAATCCAATCCATTTACATTCTCATAATTAAACCACATCCCAACCTGATGGGGATGATCGGTAGGCTCTCCCGGCTGTGGATGAATAGGAAAACCTCGTGTAACCACAGATCCATTGGCAGCATGTATTGGATATAAGATAGGCTTTTCCAGCGTATCGGGAAAAAGGTAAGTGGTAAAAGGCTTCCCCCCAATGAAAATATTAACCTTGTTTTCGGAAGGAACCCGTTTTACTGTCACTTTCTGATTCTGGGCTGCAACCGGGAAATAAAGAAAGAATAAGAGTATAAAAAATGGAATCTTATGTATTCTATTCATTTCAAAGTCTTTTTCAATTATTCATCAACTCTTTTTTATGTCGTTTAGTTGGGGATATTCTCTGAAATGGTGGTTTCGGCTCCGCTCAACCACCATTCGGCTACGCTCAACCACCATTTATACTACGTTCAATCACCACTTATACTACGCTCAAACACCATTTATATCACACTCAAACATCACTTATACTACGTTCAATCACCACTATTACCACGCTCAACGATCTAATTTCGACTTCGTTTAACCATTGGGGCATTGAGCGTAGCCGAAATGCCCCTAAAATTTTACTAAACGATATTGATATCTATTTATTCAACCCTTTCCAAACGGCCTTTGCTATTTCCCTTTGTCCTGCTACATTAGGATGTAAACCATCTGCATAATTAGGTTTAGAAACTACATGCAACAAAGAAATAAAACCGGTATGCTCTTTTTGAGCTAAAGTTTGGTATTTTTTCTCTAAAAGGCGCAAGGATTTTTTAGTATTCCAGTTGTATTCTTTATCTTTATTTAATTGGGTCATGATATCAATATTGATATCTGTCGGGGATAAGATGACAACTTTAGCCTTTGGATTTTCAGTATGAATTTTATCAATCATCCATTGCATGTTCTTCACACAGCTATCGACCATGCTTTCATTCCCATTCTTTAGATCATTGACTCCAAGAAAAAGTAAATAATAAGAAGCATCAGGATATTTTTTCAATACCGGCAAGAGTTCTTTTTTATCGGCGGTTTTTCTACCATTATGTCCTTCTTTCATAAATTCTACGCCCGGATAATGTTTCTGTTGTAAAACATAAACCCAACTATTCCCATCTACTTTGGCTCCATGAGTGATAGAATCACCAAAGCAAATAATCTGGCCTTGAGGTTTAGATATTACAGCCATAGAGGTCATTACTCCGGCGGCTAAAAGAAGCACAAATAAAGAGATTGTCTTTTTCATAATATATTATTCTTTCGTATTATATACAATAGGTTTCCCGTTGATGGTAGAGTTCGTAATCCGAACATTTTCTGCCTCGGTAATTACATTCTCCTTTTCTACCTTGTTAAAGGTACAACTGTCGATAAAAATATTTTCTACAGGTTTCCCTTTAATCCCTTGGATATTAATAGCATATTCACTCTTCTGACTAGTTACATGATCGATAAACACACTATCAAGAGTCGGAATATAATCCCCCTTCTCATTAAAATAAAACATATTGATTTTGATAACGGCCTCATGTACCTGACCTACTTCTAAATTTCTAAAATAGAAATTCTTTAAGGTTCCTCCTCTTCTTGCATTCGATTTAATTCGAATGGCTCGATCCAGATGAGGACTATTCATTTTGCAGTTCTGAACATATAAATTTTCTACACCTCCTGAAGATTCACTCCCCACAACAACGCCTCCGTGTCCGTCTTCCATATGACAATCTTCAATGATAATATTTTTAGTAGGAATACCAATCCGGCGACCATCTTCGTCCCGACCACTTTTAATAGCAATACAATCGTCACCGGTATTAAAAAAACAATTTTTTATCAGTACCCATTCAGAAGATTCCGGATCACAGCCATCATTGTTAGGACCATGACTTATCGTAGTAACCCCATCAATGGTCACATTTTTACATAAAGTAGGATGAAGAATCCAAAAAGGAGGATTTTTTATTGTAATATCTTTAATTAGGACATTTTCACAATCATAAGGTTCAACAAATGTAGGTCTTAAATAATGTCCTTTTCCAAAGATTCTTTCTTTTGCCGGAACTCCCTGCGTTGCCATTCTCGCCAATTCCGGACGATTCGCAGAATCTCTCTGTGAAGGCATACCCTCTTTCCATCCATAGCTTTTTGCTCCACACCAGGGCCACCAATTTTCTCTATTTGCTTGACCATCAAGTACTCCATTACCGGTCACGGCAATATTCTTTTTCTTATAAGCATAAATAAGCGGTGAATAATTCATCAATTCCAATCCTTCATAACGGGTGAGAACAACGGGTAAATAATCCTCCGGATGAGTACTAAATCTCAAGACCGCACCATCTTCCAGATGAAGATTCACATTATTTTTAAGATGGATAGGACCTTTGACATAATGTACTCCTGCCGGAATAATTACTCTTCCTCCCCCTGCTTTATTACAGGCAGCAATTGCCTTTTTGATGGCAGGAAGACAATCCTTGGTGCTATCTTTTTCTGCCCCATAATCCATAATAGAAAAATCTTTATCCGGGAAGGAAGGTGGGGTAATATGATTCCTTATTTCAGACAATTTTTCCCAACCGGTTTTTTGCTTTTGGGCTGTTGTACTACAGGATGTTACCAAAGCAGTGGGTAATATTAAAAGACATATTCCCAGAATTATATTGGATTTTATCAATTTCATAAATATATAATTTATAGATACTTTTTAAACTAAATAGGTACATCTTCCCCCATCTATTTGGGGAGTAGCTGTTATTTTGAATAGTTAAGATTAAAGGAAATCTTCTCTTACCGGAGTAAATACGTCTATTAAACAGCCTGCTTCCTTAGCTTCCACTCCATGAGGAGCATTGGGCTCAACGAAGAATGAATCCCCTTTCTTCACAGTATCTGTCTTACCTTGAATTGTCACCTCAAAAACCCCCTCTTCAACAAAAGTAACTTGTCTATGTTCATGTTGATGAACAGTACCAATGGCTCCTTTTTCAAATTGCACCTGTACCATCATCACTTGCTGATCATATCCAAGTATTTTCCTTTGTACTCCTTTATCGGTCTGCTCCCAATCTCTATCTTGTGAATGAATAAATGTTTCCCCGAACTGCATTTTTATATAATTTTAAAAAAAATAATTTCTTCTTATAATGAAAAGTATTTGAATACTTTACCGAAGCAAGCTCTTATTATTTCCTAATTTTTCCAAGCATTAGGAGATCTTTATTTACGAAATCGTTCCCAAAAAAAGTGATTTGATCTTCTATCTTTTTCAAGCACAACCGATAGGAGATTTTTTCCTTTAATACTTCATTCGGAAGCCTTATACACAAGTTGTTTCCCGTTAATGGTCGAATTTGTTATCTCAACATTTTCCACCTCTTTCATCACATTCTCCTTTTCTACCTGTTCAAAACTACAACTATCAATAAAAATATTCTTTAACGGTTTATCCTTTAATCCCTGAATATGAATAGCATATTTACTCTTCTGGCTGGTCAAATTGCTAATAAACACACTATCTAAGGTCGGGGGATAATTACAGCCTTCTTTTTTATCATAAATGGCATAATGCATATTTACCTTGATAACAGCTTCATGTACTTGTCCCACCTCTATATTTCTAAAATACAGATTTTTTAATATACCTCCCCGACATGCATTTGATTTAATCCTGATGGCACGATCTAATTCCGGGCTATTCATCTTACAATTTTCGACAAAGAGGTGCTGCACGCCACCGGAAACCTCACTTCCAATAACTACGCCTCCATGTCCATCTTTCATGGTACAATTCCGGATCACAATATTTTTTGAAGGGACATCTATCCTTCTTCCATCCTCATCCCTCCCGCTCTTAATGGCGATACAATCATCTCCATTATTGAAAAAGCAATTTTTTATTAAAACGTCTGTACAGGATTCCGGATCACAACCATCATTATTGGGTCCATGACTGTTCACCGTTATCCCATCAATAGTCACATTTTTACTTAATGTAGGATGCAAAAGCCAGAAAGCAGAATTTTTTATAGTCACACCCTGTATCAATACATTCTCGCAAAGATAGGGCTCTACAAATGACGGTCTTAAATAATGCCCTTTACCAAAAATTCTTTCTTTAACCGGTACTCCTTGAGCCGCCATTTTAGCAAGTTCAGGACGATTCATAGAATCTAACTGAGAAGGCATTCCGGGCTTCCAGCCATACTCTTTTTTCCCTTTCCAAGGCCACCAATTTTCACTATCGGCTTGTCCATCCAAAACTCCTTTCCCGGTAATGGCTATATTCTTTTTCTTATAGGCATAAATCAAAGGAGAATAATTCATTAATTCAATTCCTTCAAAACGAGTATATACAACCGGTAAATAATCATCCGGGTTGGTGCTAAATTTTAAAATGGCTCCTTCTTCCAAATGAAGGTTTACGTTACTCTCAAGATGGATAGGTCCTTTTACATAATGTGTTCCAGTCGGAATAATTACTCTCCCTCCCCCAGCTTTATTACAAGCAGCGATTGCTTTTTTGATGGCTGGAAGGCAATCTTTGGTACTATCTTCTTCAGCTCCATAATCCATGATAGAAAAATCTTTATCCGGAAACGTAGGTGGGTTTATTTGTTCGACAATTGCCGGAAGTTTATCCCATCCTGTTAAGTTTTTTTCTTTTTTTTCCTTACAGGAAAAAAGAATGACGGATAAGAAGAAAAAAACAGATACATATTGGAGGCATTTTGTAGGATTCATATTTATCACTATTTAGTCTAAAAAAGTTAAAGTATATTATTGTAACTGATCATTTATCTTCACCTTATCAAAAATGATGGAGGTCGTATCCGTCGTGGAGATCCCTTGATTCCCTTTTATATTTACATCAGAAAAATAAATATGATTGATAGGTACTTTAGGCAATCCCGTCATTGAAATAGCAACTTCCGCTCCATTACAGTATATATTATTCAGATAAAAATGATGGAATTCAGGAATTTTCATTGTTTTAAAATCTTTTTGGGATAAATCTCGGTTGGTTCCTTTATCTTCATAATATGTACTAAATTTGATAGCTTCATCTTTTATGTTGGCCATAAATATATTGCTTATATATATTTTATGCACTTGTCCTCCTCTCCCTACGCCACTCTTTACCCGAATACCAATATCGGTATTGATAAAGTTGCAATTATTTACAAAAATATTTTCCATTCCTCCATCCGTATTACTTCCTATCACAAAACCTCCATGGCCACGATACACAATACAATCGGCAATAATAATATTCTTCAAACAGGCGGTATCTGTTTTATCTGAAGAGGAGCGGCTGGACTTCATACAGATCCCATCATCTCCTGCCGTTACGGTACATTTATAGACAATGGCATTAGTACAAGCAGATAAATCAATGCCATCTCCATTTTGTGCATACCATTCATTATTTACCTTTACATCCCTGATGACTATATTATGGCAACCTCTTGGTTTCATCGTAAACATAGGTGCATTCATAAAAGTAGGACCATCCATCAATATATTCTCACAATCAATGAGGGAAACCATGTAAGGACGCATATAATCCCTGACCGGCAAAAAATCTTGAGCTACCGCTGCTTTTCCTTTCTCTTTCTTAATCTGCTTATACAAATCCCTTCCATTAAGTCCTTCTTCGCTTGGCCACCAAATTTTACCATCTGCAGTAACTGTTCCACCGAAATCCAAAAGTTTATTCCATTGTTTTTTAGTAGTTTTTGATTTTTTAACCGGACGCCAAGTATCGCCGGATCCATTAAAAACACCTTGACCTGTAATGGCTATGTCTTTTAAATCATAACCATATATGGGATTTTTTACAAACCAGGTATTGCTGGAAGGATCTGTTTTGATAATAGGATATTGTGAATGATCTCGACTGAATAAAACAACGGCTCCTTTCTGAATATGAAGATTGATTTTACTTTTCATTTCGATCGGTCCGGTAAGCCATAGGCCGGGCGGAATGATAACAGATCCCCCTCCCTGTTCACTACAAGTCTCAATTGACTTATTAATGGCTTCTGTATTCAAGGTCTCTCCATCACCCACGGCACCAAAATCCTTAATATTCACTTTCCTATCAGGAATATCCGGTAGTGTAGGAGCTTTCATCTCAAAAGGAGCTTTGTCAATATATTTTTGTATTTCTTCCCCAATGTGTTGTTGAGCCATTACTGACCCTACAATGAACAAGAGAACTATCGTTAAAAGAGAACCTTTAATTTTATTTCTCATTTTGCTCTTTTTAATTAATACTATTTAAATACACTTCCAAGTTAGTATATTCATCATTTATAGAATAATCATTTCCGTCGGAAGGATCCTGCGGATCTAGTTCATTTTGTGTTTCCCAATCATCAGGCATTCCGTCATGATCTGAATCGGTGGGCGGTGTAGTTGATTGATAGTCCGGATAGCCACCCACATCATCCGGAGAATCAATAATCCCGGAAGGATGAGAGATTCCGGTACTATTCACTTGCGCATAAGTCGCTCCTTCATAAGTTGCGGTCCCTGTTCTCACATCTTCAATAATCCTTTGATCCACCGGATCCCGTTTGGGTAAAATAGCACCCACACTATCCAAAACAGCTTCATAAGCATCTTTCGCTGTTTGTGTTGTTACTTTAGCAAAAGAAAAAGGTGTATTTTCTTTTGCCTCTTGTATTAATTCTTCTGCCCGATAATAACCATCTTTTTGTACTCCATTCGTCCAATTATCTGCAGAAACATCCGGATATCCCGCTACATAATTACCATTGATATAGAATTGTCCCCCCCATAAAGTATCCGGATAGACCGCCGCATCTTTAGAAAAATAATAACTGGTATAATTTAAGATACGATTGCGTTTATTTTTAGGCGAACTTTCCGTTAAGTTTCCCGGGGTAGCAGGACCCGGTTTAAAATAATTATTGACCATATTATAATGCCCCCCTTCCCCACCATACGCAGAATTTATATTTCCCCAGTTATAGATGACATTATTTCTAAAATCCACTAATTCATATTCAGGCTTTCCGGTATAACGGCTTCCACAAAAACGAGGGTTCCGGCTTGAATTACTAGCGAAGAGATTATGATGAAAAGTAGCATAATATCCTCCCCAGATACCGCCATATCCATGATTCCCTTTTGCATGAAAAGAGTGATACAGGCTTTCACTTAAAATACACCATTGTAGCGTAAAGTTCTTAATTCCATAAAAAGAACCCACTTCATCTTCCGACCAACTAAGTGAGCAATGATCAATAATAATATCATGATACTCAAAAGGAATACTTTTACCTGTTGCATGCATGGCATCATCTTCATCTTCTGTATCATCTCCTAATCGACATCTTAAATATCGAATAATAATATTACTTGCCTGAACAGAAAGGGTATATCCTGCAATACAGATTCCGTTTCCCGGTGCTGTTTGCCCCGCAATGGTAATATTCTCTTTGTTCAACTTTAATGTACTTTCTAAATGAATGATCCCGGACACTCGAAAAACAATCGTTCGATTGGGTTCACTTACAGCATCCCTTAAGCTTCCTGCGCCGGCATCATTTAAATTTGTCACTTCATAAACCTCTCCACCTCTGCCTCCTGTCGCATGCATTCCTCCTCCTTCTGCGCCCGGGAAAGCCACTACCGATTCATTACTTGAAGAATCATTATCCGAATCTCCGTTATTAGAAGTAGAATCATTGACCGCAGAACTATCTTTATCCTCCGGTACAGTATTAGATACTCCCTTCTTTTCGCAACCACAAAAACTATATATTAACAGAAACAATATAACGATTGTTCCAAATCTATTTTTATACATCAGCTATCAATTTAGAAAATACATTTATTTTTCCTTCAAACATACAAAATCAGGGAGGTATCAATTGACACAATGGAAGCTCCTATTTATGGATTCCAATCTCCAAAAATATTATCTAAAGTATATTGACCCGCCTCAGTCTCAGTTAATAAGTGAACCCAATTCACCCTTTCTGAAGTATTGGCGCTTTCCCCGGTATTGTTATATTCTGCATAATAGGCCGTTTTTTCTTTAGACGGGTCATCCCAGTTAAACCACCCTTCCGGTCTGATCATATTACCTAAATCACAATTTAAAAAGACGGTTCTTGCATAAGGTTTCCAGGGTCTTCCTAAAAAGTAGCTATTGTCAGGTGCATCTCCGGTGATTTTACAATCCCTAAAAACGAACCCAAAACGATTCCCTTCAGGAGTAGAAGCCGCCGTAATGTATTGCCCTCCCTTCATACAATAAATCGTACAGGAATCAAAAACAGCGGTTCCGTTTCCAAAAATAAAATCAGTAGCCCCTTTTATCCAACAGTCTTTAAAATATTGTCTTCCTTTTGAAGAACTTTGTGCCAAACCGGAATATATGGTATCTTGGAAGCCCAGAAACTTACAGTTAATAAACTGAACTCTATCTGCATAAATAAGAATTGCTACTGCCTGAGAACCTTTACCATGAGAATTTTCAAAAGTGATATTTTTTGCAATAAAATCTGATGAATATAAATAAAAACTTCCTGAATTAAAAGTACCTATTTCCTCTCCCGTTTCAGGATCAACATTTGCCGCATAATTGCCAAAAGTCAGCACAACATCCTCTCTACTTTCTCCAACAAGCCGGATGACTCCTTTATACTCATTAATCTTAATTCTTTCCTTGTAAACCCCATTCTTAATATAAATGAGGGTGGTATCAGTTGAAAAGTCCTCTATCGAATTGATGGCTTTTTGAACAGATTTAAAGTCTCCACTTCCATCCTTAGCAACGGTAATTTTTTTATCAAAATGTGCACCGGAAGAAGGTTTAGCGCTATCTTTGTTTTTGGAACAAGAGTTTAAAGTGGGTACAAAAAGGCATGCTAAAAGGACAAAATGTAAAAATCTTATTCCTCTAAATACTTTCATAAGTTTATTATTTTAGGGTAACAAAAATCCCAAGGGCTAAAATAACCTTCCTCTTCTGAGATCAAAGATTATTTTAGTCCTATCGGGAATATTTATATCTTATTTTCGAATTGAAAAATATAACTTCTAATTAAAAGAGGATTATTGTAACCATCGAGGGTCTCCAATCCGGGGGAAGCTGGCATCAATTATCGTCAAATCGCCATTTTCCGGATCGTTAAATATATCAGCCGATGCTTGATTATACAAAGTTAAATCATTGATATTATGTCCTCTGCTATCATAATCATTGGTCTTATAGGAACTTGAAACAAAGATGTGGGTGCCATCACCGGCATCAATGCCCTTTGTTCCGTTTGTTTTGCCAAAGATACAAGATTGAATTCCGACATAGGATATCGCATTACTACCAAAAGTAGCTACATATCTTCCGGATACTGCCGGGGAATTATAAAGGGTGCAATTCTCTAACAATAATGAATCTAAGCCCGAACGTCCTGCAAACATCACATTGGCATTCGTAATGGTCGTATTCCGAACTCTGATACTTTTTACAGAGGCATTGGCATTATCTACATTCATTATCCCATAACCGTTGATGCTGTCTATCACACAATTTACATAATTAATACTAGTAAAATTCGTAGGATCTGAGGCTTTGATTCGGAATATTCCTCTAAATGTATGAATCGAACAATTATCAAAAATAACAGCACTAACATCTCCTCCATTTGAAACATTCAACACATAGTTTGATGCATAATCGCCTGAAAGAACCAAGTCTCTCAATTTTAAAGTATCAATTTGACTATCTGATTTTATATTAAAACCCGATCCACCTGTAATTTGAATATGAGCTCTTTGTGCATACCCTGGTTTACTCATAATGACAACCGATTTATCTAAATTACCATATCCGCCAAAAGAGTAGTTCTCTCCACGTTTTAGGAAAATAACACTTCCGGAAGGTACTTTGGGCAAAGTATCATCTAAAATGCTTGGATTGTTTGTAATACTACTCAAATCAATGATGGTTCCGGATACAGCTTTTTTTGTTCTAAAATCGGTATATCCTACATCCTTATTATTAGCATATAATTCAACATGATATTTAGTATCAGGATTTAATCCTTCTACTATTTTTACACCATCAGAAGCCTCTGTTCCGGATACGGTAGCTACTGTAGAATCTGCTATATGCATAGAATCTAAAATAAGTATTTTAGAGACCTGTTGTTTTGTGTCCCAATGCAGTTCCACACTATTCGCCTGTGTTCTGGTTTTCCCAGTATATAGCAATTGTACTCCTGTAATTTTAAAACCGGATGTAGAAGCCCATCTCGATTCTGGACGATCGCCTTTCTGATTGGCTTTTACTCTTCCAAAGTATTCCTTTCTTCTCTTGAGTTGATCATCTGTAAAGCGAATCCCGGTCGTATCTACCTCTGCGCTCAAAATTGGATCAGATTGAAAAGTGGAATCTTCAAAGACTTGAAAAGTGTAGGTAATGCTTGTATCCGTACTATTCGTATAAAGGGATGGTTTCCAGGAAATCAAAACATCGGTAGAATGACTAATGACAGAAAAATCTCCCGGCATAAACATCTCCATCGGCTTTAAGCCACTCGTTTCATTTACCTTTTTACAAGCATTCATAGCAAAAAGACCTACCAATGCAATGCCTATAAAAAAAGCATGATATTTTCTAAAAGTGTTCATTTTAAATATTTTTTATTTGATACAAATAATAAATTCTAATACCCGTTATTTTGTTTCAGCTTATAATTTTGATTCAATATGCCAAAATAAAAGGGGAACAACTCACTCTTTCCTTTCTCAAAATATTGACAAAACCCCTTCAATGGACTTTCAATTAGCGATGCAGCCATAGAAGCTCTCCAAGAGATTTTTTTATACTCTTTGTCAGGATCAGGCGGGGTATTGGGAGTAGGATAAAAGAATACTCTGGAAGGATCCCCTCCAAATAAATCCAAATGATCTACGGTCTCTCTGGACGATGCAGACGCACTATAATCAGCAGGTCGGGCATACACATACTCCGGAATGTTAGCATATCTACCGGTACCGTTTAAAAAAGCTCGAAGTTTTCTTTTAGTTTCTTTTATTTTTTGGGCAAATAAATTCCAGCGAATTAAATCATACTTCCGAATTCCTTCTGCACCAAATTCCAGGAATCTTTCATGAACAATCGCTTTAAAAAAGCCTGCTTTATCATCGGGAGCAGGAGAAACCCTGCTTTCATAGCCTTTATAGGCTCTTTTCCGAACTTCCATAAGTGCTTCTTTTGCTTTAGCAGTCGGTCCTCCATTTAATTCATTACTAGCTTCTGCATACATCAGTAATACATCTGAAAAACGTAATAGCGGCCAATCTATTGCTAAATTTTGTGATTTACCATAAATAGAAGTCCAGGGTCTACGATCTTTAGCTGCCGTCCAATTTCTTCCCGGACGAATCATGGCTTGGCTATTTTTATCAATTTCATATACCGCTACCGTTACATCTCTACGGGAATCTCCTATGGAATCAAATTCATAAAAATAAGTTGGTAAAGCGGTTATTCCTCCGCCACCACGACCATACTTCGAATTCTGATTACAAACTAAACCATTATAATATCCTAATTTACTATCGGTATGAGAGTTTCCTCCATAAGCTCCCACAACCCACATTAATTCATGGGTAGGATCCTCTTGATCATACTCTCCATCGTTTAATGCTCTGAAAATCTTTTCATAAGATGGATTCAAATCATGCTCACTTCTATGGTTCATTAAACCTTCACACTCCTCTTCAGCTATTTGATAAAAAGATTTCCAATCCTCTGAGCGTTTCATTTGATCGCCTCGCAAGGAATATCCGCCCCTGGCTAATGCGATCCGAGCTCTTAAACCTTTCACTACTCCTTTCGTAATTCGGGTCGGACTGGGATCCGGAGATGCACTTCGCCAAGGTACAAAGGGTTCAGCAGTTTTTAAATCTCTTAAGATGTGATCATAAATACTATCTCTATTTGTCTGAGGAATAAATAGATTTTCCATATCGGCAGAAGGTATCCATTGAGCAGGGACATCTCCCCAATTGCGCACCAATTCATAATAAAATTGGGCTCGTAAGGTAAGTGCTTCCCCATATAATTTTCGCATAGTTGCTTTTTCTTCCTCCGTCCCATTTTTAAATAAGTCTGAGGCGGGTATATATTTAATACAAATATTTGCTCTCTCAATCCCGGTATAAAGTTGACGGAAAGGTCGGTCTAACTCAGTATTGGTTGCAGCTGCTCCATACATACTTAAACCTCTACGGTCATTGGGATTATAATTCCCTGAAGTTTTAAAAGCATCGGTACTTAGAGAGTATAAACAAGAGATTCTGTTTCCATAAGCATTATCTCCAATTAACTGATTATAGACCCCCACCACAGCTGAATTGGCATAGGAAATTTTATTAAAGACTGTATTTTGTGAAATGGTGGAGGCATTCTCTACGTCCAGATATTTCTTACAAGAAGAAAAAGAAAATATCATGAAGGTGGAGATCGTACAAGCGATTATTAAAAATTTATTATTATTCATATCTATATTTTTAAAAAGTTACATTTACACCAACTAGCATAAACCGGCTCCTCGGATAAGCAGCATAATCTACTGCCGGAGTTAAAGGAGTACTACGCCTCGTGCTGGCCTCCGGATCATACCCGGTATAATTTGTAAATACCCACAGATTATTTACAGTGGCATACACTCTCAATTTAGAAATTACATTCGTTCTGCTCAAAAATTCTTCCGGTAAAGAGTAACCTAAGGTAATATTGCTAATACGCAGATAAGATCCGTCTTCAATATTAAAGGAGGTTAATACATATTGCCCGCCCGGAGGAGTCCAATATTTTGTATCTTTATTCATTTTGGCTAATTTAACAGGATCCATTACCTTATTTCCTTCATTATCAAACCACTTCCAACGATCCTTCATAATATTTAGCATATTATTATCCTTATATAAATAAGCCGTCGTATATTCTGCGCTATTGGCATTATATTCTTTATTGCCATAAGACCAGTTTACAAAAACACTTAAATCAAAATTTTTATAAGAGAAAGTCTGATTCAAGCCACCTATAAAATCAGGTCTTGCTTGTCCTAGAACTGTTTTATCATCATCTCCTATCGTCATGCTTTCAGAATCTGAAAGTTTCTTTACTTTCAAATCTCCGGGTTGAGGATCCCGGTTCCCTAATACTGCTGCTCCATCATTCGGAACATCATCTTTTAGCGTATATTTTTGGTTTGATGGATCATAAATAAAATCATCTAAAGTATAATATCCATCTACTTTATATCCATAAAACAAACCGATGGGTTGACCAACCGCTACTTTGAAATCCTGAAGGTTGTTTACCCAGCCTGATTCTTCAAAATAATACTTCAGTGGCTCTCCTTCAGGGTCCATTCCTAAGCTAACAATTTTATTTCTATTAAAGGACATATTAAAGCTTCCATTCCATTGGAAATCTCCGGCTTTCAAAATGGTACCATCCAATTGTATTTCCAAACCTTTATTCTGTGTTTTTCCTATATTCTGAAATTGATATTCCCAACCACTGGTTTGAGGAATTTTTGCCCGAAGCAACAAATCTGCAGAAGTATTGAGGTAAAGATCAACAGAACCATTTAATCTATTATGGAATAAGGAGAAATCCAACCCCAGATTACGCGATACAGTAGTTTCCCATTTCAGGGTCGAATTCGCCAATGCGTCTGGAGTCATCCCCGGAGTCACAGCATCGGTAAAAGAATATCCATCAAAGCTGGAGGCATTATACATCGTTTTGTAGAGATCATCTCCAATCCTATTATTCCCCACTTCTCCCATGCTAAATCGAAGCTTTAAGGAAGAAAGCCAGGATACATCTTTGAGGAAATTTTCTTCAGATAATCTCCAGGCAGCAGCTCCTGAAGGAAATACTCCATAACGGTTAATATTAGAAAATTTCGTAGAACCATCCCGGCGGATATTCAAAGTAAGCAAATATTTATGCTTATAATTATAATTCAATCTTCCAAACAAGGAGAATAATCTAGTCACTGAGGAGGAAGTACTGGGCGCATCCTGAATCATCCCTGATGGAGGGGTGGCTTTCTGAATGCCCGCAAAGGCCTTTTCAGGACTTATGTCTTCCGGCAGCCATTTGGTTTGTACCCGCATACCTTTTGATTGAGACTGATGGGTTTCTTCTCCTAGCAACACTCTCACATTGTGATCCTCATCAAAAGTATTAGAATAAGTCACCGTATTAGAGTTACTAATCCGTACATATTCGGAATTCCTAATATCTGTCACCGGCATACTTGCATTCTGTCTGGCTACACTTGTAACCGTTCCATTAAACTCCTTTCTAATTCTATTACCAAATGCTCCCCCAACCTGGGTTTTAAAAGAGAAATGATTAAATAAATTTAATTTTAACCATCCATCTACATTCAGATCATTCCTATTATCATGACCTACTTCATTATTGACCAACAAAACCGGATTTACTAAATTCGTCAGGTTAGCATAATCGGGATCAAACACCAATCTATTGGATACTTGATTTCCATATTCAAAAGGGCGGTACCGTACGGCATTACGTAATCTGTTAGTTCCCTGTGACCCTGTATTAGAGGTACCTTGTCCGTCAATCTTTCTTCTACTATAACGAACCCGAACACCTGATTCTACTTTTTCAGAAAATTCATGACTAAATTTAAAGGAGGCCATATCTCTCTGATAACCTGATCCCAACATAATTCCATCTTCATCAAAATGACCTAGATTGAGGTAATATTTAGAACTTTTGTTCCCTCCCGAAAGACTTACAGTGTGAGATTGGGTAAAAGCTTTTCTACCAAACATGATATCCTGCCAATCCATAAAAGGCATGTTTTTATAGATATCAAGGTCTTCCCACGATCCATATCTACTTCTAAAAGAATTAGCTAATTGCTTATCACCTACAAAATTATACTGTTCATATTCGTATTTTATGAAATCATAAGGATTCATTACCGGCAATTCATTCACTATTTCTCTATACCCAAAATAGGCATTATAAGTCACTGTTGCTTTTTCATTGGCTCCACTCTTGGTAGTGATTAATACGACCCCATTGGAACCTCTTGCACCATATATCGCTGTAGAAGCAGCATCCTTCAACACATCGATAGATTTTATTTCGCTTGGCGAGAGAATATCCAGCGCATTATCCATTTCGACTCCATCCACAATATATAAAGGTGCATTATCTTGTGTTATAGAATTTCCTCCTCGAATTCTAACTTCAATATCTGCTCCGGGACTTCCTTGGGTTTTCATTACATTAACCCCGGCTAATCTCCCTGCTAAGGCTTCAGCCGCCGTAGCTACAGGAACATCTGCTAATTCTTTACCGGAGACCGAGGACACAGCCCCTGTCAACGACTCCCTTGTTGTCGTTCCATATCCCACAGCAACTACTTCCTTTAAGCTCTGTGTCTTAATTGCAAGGGCAACTCTCACCGGAGTTCCTGCTTTTGCAGTAACCACCTTTTTTTCATATCCTACAAAGCTAAAAACCAGAACAACGTTTCCCTCCTCTGAAGAATTTAAAACAAATTTTCCTTCTCCATTGGTCTGAGTACCTGTTTGCGTTCCTTTAATTACTACCGACACGCCGGGTAATGGATCCCCGGATGCTTTGTCGGTAACCGTTCCTGTTATTTTTTGGGTTTGCCCGAAAGCGAACAATGAAAACCCTAAAAGCATGAAAATGCTAAATACAATTCGTTTCATATGTCATTATTTATTATAATTAAATGTGTATGTATATTATAACCCTTCTATGTCTGCCTCGTAAGAAGTGACTTTATCCCCTTCTTGGATGCTAATGGTGGGATTTTCAAATTGGATATCTTGTGCAAAGTAAAATTGCATCCCTTTTTCTGTATCACTATTTAAGTTAATAAACTTTACATTCTTTACTGGCATTTCCGGTAATCCCCACATAATGATAGAATTAGGACAATCCGTAATAGTGATATCTTTCATGGTAATATCTTTCCATTCTGCCGTTGTTTCAGTAACCGGTTGAGAAGAAACCGTTTCCGGATCTTTAGGGGCTTTAGGATAAAAGCCATTGAAAAGAATTGGATACCGTACATCCTTTATGGTAATATCAGAATAAGTAACATTATGAATAAGCCCCCCTCTATCTCTGGCAGATTTTATTCTTATCCCCCAGTTTCCATGTTCAAAAGTACAATGTTCAACGAGTAGACTATCAAGACCGCCATTTTGGAAACTTCCTATTGAAACACCATGACCATAACCAAATGTACAGTTTTTTACAACGATGTTCTTTGTTACAGGTGCATGTCCAACATTAAAAGCAATATTGTCATCACCGGTAGATATATTACAATTTTTAATTACAATATTACTCCCTGATATATTAATTCCATCTGTATTCGGTGCATCCGTACCGGGGGCTGAAATGGTAACACTATCGAAAACTACATTCTGACATTGTGATAATTGAAAGTGACATGTAGGAGGATTTTTAGTGTGTACTCCTTTGATTTCAACATTATTACACCATTCGAAATAAACCAGCTGTGGACGATCGGCATTCAGTTGATTCGCTTCAAATTTATCCCACCAGTTTTTTTCGGCTTGTCCATAAATCGTCCCATCCCCGGTAATCTTAATATTGCCGGCATCTTTGGCTTCGATAAAATTCACAAAGGCGTTATTTTCTATAGGATAAGAGGAAATATCATTATCCATCATTAAAACGCCATTTTTTTCTAAATGTAAATTGGTATTACTATACATCTTCAGAGGTCCCGATAAAAAATCTCCCGCCGGTACAATTACAGTTCCCCCATTCACTGCGGCTGTATCTAAAGCCTTTTGAATAGCTTCCGTATTCATTGTACTTCCATCACCAACAGCACCAAAGTCTGTAATCTTAAAAATATGATCATAAGCACCATCAGGAAGAGGAATACTTTCCCCCGGAAGATGAGGATGACCCGGAGGTTCATTAAAATCCTGTCGTTTACTACAAGATGAAAAGAGGGTAATGATCGTTAAAAAAAATACGCAACAATAAAGTCGATGAATATCCTTTTTAGGTAAGGTAAATAATTTTGAATTCATAAAAATAAAATTAGAAAATATGAGGTATTCAACTGCATCAATCAGATCATGATGCGAAGACAAATCTATATAGCTCTATGATAATAAACAATAATTAATGGATAAATATTTACGAAATCGTTACCGGGAACGATTTCACAATGAGGAATTTATAATATTTTGTCGAAAAAAGGCGGGATACGGCAGGATAGTTGACTAAAATTAATCAAGTAATATTGCAAATTCTAAGAAAAAAGATAAAATCTAAAAAGGATCTTTTCTTTTAATAGAAAAATCTTATCTTCCCAGCTTTTCTAACTAAAAGAGCTTGGAATGAGAAATACTGTCATTACTTTAAAAGATATTGCCCGAGACCTGAACTTATCCACTTCAACCGTTTCCAGAGCTTTAAGAGACAGTTATGAAATCAGTGAAAAAACCAAAAAAAAGGTTTTGGAATATGCCAAAAAGCATAATTACAGCCCAAATCAAGCTGCATTAAATTTAAGGACAAAGCAGACGCGTTCTATTGGAGTAGTTATTCCTACTATTGCCAACGATTTTTTTTCAAAAGTGATCGACGGAATGGAATCTATCGCCTTTGAAAAAGGGTATAATGTCATTATTACTCAAACTCATGAGTCCGTAAAAAAAGAGAAAGACAACCTCCAATATTTATATTCCCGATCTATTGACGGGCTTATCATCTCTCTTTCAGCCGAGACAAAAGATATCTCCCATCATAAAGAAATCCATAAACAAGGAGTTCCTATTGTTTATTTTGATCGTATCGCGGAAGAAATAGATACGCATAAAGTGATTGTAGACAATGAAGCAGGAGCCTATAAAGCAACAATGCATCTCATCAATTCCGGATATAAACGAATTGCCCATCTGGCCAATGTGAAATATTTATCTATTACCAAAGCCCGACTTGAAGGATATAAAAAAGCAATGAAAGAAGCCGGTTTGCCTATTCCCGAAAACTATATTCAATTTTGTCCTCATGGCGGACTATTGCAAGAAGAAATAGAAACCGCTGTAGACACCTTATTGTCATCCAAAGAGAAACCTGAAGCCATCTTTTCTGTAGGAGGAAAGTTGACTTCGGGATGTCTACGCGCATTAAAAGCTCGAGATGTTCAAGTTCCAAGAGATATGGCGATGATAGGTTTCTCCAACTCTGAACTTTTCGATCTCTTTAATCCCCCTCTTACTGTTGTCCGACAACCTGCTTTTGAAATGGGAAAGGTATCAACAGAAATGTTGCTAGAGATTATAGAAAGTAAGAGACCCATTCACCATTACAAGAAGGTAACCCTTCCTACATCAATGACAATTAGAGACTCTACAAAATTAAAGAAATAATAATTTATGCAAAAAAGTATAGTTACCCTTGGAGAAATCATGTTGCGTTTATCCACTAAAAAACACCGACGTTTCACCCAGTGCAATCATTTTGACGTCAATTTTGGAGGAGGAGAAGTAAATGTAGCAGAAGCTTTATGTCATTATGGTTGTAAGAGTAAATTTATATCTAAAATACCGGAAAATCCGATTGGACAAATGGCTATTAATCGGATGAGAAAATATGGCATTGACACGGACGCTATCGTCAGAGGAGGAAACCGATTAGGGGTTTACTTTTTAGAACAGGGAGCTTCCATGCGTGCTTCTAAAGTAATTTATGATCGAGAAGATTCTTCACTGGCGAAGGCAAGGGTGGAGGATTTTGACTTTGATGCCCAATTTAAAGAGGCTGACTGGTTTCATTCTACCGGAATAACTCCCGCTTTAGGAGAAAATGCAGCAGATATCACAGAAACCGCTTTCAAAAAAGCGAAAGAACATGGATTAACAACCAGTTTTGACCTCAATTATCGTCAAAAACTTTGGGGAAAAGAGGAAGCCAGGAAAGCAATTTCTCGCTTATGCCCTTATATTGACGTCCTTATTGGCGTATATGTTGGAGAAGATAAACAAGAGGAGACGCTGCTTGGCTTTAAAAGTAATCTTGAAGGAACAAAAAGCGGAAAGGTTAGCATCAACCGATATAAAGACATTTTCGGTCAACTAAAGGATAAATATAATTTTAAATATATAGCATCTACTTTTAGGGAAACCCTAAGTGCTTCAGATAATAGTTTAAGTGCGATGGTATACGATGGAAAGGAATACCATATAAGTAAGAAACAACACATCAGAATTGTAGATAGAATCGGCGGAGGAGATTCCTTTGCCAGCGGCTTAATTTATGCCTTGATGAATGATATGAATACAAAAGATGCTACTGAATTTGCCATTTCTGCGTCAGCTTTAAAACATACGATTCCCGGAGATTTTAATCATGTCACTCAAAAGGAAGTAAAAGATTGGGTGGACAAGCTTCATGATAATATGGAAAGAAGAGATATTTTCTATCGAGTTTAAGCTATTATAATCATTAACTTTATCGAAAGGTCCTTTTCTTTCTATAAACTCTCCAAAATAAAAAAATAACTCACTATACTGTATTGTAAGAATTGAAGAGGACAAAATATCCTCTTATCCCCCCCTTTTGTTACAAATATTCGGTAACGATTGCGTAGATAAATTTGAAAGGAGTGGATATAAATAAGATATTTGTTACTTCAAAAATCTAAAATAAGGATAAAGTATAGTATATATGGAGAATGAAAAATCAAGTAAAAATAACCTTCCCTACATCTTTGGAGAAGACTTTTTATTAAGAAATAAAACGGCGCGTCATCTATATCATGACTATGCCAAGCAGATGCCCATCATTGATTACCATTGTCATTTACCGGTAGAACAAATAGCGAGTAATTACAACTTTGAAA
>CAZYHV010000023.1:0-62486 GCA_964647485.1 uncultured Chitinophagaceae bacterium | reverse complement strand
TTTCAAAGTTGTAATTACTCGCTATTTGTTCTACCGGTAAATGACAATGGTAATCTATAATCGGCATCTGCTTGGCATAGTCATGATATAGATGACGCGCCGTTTTATTACTTAATAAAAAGTCTTCTCCAAAGATGTAGTCCATATTTTTACTTCCTTTTGCATTTATTTGTTATTTCCTGTTTCTATATTATTTAAGATGGCCACGAATCCCCAATTCCAGCCCTCTCAATTCTGCTAAGCCCCTTAACCGACCTATGGCCGAATACCCGGGATTCGTTTCTTTATGGATATCGTCTAACATTTGATGACCGTGATCCGGGCGGTAAGGAATAGCATAATCCTGCCGATTCTGTATATTTAACAGTGTTTTCATAATGGTGTACATATCATTATCTCCTCCCAGATGATCCGCTTCATAAAAGCTATGATCTTCCTCTTTCGTTACATTCCGTAAATGTGCAAAATAGACCCGTTCTCCTATCTCTTCAAGAATCTCGACCAGATGATTCTGTTTTCCGGCACCTAATGAACCGGTACAATAACAAATGCCGTTAGGCTTCCTATTTACTTTTTTCAAAATCCAATTTAAGTCCTCTTTCGAGCTTACAATTCTTGGAAGCCCTAAGATAGCCAGAGGAGGATCATCCGGATGAATCGTCATGCGGATATCGTTTTCCTCACAGGTATCCATTATTTCTTCCAGAAAGAAAGCCAAATTCTCACGCAGTCCACTTTGACCGATTTCCTTATAAATCTCAATACTCCGAAGTAAATCATTCACAGAGGAGGAAGCTTCTCCGGGAACTCCCATTAGGATATTCTCCGAAAGTTTATTCTTATCAACAGCACGATAATTGGAGAATTTTTCTTCTGCTCTTTTTAAAACGTCTTCCTCATAATCTTTTTCCGCCCCTCTTCTCTGAAGTATAAAAACATCAAAAATAGCCAGTTCTGTCCAGTCGAAGCGTAGGGCCTTTGAACCATCTGCCACTTCAAAATCCAGCTGTGTACGTGTCCAATCCAATACCGGCATAAAATTATAACAAACCGTATGAATCCCACAAGATGCCAGATTTCGCAATGTTTGTTTATACTTTTCAATAAATCCCTGATAATTTCCCTGCCGGGTTTTAATATCCTCATGCACATTGACACTCTCAACCACCTCCCATTGTAATCCGGCTCCTTCGATTTCATCTTTCCTCCGCTGAATATCTTCTATTTTCCAGATTTCCCCATGCGGGACTCCATGCAAAGCCGATACAATTCCTGAAGCGCCTGCCTGTTTGACGTCCTGTAAACTGACCGAATCCTCCGGTCCATACCAACGCCATGTCTGTTTTAGTTTCTTATTCAAAATGATTCTTTTGTTTTATGATTATATGATTTTATTGCCTGCCTACCGTTAGGTAGGTGAATATAGTTTATGACTAATTATAACTGACTAAATAGACTATCCGACTATCCGACTATTGGACTATCCGACTATTGGACTAATCAACTCTCACACCCCAAAGAAAGCATTAAATCCACCATCGACCATTACCGTTTCTCCGGAGACGAATTTGGAAGCATCACTCATAAGATAAATCACGGTACCATCTAATTCTTCAGTTTTCCCTAGACGGCCATAAGGAGTTCCGGCTACGATTTTCTGTGCGCGATCGGCATAACTACCATCTTTATTCATCAGCAAATCTTTATTTTGTTTCGTAAGAAAGAAGCCCGGAGCGATAGCATTAATACGCATTCCATCCCCATACCGCTGTGCCAATTCTATGGCCATCCATTGGGTATAACTTTCTATGGCACACTTCGCCATTCCATAGCCCATGACACGCGTCAATGGTTTTTTACCTGTAATAGAAGACACATTTAAAATAGTCCCTTTCTTATTTTTTGCCATCTCTGCTGCAAAAATTTGCGTTGGAATAACCGTACCATAAAGATTTAAATCCAGCGCTTTTTTCAAATCCTTTATCTTGACAGAAAACAAGTCTTGATCCGGCATGACTACAGACTCGGGGACATTTCCTCCGGCAGCATTAATCAGTCCATCGACCTGATTCCACTTTTCCAAAACAAGATCTTTTGCTTTTTTCACCTGTTCTTCTTCTAACACATCGGCAATTATAGCAATAGCTTCCCCTCCATCTTCTTCGATTTCTTTTACTTTGGCATTCGCTCTTTCCTCATTTCTCCCTAAAACTGCAACCTTGGCGCCTGCAGCAGCTAATGCTGAAGCCCAAGAACCACCTAAAACCCCGGTTCCTCCGGATACAACGATCACTTTACCTTCTAAAGAAAACTGTTTTAAACTATTCATTCTATTTTTAATTTTTAAAAAAATATTGGAAAACGTTTGCATAAAGGTAAATCAATAATTATTAATGGACAACTATTCCTCAAATTAAAAGAAAGTCAAGTGCTGGAGCGAACGACTAATTCAGTAGGAACAAGGGATTCAATTTCTTTCTGATCCACTCTTCCGGAATCCAAAAGATGGAGCATCGCCCTGGCAGCTGAAGCCCCCATATCCGTAGGATACTGCTCAATACTTGTAATTCCAGGTTCAATAATCTCAGTTCGAGGATCGTTAGAATAACCCACTATTTTTATATCTTCCGGTATTTTTAATCCAAGCTTTCTAACATACTGATGAACTACCAAAGCGGTGGTATCATTGGCACAAAAGACGCCTTCCGGATAGGGTTTTGTTTCAAATAATTTTTCACAAGTCTTTAAAGCATTTCCTTTCGTCAACAATTGGCTAAAGATGCGACCTTTTTTCAAGGTCACGCCTTCTCTGCTTAATGCTTCTAAAAAACCTTTTCTTCTGTCTTGATAGAGATTGCAAGTCAAAAGGCCATTAATAAAGGCAATATCCCGGCATCCTCCTTCCAGCAAACATTCTCCGGCTAACAAACCACCCTGATAATCTTTTCCTCGAATGATAGTAGCAGGATATTCTCTGGGTACACGATCATAAAAGACAATTGGAATCTGATGATCTGAGAACAATTCAAAATGAGAAAAGTCGGTTGTATGCATCGTAGCAGAGACAATAAGACCATCGACCCGCGCATCAAAAAGCGTATTTACCAATTCCTTTTCTAAGTCAACAGAGTCATTAGACTGACAAATAATAATATTATACCCGGAAGCATGAATGGTATTTTGAATCGCCTTAATAATGGTCGATTGAAAAAACATTGAAATACGAGGTACTATCAAACCAATAATATTAGAATGTTTGCTCCGGAGGCCTGCAGCAAGAGAGTTTCTTCTATACCCCAACTTCTCTGCCATCTTCCTTACTTTCTTCTTGGTATTTTCGCTAATATTAGGATTATTCTTCAAAGCTCTGGAGACTGTAGAAGGAGATACATCAAGCGCTTCGGCTATATCCACTATAGTGCTGGAAGATGGTTGTGACATTATATTATTTCGTGAATTATACTTAGTTTTTAAAAGATAATGATCCAAAAGTATTAAAAAAAGACTATTTTTTTATACATTTCAGTAAATTGATAAAAACTATTACTTTTAATTATCAAATAAGAAAGAAGAAAACATGCCTTCTCCAAGTAAAAAAAAGGTACTCAAAAAAATTAATCAAACAGGAATCATCCCTGAATTTTATCATGATGATCCTGAAGTCTGTAAGAATGTCTTAACGGCTTGCTACAAGGCAGGAGTAAGAGTCATTGAATATCTGGATAATTCACCACGGATTCAGGAAAATTACCTCATGCTTAAAAAATATGTCCAACAAGAATTACCGGAATTATATTTCGGCATTGGAAATGTCAAAGAAAAAACAATGGCACAAAAAGCCATAAATTTTAATGCTGATTTTCTTGTTAGCTCAATTACTAATCCGGAAGTTGGGAAATTATGCAAAGAGAGAGATATTCTATGGATTCCGGGCTGTGCTACCCCTACTGATGTTTTTGTAGCAAAAGATGATGCCACAGGGAAATTGATAAAAATCTTTCCTGCAGAAGCTCTTGGCACACCTTTTCTTCGTTCCGTCAAGAGAATCTTCCCCGAGTTACAATTTATGCCGTCCGGAGGAGTATATCCTAACGCCATCAGCATTATTCCCTGGTTAGAATCGGGAGCCGTAGCCGTGAATATCGGGCAAAAACTCATCTCCGAAGAGATGCTCGCCCTCAATGACTTTTCCTATTTAGAAATTCACTTAAAGAAGTTATTAAAAACCATCCGACAATGGAAACGGCAAAGTATTGTCTAGCGCTTTTCCTCCCATTGAATTTGTGTTAACTTTGCAAACTAAATACACAGAATGTGAGTGCTTCAAAATCTAAGAAATTTCTCGATATTAGTCTACTAAAGCGGATATTCAGCTATGCGCTTCCCTATAAAAGACAATTTATTCTTAGCGTAGTCATGGCCGTATTGCTGGCTGTCATTGCCCCCGCCAGACCTTATCTTATCCAAATTACAGTAGATAAATATATAGCGAACGAACTCGTTCGAATGGTAGTTTATATTACCCTTTTCCAAATCGGATTACTCATTATCCAATCTTTTATGAGGTTCGGACTGACGTATTGGTCCAGATGGTTAGGGCAAGCCATTATTAAAGATATCAGGAGAGAAACCTATAATAAGATCCTGGGATTAAATCTTAGATATTTCGATCGGACTCCAATAGGTACGCTTACCACAAGAACCATTAATGATATTGAAGCCATCAACAATATTTTTTCTAATGGACTCATTTCAATCATTGCCGATATCCTGATGATCATAGCCATAATGACCATTATGTTGGTTACTGATTGGCGATTGACGCTAATTACAATCAGCGTATTCCCTATTCTCATTATAGCAACCTATCTTTTTAAGGAAAGTGTCAATAAATCCTTTTTTAAAGTAAGAAATGCCATCTCTTCCTTGAATGCCTTTGTCCAGGAACATATCTCAGGGATGTTTGTGGTTCAGGCCTTTTCCGCCGAGCAACAGGAACATAAAAAATTTGACAAAATCAATATGGATCTCAGATCCGCTAATGTAAAGGCCGTATTTGCCTATGCTGTATTCTTCCCTGTTGTAGAAATAGTCTCCGCTTTGGCGCTCGGATTATTGGTATGGTATGGCTCCCGACAAGTACTTTCTTATGATGGATCCATTGGTGTTATTATCGGTTTTGTACTTTATGTGAATATGCTATTCCGCCCTTTAAGAAGTTTGGCAGATAAATTCAACACCTTGCAAATGGGAATGGTGGCTGCCGAAAGAGTCTTTAAAGTACTTGATAATAAAGATGAGATGCCGGATCATGGGACTTATTCTCCTGAACAAATAAAAGGTGAAATCACATTTGATAAAGTATGGTTTGCTTATAATGAAGACCAATACGTTCTTAAAGATATCTCTTTCCAGCTAAAACAGGGAGAGACAATGGCCGTTGTAGGAGCTACCGGATCGGGAAAAACAACCATGATCAGTATTTTAAACAGACTATATGAAATTCAAAAAGGGGAGATTAAAATAGACCAGGTCAATCAAAAAAAATATAGCCTACAATCCCTAAGACAACACATAGGCGTTGTATTGCAAGATGTATTTCTATTCTCCGGCTCTATTTTAGAGAATATCACCCTGCGTAATCCTGATATTCCTAAAGAAAAAGTAGTGGAAACCACTAAAATGATTGGCTTACACGATTTTATCATGCAACTCCCGGGAGATTATGACTTTAAAGTCATGGAACGTGGAGGGATGCTTTCTTTAGGACAAAGACAACTTATTTCCTTTATCCGTGCACTCCTTTACAACCCGTCTATTCTTGTCTTAGACGAAGCTACATCCTCCATAGATACGGAATCGGAACAACTCATTCAAGAAGCTACCGAACGCCTTGTTCATAATAGAACCGCCATTGTCATTGCTCACAGACTATCTACAATTAGTAAGGCAGATAAGATCCTCGTTATGGAAAAAGGACAAATCATTGAAGCCGGTAATCACCAATCTTTATTAAAACAAAAAGGAGCTTATTATCATTTACACGAAATGCAATTTAAAAGCAGAACAGAAGAAACAGTATAAAAAAAGTCCCTTCAAACCATAAACGAATTAAATAAAACATGACTCTAAAAACTACTTTTCTCACAGCCTTTTCCCTCCTAGTATTCTTCGCCTTAGGCAAAGGACAAACATTATATGCACCAAGAAATGTCAAACAAGCCTTCCAAAATGGGACAAGAGCCAAAAATGGGAAACCCGGTCCTAACTATTGGCAAAATCATGGGAAATATAAGATTCACCTGACCGTACTCCCTCCTGACAGAAACATAAAAGGAAGCGAATCTATCATTTATCATAATGAAAGTCCGGATACCTTAAAAAAAATAGTATTACGTCTCTGGCTCAATTTTCATAAACCGGAATCTCCACATTTAGGATACATGAATCCCAAAAGATTAAATGACGGAATACAAATCAATAGTATTAAGATCAACGACACGCCATATCCTCCTAAAAAATTAAGTGGAGGAATTACCACCAAAGCCATCCAATTAAAAACCCCTCTTTTACCTCATCAGTCTATCCATTTAGATATCAATTGGCAATATAAAATTGCTTCGGTAAGTGGCAGAGAAGGAATGCTGGATTCAACCACCTATTACATCGCTTATTTCTTTCCCCGGGTAACGGTATATGATGATTACAACGGTTGGGATCAGCTTGATTTCACCGGATATCAAGAATTTTATAACGATTTCAATGATTATGAATTTTCAGTGACCACACCTGAAAATTTCTTGGTCTGGGCAACAGGAACGTTAGAAAATCCCAAAGAAGTTCTACAACCAAAATATGCCAAACGTTTAAAAAAATCTCATACCTCTGACCAAATTATTCATATCGCTACGAAAGAAGATCTCAATAAAAAAAACATGACCAAACAAAACGGCAGGAACACCTGGAAATGGAAAGCTAAAAATACAACAGATATAGCTATCGCAGTCAGTGATCATTACAATTGGGACGCCGGTAGCGTACCGGTCAATAACGAGACCGGAAGAAGAGTCAGTATGCAGGCCGCATTCAGTGATACCGCCAAGGATTTCCATCAGATGGTTTCTTTCGGGAAGAAGGCCATTCAATGGTTCTCAAAAAATTGGCCCGGATGGGAATACCCATATCCTAAAATGACGGCTATTCAAGGATATGCAGATATGGAATATCCCATGATGATTAATGACGCCTCCACCAGAGATCTTGACTTCTCTCAATTCGTTGCCAATCACGAAATTGCACATACTTATTTCCCTTTCTTTATGGGAACCAATCAAAGCAGATATGCCTTTATGGACGAAGGCTGGGCCACCACCTTTGAATACTTGATCGGCATCGATCAAATAGGAAAAAAGAAAGCCGATGAATGGTACAAAACCTTTAGAGTAAAACGCTGGCTGAGCGACCCTTCTCAAGAAGAACAGATTCCCATCATTACCCCGTCAAATGTACTTAGAAAAATGGCCTACGGGAGCAATGCCTATGTCAAACCATCCCTTGGTTATCTGGCATTAAAAGATATGCTCGGAGACAGCCTTTTCAAAAAATGCCTGCATGGATACATGCAAAGATGGCAAGGAAAACATCCTATTCCCTGGGATTTCTTTTACACCTTTAACGACCTATCTGGTCAAAATCTCAACTGGTTCTGGAATCGCTGGTTTTTCTCCCATGGGTATACCGATTTAGCCATTGAATCTGTTCAACAACAAAATAATCAATTTACTACCATTATTAAAAACAAAGGAGGCTTCCCCAACCCATTCGACTTAAAAATGACTTTTACCGACGGAAGTACAAAAACCAAACATTTCACCTCCAAAATATGGCAATCTGATGCCAAAGAAGCCCATATTACCGTACCCAATAAGAAATCAATACAAAGTTTGTCAATAAATAATGGTATTTGGTCTGATGCTCATCCTGAAGACAATAATTGGAAAAGATAAATATTAACATCAGCTATAGTTAAAATATGAGCTATTACAACTATTCGGCACATTTATTGGTTTTTCTTTTATATGATGAAAAAGATGAACCAACTAAAAATAGCTTTGTTGCTCCTTGTCGGAATAAGTTTTTTAGCCTGTTCCTGTGGCTTCGGTCATATAAATTCCGGGAAAGATACAGATATTTCTGAGCTTGTAAAACGACAGCAATATACTTTCGATGCGAGAAGAGCCCTTGCACAAAACGGCTTTTCCAAAGATCTTACTTCCAATTACAATCTCCGCATCTCTCCGGATTCTATTATTGCAGATCTTCCCTACTATGGAAGGGCTTATCAGGCTCCAATCGACCCAACAAAAGGAGGTATATCATTCACCTCCACTCATTTCTCTTATCAAATGGAAGAAGCGAAAAAAGGAGGATGGAATATCGAAATTACTCCCAAAGAAAATGAGATTAATGTCAGTAAGATGAGACTCGAAATTACAGCCAACGGCTATGCCAATCTTAGCATCATCAGTTTACACCGACAACCTATTTCTTTCTATGGAAAGATAAAGGAGCATTAACCAAAAATCCTGTCATCAAAGAGGAACGGTTGCATTTCTACAATTTGTACACGCTTAAAATCATCAAAATAAGGATTTATTAGCAAATTAAATCTTATTTGAAAGCAGGGTTTAAAAATCCGAAACATCCCCAACACCCTGAACCGTTCCATATGGAAGAATTAATTCGGAAACACCACTATTTAATTCTTCTTCAATACTTTTATATTCCTTACCCATCACTTCCAGGTCATTTGTAACAAATATTCGGATTTTTTCTTAAGGATGTCTTATTTTTCTTATGTTTTATATAATAGATCAATGAAAAGGTTCATTTTCAGGAGCTACAGAGGCCACAACAAAAGAAAAGAGAAAGAGCCACCCACCGGATTTGAACCGACGACCTACTATTTACGAAACAGTTGCTCTACCAGCTGAGCTAGGGTGGCTTTTTACTTGAAGGATCGCAAAAGTAATTAGTTTTTTTCATTTAATCCAAATTTATCCTTCCTTTCATTTCCCCTGCTAAAAATAATGTTACTTTGCCCAACACAAACCAATTCACAACCCACTAAGTCTATAACCTATGAGAAGAATAATCTTTATTGCTATATTATTAGCAAGTACCGCATTATCCTTTTTATTCTTAACCCAATCCAATGTTTCTTCTCCCTCTCAGGAAACACCAAGAGATACGGTTCTACCTCGAATAGATACTTTAAAATCTCTAGCTAAAATCAAAAAGAGAGAAAATCGTACAAAAAATGATCCGAAAGATTCATTACCATCCTCCTCGGAAGACAGTATACACATGAAGCCAACATCCATTAATAAAAAAGCAGAGGAAGATTCCGTTAAAGAAGAAATTCCACAATGGCCGGTCAAAACGCCACCAATCCTTTCAGGCTCTTTACTTCCTTCACATCGTATTATAGCTTTTTATGGCAATCTATATTCCAAGAGAATGGGTATTCTGGGAGAATACCATCCAGATACTGTACTTTCGAAACTTCAAAAGCGTGTCAATCAATGGCAAAAGGCTGATTCTTCCAAAAAAGCCATTCCGGCTTTAGAGTTAATTGCAATATCAGGACAAGCCACACCCGGACCGGATAGCCTTTACAGAATGAGAATGCCTTCTTGGATGTTAGACAGTGTTATCAACATGGCCGATACTATTGGCGCTATTGTTATCTTAGACCTTCAGGTCGGGAAAAGTACAGTTGAAAAAGAAGTCCCCTATTATGAAAAATATCTAAAGTTACCGAATGTTCATCTTGCCATAGATCCTGAGTTCTATATGCAAAGAGGAAATGTTCCAGGGACGAGGATAGGATCCATTGATGCCAAAGACATTAACTACTGTGTTCAATATTTAGCAAAAGTGGTAAAAAAATACGATCTTCCACCTAAACTTTTAGTTATTCATCGGTTTACCCAAGGGATGGTCACCCATTACAAAAAAATAAAATTGAAATCTCAAGTACAAATCATCATGGATATGGATGGATTCGGTGCACAAGTCTTGAAAAAAGACGCTTATCGAAGATTTATCTATAAAGAACCTATAGAATATACAGGAATAAAATTATTCTTAAAAAACGATAATGCAAATGGACATAAAATATTGTCACCGAAAGAAGTGCTAAAATTAACGCCTCCACCTCTTTATGTTCAATATCAATAAAAATAAAATCTTTATTTTCCTTCTTTTATAATAATCTAAAACCACTTTTATAATCCTATTTTTGCATCATGCGAGACTTTAAAGACAGTTGGAGACATAAAGGAATGCGAACTAAACTTGTAGAAGGCATTCAAAAAAAAGGAATTACAGAAGAAAAAATATTAGAAGCCATAAAAAAAGTTCCTCGTCATTTCTTCATGGACACGGCATTTGAGGAAATTGCATACGAGGACAGAGCCTTCCCCATAGGAGAAGGACAAACTATTTCGCAACCCTACACAGTAGCCTACCAAACACAATTACTACAAATAAAACCCTTTGATAAAGTATTAGAAATTGGTTCCGGGAGTGGCTATCAAGCTGCTATTTTATCTACGATGGGAGCTTCCGTCTTTACCATTGAAAGACAAAAAAAATTATACAAAGCACTTAAATCTTCTTTTATTAGAAAAAAATATCCTTCTATAAAGTTTTTTTATGGGGACGGTTTCAAAGGACTTCCTACCTACGCTCCCTTCAATAAAATTATCATTACTGCCGCGGCTCCCTATATCCCTGAGAATCTAAAAAAGCAACTCAAAAAAGGGGGAACCATAGTAGTTCCGGTAGGTGGAAAAAGTGGACAAAGAATGTATAAACTGACTAAAAATAAAGATCTTACCTTTGAACAAGAAGTCTTTGATAATTTCTCTTTCGTACCCATGTTAGAAGGCAAACAAGATTAATACACAACAAATTATGACCACAAAAATCACAGGAAAAATACAGCATTATAGCTGGGGAGGATTTCACTTTCTTCCTCAGTTATTAAACCAAAAGAACAACTCCCTTCAACCCTATGCAGAATACTGGTTAGGAGCTCACCCCAAAGCTCCTTCTACCCTAACTTTAGATGGAGGAGAAACTTCAGAATTAGATAAAATTATCGAAGAAAAAAGCCGATCCCTGCTCGGAAAAGAGACAACTGATCATTATGGTCGTCTTCCTTATCTTTTTAAAATACTAGACGTTCACCAAATGCTCTCTATTCAGGTACATCCATCAAAAGAAGAAGCAGAAAAGGGTTTCTTAAAAGAAAATAAAGCAGGAATCCCACTAAATGCACCAAATAGAAATTATAAGGATGATAACCATAAGCCGGAAATGATGGTCGCCCTTAGCGAATTTCATCTCCTCCATGGCTTCTTAGAAAAACAGCTTTTAACTGAAAGATTGAAAGCAATTCCGGAGTTAAACATCTTCCTTCCACTCTTCTCAAGAAAGGGATTCCAAGCACTTTATAATGAAGTTATGAAAATGCCTCAGGAAGAAGTAAATGACATTTTGGGACCATTATTAAAACGCATTCTTCCCCTTTATAAATCCAATCAATTAGAAAAATCCAATCCTGCCTTTTGGGCAGCGAGAGCCGTTGACTCCGGAATGACAAGCAAGGATCATATTGACCGGGGCATCTTTTCTATTTATTTCTTTAACTTACTACATCTTCAACCCGGCGAAGGCATCTTCCAAGCAGCCGGCATTCCACATGCTTATCTTGAAGGTCAAAATATTGAATTAATGGCGAATTCGGATAATGTCCTCAGAGCCGGACTGACTCAAAAGCATATAGATGTAGAAGAATTAATCAAACATACCCGATTTGAGGGAATCAAACCCAACATTCTTCGTCCCAACACCAATGAAACAAATATAGACTATCCCTGTCCTATTTCAGATTTTTATCTCCAACAAATAAAATTAAAAAAAGGAGAAACTTTCTCTGTTTCAACTTACTCTTTAGAAATAGCTCTTCTCTTATCCGGAGAAACAACGGTTACTAACCAGAAAGAATTAACACTAAAAAGTGGAGAAGCATTCATGGTAAGTGCAGGAGAAAAAATAACCCTAAAAGCAATAGAAGATACCGTCATTTTTAAAGCAGGCGTTCCTCACCATTAAACTAAAAACATTATTAAATGTTTTAGCATTATAAAAAAAGGAGATAATCGCTATGAATATAGCTAAAGAAGACACTTTAAAAGACATACAAATCACGGCCACCGCTTCCGGTTTACAAGCAGCAACTTTCGGAGAAGGATGCTTCTGGTGTAGTGAAAGTTATTTTCAACAACTGAAAGGAGTCAAAGAAGTCATCTCCGGTTATTCCGGAGGACAACTCCCTCACCCTACCTACGAACAAGTATGTTCCGGTTCAACAGGATATACAGAAGTCAGCAATATCATCTATGATCCGAAGATTATCACCTTCGACCGTCTGTTAGAAGCTTTTTGGTCTAGTCATGACCCTACCACCCTCAATCGACAGGGACATGATGTTGGAAGTCAATATCGTTCAGTTATCTTTTATCATAACCATGCTCAAAAAGAAAAAGCGGAATCCTATAAAAAGAAAATAGAAAAAGCAGGCATTTATCAAGATCCTATTGTAACTGCAATCGAACCTATTTCAAATTTTTATCCGGCTGAAAATTATTTACAGGATTTTTATCAAAATAATCCTCATCATCCTTATTGTACAATCGTCATTCAACCAAAATTGAATAAGTTTAAAAAACTATTCAAGAATGATTTAAAATAAAGAAATAGACGTCGTCATCTTAATATTTTCGATGTTTCAATACCGAAACAATCGCCTTAATATAAGAAGGATTTGTCCTACTGAGCATACTATCAGAATGATAGAAGTCATTCTGCTTACAAATTAAAATCTGAGGACCGAATTGCTTTGCTAATACCTTAGAAAAGGGACGTACGGCAAATACTTTTTCATTTGTAGATTCCGATTTCACTACTCGAGCAGTGTACGATTTATTCTCAAAAGAGAATTGGATTTCAAATTCATTAGTCATAATACCCCCCTTTTTTACTAAAGACAAAAACAGCAACGATAAATATACAACTAATAAATAAAAATAGTTCTTAACCTGAACAGATTTAACATAAAATTCATGTCAGCTTCATATAAAATGACAGAGTCATGACAATAAAAAAAGTCCCTGTAAAAAGTAAAAGAACACTTCATACAGGGACAATTTATTACGGAAGAATAACTTCCGGTTTTATTTCTTATTTCACAGTAGCTACCAAATTTTTGAAAGCTTCCGGTTCATTCATGGCCAAATCAGCCAATGATTTACGATTCAATTCTATATTATTCTCCTTCAACTTATGCATCAAAGTAGAATACTTTAAACCTTCTTCCCGGGCAGCAGCATTAATACGCGCAATCCATATACCACGATAATCGCGCTTTTTAAGTTTACGACCAACATAAGCATAAGTCTGACCTTTTTCATACACGTTTTTAGCAACGGTATATACATTCTTACGTTTTCCGTAATAGCCTTTTGCCTGCTTTAAAACTTTCTTTCTTCTTGCCTTGGAGGCTACTGAATTGACTGAACGTGGCATATCTTAAAATATTGTCTGATTAATTTATTTCTAAATCTCTTTAACGAAGTCCCAATAAGCGTTTGACAGTTTTTTCATTCGTCGAATCAACAATTGCGGAATGGCGTAAATTACGCTTCCTTTTGATTGATTTCTTTGTTAACAAATGGCTTTTATACCCTTTGTTTCTCTTCACCTTTCCGGTACCTGTCAATTTAAAACGCTTCTTGGCGCTAGAATTCGTTTTTACTTTTGGCATTTCTATAAAATTTGGGCTGCAAAGGTAGGTTTATTTATTCAAATAACATAATAACTTCCTTAAGATTTTTATTTCCCTGACTCCTATCGTAACCGATCCAACGATTTAATCAACTTTTCATCCTTCCTGATTCCTCTTGCTGCCAGAAACAATAAAATAATAACAGGAATGGGAATAAAAGCAGCCGGCAGATAGGTGGCTGAAGCTAACATATCCTTTTGTATAAAAGTAGTTTCTTTCCCATCAATAAGAAAATATTGCAACACGATCCAGCCAATAGACAATAATAAATTTAAAACCGTCAATCGGTATTGTAATTTCCTATTCTTAAACAGAAAGATACACACCAAAGAAAGCAGAATAATAACTAAAGTCAATGCAAAGTAGCCATAGTTACTTTGTCCGGAGAAATAAAAATAAGTACTATTCTCCAATTTAGCTCGCCACAAGTGAGGATTATATATCCCCAGAAAAGCTGCTAATAAAGCAGCAATGAATAGATAGATAGATTGTATTCGCTGTATCATTACAAAATTCTTTTAATTGCAAAAATAAATAATTCCCAATGTTAAACAACTTTCCTTATATTTGATAACGAAATTAAATAGGGAATAATGGCAAGAAAAATCAATGCCCAAGAAGCACTAAACTATCATAGCAAAGGGAAACCGGGGAAAATCGAAGTCATTTCTACTAAAAATACAAAGTCACAGCGAGATCTTTCTCTCACTTATACTCCGGGGGTGGCTTTCCCTTGTAAGGCAATAGAAAAAAATAAGCACGACGTTTATAAATATACCTCAAAAGGCAATCTCGTCGCAGTCATTACAAATGGAACTGCGGTACTTGGATTAGGAGACATAGGTCCTGAAGCGGGAAAACCTGTTATGGAAGGGAAAGGAGTGCTTTTTAAAATTTTTGCCGACATTGATGTTTTTGACATAGAAGTAGACAATAAAGATCCGGATCAATTTGTAGAAGTTGTAAAATCCATTGCTCCTACCTTCGGCGGTATCAATTTAGAAGATATCAAGAGTCCGGAATGTTTTATGATAGAAGAGCGGCTAAAAGAAGAATTAGACATTCCGGTAATGCATGACGATCAACATGGGACTGCTATAATTTCTGCTGCCGCTCTGCTAAATGCCCTTGAACTGGTTAAAAAGAAAATTCAAAAAGTAAAAATTGTAGTCAGCGGTGCCGGTGCTGCCGCTACTTCCTGCTTAAAAATCTACCTCTCTCTTGGAGCCAAGGTGGAAAATATTTTTGTTTTTGATAAAGACGGATTCCTTTCTACCGATCGAGGCGATCTATCTCCTCAACAACAAATTTTTGCTAAAAAAGAAAAAGTCACTTTAGAAAAAGCCATAAAAAAAGCGGATGTCTTTCTCGGACTAAGCATAGGAAACATCCTCAGTCAAGAGATGTTAAAAACCATGGCAAAGAAACCTATTGTATTTGCTATGGCCAATCCCGATCCGGAAATATCTTATGAAGATGCTACCGCCGCCAGAGAGGATGTTATTATGGCAACCGGTCGTTCAGACTATCCCAATCAAGTCAACAACGTATTAGGTTTCCCCTATATTTTCAGAGGAGCTGTTGATGTGCGTGCCAAAGAAATCAATGAGGAAATGAAACTGGCCGCTGTAAAAGCACTGGCAGAGTTAACCAAACAACCGGTGCCGGAATTAGTAAACATGGCTTATAATGAAAAAAATCTGGTCTTCGGTCCGGACTATATTATTCCCAAGCCGCTGGATCATCGACTCATTACAACCGTTGCCCCTGCCGTTGCCAAAGCTGCCATATCTTCCGGAGTAGCACAAAAACAAATCAAAGACTGGGAAGAATACAAAACCGAATTAGAAAACCGATTAGGACTCAGCAATCATCTGGTGCGTGCCATCGCTAACAAAGCCCGTAAAGATCCCCGTAAAGTCGTCTTTGCGGAAGCTGATAATATCAAAGTTTTGAAAGCCGCACAAATTGTGATCAATGAAGGATTAGCTACCCCTATTCTATTAGGAGAAAAGGAGAAAATACAGCACCTTATAAAAGTAAATAAAATCGATTTAGAAGAGGTGGAAATTATTGATGTAAAAAGTGAAGAATCAAAAGAGAAAAAGAAAAAGTTTGGGGAAAGATTCTTTGAGAAAAGGAAAAGGAGGGGATATAATCTCTATGAGGCGAAGAAAGCTATGGCAGACCGAAACTACTTCGGATGCATGATGGTAGAAGAAGGAGAGGCAGATGCTCTCATTTCCGGTCTAACCAGAAATTATCCGGATACCATACGTCCCGCATTACAAATTATAGGTATGGAAAAAGAAGCGAAGAGAGTAGCCGGAATGTATATCACCCTTACTCCTAAAGGGCCCTTATTCCTGGCAGACACCACCATTAACTTCAATCCAACCGTAGAAGAATTAGCCGATATCACATTACAAACAGCTAAAGAAGTTCGTCAATTTAATATTACCCCGAGAGTAGCTATGCTTTCATACTCTAACTTTGGTTCCAGCCCTACCGCAGAAGCTAAATTAGTTAGAGATGCGGTAGAAATAGTAAAGAAAAAAGATAAGAACTTGATTGTAGATGGTGAATTGCAGGCATCGACCGCCTTTGACACGGAACTTCTTCAAAGTAATTACCCCTTTAGTGAGCTGGTAGAAGGAGGCGTCAATACCCTCATTTTCCCTAATCTTGCAGCCGGGAACATCGCATATAACCTCCTGATGGAAGTAGCAGAGTTTGAAACCATCGGTCCCATCCTCATGGGATTGAATAAACCGGTACATATTCTGCAACTTGGAAGTACCATCCGACAGATTGTAAATATGGTAGCCGTTTCCGTAGTCGATGCTCAGGATAAATGCTAATCAAGCCCTTTAAAAATTCAAAAATTCATTTATATTTGAATTATCATTATTACAAAACTGATACTCTGACATGCAACTTACCGAAAAATTATTTCAATACATCTGGTTGCATCGACGCTATAACCAAAACGAATTAAAAACTGCAAAAGGAGAACCTATACAAATTATATCTCCCGGAATGTGGAATAAAAATGCAGGTCCCGATTTCCTAGAAGGTAAAATAAAAATAGACAATACCTTGCTGGTCGGACACATAGAATTGCATTTAAAAACTTCTGACTGGATAAAACATGGACATGCCGAAGATGAACATTATAAAAACCTTATTTTACATGTAGTTTATGAAGCGGATATCTCTGAACATGTTTCTTTACCCAAAAATGTTCCCCTACTCATTCTAAAAGACAGAATATCCGGATTGCTCTTGGAACGATATCAACAATTAATGCAACAAAACAGAGATATCCTCTGTGCCGACCAGTTAGACAAAATAAAAGAATTAACCTGGATCAACTGGAAGGATCGACTCCTTATAGAACGCTGGCAACAAAAAACCGTTTTATTCTCTGAATGGATGGAAGAAACCCACAATGATTGGGCAGAAACTTTTTACAGAGCTCTTGCCCGTAATTTCGGACTTCCGGTCAATGGAGAAGCCTTTGCTTCTGTAGCTCAATCCTTACCATTAAAGATATTGGCCCATTACAAACAACAACCTTTAGAATTAGAAGCTTTGCTCTTTGGACAAGCGGGAATGCTAAAAAGAGATTTTTTAGAAGAACATCCCCAGCGACTAAAAAGCACCTATGATTTTTTGCAAAAGAAACACCAGCTATCCCCTATCCAACCTTATTTATGGAAATGGTCTAGAATGCGTCCTCCATCTTTCCCTACCATCAGACTAGCACAATTTGCCGCCCTCATCCATCAATCCTCTCATTTATTTAGTACGCTTATAGAAAAGAAAAGTTTTAAAGAGGTAAAAGAACTCTTTCAGTTAAAGACTTCTACTTATTGGGAAACCCATTACAGATTTGAAAAACTTTCAAAAAAACACGCGACTCATCTGGGGAAGAACATGATTACCAATATATTGATCAATACCATTTGCCCCATTCTCGCGATGTATGATAGCTTTCAACTAAATGGCATCTACCTGGATCGTGCCTTTGAATGGATGAAAAAATTACCCCCGGAAAAGAACAAGTTTACTCGAAAATGGATTGACATTGGAGAAAGTAATCAATCTGCATGGGACAGTCAGGCACTCTTGCAATTATATAAAAACTATTGTACCGAAAAAAAATGTTTAGATTGTGCCATCGGATTTCAATTATTAAGACAATAAACCCACCTCTGCGAACATGACACATTTTAAATTATTTTTAATTGGCACGGAATTTTCTGATACCTATTTGATAAAATAGAAAGATTATGTATTATTTTAAATACAATCCAAAATTAAAAAGCAGAAGACCGCTGATATTAATCCTTCCTTTACTGTTCATTCTATCGGCTTCTTTCGCTCAGTCTAAATTTACCCAGGGTAAAATTGTTTATACTATCCAGGTAAACAATAAAGGAACCCTACCTACACAAATTGTTCGCGATTTGGAACAAGGAAAACTAATTTATCACTTTAAAAACCAATGGTTTCGCTCTGATTTAGTATTAAAGAAATCAACTCATATCAATATTCATAATAGCCAAAATCAAACCGGACTATCATTAATAAAAAGCAATAGTGGTAGAAATTATTTGATTAAGATGAGCTCAAAAGAGCTTCAGAAAGAAGCCCAAAAGTATGAAGGTATGCATTTCAGTTTTGAAAAGGATACCAAAAAAATTGCCGGTTACAATTGTCATAAAACCATTGGTAAACTCAAAGATGGAAACCAGTTTGTTGTTTATTACACCAAAAAATTACAACCTGTTTACGACAATTACGATCCGCGATTTGAAGGGATTGATGGTATTCCACTACAATTTCAATTCAATATTAAAAGAGCCAATGCAACGCTGACAATGACGGCAACAAAAGTCAACCAAGGTTTTCAGCCTTCTGAATTATTTAAAACACCTACAAGTGGTTACAGAGAACTTACTTACCAGCAACTGAAGCAACTCAGAAAAAGAAAATAGAAAGGGGGCTATAAGAGATACTAAAAAAGCGTAACTCGTTTTGAGGATACAAGTTACGCTTTACAATAAGTCGGGATGACTAGATTCGAACTAGCGACCCCTTGCACCCCATGCAAGTGCGCTACCGAGCTGCGCTACATCCCGAAAAAACACTTTTGATCCACTCAAAAGTTTTGCAAAGATAAACTAACTCTACATATTTTTGAAAAAAAACACTCATAGTTTTTATTTCCCCGGAAGTTTATTTTTAAAATAATCTTCGCATTTTTTGGCAGTAATTATATTTTGTTCTTTATTTGCGCAATCGATTGATCATAATGAACGCCAAAACGGAACATACCAGCATAAATACAGAAATTATTTTTTCTCCTATCGGGATTATTATTTCCGGTATTATTGGATGCATGTTTTCACGGCGGTAAGGACATATTAATTCATTTTTTTAGAGCGCCTTCCCCACCACAGGAAGGCGTTTTTTTATAATTCCTTCTAAGGAGGAAAGGATTAAAAGATTTAAGCACACATGAAAGTATTAAAATTTGGAGGCACTTCAGTACAGGATTCCAAAAGCATTTCCCGACTAACAGATATTGTAGCTCAGCACTTAAAAGAAGATCAACCTATAGCAGTCGTAGTATCGGCCATGGGAGGAATCACTAATCAGTTGCTACAAATGGCCAAAGGAGCAGAAGAAGGGGAAAATTTTAACCGGCAACTTAAAGAGATTGAAGATCGACATCTTGCAGTTATCCATGATCTCATTCCTGCGAAAAGACAAAATCCAATTATAATGCAGGTGAAATTCTATTTGAATGAAATGGAAGAACTACTGCAAGGGGTCAGATCAGTTCGAGAGCTGTCCCCTAAAACAAAGGATTCCATTCTTTCTTTCGGAGAACTTTGTTCCGCTTTCATGATTTCAGGGGTTTTATCTCAAAAATTTCCTGAAACTCAGTTTACAGATACCCGAAAATTATTCCTGACTAACAGAACTTTTGGAAAGGCTCAATTAAAGAACAAGGAAACAACCCAACAAATCAAAACATTTTTTCAAGATAACCCTGCTAACTTATACTGTATTACCGGCTTTATTGCTTCAAATGATATAGGGCAAACTACTACTCTTGGTCGAGGAGGAAGCGACTTTACCGCAGCCATAATCGGAGCCGCTTTAGGAGCAAATGAAATACAAATATGGACAGACGTAGATGGCTTTATGACAGCCGATCCAAGAATGGTAAAAAAAGCATTTAGTTTGCACGAGATCTCTTATACAGAAGCAAAAGAATTATCCTATTTTGGAGCAAAGGTCATCTACCCTCCTACCATGATTCCTGCCTTTTCCAAAAAGATCCCTATACGTATTCGAAATACTTTTAACACAGACTTTCCGGGTACAGTCGTCCATGACAGACCAAAGAAAAATGGGAACCCGGTCAGAGGAATATCTTCTATCGAAGAAGTGAGTCTGGTCAATATACAAGGGAGTGGTTTGGTAGGGAATTCCGGATTCAGTGGTCGATTATTTGCCATGCTTTCCCGGGAGGATATCAATATTATCCTTATTACACAAGCTTCCTCTGAACACAGTATCACTTTTGCCATATCTCCCGTAGATACGGAAAAAGCTAAACGCGTATTGGAAACTGAATTTGAGATGGAGTTACAAACTCATAAAGTCGATCCTCCTCAAATCGATGAAAATCTTTCCGTTGTTGCCATCGTCGGTGAAAATATGAAACATACCACCGGCATCAGCGGAGATCTATTCCATGCCTTAGGCCGAAACGGAGTCAATATATCTGCTATTGCCCAAGGTTCTTCAGAATATAATATCTCTGTCGTTATTAGTAAAAAAGATCTTGCAAAAGCCCTTAACATCCTGCATGAAGCATTCTTTCTTTCTCCTGTTAAAACCCTTAATGTATTTTATGTAGGTATTGGGAATATCGGGAAAACACTTTTAGAACAAATCAAAGGACATAAAGAATATTTATACCAAAACAACTCTCTACGTATCCAGATGATTGGATTAACCAATAGCCGCCGAATGCTCTTTAAACCGGAGGGCTTCGAAATTGCGGACTGGGAAAGCCTTTTTGAAAAGGGGGGAAAAGCAGCTGATTTAGATCTATTCATTCAAAAAATGAAAGATCTTAATCTTCCCAATAGTGTATTTATTGACAACTCTGCAAGTGAACATATTGTATCTTATTATGAAGATATTCTTAAATCCAACATCTCCATCGTTACCTGTAACAAAATAGGAAATTCCGGAACTTATAACCAATATAGAAGATTTAAAGATGCCTGTATAAAACACGGTGTGGATTTCTTTTATGAAACTAACGTAGGAGCGGGGTTGCCAATTATCAAAACCCTAAAAGATTTGATGATTAGTGGAGACAGGATTGTAAAAATAGAAGCAATTCTCTCCGGAACGATTTCCTATATCTTCAATAATTTCAAAGATAACGTTCATTTTCATACCATTGTAAAAGAAGCCCAAGAAAAAGGATTTACAGAGCCGGATCCCAGAGACGACCTGAGTGGTCTCGATTTTATGAGGAAAATGCTTATCCTTGCCCGAGATTCGGGTCACCAAATCGAAATGGACGATATCCTCATCGAGGACATCCTGCCTTCTGATTGTATGACAGCTCCTGATGTACCTTCTTTCTATAAAGAATTAGAAAAAGCAGATGCCCATTTTGAAAAAATTAAAAAAACAGCAGAAGAAGAAGGAAAAGTACTTCGCTTTATAGGAACCATGGAGCAAGGAAAAGTCAGTATCTCCTTAAAAGCCGTAGATTCCGGACATCCTTTTTATGCACTTTCAGGAAGTGATAACATCATTGCATTTACCACTCAAAGATATACCGCAGATTGCCCATTAGTTGTAAAAGGTCCCGGAGCAGGAGCTCAAGTAACCGCAGCAGGCGTTTTTGCAGACTTGGTAAAAGTAGGTGCAGAATAATTTAATAATAATAAAAAAAATGAACCCTAATAAATCGATAAGAGTATTTGCCCCCGCCACGATTGCCAATGTAACCTGCGGCTTCGACATTTTGGGGCTGGCCGTTGATGAGCCCGGCGATGAAGTAGAAATGACATTAAAAGAGACTCCCGGAGTCGAAATAGTAGAGATTACGGGAGATAAGGGACTACTTCCAACCCATCCAAAGAAAAATACCGTCAGCGCTGTCGTGCTGGATTATTTAGAAAAGACCCAAAATACTGCCATTGGCGTTTCCATTCGTCTACATAAAAAAATGCCCATCGGCAGCGGATTAGGTTCCAGTGCAGCCAGTACGGTCGCAGGACTTCATGCTATCAATCAGTTAATGGATCAACCTCTACCACAAAAAGAGTTATTACCCTTTGCCCTTGCGGGAGAAAAATTAGCTTGTGGACAAGGACATGCTGATAATGTAGCACCGGCCCTTCTTGGAGGTTTTGTTTTAATCAGAAGTTATGCTCCTTTAGATATTATTCCTCTTCCCACTCCGGAAGAATTGGTTTGTACACTGATTCATCCCCAGATTGAAATACAAACTCGAGATGCCAGGAAAATTCTTCGAAAACAGGTCACCCTTGAAGATGCCGTACAGCAATGGGGAAATATTGCCGGTCTTATCAGTGGCCTCTACCAAGGTAATTATGATCTCTTAGGACGTTCACTGGAAGATAAACTGATAGAACCCAATAGAGCCATCCTTATCCCCGAATTCTATAACATGAAGAAAAAAGCACTATCTCTAGGGGCGCTTGGATTCGGCATTTCGGGATCCGGGCCTTCAGTGTTCGCTTTAAGCAGAGGCAAAGAGACGGCTTATAAGGTAAAAGAAGCTTTACAAGAACTGTTGCAAAAGATCGATATTGACACGGATGCTTACATCTCAAAAGTCAATACCAACGGACCTAAAATATTATCTTCTTCCTTCTAACAAATAAAAAACATCATGAAACTTTATAGCACCCAAAATCCAACTTATCAGGTTGAATTAGAACAAGCCATTTTCCAAAGCATGCCACCGGACAATGGCCTCTACATGCCGCTAGAAATTCCAACCTTACCGATTGACTTTTTTAATACAATTCAAAATAAAACCTTTACAGAAATTTCTTTTGATGTAGCCAAAGCACTCATTGGAGAGGATATAGAAACCAATGCTTTACAACAAATCATAGAAGAAGCCATTAATTTTCCTGCTCCGGTACAACAAATAGAAGATAATATTGCGGTCTTGGAACTTTTCCATGGTCCATCAATGGCTTTCAAAGACTTTGGAGCGCGCTTCATGAGCCGGGTCATGAATTATTTCTTAGAAAAAGAGAATAAAGAGATTGAAATTCTTGTCGCTACTTCAGGGGATACAGGAGGCGCTGTCGCTCTAGGTTTTTATGATGTCCCCGGCATTCATGTTACCTTATTATATCCCAAAGGAAAAGTAAGTCCGCTACAGGAAAAACAATTGACTACACTTGGTAAAAATATTTCTGCATTAGAAGTTGATGGCACCTTTGATGACTGCCAGCAGATGGTAAAAAAAGCCTTTGTAGATAAAGATTTGGCACAGAAAAAGAATCTGACTTCTGCTAATTCTATCAATATTGCACGTCTGATTCCACAGACTTTCTATTATTTTAACGCCTATAAACAATTGAAAGAACAAGGTTATAATGGATCCATCACCTTTTCTGTCCCCAGCGGGAATTTTGGGAATATTACCGCCGGATTATTTGCTGAAAAGATGGGACTGCCCATTCACCATTTCGTTGCCTCTACCAATATCAATGATGAGGTTCCCCAATATTTGGATACGGGTATTTTTGCGCCTCAACCATCTAAACATACCCTTTCCAATGCAATGGATGTAGGGAATCCCAGTAATTTTGAAAGAATGCTGACCCTATTCGACAACAATGTTGAAAAAATGAGAAAACAGCTGACCGGCTATTCCTTCACAGATGAAGAGACTTTAGAAAGCATTGAAAAGGTGAGAATCGAAAGTGATTATATACTTTGTCCTCATACGGCCATCGCTTATGCCGGATTAAAAAAATATCTCAATTCACAAAAAGAAAAACTTACCGGAGTCTTTCTATCTTCCGCCCACCCCTGTAAATTCCCAAATGTATATACCAAAGAAACTTGGAAAAAAGTAGATATTCCCGAACAAGCAAAGGATCTCGATGGGAAAGAAAAAGAAACCATCCCCATGAAGAACAATTATGAAGAATTTAAAGAATGGCTGAACAAATAAATATCCTTTTCTATTCAGTTCAAGGAAATCAAAGTTGATTTTTCAGCTAGTGAAGAAGAGAAAGCTGTTTTAGGGGGATGGAGTTGGAGAAAGAATATTGCAACGAAATAGGATCCACAAATTCCCCCTATATTTGCATCCATATTAATACAGAAAGTACTAGGGATGGATTGCACTACTGAATTTATAGAATATAAAGACACCGGCTATTTTTCCTCTCTCATGATGGATTACCTGAATGAAGAAGCTAAACTAAGCAGTTTTTATCAATACTCCCCTATTCAACCTGATTATAAAGAAATCATTGCAAACAGGAAAGAAAAACCCGTTAACCGCAGTATACTGTTGCGGGAATTAAAAGACCTGTATGCGCCTATACCACAAGACAAAAAAGTTGCTCAAAATATAGAGGCCTTGGCAGAAGAAACAACTTTTACGGTTTGTACGGCCCATCAACCCAATATCTTCACAGGATACCTCTATTTTATTTATAAGATTTTACATACAGTAAAACTCGCGGCGGACCTAAAACAAAAATATCCTCAATATCATTTTGTCCCGGTGTATTATATGGGCAGTGAGGATAATGACTTGGAAGAGTTAGGAACTTTTAATTTATACGGGAAACGGTATCAATGGGAGACCAAACAAACGGGGGCGGTAGGAAGGATGAAAAATAAGGGAATTGAGCCCCTGATAAATACCGTAGCAGAAGAATTAGGACAAAATGAATTTGCCAGAGAGATCATTACTCTATTAAAAACGGCTTATTTACAAAATAAAGATATCCAGACGGCAACCTTATCTCTGGTGAATGCCTTATTTGGACGCTTTGGACTGGTCGTTGTCAATGCAGACCGTTCGGGATTTAAAAGAGCCGTTCTGCCGATGATGGAAGAAGAGCTTATTGCACAAAATTCGGTCAAGATTGTAAACAAGACAAAAGAAAAGCTCACCCAATACTATCATGCTCAAGCCAATCCCAGAGACATCAATCTTTTTTATCTGACGGATCAATGGAGAGAACGGATTGTTCAAGAGGGACAGAGATGGAAAGTACTGAATACAAATCTATCCTTTTCTAAACAAGAAATAACCGAGGAACTAAATAACCATCCGGAGAGATTTAGCCCAAATGTGATTTTAAGAGGGGTTTTACAAGAAAGTATTCTCCCAAATGTTGCCTTCATCGGTGGAGGAGGAGAATTAGCTTATTGGTTGGAACTAAAAGACCTTTTTCATCATTTCGATGTTCCTTTCCCATTGTTGCTGTTAAGACATTCTGTGCTTTGGGCAGATGAAAAATCATTAAAAAGACTGGCAAAGGTCAATGTAAAAGTTAAAACCTTGTTTACCGATACCGAAGTAATCCTCAAAGATTTCGTAAAAAATAATACAGCAGAGAATCTAAAACTTACCGGAGAGAAACAAGAAATAGAAGAATTTTTCAAAACAATCCAAGACAAAGCAATAAATATAGATAAGACTTTGGAAGCTTCTGTAGCTGCAGAAAAGGTCAAAACCTTACGATCAATAGAAAAGATAGAAAAGAAAATCCTTCGAGCAGAAAAAAAGAAATTCTCCTGGCAGACTGATTTAATTAGAAACACAAAAGAACAACTATTTCCCCATAATGGGTTACAAGAAAGGGAAGATAATCTCCTTCCCTTTTATGCCGCCTATGGCAGCGAATTTATTGATATGGTCTACTCCTGTCTGAAACTGAACAGCAAATTTACCATTATAAAAGTAAACTCCTAATCTTCCTTTTTGAATAAAGAATCTACAAATTCAGCAGCATTAAAAGCCTGAAGGTCTTCTGCCTTTTCTCCTATTCCGATATATTTCACCGGGATTTTAAACTGATTAGCAATAGCTAAAACAACGCCTCCTTTGGCAGTCCCATCTAATTTGGTAATCGCCATGGATCCTACTTCTGTTGCCGACGTAAATTGTTTTGCTTGTTCCAAAGCATTTTGCCCTGTAGAACCATCCAAAACCAGCATCACATCATGAGGGGCCTCCGGAAGGACTTTGCTCATCACTCTTCTAATTTTGCTTAATTCATTCATTAGATGGATCTTATTATGCAAACGACCGGCAGTGTCAATAAGAATAATATCTGTACCATTCGCCACTCCACTTTTTATGGTATCAAAAGCAACAGCACTAGGATCTGAGCCCATCGCATGTTTGACAATAGGAACATCAATTCTTTCGCTCCAGATGGTTAATTGATCTACAGCTGCGGCTCTAAAAGTATCTGCAGCTCCCAAGAGCACAGATTTTCCTGCTTTTTTAAACTGATAGGCTAACTTTCCTATGGTTGTTGTTTTACCGACCCCGTTCACTCCCACAACCATAATGACATAAGGTTTCTTTCCTTCAGAAAAATCAAAACCATTTGCACTTACTTCTTCTCCCGGCTTAACCAACATATCTGCGATTTCTTCTCGAAGAATGCTCTGTAATTCAGAGGTATTCATATAATGATCCCGTTCCACACGTTTTTCTATTCGTGCAATAATCTCCACGGTAGTGGTTACTCCTACATCTGCAGCTACCAAGGCTTCTTCCAGATCGTCTAATACCTCTTCATCCACTTTGGACTTTCCAACAACAGCACGCCCTACCTTTTGAAGAAAGTTATCTTTTGTTTTCTCCAATCCTTTGTCCAGGTTTTCTTTTTCCGGTTTTGAAAATATTTTTTTAAAAATCCCCATGATTGATGGTTTTATATGCTTATGTTGTTGTACTCACCCAAGAACACGTTATGATGCCTGTAGGTGAAACTTTTAATTCATTTTCCTACTCATATACAAACGCAAAAAAGCCACCCCGTATTACGAGACAGCTTTATAAGATACTTTCGTAAAGAATAACCAGATTATTTTCCGCTCAGATATTCTTTAACTTTCTCTTTATGTATAATATTTTCCTTAAAGGAATAAGCCCCTGTCTTGGGAGATTTAACGGTACGAATGACTTTAGTAAAGTTTTTCGCATCCAAATCGACCTGCTTGTCTCCTTTAATAGCTGTTTTTGCTTTTTTAGCCATGAGTATATCTTTTTAAAAAAGTGAATGAACTCTATTTTATCTCTTTATGTACGGTCTTCCGTTTTAAAATAGGATTATATTTTTTCAACTCCAGGCGTCCGGGCGTATTTTTCTTATTTTTTGTAGTAATATAACGAGAAGTGCCGGGTTGACCGGAATTTTTATGCTCGGTACATTCTAAAATCACCTGAACTCTATTTCCTTTCTTTGCCATGATCCAAATAGTTTTAAATTTTTTCTCCTTTTGCTCTCAATTCCTTTACTACCGTATATAAACCTCTCTTGTTTATTGTCCTGATAGCGCTAGTCGATACCTTCAAAGTAATCCAACGATCTTCCTCAGCCAAATAAAAACGCTTTTTCTGAAGATTCGGATTGAAACGACGCTTATTTTTAACGTGTGAAAAAGAAACCTTATTTCCTGTTATAGGTCGCTTCCCTGTCACCTGACACACTCTTGCCATGATTCTATATTTTTAACTAATAAATTTACGCAATTGTCAAAAAATCGGATGGCAAAGGTCGTAATATTTTACAAAACTTGCAAATAATATCTCAAAAACTTCTATCATCCTGACTCATAACGAATTATAGCCTTATGCCCATATAATCTACGAATAGAATCCTTTATTCTTGTCGTATCTGATACCAAAGAAGAAACAGGAATAGCCACATCATAATGAACCGAATCTTTTGTAAATATTTTCACGGCATGCCCCCATCCGGAAAGCTGACGATAACGATGAAAAGCGCGTCCCGAATCAACCCCTTTTTCAGAAATAATCAAATACTGAATTTCTCCTTTCTTTTGAGGAGGTCTATTCGTATATTTCTTCTCTTCATACTTCTTTGCAGAAGCGGTCTCCGTGGTTGCTGTATCCCCCTGCATCTTTGTTTCTGTCTGCGTCATATCAACCTTATTCGACAGCTCTTCCGATCCTTTATTCGCAAAAATAAAATAAATCAAAGCAGCTGCAACGACAACACAAACAAGGATAATAAGCATTCCTCCCATTGACCTGGGAGAGTCATTCCCTACAGAAGAAGTTCTTGTAGTCGCACTACTACCTAAAGAGCTTATTGAACCTGAAGAGGTTTTTTCAGTATAAGATTTAGGAGATAAGTCATCCACCTCCTGAAGTAATTCAGGGCGGTAAATCCCGGGTGAAAAATTAACTTTCCCCTTCGCATCTTTTTGTATCGTTCCTATTCCGGGAAAAGATACCGGTTGTAGAACATTCAACATTTGTAGTGCTTGTTCTGCAAAAGTAAAAAGATCTGAAAGAGCCAGTGATTGCATCTTTCGGGTATGAGCTGTAATATACTTTATCAATTCTGTATCTGTTTCTTCCTCAGGATTATAATTGAATTGTATAGTCTGATTAGGAATACGTGTAAATGATACTTGTTCAGGCTGAGACAAATCTTCCTCATCTGAGACTTCAAACTGTCCCAGCTTGGGTAAGCTCAAATATTTATTTTCATACAAATAAACAACTAACAGATCTGTTAAAGACTTTGGCATTCTCTTTATATTTATAACACCGTTCCTATTCCTCTATAACCTTATATCTATCACATTTTTCTAGGGGATAAATATATAATATTTTTTTAAGAAAAAACAAAAAGACATTATTTAAATAGAAGCATCATTTATAAAACCCTTAACTTTGAAAAATAAAAAGCATAGTTATGACTCCACAGGAAGCGATCTCCATATTTGATATACTCAAGATTGGTGTAGGACCTTCCAGTTCTCATACTTTAGGACCCTGGAAAGCAGGTTCTTTATTTTTGGCGGAGCTAAAGACGACTTTTTCTTTATCAAAAGTAAAAAGTCTTCAAGTGCTTTTATATGGATCTCTCGCCAAAACGGGAATTGGCCATGGGACGGACAAAGCTGTACAAATGGGACTTTCGGGAGAAGATCCGGCTACTTTCGAAGTAGAAAAACTGTCCGATAAACTAAAAATAATAGCCCGAGAGAAGGCACTCCTTCTGAATGGAGTTACATCCATTCCATTTGACCCTAAAAAAGATATTCAATTTCTAAAACAAGAGACCCTCCCCTATCATCCTAATGGACTTTCTTTTATAGCAGAGCTCGAGAATAAAACCTTCTTTAAACGTACCTATTACTCTGTAGGTGGCGGATTCGTCGTTAAAGAAAAAGATGAATCCGGAAACCCGAAATCAAATATTGCATTGGAATTTCCAATAGATTCTGCCAAAGATCTATTACATTGGTGTATGAAAACAGGACTTAGCATTTCTGAAATAGGACTGGAGAATGAAAATTGCTGGCGTCCGGAAGAAGAAACCCGTTCAGGTATTCTGAAAATATTTGGAACCATGCGAGATTGTATGTTTAAGGGGTGTCATACAACAGAAGGAGAGCTTCCCGGAGGGCTTCATGTCAGTCGACGTGCTTCAGTGCTCAACAAAAAACTATTAAAAGGCAGAGATTATCAAGATTATAAAAGTTGGACAAAAGCCATTCGCAAAGGAGGAAAAAATTTCGATTATATCATGGATTGGATTAGTTGTTTTGCCCTTGCAGTGAATGAGGAGAATGCCTCCTTCGGGAGAGTAGTTACCTCGCCAACAAATGGTGCTGCCGGCGTTATTCCTGCCGTTTTACAATATTATCTTACTTTTATCAATGGCTATAATGAAGAAGAGATTATCTCTTTTCTACTCACGGCTTCTGAAATTGGTTGTCTTTTCAAAAAAGGTGCTACCATTTCTGCCGCAATGGGAGGTTGTCAGGCTGAAATAGGGGTCTCTTCCTCCATGGCAGCAGCTGCATTAACTGAAGCTCTTGGTGGGACACAAAAACAGGCTATGATGGCAGCAGAAATCACTATGGAACATCACTTAGGAATGACCTGTGACCCCATCGGTGGGCTTGTTCAGATTCCTTGTATAGAACGCAATACCATGGGGGCGATAAAAGCAATATCTGCAAGTCATCTTGCTTTAAAAAGCAACCCCGAGTTGGCTCGAGTATCTCTGGATAATGTCATTAAAACCATGTGGGATACTGCCTTAGACATGAATACAAAATACAAAGAAACCTCTGAAGGAGGGTTAGCCGTACATATTCCTGTTAACTTAAGTGAATGCTAACGCTATCCTGTCATAAATATCACCCTTTTCTAAGCTATAAAAATTGGGCACTTTTCCTTTTTCTGATTTTAGAGACATTCTTCTCCTGTCAGGCTCAGCAATTTGGCGGAAACCCCACTTCCACAAAGTGGATGCAGATGAACAGTGACAGCCTTCGCGTTTTGTTTCCTAGGGGATATAAACACCAAGCTTTACGAGTGTTTAATACGTCACAATACATGCTAAAAAATGAACGAACAACAATTGGCAATAAATCCCAAAAATTTAATATCATTTTACAACCTCATACCGTTATTTCGAATGGTTTTGTCACTTTAGGTCCTTTTCGATCTGTATTCTTAACAACTCCTTCTCAGGATAATTTCTCATTAGGAACAAATAATTGGCTCAATCAGCTTGGTATTCATGAGACCTGGCATGCTTTACAATATATGAACTTCAAGACCGGATTAGCAAATACCTTTCATACCCTATTCGGAGAAAAAGGTCAGGCCTTCATCGATCAGTACTTTATCCCCGGTTGGTTTTGGGAAGGAGAAGCCGTATTTATGGAGACTTTACTTACCAAGCAGGGAAGAGGTCGACTGCCTTCCTTCTTAGATACTTACAAGGCAATGTGGTTAACGAATACAGCATTCAACTATGGAAAAATAAGAAATGGTTCTTTAAAGGATAATGTCCCTAATAAGTACCAAAGTGGTTATATCACCGTTGCTTATGGTCGGAAAAAATACGGTTCTCATTTCTGGCATCAAGTCATGCAAAAAGCATTATTAAACAGAAAGTTTATAAAGAAAAACAATAAGAAAAACCCTAACCATCCTTTTCATCTCTTTAAATACGGATTCTACCCGCTGGATGCAGCTCTAAACTACCATACCAACAAAAAAACAAAGGAATTTTACAAAGCCTCTATTGCTTATTTTAAAAAGAAATGGAAATTACAACAAAAGAACGCCACCTATACCACAGTAGATACTCTAAAGCCACAAAAAACCAGAAATATTCTAAATTATAAGTATCCTACGGCACTTCAAAATGGCAACATACTGGCTTTAAAATATGGTTATGCTCAGCTACCTGAAATTGTTCAAATAGACACATCAGGGAATGAGAAGACCATCGTCCAGATTGGAAACACCTTACAGAAATATTTTTCCTATGGAGGAGATCAACTTGTATGGTCTGAATACCGGCCGGATCCAAGGTGGGGTTGGAAAAACTATTCTGTTATTCGATTATTCGATTTTAAAACCAAAAAAACAAAAACATTAACTCGTCAAAGTAAATATTTCTCTCCTTCTTTGTCTCAAAATGGGAGAAAAATTGCAGCAGTAGAAGTCCACAAAGATCATTCTCAGATTGTACTCCTGGATGCAAAGACAGGCAAAAAGTTACGTACGCTCCCAAATCCACATCATTACTTCTTCACCTATCCACAGTGGGACAATAGCGGGACATATATTATTACCGGAGCCCGAGACTCCTTAAGCAATATGGCTCTTATAAAAATAGCCTTATCCAGCGGAAGAGAAGAAAGATTGACCCCAATGATTCCCAAGGCAATCGGAGCTTTAAATATACATAAGGATTTCATCTATTTTCCTGCAGGTTTTGGAAAGGAAATACAACTCTATGCCCTCAGAAGGAAAGACCATCAACTCTTCAAAATAGCCAACAGACCCATTGGTGATTATACCGTATCGGTAGATACTTCCTCAGAAAAAATTTATTTTAGTGAATATGCATTGCAAGGATTTCAAGTACTTTCTGCTAAAAGGGATACCTCTCATTGGCAACGGTTAGGGAAAAAAGAATTGGAGAAAATTTATACTCCTTATGTTCCAAAAACATTGAAAAAAAGTTCTATTTTAGATGACATCCCTTATAACCAGATGCAGACCAAAAGGTATTATCCGCAAAAACATTTATTTAGAGTCAGAAATTGGGCGTTTGAATCTTTATATCCCAAAACAAGTTTACTACTCGAATCTCGGGATTTAATGGGAAAAATGCAAGCTTCAGCCGGCGGTGGATATAACTTTAACGAAGAAACTCCTTTCATACAGGCCAATTTGACTTATGGAGGCTTTTTCCCCTATTTTAGAATCGGAATAAAAAGAATTTTTAATCGTCAAGGACTAACTTCTGATCAGATTCCCTCCCGTTGGAACGAAACCAATTGGTATGCCGGGTTGGAAGTGCCACTGAATCTCTCAGAAAGTCTGTACCATCGGTATATTTCCCTTTCCGGTCATTTCCACCAAAGTCTGCTAAACTTTAAGCGACCGAAGACCAAAAACGCACTGAACAGAGTAATCAATTACTATACTTTGGGTCTTACCTTCAACCTGCTTCGGAATGAAACAATACAGGATATCAATCCGAAGTTCGGATTTGCCATAAACATGAAATATTACCACACACTAAAGAGTTACCCTATTAACCAATTGAATGCAAATTTAAATATTTTTCTACCGGGACTTTTTCCTAACCACAGTCTTTATTTCACCACCAGCTTTTCGAGCAAGAAAAAAAACAATATCTACAAATTTGAAGATATTTTCCATTATGCAAGAGGCTACCATAGCTTCCCTTATCAACAAATCTATACCATGGGAATAAATTACCAATTGCCCCTCCTTTATCCCGATATTGGTCTTCCCTGGATATACCTTCCAAGGATACGACTACATCTCTTCTTTGATTATAGTCGAGCCAACCTGTCTGCTGATTTTCCAAAATCTCACGACACCTTCAGATCTCTGGGAGCCGATTTATACTTTGACACTAAGATTTTTAAAACGGCTATACCTATAGGACTTCGTTATGTGTATTTATTGGATGAAGATCCAAAAGGAGATCGGACCTTTCAACTCTCTCTAAATTTCCCAATGAATTTGTTCTTTCAATGACCGTTTAAGGTTTTCCTCACCAGAAATCAGAATCAGATACGCAGCCGATTTAAGAAAGATCTCCTTTCACTGCAATTATACAAATGCAGATAAACATCAGGATACAGATCTATGAGAATATAATTTATAAATTGCAGGGCGATACAAAAAGCTAATCCCATGAATAATGCGGGTTAAGTCTTTCAAATATGTAAAATATCATTTTAACCCCACAACCTGTTTACGAACCACCTTTTTTTAGAGGAATAAGCTCCTGATAATGATGGTATCGGTCGAAGATATCCCTTACATATTTATAAGGGAGAATACCTTGCACTATTCCATGGCGTATCTCGGGCTGTGTAAAATACTTTCGTTCTTGTAATTTCAGGATTGCCTTTTCAACATTATGATCCCAATAATAGGCACTATCTCCCAAAGATTTAGCCAATCGTTGGGCATCCCGAACATGCCCTAGACCACAGTTATAGGATGCAAGCGTAAACTTGATACGCTGTATGCTATCTTTTACTTTCCCAAAATGATTATACAAATTCTTTAAATATCGAGCACCGGCCTCAATATTTTCTTCCGGGTGAGTTATATTTTTTATTCCAAGCTCCTCAGCAGTCTCCGGCATAATCTGCATCAACCCCCGAGCTCCCGCCCAACCCTCATCATGAGTATTAAATTTTGATTCCTGATAAATTTGAGAACACAATAGACGCCAATCCCATCCTAATGTCTTAGCATACTTTTGAATAAGGGAATCATAAGGACTTATCATCCCATCATTTTTACTAAACAAAGGACTGGACACTCTTTTTCGATACCCTCTCTCATCTTCAAAATACTTTCTGTATAAATGGAAGTAAAATCTCTTCTTTTTCGCTTTAGAGATCCAGTTATTCAGTGTATCTAGCAACCTGGGAGAACTTTTACGTACGGCCCAGGCAATACGTTGTGAAAGGCTAATTCTGACCCCGATATCCAAGATAGGATAAAACATTTTATTCACAGCTGCCAGGTTATAATCTGCAACAGTATAATCTGCTTTTCCCTCCGCTACCATATGAATAACATCATCAACCGTTTTGCCACTATCCACTATCTTAATAGGAATTTCTCCTCCGATTTCATTTTCGAGATGTTTAATCCTGGGAATATAGGAAGTTTCTCTCCCCAGATAAACCGTATCTCCAATTAACTCAAAAGGAGAGCTCACTAACTGCTGTTTTATTTTATATAACGATAAGGTACGCCAATTTTCTGGCTTTCGCTGAACCAAGACTTGATGACTGGTATAAAGATAATGAGTAAAAGCCACCTTTTCCTTTCGAGCTTTAGTTATGGTCAATCCAAAAGCTATAAGATCCCCCTTACCGTCTCTCAATAAATCAAAAACCTGAGAAAAACTCTTTGCAACCACCATTTTTATTTTCAATCCCAAACTTGCAGCCAGACGTTCTACCATCTCAAATTGATACCCCATCGGACGACCTTTATATAAAAAATAACTGGTAGAATTATAAAGCGTAATGACATGAAGAATTCCTTCTTTCTTGATTTCCGGCAAATCCCGAAAAACGGAGTCTTTATACTGCTGATTTTTAGTTCTCTGAGAGTGATGGCAAGAGATAAAAAGTCCACTCCCCCCGATAAGCAACAAGAATAAGCAACAAGTGTATAAATACTTCATATATATTAAGAATAGAGAACCCTTTTAATATCCCTTAAAGTTACTTAATAAATTGTCAAAAATCATAAATTGAATGATATTTAGTATCTAAATTTGTATTTTTGCTTTTATCATTCTCACAATGAGATAAACATATTAGATATAAAATAAAAATAACGATACAAACAGAGTTATTATGCCTATCAACACATTACCGGAAATTGATTTCAGTATCCCTCATAAAGTGAAAGACATTGAATTAGCCACATGGGGTCGCAAAGAGATTGAATTGGCCGAAGCAGAAATGCCGGGACTCATGTCTCTGAGAGAAGAATTTAAAGAGGAACAACCTTTAAAAGGAGCTCGAATTGCAGGATGCCTGCATATGACCATTCAAACCGCCGTTTTAATAGAAACCCTAACAGCGCTTGGTGCCGAAGTACGTTGGAGTTCCTGCAACATTTTTTCTACCCAGGATCAGGCAGCTGCCGCTATCGCCGCTACAGGAGTGCCGGTTTTTGCATGGAAAGGAGAAACCGCGGAAGAATTTGACTGGTGTATAGAACAGACCTTATTTTTTGGCAGCAAAGAGAAGCCCCTTAATATGATTTTGGATGACGGGGGCGACCTGACCAATATGGTACTGGATAAATATCCCGAATTAGCAGAAAACATTAACGGTCTGAGTGAAGAAACCACCACCGGTGTACACCGGCTCTATGAAAGAATGCGAAAAGGGACGCTTCCTCTGCCGGCAATTAATGTCAATGATTCTGTCACTAAATCTAAATTCGACAATAAGTTTGGTTGCCGGGAAAGCCTGGTAGACGCGATTCGGCGTGCTACAGACGTCATGCTGGCCGGAAAGGTAGCTGTGGTAGGAGGTTACGGAGACGTCGGTAAAGGCTCTGCCCAATCCCTTCGTGGTGCCGGCGCCCGGGTCATCATTACAGAAATTGATCCTATCTGTGCGCTACAAGCAGCGATGGAAGGTTATGAGGTAAAGAAAATGGAAAACGCCATCCCCAAAGCCGATATTGTCGTTACAGCTACCGGAGATCGGGATATAATTACCGGCAAACATTTTAAGCTGATGAACGACAAAACGATTGTCTGTAATATCGGTCATTTCGACAATGAAATAGATGTGAATTGGTTGGATAGAAACTATGGCAATTCCAAGGTGGAAATTAAACCTCAGGTAGATAAATATACGATTGACGGGAAGGATATTATCCTGTTGGCCGAAGGCCGGTTGGTCAATTTAGGCTGCGCCACGGGACACCCTTCTTTTGTGATGAGTAATTCTTTTACCAATCAAACGCTGGCACAAATAGAACTCTGGAACCATCCCGAACGCTATGAGAATAAAGTGTATATGCTCCCTAAACATTTAGATGAAAAAGTAGCACGTTTACATCTGGAGAAAATCGGGGTAGAGTTAGACGAATTGTCAGAAGAGCAGGCGCAATACCTCGATATTCCTCAAAAAGGTCCTTTTAAGCCGGAATATTATAGGTATTAAGGTAACTTATCAGACTTATTATTGTATATTTGAATAATATTATGTTTGAATTCGATAAAGTCAAAAGTCAATCCAATTTAAAAAAACACGGTATAGATTTTATCGAGGCTCAAAAACTATGGAAGGATTTTAATCTGATAAAGATTCAGGCAAAAACAACGGATGAACTCAGACATTTGGTTATTGGAAAGATTAATGATAAACATTGGACGGCTATTATTACGAAACGAAAAAACAATACTCGTATAATCTCCGTTCGTCGATCACGTAAAAACGAAATTAAATGGTATGAAGGCGAAAAACTTTGATAAGATTTTTGACGAGGGGAAAGAAGACATTACTCCATATTTAGATTTAAATACCGTAGAAAGGGTTAATCAGGAACAAGAAAGTATCCGCATTAACATTCCGGAATGGATGCTTGTAAAATTAGGGGAAGAAGCTAAGCGCATAGGCGTCAGCAGACAAGATATAATAAAGATATGGCTTTCAGAACGTTTAGAACGGATTAAGTAATATGTCCACAAAACTATCCGTAAATATCAATAAAATAGCTACGCTGCGCAATGCACGTGGTGGCAATCTCCCCGACTTATTAAAAGTGGCTAAAGATTGTGAATCCTTTGGCGCAGAAGGAATTACCGTCCATCCCCGACCGGACGAACGGCATATCCGTTATCAGGATGTCCGGGACTTGAAAAAAATCGTAACCACCGAATTTAATATTGAAGGATATCCATCGGAAAACTTCCTGGAATTAGTCACAGAAGTACAGCCGGATCAATGCACATTAGTACCCGATCCTCCGGATGCACTTACCTCAAATACCGGATGGGATACCCTTCAACACAAGGATTTTCTCCAAAAAATTATTCAGAGACTTCATAAAAAAAATATCCGGGTCAGTATTTTTTTAAATGCTGATCCCCAATTCATTCCCGGAGCCCGATTCAGTGGTGCCGACCGTATAGAACTTTATACCGGACCGTATGCTGCCGAATTTGAAAAAATAAAAACCGATGAAGCTTATAGAAAATCACATTTTGAAGAGAATTATGTAGCTACTGCAAAGGCAGCTACAGAAGCAGGATTAGGAATAAATGCAGGACATGATCTCAACCTTGACAACTTAAGCTATCTAAAAAAGGCTATTCCTCAAATCAAAGAGACCTCTATAGGACATGCTTTAATCTGCGATGCATTATATTATGGATTAGAAAATACCATCCAACTATACAAACGACAATTAACAGGAAATTAGAAATTAACCCCCTTCTCTTTCAGATTAATTTCAAAGGGTCTTTTATATTTGCATAACTTATGACGGTTTTGTTTAGAAAAGAAGTGAGTCAGTTCTTTAGCAGCGCAACAGGATATTTAGCCATTCTTTTATTCCTGGCTATCAATGGATTGTTTCTTTTTGTTTTTCCCGACAGTAATATTTTTGACAAGGGTTATGCAAGTTTACAAACGATGTTCAACATTGCTCCCTGGGTGTTTCTTTTACTTATCCCTGCTATTACCATGCGCTTTTTTTCTGAAGAATGGAAAGAAGGGACAATGGAAATATTACTGACAATACCACTAAAAGAATATCAGCTCATTGGTGGAAAATTTCTCTCCGGTATTTTTCTTATGCTCTTTTCTTTACTACCAACCGCTATTTACTATATCACGATACATACTTTAGCAGCTACTCCCGGAGGGGTAGATACCGGTGCCATCGTTGGTTCCTATATCGGCCTCTTCTTTTTGGGTAGTGTTTTTACTGCTATCGGCATCTGGTGTTCTTCTCTCAGCAAAAATACCGTAGTGGCCTTTTTATTAAGTGTTTTTTTCTGTTTCATGCTTTATTCCGGTTTTGATACCTTAAGTCATATCTCTCTATTTAGTGGTGGATTAGATTACTATCTACAGCTTCTGGGTATTTCTTATCATTACGATTCTATCAGCCGCGGCGTCATAACCCTACAAGATATTGTTTACTTTCTAAGCATGGTCATTTTCTTTCTTTATCTGACCAAATTATCTTTAGACAAAAGAAAATGGGAATAATTATGCAGAAAGGAGCTCTCATCAAAAGAAAACAACTTAAAAACCTACTCCTATTTATCGTAGGAGTAATAGTTATCAATCTTTTATCTTCTCAACTGTCTTATCGTATTGATTTGACAAAAGATCAACGATATACTTTAGCGCAACCCACAAAAAAACTGCTGAAGAGCTTGGACGGATATGTTCATATTAAGGTCTATCTGAAAGGGCAAAATCTCCCGGCTTCTTTCCGCCATTTTTCTTCCGCAACGAAAGATCTTCTGGAAGATTTTAACCGGATTTCAAATGGTCATCTTCGATTTGAATTTATCAACCCTCTTGCAGGATTAACCAATTCGGAGAAATCAAAAGTTGCAGATTCTCTGGCTCATTTAGGGATTATGCCTTTTAATATCAGAGCACAATCGGATGCTACTGACGGAGTAACAAGCCAAATCATTTTCCCTTCTGCACTCATTGATTACAAAGGTCATAAATTGGGAATCAACCTATTACAACAACAACCGGGAAGTAATCCCGAACAATCTCTAAATTATGCCACTTCCCTTCTGGAATATAAATTTGCATTAGCTATCTCCCGTTTGTCTAAAGGAAAGCCTCCCCGGGTAGCTTATCTCTTAGGAAATGGAGAGACTTTAAATCCTTCAGTTTATGATGCGCTTTCTATCTTGAATCATCAATACCGGATGGATACCCTCAACCTCAAAAGAACAGCATCTATCCCTTTAAAATATAGTGCCATCGTCATCCTCGACCCTTCTACCGCTTTCTCCAAAAAAGAAAAAATAAAAATAGATCAATATGTTATGCAAGGTGGGAAAATTCTTTGGGGGATACATCCCACACATGCTTCTATGGACAGCTTACAAGTGCAAAGCTCTTTTTTGGCCTATGACAAAGACTTAAATTTAAACGATTTATTATTTACTTATGGCATTCGTATCAACCCGGATATCCTCCAAGATTTACAATGTTTCTCTATTCCTATTACCGTAGGGAAAGTTGGCAATCATCCTCAAATAAAAAGACTCCCATGGGTCTATGAACCTTTATTAAATCCTATTACCAATCACCCTATTACCAATAATTTAGACTTGATTCTCAGTTCCTTTCCGGGTTCTATCGATACTACGCATTTAAAAAGAATCAAAAAGACTATTTTGTTATCAACTTCAGCACACAGTCGCAGTCTATCTACTCCTCGTCGAATTTCTCTGGACGACATCAAAGACAAGCCCAATCCACGTGCCTATACCAGTAAGAATCTTCCGGTAGCCGTATTGTTAGAAGGGCAGTTTTCTTCGGTATTTAAAAATAGGCTAAACTCAACCACTCTTAGTAACATTGCTATTCATTCCGGTAAACCCTTCAAGAGCAAAAGCTCCTCTACAAAAATGATTGTTGTATCAGATCCTAACATTTTTAAAAATCAAATTTCTCAAAAGGAGGGTCCCCTTCCTATGGGAATGGATAGATATACGCGTCAAACTTTCTCAAATCAGGATTTTTTCAAAAATTGTCTGACGTATCTTACAGACACAACAAATATTATGCTTGCCAGAAAAAAAGAATTCTCTGCCAACCTCCTGGATAAGGTAAAAGTAAAAAAGCATAAAAACTTGTGGACCGTATTAGACTTTCTTCTTCCGTTTTTGTTTGTTCTGCTGTTTGGACTGATTTTTCAATATGTAAGAAAGCGACGCTTTATAGAATAACCTTTTTGTTATTCATTCAAATATTTCAAGTAGATATCATACAATTTTCTTTTTTCTACAGACGTCAACTCCGGAGAGATATCCGATTGAATAAAATGCCTTTTAAAGGCAATAATAGCCGCTTTTTCGTCCCGAATATCATAACCGATCAATCTCAATGCCGCCCGAACATCAAAATGCTCGGGTACTTTTGGTAAAACAGCATCTACTTTATAACCAAATCCATGATCTGCCAATATTTCCCAGGGGAAATAAACACTCGGATCTTGTTTTCGTGTAGGAGCAACATCCGAATGCCCTACAAAACCTCCTCTACGAATATGATACCGACTCTGAATAGAGTGTAACAATACCAATAAGGATTTGATCTGAGGACCTGTAAAAGGCTCATGACCGTTATTATCCAATTCAATCCCTAAGGAGATAGAATTAATATCTTTCATATTTCCCCATCGAGCAACTCCGGCCTGCCAGGCACGATATCTTTCATCTACCAACTGATAAGTTGTCCCGTCTTTACAAACCAAATAATGGGCACTTACCTTCCTATTGGTCTTCGCTCGTGTTAAAGTCTTCAATGAAATCGGACAGTTGTCTTGTGCAGTATGATGAATAATAACCAAATCCGGCTGCCGGACATTAAAATTTGGTGAAGGCGCCACCCATTGCTTTACCCCTAAAGAATCTAAGGGCAACTTGATGGGAGTAAAATGGTCATACCCTTTCCTCTTTTCTTTCAATTGCTTCTTATACGCTCTTTTAGAATCCTTCCCAGAAGGATAAAGATAGTCGGAACAAGAAGAAATAAAAGCTACATTTAATAATATCAAGAATAGAAGACGACATCTTTTCATGGTATTTTTAACCCTAAAATAACTTAAACTTTGGATCATTTTCAAATTAAACTTTCAAATGGATGGTTTAAAAGGGTTCTCAAACAGCTTCTGCCCAGGTAACTTCCGGTTGATAGGGTTCAATCTTGTTATTATTTTCGGGATCCATAACAAAAAGGTGAATCCATTCATTATCTAATAACGTTTTCAGTTTTTCATTCTCTGCAAGTATTCTCCCGACAAAACTTCTAGGAGCCTGAACAAGTGTACTTAAACGTATAGGACGATGAAAAACTTTCTCATCGGTTGACATGAGAGACTGCAAAGGAAGACCAATTTTCAGATCACTTCCATTCCCTTGTACCACTCCATATTTTCCTGTGATATTGGTAGAAATTTTTGATCCTCCACCAAACACATTATTATCAACCGTAGAAAAATAGTAGTGATTGCTAATCCATTGACAAACAAGCAAAGGACCTGTCATTATTCCTTCCAGGATAGCCCCATTTTCATCTATCTGCCAATCATAAGAGCTCATAAAACAGTCACTAAACTCTTCCTTTTCAGATAAAGAACGAGGCCCTATAATATATCCGGCATGCCCTGACAACCCCCATTCCGGACGAGCCTCTGACCAGCTATTCGACTTCGTTTTAGCAATCTCAACAGCCTTTTTTGGTTCATTTAGTCGTTCTTTGGTCATCTTATTCTTCACTTCTTCAAGATCCTTCTTCAACTGCTGTAAAATAGACTGATGGGTGTCAGGAACATGAGCATCGAACAATTCTACATTATCCGAGGAGGTAATATGCTCGGCAGCAATAAAGAGCGTATCTTCAGGGATATCAATACCCTGTTTTTCACGTAACACTTTCTGAACCTCTTTCGAGTTGGCAAGTCTTGCCAGCGTTCGAGCATTTCTCTTTCCCGGATTTCCTGCACAAGCCCCACAATCAAGGCTGGAAGCGTATGGATTATTGGCACTATGACTAGCATGTCCCGTAAAAACCACTAAAGGAGCAAAAGTCCTCCATCCACAAGAATCAAAAGCTCCCTTCACTAAAGCAACCTTTTCCTCCAATGGAATCTCTTCTAAAGAATCTTGATCAATAGCAGAAATATGTGGTTCATAAATCCCTTCCTCTCCTTTCCGATGGTGTAACATGTAACGCTGAGCAACATTGGGTTTAAATATTCTCAACAACATAAAAATACCATAATAAAGACCGGCAGCTTCAACATATCCAAAAGCAGAAGGAAGAATATTCTTCATACGCTTGAGAAAATATTTATAGACACCGATTCGTTTCCCTTCTTTTTTATAATCCTCAACATTTTCTTCTTGCTGTAACATGGGCTCTTCGTGTACCATATATTTCGAAGGAGCCATAGCAGGAGAAGATTTGTTTACCAGGCCACTTTCAGGATCTCTATAATTCATGGGTAGAACAAAGGACCCTGCCGAGCCGAAAGTTTCGTAATTTCCTGTTTTCTCCAGAGCTCGACGCAAGACTTCTGAACGAGTATCTAAACAAAAAACAAGTTGTGCGTCCGGTCTCGATCCAGTTTCTTTATTAGCTTGTCCTGAACTTTCCGTAATTTTTTTCAAGAATTTATTCTGCCAAGTTTTTTCCCATGCCTTAAGCCAAAGATATTTTAATTCTAATAGTGCATGATCTTTTTTCTTCGGCAATTCCGGCAAGATAGGAGCTTTTAGACAACGAGCCATCCAAAGCCTGACAGCCAAAAATTCCATCAGGCTCACAGGATATTCATGATTCCAAATAGAATCATTTTCCACTCTATATTTAATGAATCCGGCCCAGCCGGGTAGGGCGGCAAGATGTCTTTCAAGGATTTGAATTTGTTCCTTTTCATCAAAGTTAGAAAGTACTCTGGTGAGGGCTTCTTCGGAAGATTTCGGGATAGAACCTCCCAATTTCTTTTTAATATCATTATCATAAACAATAAGCTTTCGCCAGGAAGTATAGAATCCCATTTCTTTAAAGGGCATAGGCCATGCCGCCATTCCTTCATCCAAAAACAAGGACAGCCATTTCACCGTAAGCCGATCAAGCTCATGGCTTTCATTTAAATGTTCTGTAGCCGTCTGTGCCTCCATTTCCGACAAATAATAGTCGGGAGATTCTTCCTTCCCGGCATCCTGCAAAAATCCTTTTATCTCATCAGTACCAATCTGATTTTCTTCCCACGCCTGGCGAAAAACGGCAGCCTCAGGCAATACATTTGCATCCAACTTGTTGCTTGCTTGTTCTACAGCTTCCAAAAAGGGAAAGTCCTCATAACCGGATAGTGGATTGGCCGTCACAAAGGAATATAAAGGCCAGGTTTTTCCAATCACAGGCGCCGCCTGCCTTATTTTATCTTGAAGTTCCTGATGGGTCATTTTGAAGATTTTTTATAGCGTAAAACTGTTTTCTTATAAGGTTGAGAATCATTCACTAATTTTACATAAAGCCAGGGGAAGTTTTCGTAAAGCCCCAGCTTCATAATGAAAAAACCAAGGAGGAAAATGATTCCAAATACGATTTGTAATACAGAAAGTGGTTCCGGATGATCAATCATGGGTAACCCTCCCATAAATACAGTAGCTCCATTATACATCAATGCATAAAGCCCAATACTGATAAAAAACATAACAGGACCTATAATCGCTTTGGTCATATTTGACAATTCCTGACGTTTAATGATATTGTCCATCGCCTGTCCTACCGTGATGGCTACAATCAGTGTCAAGAAAATACCGCCATCGGATTCCAAACCTTTCCCTGTTATCCATGCAAAAAAGAGCGCACCTAAAATACCTAAAACAACTACAGCAATGGCTTGCACATAATTAAAGCGATGATGCCGGCGTTTTTTGGGAGAAAGATGAGCAATTTCTTCTCCTGAAGACAGAAACAAATAGGCTTTGTAAAAACCGTGTAAAATCAAATGAACCACAGCCGCATTAAAAAAGCCCAATCCACACTGCATAATCATAAAAGCCATTTGAGCCGTGGTAGAACATCCAAGCTTCTGTTTGATATTGACTTGAATAAGTTTGGTAAACTGGGCTACAATAGCCGTCACCCCGCCAATAATTATCAAAAGCGTCATGGTATCCGACTTAAAAAACAAAGGTGCCAAAAGCGTTAATAAAATACCGGCACCATTCACAAATCCGGCGTGCATAAGTGCTGACGCCGGCGTAGGAGAAGTCATTGCAGAAAGCAGCCAACGATGAAAAGGGAACATTGCCGATTGAATGGCTGCTGCTATAATAATACACAGGGCGGAGGACAAGAGAATGGCAAAAGGAACATCGTTATAATGCTGCATTAAACCCGTAAGGGTAAACTGATTAGAATAAAAAACGAGCAATAACATTCCTATCGTTAAGAACAGACCACCTTTGAAAAATTGCTTTTGGCAGTAGCGAGCCGCTTCCCGTGCTTCTCCCCATTGGGTGTTGATGCCTATCAGACGTGCCATAAAAAATCCCATTCCAAACCAGGAAAGCAAAAGCAACAAGATATTGTCAACGAAAACAAGGAACATCACCGAGGCTGTAAACCCAAGGCTAAGAGCTATAAAGCGATTATAATAATGAAATCCTATGAGATATTTACTCGCAAAAGTACTTACCACAGCACTGAAGAAAGTCACAGTAGCCCAGATTATCAATGTCAAACCGTTAATACGAAAAAGAGACTCCCAATGCCATTGAGGAGCCTCCGGATAATAAAGAATTATGGTTCCTATACTCAAAAGGAATAAAAGCCACAAAAAGCCTGACACCACCTGAAAGAGAGTACCGGGACGTTGATTTTTACTGTTCATAAATTGACTCTTGTTTAAAATTTAATTTTATTACAATGGGAGTAAACCACTATTGTAATTATTGAGCGCAAAATAAGGGAAACATTCTCAATAAATTTTATTTATATTTGCTATACAATACATTAATTATTTTTATGGATTACACTTTAAATCAGTTAAGAATCTTTCTGAAGATCGTACAAAATCAGAGTATTACGAAGACGGCCGAAGAACTTTATATGACCCAACCAGCCGTATCTATACAATTAAAAAATTTTCAAAATCAATTTTCCATTCCTTTGACAGAGGTCGTCAGTAGAAAATTATACATTACCGACTTTGGCTATAACATTGCCGAATCAGCCGAAAAGATTCTTAATGAAGTCGATGCGCTCAACTATAAGACCTCTGCTTTTAAAGGAGAACTCTCCGGTCGTCTTCATATTTCATCCGTTTCTACAGGACAGTATGTGCTTCCGAGTTTTCTTTCCGGCTTTATGGATTTACACGCAGGGGTTGATCTTAATATAGATGTAACCAACAAATTAAAAGTCGTAGAGAGCTTAGAACGGAATGAAGTTGATTTTGCTCTCGTTTCTGTTTTACCTAAAAATTTAAAAATAAGTCAGGAAATACTGATGCCTAACCGGCTTTTTCTTATCGGAAAAAACAATAAAAAGATCAATAAAGAAAGGTCAAAAGAATCTTTATTTGAATCCATGCAGCTGATTTTTAGAGAACAAGGCTCTGCCACACGAGATGCAATGAAAGCTTTTATTGAAAAAAACAATTTACCTGTACACAAAAAAATCCAATTAGCAACAAATGAGGCTGTCAAACAAGCAGTCATGGCAGGGATTGGATATTCTATTATGCCTGTAATAGGATTGAAATATGAGCTAAGAAATGAAGAAATACATATTATTCCTTTCAAAGGACTCCCTATTACAACAAATTGGCGGTTGATATGGCTAAAATCCAAAAAATTATCACCGGCAGCAGAGGCCTATCTCGAATATATACAAAATGAAAAGGAGGCCATTATCAAAGAAAAATTTGATTGGATAAAAAAATACTGAACCCTAATATTAAAAAATAAAACAGGGGAATAAACTGCTTTTTAAAGCCTATTTTTCTCCATAAGCACAATTCTTAGTATTTTTGTATTAAATTCAAAAAATCGGCCATGACCCAGGATAACCAAAACAGACATCTCAATTGGATTCTTGCAGGAATACTTATACTAGCAGCTGCTTTTAGCAGGTTACTCCCTCATCCCTATAATTTTTCTCCTGTAGCCGGAATGGCACTATTTGGAGGAGCAGTATTACAGAATAAAAAGTTGGCCTTTCTGATTCCTTTAGGCGCTCTTTTCCTCTCGGATCTGTGTTTTTCTTTATTTACCAATATCCCCGGATTTTATGGATCTTCACAGTTGATTAATTATGCTGCCTTTGCATGCATTGTTCTTCTGGGAAGCTTGATGATAAAGAAGATTCAAATGAAAAATGTGGTTTTCGCTTCTTTAGGAGCCTCCACACTTTTTTTTCTCCTCTCCAACTTCGGAACCTGGGCTACGGCAGGAGGCACTCCTCCTTATACCGCTGATGCGAGCGGTTTGTTAAGCACTTATATGCTTGGTATCCCCTTCTTTGGGAATACATTAATCGGAGACCTGGTATATAGTAGCTTACTGTTTGGTGCGTATTACCTGATCCGACATTATATAATCTCCAGAAAAAAAGCATTGGCATCGTAACAGCACAACAGAATCCATTTATAACACACCTACTAAATGATTCAAAATATCCAATAATCCGGAAGGGAAGACCCCTAACCAAAAGAGCAAGATAAACAAAGCTGCTAAAACAATTCCACCCAGAATAGATTTTCCTTCAAAAGCGGCATATTCTTGTTGATTCTTTCTGGAAAACATGGTAAAGACGACCCGAAGATAATAGAATAAACTAATCCCACTGGAAACGACTAACACGATAACAAGCAGCCAAAGGGTAGCTCCCACCCCTGACATCAAAAGATAAAACTTACCCAGAAAACCGGCGGTCAAGGGAATGCCGGCCAAAGAAAGCATAATCGCTGTCATTAATGCGGCTATCCAAGGCTTCCGCCAATATAAACCACGATAATCTTCCAGGCTATAAGCATCTTGTCCTTTGCGGGACATAAATCCAACCACACCAAAAGCACCCAACATCGCTACAAAATACGTTACCAAATAAAAAATAGCAGCATGCGTCCCCTTTTCGCTTGCGGCTAATAAAGGAATAATCAAATATCCTAAATGACCAATAGAAGAATAGGCCAACAAGCGTTTTATATTTTGTTGACGCAGCGCCAATAAATTTCCGACGAGCATGGAGGCAATAGACAAAACGGCAAAAGCAACCCAAACCGAGGTATGAGCACTCCCATTTAAATCAGAAAAAAAGCGAATGAGGAATGCAAATACAGCACCTTTGGAAATAGTGGCCACAAATGCAGAAGTAGGTGCCGGAGAACCGGAATAGATATCCGGTGTCCAAAAATGAAAAGGTACTAAAGCCAGCTTAAAACCCAAACCGGCAATAACAAGTGCCATCCCGGCAATAAATAAGACAGAAGTACCGCCGGAAGTCAAAGCTCCTGCGATCTTATCCAATTGCATCTCACCGGTCTGTGCATAAATTAAAGCAAAACCAAACAACAAAATACCCACCGAAACAGCAGCCATAATCAAGTACTTAATGCCCGCTTCTATTGACATTTGCTCCTTTTTCAAATAAGCAATTAAAGCATATAATGATACACTCATCACTTCTAAAGAAAGAAAGAAAGAGGCAAAATTATTGCTAATAGTCATGGCAATGGCACCTAAGGAAGCCAATAGCAACAAGACATAAAATTCTTCTTGCTTTACTTTTTCTTTTTGAAAATAAGGAAAAGCAAAAATGGATATCACCAAGGTAGCAACAAGAATAAGTCCCGTAAAGAACAGACTAAACCCATCAACAAGAAACATGGTTGTTACTTGTGTATGTCCAGAATCAACATATCCTAGAGAAAGAATAGCTACAATCAACGCCAAGGAAGTAAAAATACTCACAAAGCGATGACTCCTCTTCACGGCAATAGAAAGCATAGCTATTATAGCGGCTACAGCCACAATAATTTCAGGAAGCAATAGTGTCAAATTTTCTTTTACCATGCCCTACCTCCTTTTTCATTTCTTTTTATCATTGCGTCGGAATATTTTGACGTCATGTAATTTGCAGTATAAACAGAAGGATAACAACAGGTTATTTCCCCTGCCTTTTGTTTTATTCCAGCCATCGGAGGGGCTTCTTTATTTGGTATCGAGCCTACCTCCATTTGATTTTCAATTCTGTCTACTACCGGTTGTACCGTACGAACGATTGTTTGAGGAAAAAATCCTAACCAGACAATGGCTACTGTTAAACTGGCCATGACAAAAACTTCTCTTGCTCCAAAGTCAAGCAGTTGTACTCTCTCTTCATCCAGCTTGCGGCTTTTCTTCCCATGATAAACTTTCTGTAACATCACTAAAGAATAAATCATAGCCGAAATCAAACCCAGAGAAGCCAACACCGACCAAAGCACACTGGCTTGGAATACCCCCGCCAAAATTAAAAACTCCGCAATAAAGTTTCCTAATCCGGGGAGTCCGAGAGTAGCCATAACAAAAACCATTGTCCAACCACTCATTCTTCTCATCTGTTTTCCTAGCCCTCCCATTAAATCCAAGTCTCTACTTCCTACACGCTCACGAACAGCTCCGGCATAAATAAATAAGGCACTAATACTAATTCCATGGGCAATCATTTCCAAAATGGTTCCCTGATAAGCCAGCGTAGTAAAGGAAAAAATACCGATGACAATAAATCCCATGTGGCTGAAGCTCGAAAATGCAATCAATCGTTTCAAATCGGTCTGTCCATACGCCATCTTCGCACCATACAGAATACCTGCCACCCCTAACAACATGACTAAAGGAGCAATTTGATGCGCGGCGTCCGGAAAGAAAGGTAAGACAAATCGTAACATTCCATAAGCCGCCGTTTTGGTCATTAACCCGGCGATAATAACACTTCCTGCGGTAGGGGACTGTACGTAGGAATCCGGCAACCAACTATGAAAAGGTAAGGCCGGCAATTTCACTAAAAAGGCAATAAGGAAACCACACATCAACCAGAAACCCAAGGTTTTAGAAACAGAAGTTCCTATTAATGCAAAATAATCAAAAGTAAAGTCTCCCGTTTGCTGTCCATGTACAAAATACAATCCTAAGATGGCTAATAACATTAGCAAACCACTCAACTGTGTAAACAAGAAAAACTTAATACTCGCATATCTCCTATTTTCATATCCCCAAATGCCTATAATAAAGAACATCGGAATCAACATAATCTCCCAGAAAAAGTAGAAGAGCAACATATCCAGAGAAAAGAAGACACCCAGGATACCTGCCAATAACCATAATAAATTAAAGTGATAAAAGCCCACCCTTTGTTTTATTTCCTTCCAAGACACCAAGACACCTAAAGCACCGACAAATAAGGTTAAGGCAGCCATTACCAAACTTAATCCATCCAAAGAAAAATGAAAACTAACGCCCAGCTGTGGAATCCAGTCTTTTTGAACATCAATCAACCAATTAGGACTTCCGGATATACTCACACGATCTGAATTATTCAGCCAAAATCCCAACACAAGACCAAAGTCTATCACTACCGCAATAAAGGAAATCCAGCGACTGGCTATTTCGCTCCATTTACCGGCAATCCAGGAGACAACACCTCCCAGCATTAATATTATGATTAATTCAATCAGCATCATAAGAACAAAATAATTGTTAATATCAAGGCCGCACCAAAAGCAATACTACATACATAAAGGCGTAGCAATCCATTCTGAGTACGACTAAATAATTTATTTAACCCCAAATTTAAATTTCCAACTCCATCATAGATTCGGTCTATAAAATCACGTTTGTCAATTTTTGCCAACCAAACAGAAGGTCTTACCAGGAAAATATCATACAACTGATCAAACATCCATCCTAAGTAGAAAAAGCGATATAATGCTTTTCCAAAACCGGCGGCTTTAAAACGATAGGCCACCTGAGGCTTCTTCACATAGACCCGATAGGCGATAAATACTCCCACCAATGCGACTACAGCAGTGACGATTTGTAACAAAATCTCTTTACTTTCCATCCCGGAGGCCAAATCTACTTGAGGTAACGCTCCGGTTACAAAATCTGAAAAAGGAGTAAAATGCCCCCAAGCGTGTGGAATTTCTACAAATCCTGCAATTAAAGATAGAATTCCCAGCACAATTAAGGGGATCTTCATGCTTGCTTTGGGGAAATACGTAACCTCTTTCTTTTGCTTTCCGAAGAAAGTAGCAAAAACCATCCGGAAAGTATAAAGAGCGGTAATAAAGGCGCCTATAAAACCGGCTAACCAGAGCCAGATACTTCCTTTTGTAGAAGCTAAAGAGAAAAATAAAATTTGATCTTTACTATAAAAACCGGCTGTAACAATCGGAATAGCGGCTAAGGCAGCCGACCCAAAGAGGAAGGTCCAAAAAACCACCGGTAATTTCTTTCGTAAGCCTCCCATTTTAAACATATCATGTTCATCATCCATGGCCATAATAATAGCTCCCGACCCCAAGAACAGCAATGCTTTGAAGAAGGCATGAATCATAAAATGGAAAATACCGGCTGCCCAGGCTCCTACCCCCAAAGCCAAAAACATGTAACCTATCTGACTAATCGTGGAATAAGCCAAAACACGTTTAATATCTTTTTGAACCAAGGCGCTGAATCCGGCAATAAATAAAGTAGCCGCACCAATTATAGCCACTAACAGCTGAACGGTAGGTGCTAATTCAAACAAAACATGCGTACGAGCAATCAAATATACTCCGGCTGTCACCATGGTCGCAGCATGAATCAAAGCACTCACAGGGGTCGGACCTGCCATCGCATCCGGTAACCAGGTTTGTAAAGGTAATTGTGCAGATTTTCCCAAAGCCCCTCCTAACAAAAGGAGTGCTGCCCAAAATACCCCTGAGGCTCCGGAACTCCAATGACTGGGAGCCGTGGTTAAAATCTGTTGGATATCTAAGGTATTAAAATTCTTTACCAACAAAAACAAGCCTATAATAAATGCCGTATCACCTATACGGGTAACGACGAACGCCTTTTTAGCTGCCAAAGAATTTTCCTTGCTTTCATACCAAAAACCAATCAGCAAAAAGCTACACAATCCAACGCCTTCCCAACCGAGATATAATAATAACAGATTGTCTGCCAAAACCAACATCAGCATAGAGAATACAAACAGGTTCATATAAGCGAAAAATTGAGAATAACGCTTATCCCCCGCCATAAATTCTGTAGAATACCAGTGAATAAGAAACCCAACAAAAGTAATGACAAAAGTAAAGATTAGAGACACCGGATCGAGATATAGCGCAATACCGGGAGCAAAACCTGCAATATCAAACCACGTCCAAAGCGTTTGTTGGAAAAAATTTCCGGATGGCGGTGTACCCAAATAGGATATACCAATAACAATAGTCAGCACAGCAGCCAATCCCACACTGATGGTTCCCAGCGCTCCGCTACTTTTTCCGGGCATTCTCGTTCCGAAAAAAGCGAGTATTAAGAAGCTAATCAACGGCAATGCCGGTACGAGCCAAAGAAGTTGATATATATTCATAAATTAATCCCTTAACTGGTTTAAGGTATTTACATCTACAGTTTTATGCTGTTTATGCATTTTTAAAATTAAAGCCAATCCTACGGCTACTTCAGCGGCAGCCATAGCAAGAATAAACAAAAACATCACCTGCCCGTCAGCGTTTCCCCAATGGGTACTGGCCACCACAAAAGCTAATCCTGCCGCATTCAACATAATTTCCACAGACAAAAGCATAAAAACCAAATTCCTTCTGGTCAATACGCCAATAAGTCCGAGCAAAAACAGAATGGCTGCCAACAACAAGCCGGTATTCATTGGTAAATCGATCATAATACTTCTGTTTTTTCTTTTTGTTCTTCTATTTCAGTCTCATCCTCTTTCTTCCTCAGATAGCGATGATATTCTTTCTGTTTTTCGCTGCCAATATGATAAGCCCCTACGATTCCCGCAGTCAATAACATGGCCACCATCTCTACTCCTAATACATAAGGTCCAAATAAATCTTGTCCCACTTCCTGGGGACTGATGACACTCATTTCCGATCCGGTATTTCCAGAGGAAACGAAGACATAAATCAACTCTGCCAACAATACCAGACAGAATACCCCCGGTCCAAACCATGCCTTGGCAGAAAACCAAGCCGATTCCTGTTTTTCGGCATCTTTACCCATATTCAACATCATCACCACAAAGACAAACAGAACCAAAATGGCTCCTGCATAAGTAATCACTTCAAATGCAGCTAAATAGGGAGCTCCCAACAGAAAAAAGATCACAGAAACAGATAATAACGATACAACCATATACAAGAGGGCATGTACCGCATTTTTCCGTGTTATCACCATAAAAGTTGTGATAATAGCGACAATAGCTGCTATGTAAAAAACAATATTCATTAGGGTAATAATGATTTTATGTCCACAGGTTTATTTTCATTTTCTCCTTCTCCTTTTCCTTTGACACCGGCATCCACTCCCGCTTCTCTATAGAAATTATAGCCATGGTATTTCCCCTGGCCATCAATTAACAAGTCTTCCTTTTCATAGACCATATTTTGACGATCATATTCTGCCATTTCAAAATCAGGAACTAATTGTATAGAATAGGTAGGGCAGGCATCCTCACACAATCCGCAAAAAATACAACGAGAGAAGTTAATCCTAAAAAATTCGGGATATCTCCGCTCATCTTCATCTTCTGTTGCCTGTAAGGAGATACAATCTACCGGGCAGGCAGCAGCACAGAGATTACAAGCTACACACCTTTCCTCTCCGTCCGGATCTCTTGTCAAGACAATCCTTCCTCTCCATCGTGCCGGAAGGTAATTCTTTTCCTCCGGATATTGCACCGTTACCCTTTTACTAAACATCCGTAAAAAGACCAACCACATGGTTCTCAAATTGCTAAACATGCTTGCCTCCTTTATTATTTATTTTAAAAAATATCATTTTCATTTCTTTCCTCATTTATTATTAACCTGCTGCCAAAACAATCGCTCCGGTAACCATCAAGTTCAACAAAGACAAAGGCAACAACAACTTCCATCCATAGGCCATCAACTGATCATACCTCGGTCTGGGTAATGCTGCACGAAGCAATATGAAGATGGCAATAAAGAAGAATGTTTTTATAAAAAACCAAATAACCGGAGGTAGAAAAGCAGGTCCTAACCAACCTCCAAAAAATAAGGTGACTATCAATGCTGAAATCAAAGTAATTCCTAAATATTCTCCTACAAAGAACATCCCGAATTTCATTCCGGAATATTCTGCATGATAACCGGCAATCAATTCACTCTCTGCCTCAGGAATATCAAAAGGAAGACGGTGGGTTTCTGCTACTCCGGCAATAAAGAAAATAACAAAACCTATAAATTGCGGGATAAAGAACCACATTCCCTTTTGTGCCAATACGATATCATGCAGATTAAAAGAACCCGTCATTACAACAACGCCCATTAGCGATAAAGCCATAAATACATCATAAGAAAGCATCTGTGCTGCTCCACGAATTCCTCCTATCAATGAATATTTATTATTAGAAGCCCAGCCGCCCAATACGACGCTATAAGCTCCCAAAGCGGACATGGCCAGGAAAAACAATAACCCAATATTCAGATTCGCCACTGAAATCATAGGGGTAAAAGGAACGACCGCAAAACTTAATAAAATCGTAATCATTACGATCGTCGGCGCGATAATAAATACCTTTTTATCAACAAAAGAAGGAATCCAATCTTCTTTAAAAAAGATCTTTATCATATCTGCCAGCACCTGGAATATACCCGCCGGCCCCGTTCTGTTTGGTCCGTAACGATCTGACCAGAGCGCCAGTAAACGTCTCTCAACATATATCAGTCCGGCTGCAATGGTGACCATAACCAATAATACGCCTACGATAGTAAGAATATGGATCCAGATTTCACTCATTTACAATTATTTTCTTTTTTTAAGCCTTTTTAATTTTTCCTACAAATGGGAATTGAATCCCTCTCGTATCTTTCAATCCCTTCGGCAATCCGGCAATACCTTCCGGTAAGCTGTCCTCTATTTTAACATTCAATATACGATTTTCATTATTTATTTCCAATGAAATTTTTTCTCCTGTTTCCTTCACTCCACATTGCTCTGCATCTTTCCTATTCAATGCAATATAGGTTTCCGGTGTCCGTTTCATAATCGCCGGACTTTTCCCACTTAATTCTTCCGTTCCAAAGATATGGTAAAAGGGCAGGATTTGCCAAGACCCTTCTTTAGGTGCAAAGGCTTCCGGTATATCATCCATTGTCAGTATTATTCCATCCGCTGCCGGTTCAAATAAACGCTTTCCCGGATTCCCATCATGCAGAGGACCTCCTACTTCTATCTGATATTTATTGATAGCCTGAACAGAATTCCAACCGGGAGATCTATACATAGGAGTAACCGCTGATGCCGGAGTTCCCTGAAAACCTTCCATTGTAAAGGATAATGGAGAATTATCATCTTCCGGTGGTTTATCTTCACTCACTTTTACATTAGCCCGCATAGAAGTACGTCCGCTATACCGATGTGACTTCCGTGGAATCTTTTGGGTTCCCTCTCTGAAGTCTGCATCAGGAGCTGTCTCCTTCACTGCTTTCAACTCCGGATACTGAGCAATCAAACGCTCAACAATAGAGTCAAATTTCTCCGGATCTTTCCCTTCCGGAATTTTTTGAATAGCATCTAACCATTCCCAACTACTCCGTATATCGTTCTTGGGTTGATGTACCTGATAAAAGCGTTGTGTTCGTCCTTCATTATTAACGACTGTCCCGGTAGATTCTGCATAAGTACCGGCCGGTAAAACATAATCTGACTGATTCGAGGTAGCATTGGTCATGCTTTCCAAGACGATAGATTGTTTCGCATGTTTAAAGAAAGCAGCAACCTTATCCTGAGTCGTTCTTCTGCTCAAATCATTTTCTAAAACTATGAGCGTTTCGGGAGCTTGTTTCTCCGCAGCATCAAAAGCATCTTCCAGGAACTTATCCGAAAGCAGGGTCATGCCCATCGTATTGACCTCCGGCACCGTATAAATCAATCCGGGGTCTTTTTCGGCAGCTTTTAAAGCATGAGCAATATGGGAGGCCGCTTTAATAACCGCTTCGCTGTAAAGGCTCGTACCCGAGACTATCAATGGCTTTTCCGCCGCCATTAATGCCTGCGCAATCTCTTCTGCCAGTTTTTCGGTCTTTTGATCTAACCCTTTTACCTCCGGTAATTTACTATTAATCTTATGAGCTACTGCAATTCCCAATCGAGCGATGTTGTCAGGATGTCCATAATAAGATTGCGTAGCGATCTGATCTAACTTCGTTGTATGAGTCGTAGCTAAATAAAAGGGACCGAGATCATCCTGTACCACTTCTCTAATAGCAGCATCATTCCATTCGGGGATTCTCATTCTCAGAGCTCTGCCTCTCGGTTGCTGTTTGGCTGATTGCCGCAAAGCAAGTGCCAGCATAGGAGCCGTATTGGTAACGTCTTCCCCGAGGACGAAAACAGCATCATGTTTTTCTGCTTCCTTCATAGAAGGCGTTCTTACTTTCCCCTGCTGAAGAATCTCAATAATTTCCTTCACCAACTTGCCTTCTGTTCGCGGAATTCCTCCATAAAAATTTTCCGCCCCTACCAATTCTTTCAACATAAAATTGGACTCCAATGAAGCTCTTGGGGAACCAATGCCAATCATTTTCTTACCGGAAGAGGTCAATGGCTTCAATATTTCAGCCGTTTTCTCCATTTCCAGGGTCTGGAAATCATCTCCTTGTTTTTTCAGCGGTTCTTTAATTCTTTCTTCGCTATTGGTATATTCATAACCAAAGCGTCCACGATCACAAAGGAAATAGCCATTTACATCCCCATTATATCTGGATAATACCCGACGTATGGTTCCATATCTTTCACTGGAAATAATATTACATCCCAATCCACATTGATGGCAAATCGAAGGTGCATTGGATAAATCCCATTTTCTGGTATAATGTCTTCTTAATGTTTTATCGGTGAATACCCCCGTAGGACAAACTTCTACTAGATTTCCACTAAACTCATTTTCTAAAGTTCCCGCATTGGAACGGCCAAAATACACATTATCATGAGCTGCAAAAACGCCAAAATCTTTCCCTCCTGCATAATCGTTATAAAAGCGAACGCAGCGATAACATTGAATACAACGATTCATTTCATGGTTCAGAAAAGGACCTAAATCCTGATTAAGATGTGTTCTTTTCTTAAAGCGATACCGGCGATAGTTGTGTCCTGCCATGATGGTCATATCTTGCAGATGACATTCCCCCCCTTCATCACAGACCGGACAATCATGCGGATGATTAATCATCAGAGATTCAATATTTCCTTCTCTAAAATCATGCGCTCGTTGGGCTCCAATAGAAATACGTGTCCCGTCACTTGCAGGAAGCATACAGGCCATAGCCAATCTGCCTCTCGTATCTTCTTCATCTCTATAATTCATTACGGCACACTGTCGACAGGCTCCTACAGAATCCATCGCAGGATGCCAGCAAAAATAAGTCAAATCATACCCTAAAGAGAGACAGACTTCCAACATATTTTTGCCGTCTTCTACTTCATGCTCGTTTCCATCTATATAAACTGTAGCCATCTTTTCAATCTTTAATATCCACTAATGATAGGGACATTTATGGTCATGTATATGTTTATCAAAATCTTCTCTAAAATATTTCAAGGCGCTTTGTAAGGGTTCCATTGCTCCCGGTGCCAAAGCGCAAAAAGTATTTCCCGGGGCATTATAACCGGTTTGATAAACCAAATGGTCAATATCTTCCGGTTTTCCTTCTCCATCTTCCATCGCTTTCAAAATCTTCGCTGTCCAAGGCAATCCTTCTCTACATGGTGTGCACCAGCCACAAGATTCCTGCGCAAAGAATTTCTCTAAATTCAGACACATTCCCACCGGACAGGTCTTATCATCCAAGACGATCACTAAGGCTGTTCCCATTCTACTTCCTGCCGCCATCACCGGTTCAAAATCCATGGGCACCTCAAAGTGTTCTTCCACCAGAAAATCGGTAGAAGCGCCTCCCGGTAAAACTCCTTTAAATTCATAACCATCTGCCATTCCTCCGGCATGTTCATTAATCAATTCCCCCAGCGTCACACCTATTGGTAATTCGTACAGTCCCGGATTCTTTACATGTCCACTGGCTCCCATCAGTTTTGTTCCTCCTGATTTTTCCGATTGACTCAATCCATTGTACCATTCCGTTCCCTTCGTAAGGATATGAGGAATATTGCAATAAGTTTCAATATTATTAACGACGGTAGGCTTCCCAAACAATCCGCTCACCTGTGGAAAGGGAGGTTTAAATCTTGGGTTCGCTCTTTTCCCTTCCAATGCATTTAATAATGCTGTTTCTTCCCCACAAATATAGCGACCTACACTCGTATGCAACAACATATCAAAGGAAAAATCTGTTCCGGCTATTTTTTCCCCAAGATAACCGGCATCACGTGCTTCTTGTAAAGCTTTCTCAATAATCTTGTGTGCCTTATGATACGCCCATCTGATAAACAGAAACCCTTCGGTAGCCTGAACCGTATAGGCAGCAATAATCATCCCTTCTATCAATTGATGAGGATTCCCTTCTATTAGATATCTGTCTTTAAAGGTACCGGGTTCCATTTCATCTCCATTGGCCACCACATACTTCGGACGAGGAACATCCTCTCCCATTGGAACAAAGCTCCATTTCAGCCCGGTCGGGAAACCTGCACCTCCACGACCACGGAGATTTGATTTCTTTATAATCTCCAACACTTCTTCGGGGGTGTGCTTCAAAGCCTCTTTCAAACCTTGATACCCACCTACTGCCTCATACTCTTTTAAGCTGAGTGGCGTTCGATCTCCTTTTATATGTTCAGTTAATGGTTTTTCCATGTTAACGCATTCTTACGGTCTCTTTATTCATATTTAGCCAAAATATCATCCAATTGATCTGTGGTCAAGTCTCGATGTAAATCCTCATCAATGACCAAAGCCGGAGCATGATCACAAGTTCCCAAACAGGGAATGGGTAATAACGTGAATCGATCATCCGGAGTAGTCTGACCTAATTTAATCTCCAATTTTTTTTCTAACGCTTCTAACAGCCCCTCATATCCACATACCCAGCAACTCACACTATCACAAATCATAATCACATGGCGTCCGACCGGTTGCCGAAAAATAATATTATAGAAGGTAGCGACTCCATCTAATTCATGATATGACATCTCACAAAGATCTGCTACTTCTCTTAATGCCTCATCAGATACCCAACGATGATGCTTCTGAACAATCTTCAAAGCATCAATACCGGCATTTTTCTTTTGCGGTACATGATGGAAAAGCGCTTCTATCTCTTTGACAGCTTCCGATGATATTGTTTTTTGCTCTGTTGCCATTTTTATTTCCTTTTCTTTAAAAGGATTTATTTACTAAATATTTATTTTTATTTCTTTTTCTACCTCAACGATCCACATCAGACAATACATAATCCACGCTACCCAATATGGCCAATAAATCGGGAATCGTATACCCTTGGCTTATCTCCGGCACAAATTGCAAATGCGGAAAGGAAGGAGTCCGAATCCTGGTTCTGTAAGAGGTCGTATTTTTATCACTGATCAGATAGTAACTATTATGTCCTTTTGTCGCTTCGACACCAACCATTGCTTCCCCCGCCGGAATAACCGGCCCCCAGGTAGAATGCACAAAGTGATGTATCAGGGTTTCAATATCCTTCATTGTTTTCCCTTTTCTTGGTGGACTTGCTAAAGGATGATCCGATTTATAATCGCCTTCCGGCATATGATTCATACAATATTCAACAATCCGAAGACTTTGTCTCATTTCTTCAATACGCACCTGTGCCCGAGCATAACAATCTCCATTTTCTGCAGTCGGTACATCAAAAGGAATATTTTCAAAACCGGAATAAGGTTGTTTCTTTCGAAAGTCCCATTCAAAACCGGTCGCTCTAAGTCCGGCTCCTGTCACCCCCCATTCAATCGCTTCTTCTGTAGTATATACCCCGATTCCTTGGGTTCTTGCCTTAAAAATACTGTTTCTCATGACCATCCGATCATACTTTTTCAATCGTTTCGGAAAATAATTGATAAAGCTCCTGACCAGATTTTCCCACCCATTTGGCAAGTCTTGGGCGGTTCCTCCAATCCTAAACCAATTTGGATGCATGCGATCTCCACAAACGGCTTCTATAATTTCAAATAATTTTTCTCTGTCATTGAACATTAAGAATACCGGTGTCATCATCCCCAAATCCTGTGCAAAAGTCCCATACCATACCAAATGACTCGAAATCCGGAACAATTCACTCAACATCACCCGAATCATTTGTGCCCTTTCCGGAATTTCAATTCCACCCAGCTTTTCTACCGCCATTACATAAGGGAAGTTATTCATTACTCCTCCCAGATATTCTACTCGATCCGTATAAGGAATATAGGTATGCCATGACTGTCGTTCCCCCATTTTCTCTGCTCCACGATGATGAAAACCTATATCCGGCATTACCTTTACGATATGTTCTCCATCCAATTGTAATACCAATCGTAAGACCCCATGTGTTCCCGGATGTTGTGGTCCCAGATTCAAAAACATGGTTTTTCCATCCGGACTATTCATCTGATCTACCCCCCATTCTTCCGGTTTAAACTGCAAGGCTGCCTGTTCTTTATCCTGTTTATCTTCAGGAAGTTCAAAAGATCCCATTTCTGTAGCTCTTGCAGGATGCACTTTTTGTAATGGATGTCCCTCCCAGGTACGTGGCATTAAAATACGTTTCAAAAAAGGATGTCCTTCAAAATGAACACCAAACATATCATAAACCTCACGTTCATACCAATTCGCTGCCGGCCATACTTTTGTTGCCGAAGGCAAAGAAGGTTTCTCTGCCGTAAGCGGCACCTTCAACCTAATGAAGGTATTTCTGCTAAAAGAGAGTAAGGTATATACAATCGTAAACCGGCTATCCGGCTGTCCCTGCCGATTTCCTCGCGCCTGTTCATCTATGGCAGTTAGATCATAGAGCATAAGATATGGCTGTGATACTCCTTTCTTTAAAAAAGAAAGCACATCAACAATGCTTTCCTTTTTTATCCAAATCGTTGGAAAATCATCTAAAGTCTCCTGTACCGTCAACACCGACTCCGGAAACTTTTCTTTTATTTTTAGGACTATATCTTTATCGCTTTCAGGCATTTACTTCTTTGGTTAAATGGGTTGATTGGGTTATTGGTTAATTAGTTATTGGGTATTGGGTTAATTGAGTCATCAGATTAGAAAATGAATCTATCCATTTTGAATTTCACTCTCCTATTCCAACTATAAACTATACACATACGCCAAAAAGTTAATAAACTTAAACAAACTAAATCAACTTAATACACTAAATTTCATCTGTTGATTTAATTTCCTTCATTCTCATTCTTTCTTCTCTTTTCTGGTCTCTCATTGAGGGTTTATCCGGTTTAATCACCCCCTGTCTTCCTACCGTCCAACTTAATGGTCTTTCTTCCTTTCCTACCATTTCACTCATCATTGTAATTCCTTGTAAAAACGCATCAGGACGAGGAGGACATCCGGGGACATAAACATCTACCGGAATAAATTTATCCACTCCCTGAACAACACTATAGATATCAAACATTCCTCCCGAATTGGCACAGGAACCCATGGAAATCACCCATCGAGGTGCCATCATCTGCTCATACAATCGTTTGATAACCGGTGCCATCTTCATAAACACTGTTCCCGCCACAATCATCATATCCGCTTCACGTGGTGTTCCTCTAATCACTTCCGCTCCAAAGCGAGCAATATCATATTTACTGGTAATACTGGTTGCCATTTCCACATAACAACAAGAAAGCCCAAAATTAAACGGCCAGATAGAATTCTTTCTCCCCCAGGCTATCATACTCTCCATATTCGTCAATATAACTGACTTTTGTACGGTCTCTTCAAAAGAACCGTTACCGTCCACCACCTGCGTGGGTTTATCCGCTCTAGTTGTCCACCACTTCATGCTGTGTATTCGCTTTTATTTTATGATATGCTTTTAAAATCTTTTTGCCGTTAGGACCAAAATCCAAAGCTCCTATCCTACATACATAAATCAATACAGCCACTAGATCTACCACAAAGGTAAGAATAGCAAAATATCCTGCCCAGCCCAATGCTTTTGCAGATACTGCCCAAGTGACTATAAAGACCGTTTCCAAATCAAAAACAACAAAGAACATGGCAATAATGTAAAAATGAACCGGAAAAAGGACACGACCACTCCCTGTAGCCGTAATACCGGCTTCAAAAACTTCGTCTGTTGCCCGTTCTTTATGCTGTTCTCCTAGAAAATGGGACAATCCCAACATAAAGGCGGCGAGTGCAATAACTGCCAGACCATATACCAAAAAAGGCCATAATGTAGGATGAGATGCTGCTTCCAAAACAATTCTTTTTTATATTCAAAAGAGGTCTATTCAGTCCAAGATCATTTCACATCAAAAAACCATAAGAATAGCTTATTCACTAGCTCTTCTTACAGTCTTATAAAAGAGGACAAGGTACACTATTTTTTCCTAAATAGGAAAACATTTTCCCTTTTCGATAAATATATTTTTTCAATTAATAGAAAGAATTCCAGCAGAAAATTCTTGTTTATTTAAGCCCTGCTTCTTTAATCTTTTTCCACACCCTCCCCGATTCTTCTTTTGAATTATATCCCCACTTCCAACCTTTCTTACTTGAATCCGACAATGCTTCTTTATTTTCTTTTAATTGTTTAGCATTTTGAGAAGACTCCATCTGTTCATACATCCTTTTAAAAGCCTCCGGATTTATTCTATTTGGGATACCTGATATAGAGGATTTTTCCGCAACTCGAACGCCTATTTGATTAGCTAGAGAATCCATGTCTCTTTTCATTTGATTTACCAATTTCGATTTTTCTTTGGCAAGATTATAATTCTCTCCTACATCCCTGGCTAAATTAAAGAGCAAAAGCTCTCCTGTATCTCCGATTCTCAGTTTCCAGTTACCTTCCCGCAATCCCAACAGATTATTTTTCAAATAAGCATAGGTATTTCTCGGACTTTGGTCTGTTTTCCCCGTAAAGAAGGGCATCATATCAAAACCATCTAATCGATATGAGGGAGTTTTCCCTCCTCCTATTTTCAAAAAAGTCTTAAAAATATCCATATTTGTCACTAACTGACTCGACACCTGTCCTTCCGAAATATGTCCCGGCCAGCGAATCATTGCCGGCACACGCGTGCCCCCTTCCCATACC
>CAZYHV010000022.1:28143-65803 GCA_964647485.1 uncultured Chitinophagaceae bacterium | reverse complement strand
TAATCCATAAAAAACGGTTACCCTTTATTCGGCCGATGAATAAAGCGGGTTAATAAAAGTTCCCTTTACATGAAGGTCTCCTTTTTTCTTATACCATTGCGGGGGAATGGTGAAACTTATTTTGCCATCTTCAAAGTGTACTTCAGAAATGGGACGGGCACTTCCTACGATGCCTACAAACCGCCCCACCAATGTATTAACACCGGAGTATTGAATCTCTAACCAGGAAGGACGATTTGTGCCGTCCATGTCAATGGTCATATCCCACCTTCCGAGGATCTCTTTGACGTTAACTTTGGAGTGCTGTGGCTGGTAGGAATCAGCCTTTACAGTACTAAAACAGAAAGATAAGAGGAGTAAGGGCAGCAGAATTCCGACTTTTTTTAAATAATACGGGGGAATAGATTTTCTCATAATTTCCTTGTTTAAGGTGAATAAAATGAAGGTTCTAATGGAAGGGGTGATCCTCTTGGCTACAACAAATGTACAAAAAAAGAATGGCAGTTTGGTCTTTGTTGAAATATGGGTAGTTTTGCTTCTTCTTTTAGAAATCCCAATTCGATGTCAGAATCCCAACCGGTATTAAAACGAAATTGGATCTTAGCAGCGCTGATGTTGACAATGTTCTTGGCTGCAATGGATATTGCAGTGGTGTCTACTGTTATACCCAAAATTGTAGAAGATATAGGAGGATTTAAGAAATTTTCCTGGGTTTTTTCTATTTATTTATTGACTCAAACGGCTACTATTCCTCTTTATGGGAAATTGGCTGATTTGTATGGTAGGAAACGTGTCTTATTGATAGGAATAGCTATCTTTTTATTGGGATCCGGTTGTTCGGCTTTCTCCTGGAATATTACCTCTTTAATTACCTTTAGAGGGATTCAGGGAATTGGAGCAGGATCTATTTTGGCGATGGCCAATACCATCGCCGGGGATATTTATTCGGTTGAAGAACGTGCTAAAATTGAAGGTTGGTTATCCAGTATTTGGGGAATCTCAGCTATTTTGGGACCTGTTTTAGGGGGCGGATTAGCAAAATATTTAAGTTGGCGATGGATTTTCTTGATTAACATACCGGTTGGATTAGTAGGAGGGCTTCTGTTGATTCTGTATCTTAAAGAGAAGATTACAAAAAAGAAACATCAGATCGATTATGCAGGTGCGGTGCTTATTTTTTTATTGTTAACGGTTCTTGTTGTTTTCCTATTGTATGGGGGACAGTCCTGGTCCTGGTTTTCTTTAGAAAGTTTAGTCTTGCTGGTTATTGCTTTTGTGTTGCTTTTATTGACTATGCGGGTAGAGCGAAGAGCCAAAGAACCCATTATGCCCGGTTGGTTATGGACGGACCGTACTTTTTTAGGTTCTAATCTGGCAGTTGTTGGTTTGGGAATTATTATGATGGGGCCCGAAACCTATCTTCCTACTTTTATGCAGGCTTCTCTAGGTTTTGGAGTGATTGTTTCCGGGTTAATTCTTTCTGCAATGAGCATAGGATGGCCGACAGCTTCTGCTCTTTCAGGGAAATTATATTTAAGCATAGGTTTCCGAAATACGGAACTGATTGGAACGGGATTTATCATCCTTTCATGCCTGGGATTCCTGCTTATTCCCTGGCCTCAACACATTTATTTATTGGTGCTTGATCAGGTGTTTTTTGGTGCAGGATTGGGGCTGCTTTCTACCCCTGCTTTAGTGGGAATTCAGTTTGTGGTCGGCTGGGATAAAAGAGGGGTCGTTACAGGAGCAAATCAATTTTGCCGTTATCTCGGACAAAGTTTGGGAGCTGCCATTTTCGGAGCTGTTTTTAATTCTACCTATCTCCAAAAAATAAATGAATCCCACCTCCACCTCCCTGATAGTGATACAGGGAATATTTTGAGAACCTTACAGAATGCAGATTTGACAAGGCAAGCCGAACGGATTATAAAAAAAGCTTTAAACACGGCAAATCATCATATCTATATTGGAATGATTGTTATTGGGCTGCTCACAGTAGCTGCTGTATTTTTAGTGCCTAAAAAATTGGAAACAAAATCTTAATATTTTTGTTTGTATGTTAAGAAAGTAGTTATAATCTTAAAATTTGGAGTATATCCGTCTATTTTTTAACAAGGAGTTGATATAATCCTTGTCATATTTGGGCATTTAATGTAGATTTGTAAGGAAATATAAACAAAATGGAAGAAATACAAGCAAAAATATTATTAGCAGAAGACGATTCTAATTTAGGAATGGTCTTAAAGAATTATCTGGAACTAAACGAATTTGAAGTAGAATTGTGCAGGGATGGTATTCTTGCCCTTGCTGCTTTTAAAAGAGATAATTTTGATCTGTGTCTTTTAGATATCATGATGCCCAACATGGATGGCTTTACCTTGGCTGAGGAAATTAGAGATATTAATCCTGAAGTTCCTCTTTTCTTTATCTCTGCACGTAGTATGAAAGATGATATTATTCAGGGATATAAACTGGGCGCAGACGATTACATTACTAAGCCCTTTGATAGTGAATTATTGTTGCTAAAGATCAAAGCTATTCTAAAAAGGAATCAGGAATTGCACAATAAAGATGAAGAGAAAGACGAATATGAATTAGGAGATTTTCAGTTTAATTCTCGATTGAGAACCTTGGAAAGAGGAGATAATGCACAGACGCTTTCTCCTAAAGAAAATGAACTTCTTCGTATGCTTTGTGAATATAAAAATGATCTTTTACCCAGGGAATTGGCCTTAAAAAGGATTTGGGGAAGTGACACTTATTTTAATGGTAGAAGTATGGATGTTTATATTGCTAAGCTTAGGAAATATCTGAAAGTAGATCCATTGGTGGAAATTGTTAATATTCATGGAAATGGATTTAGATTGGTAGAAAAGGAAAAGGAGGAATAACTCGTCGTCTATGAACTCAACGGATTCAGTTGTTATTCCCTTAAGTAAAGGGAAGTTGTGGCTTGCTGCTGTAGGATGCGTAATATTTATTATACTTGGTTTTTTTTTCGTTTTAAGACCATGGTATTTAAGAAGTCCGTTCATTCATTCCCTTTGGATCATACGAGGAATAGGATTTATTTCTTTGATTGTTTTTGGTTATTTTCTAGGAGCTCATATTCCCAAGTTAAGGGATCGTTCTCCCGGATTGGTAATTGATGCCTCCGGTATTTTGGATAATAGTACCAGTGTGGGTAATTTTCATATTGGCTGGGATGAAATTCTTGATGTCCGTCAGACCAAAATTTCATTTAATAAATATATGGTAGTGGTCATCAAAAATCCCGAGGCTTTCATTGAAAAGGTTGAGGATAAAGGAAAGCAAAGACTTTTAAATGCGAATTATAAGATTTGTGGTTCTCCTATTACAATTCCATCCAGCACGTTGAAATGTAAATTTAAAGATCTGAAAGGTAATTTAAAGGAGGCTTTTGAACGTTACAAGAACAACAGCTGATGCTGCTGTTCTTATAAAGAGTTGATTTTTTAGCCAAGATGTGTTGCTCTGTAAGTTTCAATATCCTTTGTCTTTCGGATGAGACCATCTCCCAACAGTTGGTAACCTTCTTTCGTAATAAGGAAGTCGTCTTCGATTCGAATACCTCCGAAATCTCTATATTCGTTGACTTTATCATAGTTAATAAAATCGGCACATCTTTGATCTCTTTGCCAGATATCAATAAGTTGAGGAATGGCATAAAATCCGGGTTCTACAGTAACTACGTTGCCTTCTGTCAGAGGGCGCCCCAAACGTAAAGACTTCCAGCCGAAGGTTTCCTGATCTTTGGGATCTTCTTGGGTATATCCAACATATTGTTCTCCCAGATCTTCCATGTCATGCACGTCAATACCAATGAGGTGCCCAACTCCACATTGAAAAAATAAGGTATGGGCATTGTGCAGAACAGCATCTTCCGCTTTCCCTTTCATTAAACCTAAATCTATTAACCCTTGTGTTAGGATCTCTGCTGCTTTGAGATGCACTTCTTTGAAATTCAGTCCGGGTTTCATTATGCCTTCTGATTCTTCTAATGCCTTTAATACGATATCATACAGATCACGTTGTCTGGGAGTGAAGGCCTTATCTACAGGAAAGGTCCGAGTGAGGTCGCCGGCATAAACACTAGCGGTCTCTACTCCGGAATCATTCAAAACAAGATCCCCGTTTTTTAGGCTGTTTCCTCGATTGTGGTTATGAAGAATCCCCCCATTAACGGTAACTATTGGGGGATAGGAAAAGCGACATTCATGATCCGCAGCTACTTTCTGAATGGCACTGACTATTTCATATTCTTTCATCCCAGGTTGGGCAATGCGCATGGCCAAACGGTGCATCTCATTAGAAATATTGATGGCTTTTATCATTTCTGTTACTTCCTGCTCTTCTTTGATGGCACGCTGAGATGCTATTGCTTTAATGAATGGAATTGAGGGCGTTAAATTAGGAATTTCGGTATGCAGTAATTGGCTTAATAAAATTTTATTAACCGACTGATAAGGAGGTAGGAAATGAATTTTTTGACCTGACTTCTGTGCCTTATTCAGATATTCAAATAAAAGCTGAAAAGGTTTTGTTGTGGATACTCCCGATTGCTCCGCCTTGTCATGGATTGTTTCCTGACTTCCCATCCATACAATTTCATCTATAGAGAGTTCATCTCCAAAGATGATTGTCTGATCTTCATCAAGGTCTATGAGAGCAGCTAATTTTGGCATTGAAATTCCAAAGTAATAAAGAAAACTGCTGTCTTGTCGAAAAGGATAAGGATTATCGGCAAAATTCATTGGGTTCTCAATATTACCGAGGAATAATAAAATACCATCAGACAGTTTTGACTTTAATATATTTCTTCTTTCTTGGTAGGTTTTTCTGGAAAACATAACGGTTTTTTTTAGAAAATGAGGTGCTCTCCATTCATTGAAAAATGGGAGAACATTATTTTCAACAAATTTAAGATGAATTTTTTGTTCTGATAAACGACTATTTGTTTCGGTCTGATCTAAAATTTCAAAGGAAGTCTATCCGGGCTTTTAATAGATTCACTAGATGTAAATTTATACCTGGGTCATTTCTTCTTCATAACCTTGATAGTGATTCCGGATCTCTTGTAATGTTTCAAAAATGACTTCTTTATCACTATTGGTAACCAATTTCTTTCGATATTCCTTAATGTTCGGTAGTCCTTTAAGATAATTTCCGTAATGTCGTCTCATTTCAAGCAAACCAAGTTTTTCACCTTTCCAGACAATGGAACGTTTGACGTGTTGCGTGCAGGCATTGACTCTTTCTTCTATGGTAGGAGGAGGTAAAATTTCACCGGTTTCAATATAATGTCTCATTTCTCTAAACGCCCAAGGATATCCAATGGCAGCTCGGCCAATCATGACCCCGTCTATCCCATATTTGTTTTTTGCTTCTACGGCATCTTGTCCGTTTTTAATGTCCCCATTTCCAAAAATAGGAATATGAATGCGAGGATTGTTTTTAATATTTCCTATAAGGGTCCAATCGGCATTTCCCTTATACATTTGTTTTCGCGTACGCCCATGAATAGATAACGCTTGTATACCCACGTCTTGTAATCTTTCTGCCACTTCTTCGATATATTTAGAATTGTCATCCCAACCTAAACGAGTCTTTACCGTTACAGGTAATTGGGTAGCTTTGACGATAGCTTCGGTAAGCTTTACCATTTTAGGAACATCTTTTAATATTCCGGCTCCGGCGCCTTTAGAGACTACTTTTTTCACCGGACAGCCGAAATTAATGTCAATGACATCGGGATGGGCTTGTTCTGCAATGCGTGTAGCTTCTGTCATGGATTCAATATTTCCTCCAAAGATTTGGATGCCTATTGGACGTTCATAATCGAAAATATCCAGTTTTTCCCTACTTTTTAAAGCATCTCTAATCAATCCTTCAGAGGAAATAAACTCCGTATACATCATATCGGCTCCATGCGCTTTGCATAATTCTCGGAATGGAGGATCGCTTACATCTTCCATAGGAGCCAATAATAATGGGAAATCTCTGAGTTTAATGGAACCAATCTTTACCACAGCAATAATGTTTTACTGCAAAGGTAAAGCATCGAGCTCCAACTATAAAATAGGTTAGGCAGAGATCGTCCAGGTTTGTTTCCCGGCTAATAACTCATCTAAGTTCGCAGGATCTTTTTCCTGAGCTGCTGTTATTTGATCCATGAGCTGATCTTCATATGTCGGTCGGGAAATATCGCTAAAAACACCAAATGGACGTGGTAAATGTCCTTCAAAACTTGGATCATCAAAGAAGGTTACCAACATCTGTGCTTTATAAGGATCTTTTTCGTCATGTACCCAAAGGTCGTTTTCGGAATACTGATTGCCCAACTCTACTACTTCAGGTTTTAGCCCATCGAGATGGATCCCTTTGTCTTTGTCTTTCCCAAAAGTTAAAGGTTGCCCATCTTCCAGATAAATCGCTTTATCGGATCTTGTTTTTTTATTGGTAAAAGCTTCAAAAGCACCATCATTGAAGATGTTACAATTTTGATAGATTTCCAGGAAGGAAGCCCCCTTATGAGCATGAGATCTTTTCATCATTTCCTGTAGATGTTTGGGATCTCTGTCCATACTTCTGGCAATAAAAGTTCCTTCTGCTCCTTGTGCCAGCTTGACCGGATTAAAGGGATGGTCGATACTTCCCACCGGAGTGGATTTCGTGATTTTATGCTCCTCAGAGGTAGGAGAATATTGTCCTTTTGTCAGTCCGTAAATCTTATTATTGAATAAAAGAACATTAATATCAAAGTTTCTACGGAGGACATGAATCAAGTGATTCCCACCGATAGAAAGAGAGTCTCCGTCTCCGGAAACGACCCAAACACTTAGTTCGGGACGGGTGGCTTTCAATCCGGATGCAATGGCTGTAGCTCGACCATGAATAGAGTGCATCCCATAGGTATCCATATAATAAGGAAGTCGTCCCGAACAGCCGATTCCTGAGATAATAACGAAGTCTTCCTTAGGAATTCCCAACTGGGGCATTACTTTTTGCATTTGTTTTAATATGGAATAATCTCCACATCCGGGGCACCATCTTACTTCCTGATCGCTTGCAAAGTCCTTGGCAGTAAGGACTTTTTCTTTCGTTTCCGGGTCTGCAATTACAGCATCCATAAGTATATTATTTTAAGCTATTCAATAAATGGAGACAGACAAACAGCCGCTCTAAGGGCAATTTTAAAGAAAAGCATTTACATTTCAAACCTATTCAGCAATTTTTACCTTCTTCGTAAAGAAAATTCCAGAAGGAGTAAATTTATTTAAGATTTATTCTTTATTTATTAATTCCCAATATTCGGCAGCTCTTCTTGTATGTGGAATAACAATTGTTCCTCCGATAATGTCTGCCATGGAGAATATTTCATAAATCTCCTGTGTATTCAGTCCATGATCCTTGCATTGCTCAAGGTGATATTTAATACAATCATCGCATCGGAGAACCATGCTGGCTATCAATCCCATCATTTCTTTGGTACGTGTCGGAATCGCTCCTTTAGCGTACATGTTATGATCTAAATTGAAAAGCCTGTTCAGTACTTTATTTTTTTGCCCGATAATAAGATCATTGGTTCTTGTTCGATGTTCGTTAAATTCTTGTTGTTCGTCCATAATCCAAAATATTGCAGGCAAAGGTACAAATTATAAGAGCATAAAAAGGGGGATGCATTTATCTTATAATTTGTTAGATTTGTAAAAAAAAATGAAGATGGCAGCAACCTGGGAAAAAAACATGAATAAATGGCTGAACGGCCCTTTTGATCAAGAGGTGAAATCTTATATAAAAAAGCAGATGAAAGACCATCCCAATGAATTGGAGGATGCTTTTTATAAAGAATTGGAATTTGGTACCGGAGGTTTACGTGGATTGATGGGAATCGGAACGAACAGAATTAATAAATATACGATTGGTATGGCTACTCAGGGGTTTGCCAATTATTTGAAGATGCAGTTCGAAGGTGAGAAAAAGGTTGTTATTGCTCATGATAGTAGAAATAATAGTAGACAATTTGCTGAAATTACAGCCGGTGTGATGGCTGCCAATGGAATTAAAGCTTATTTATTTAATGAATTACGACCTACTCCGGAATTGTCTTTTACAATCCGCAGGTTGAATGCCCAAGGAGGGGTGATGTGTACTGCTTCTCATAATCCTAAAGAGTATAACGGTTATAAGGCATACTGGAATGATGGTTGTCAATTAATTCCTCCACATGATAAAAATGTTATCGCTGAGGTTCAAAAAATAGAAAGTATAGCAGATGTAAGATGGGAGGGAAATGAGCATTTAATTATTCCTTTAGGAACCGAGACCGATGAAGCTTATATCAAAAATACGGCTGATTTGTCTTTGAATAAAGAGGTGATAGAAAAACAACACGATTTAAAGATCGTATATACTCCTATTCATGGAACGGGAATTACTTTAGTCCCAAAAGTATTGGATCGTTTTGGATTTACCGATTACACTATTGTGAAAGAACAAGCGACTCCGGATGGAGATTTTCCCACTGTCGTTTATCCTAATCCGGAAGAAGCTGAGGCGATGAAACTGGGACTGGAAAAGGCGAAGGCAATGGATGCCGATTTGTTGATTGGTACAGATCCTGATGCTGACAGAGTAGCGGTAGGCGTAAAGGATAATCATGGAGAATGGACTTTATTAAATGGGAATCAGACCGCCGTATTACTTTTCAATTATTTGGTAGGGACACGAAAAGCAAAGGGAATGAGTCAGGATAACGACTTTATTTGCAAAACGATTGTGACTACAGACATGATTGATGCATTTGCCAAGGAACATGAAATGACCTGTATGAATGTCTTGACCGGTTTTAAATGGATTGCAGAAAAAATCAGACTGAATGAAGGGAAATTAAACTTTATCTGTGGAGGTGAAGAATCTTATGGTTACTTGGTCGGGGATCAAACGAGAGATAAAGATGCTGTTTCTTCTACGGCACTTATTGCTGAGATGGCTGCTGTAGCGAAAGAAAAAGGAAAATCACTTTTTGAAGAACTTATTGGGTTATATGAAAAATATGGACTGTATAAAGAGAAGTTGATTTCTATTAAAAGAGAGGGAATGAAGGGCGCTGAGGAAATTGCTGCAATGATGACCAATTTCAGAGAAAATCCTCCCCAACGATTAAATGATTCGGAGGTCGTTAAAATAGCTGATTACCAATCCCGAAAAGAAAAAGATTTAAAAAGTGGAGAGGAGAAAGATCTTCATTTACCTTCTTCTAATGTATTGCAATTTTTTCTGGCTGACGGTAGTAAAATATCTGCTCGCCCTTCGGGAACAGAACCAAAGATTAAGTTTTATTTTAGTGTCAATACCGAATTAAATAAGGAGATGGACTTTGATCATATTCAACAGTCATTGGATCAAAGGATTGCTGCAATTATAAATGATTTGGGAGTGTAAGACGGATTATTGATCTTTAGTAGCGAGAAATAAGGTATTCGTTTCTAACTCTTTAGGTCGACCTCCTCCTACAAAATAACGCTGCCAATATGGATTGGTCAGATCGCTAATGGTTACACCGGAAGATACGGTTGCGTCTACAAATTTATTGTTCTGCAGATAGATGCCTACATGGGAAATTCGTCTGCTGTGAATCTTGAAAAAGACCAAATCCCCCGGTTGTAAATCGCGAATATGTTTAATCTTTATGGAGGCTTTGTATTGAGCCCGTGCAGTTCTTGGAATCGAATGAATTTGAAAAACTTCTTTATATAATTTTTGAGAAAATGCAGAACAGTCAATTCCTCTTTTAGAAGCTCCTCCCAGACGATAAGGGGTTCCCCACCAATCATCAATAAAAGCCCATAACTTAGGATTTTGGATGACTTCCTGAGGGATTAATTCAAGATATTTGGCATATTCTTTCTGATATTCAGTAGACTTACTTATAATCTTTTCGGGATTTTGGTCGAACTGATGGGCATTTGAGCGAAAAGAAGAATCTTCTTTATATGTGGGATGAGAGGAATGATGAAGGAAAACCAGGCTGTCTTTTTCTTTTTGAGTATATGCCCTTTTTTTTGAAAAGTCTTGAGATTGTTGTTGAGATTGTCGCATGAACGAACAGGCTGACAACGTTGTTAACAATACGAGACTGAATACGTGCACCTTCATTTGTAGGAATCTCAAAAATTTATGCGAATTTATTAAATGATTTTCTGAAAAACAAAGAATTATCCTTTTTTGTAGAGGCTTGAAGCAAAACTTGTGGAGAAGTTTTGTCCTTATTAACATCAATATTGCGATGAAAGTATTTATTTTGGGGTCAAAATAAAAAAAAGTTTAGCGTCATGCCTGATTTTTCACATCTGCATAGTCATACTCAATATTCTCTACTGGATGGAGCAGCCAATGTTCAGAAATTATATCAAAAAGCGATTGATGATAATATGAAAGCTTTGGCGATTACAGATCATGGAAATATGTTCGGAGTATTTGATTTCGTGGGAGAAGCCTACAAACATAAATTGAATCCCGGAGATAAAAAGGATGATCGTTTGAAGGTAAAACCCATTGCCGGATGCGAATTTTATGTTGTGAAGGATCGACATGAAAAGAAGTTTTCCCGAGAGAAGAAAGATAAAAGATATCATCAGGTTATGTTGGCCAAAAATGAGGAAGGATATAAAAACCTGACAAAATTGTGTTCATTAGGATTTATCGAAGGAACTTATGGAAAATTTCCGAGAATAGATAAAGAATTGATTCTAAAATATCATAAGGGGCTTATAGCAACTACTTGTTGTATTGCCGCTGAGGTGCCACAAGCTATTCTGAATAAAAGTGAAGAGGAGGCAGAGGAGGTTTTTAAATGGTGGCTGGATATTTTTGGAGATGACTATTACATTGAGTTACAACGCCATAAACTTGAAGCGCAAGAAACAATTAATCACACTCTTTTAAAATTTGCAAAAAAATATAATGTCAAAACAATAGCGACCAATGATTCTCATTATGTAGAAAGAGAAGATGCCAACGCGCATGATATTTTACTTTGTATCAATACCGGAGATTTAAAATCTACCCCTATTTCTACAGACGAACAGGGAGGAAAGGGATATCGATTTGGTTTTGCCAATGATGAATTTTATTTCAAGCGGCAGGAGGAGATGAAGGAATTATTTAGTGATGTTCCCGAGTCTATAGATAATACCAATGAAATCGTGGATAAAGTAGAATTATTGGATTTGAAGAAAGACATTATGCTGCCGAATTTCCCGATTCCCGATGGGTTTATCGATCAGATGCAGTATCTGCGACATCTGTGTTATGAAGGAGCTCATGATCGTTATGCAGAGATTACTCCTGAGATTGAAGAGCGTCTGGAGTTTGAATTGGGCACTATTGAAACCATGGGTTTTGCAGGATATTTTCTTATTGTTATGGATTTTATTGAGGCAGCTCGTAAGACCGGCGTTTTTGTGGGTCCGGGACGTGGATCAGCTGCAGGATCTGTGGTGGCTTATTGTATAGGGATTACCAATATAGATCCGGTGAAATATGACTTATTGTTTGAGCGTTTTCTGAATCCGGACAGAAACAGTATGCCGGATATCGATACGGATTTTGATGATGAGGGCCGGCAAAAGGTGATTGATTATGTAGTAGAGAAATACGGAAAGAATCAGGTGGCTCAGATTGTCACCTATGGGACCATGGCGGCAAAAATGAGTATTAAGGATGTCGCTCGGGTAATGGATTTGCCATTAGTACAATCAAATACACTGGCCAAGATGGTTCCCGATAGACCGGGCATTAAATTAGGACGAGTTTTTCATGCTCCCTTGGAAGGACATAAGAGTCTCGAGGAGAAAGAACAATTGAATCCCGATCAATTGGCGTTGGTCAAAAAATTACGTGATATTTATAAGGAAGATAGTCAGGAAGGAGAGGTGCTGAGAGAAGCGGTAAAATTAGAAGGATCGGTTAGAAATACGGGGATTCATGCGGCGGGGGTAATTATAGCTCCGAATGATTTGACGGATTCTATTCCTGTAGCTACTTCAAAAGATTCGGATTTGCTTATTACGCAATATGATGGGAAAGTAATTGAGGATGCCGGCGTAATCAAAATGGATTTCTTAGGACTAAAAAACTTGTCCATCTTGAAGTATGCGTTGGAGCAGGTGAAAGAAAATCATGGCGTGGAGATTGACCTGGATGATCTTCCTTTAGATGATGCAGCTACTTTTGAATTGTATCAAAATGGAGATACTAACAGTACCTTTCAGTTTGAAAGTAAAGGTATGCAAAAATATCTGAGAGCTTTAAAACCGGATAAGTTTGGTGATCTTATTGCCATGAATGCCTTGTATCGACCGGGACCTATTGCTTATATTCCGAACTATATTGATCGGAAACATGGTCGGGAGGAAATCTCTTACGATCTGCCTGAAATGGAAGAATATTTGAAGGAGACCTATGGGATTACAGTGTATCAGGAGCAGGTCATGCTCTTATCTCAAAAACTGGCTGGGTTTACAAAGGGGGAGGCAGACACCTTGCGGAAGGCAATGGGGAAAAAGAAGATTGCAGTATTGGAGAAGATGAAGTCCAAATTTTTGGATGGTTGTAAAGAAAGAGGCCATGATCCGAAAGTTTGTGATAAAATCTGGGAAGATTGGAAAGCTTTTGCCTCTTATGCTTTTAATAAATCTCACTCTACCTGTTATGCCTTTGTAGCTTATCAAACCGCTTACTTGAAAGCACATTATCCGGCAGAATATATGGCAGCCGTCATGACCAATAATTTGAATAATATTGAGAAATTGACTTTTCACATGGAAGAGAGTAAGCGAATTGGAGTGCCGGTGTTAGGCCCGGATGTGAATGAGTCCGGACATAATTTTGCAGTGAATCAAAAGGGAGAAATACGCTTTGGTCTGGCCGGTCTAAAAGGAGTGGGAGATAGTGCGGTCGAGAATATTGTGAATGAAAGAGAAGAAAATGGTTATTATAAAGATATTTATGACTTTATACAAAGGGTAAGTTTGCGATCGGTTAATAAAAGAGCGATAGAATGTCTGGCGATGTCGGGAGCTTTTGACTGCTTTGAAGAGTTACATCGTGCACAATACTTTTTCCATCCGGAAAATGACTTGCAAACAGGAATCGAAAAATTGGTGCGTTTTGGCAATCAGTCTCAAAATAGTAAAGCACAAATGGAGGGCAGTCTTTTTGGAGAAATGGAGATGCCGGAATTGACGTTGCCCAAAATCCCCGAATGTGATCCCTGGACGTTGATGATTCGTCTGGAAAAGGAAAGAGAGGTAGCAGGAATCTATCTCAGTGGTCATCCTTTGGATAGTTATAAGTTTGAATTGAAACATTATCAATTTACCAGCCTGCGCTCCCTGAAAGAACAGATGGAAGATATGGGCGAGAAAGCCCAGCAAGGGAAGCCGGTCAAGGACCGGCGTTTTAGGCTTGGAGTTTATGTGACAGAAGCCCTGGATCGAATTTCTAAAAAAGGGAATAAATACGGGAAACTTATTGTTCAGGATTATACCGGAGCCAGAGAGATTATGCTCTTTAAAAAGAAATATGTTAACTTTTCTAAATTTCTTACGCCCGGTTTAATACTCTGCATCGAAGGTGTGGCTCAACCTAAACGTTTTAAACAGGAGGAAATTGAATTTCAACTACAAAGAATACAATTGTTGGAAGATGTGAAAACAGAAATGACAGAAGAAGTTGAGATTTCTACATTGGTGGATAGTATAACCGGGGAACAGATAGATTTTTTGGCAGATAATTTAGAAGAAAATCCGGGAAGTAGTGGATTTTGTTTTCATTTGACGGATCAGGAACATCCGGAACAGCGAATCAACCTTCGAAGTTTGACTCGAAAAGTAGAAATAAATGAAGATTTAGTGGAATTTCTGGAAGACCAGAAAAGCTTTAAGGTGCGGATAAATATAAATAAGAACTAAGAGTCAAGATGAGATACTGACAAAAAGGCACTATATTTGTAATTGGTTCAGTTATTGAATAAAGTAAGATTGGAATATTTTAAGATTAATTTTTTTAAACAAATAAAAAGGATATAAACATGGCTTTAGAATTTTCAGACAGTAATTTTCAGTCAGATGTTTTGGAATCTGATCAGCTGAGTGTAGTAGACTTTTGGGCAGAATGGTGTGGTCCTTGTCGCGCTGTAGGTCCGGTGGTTGAAGATCTCGCTAAAGAATATGAAGGAAAGGTCAATATTGGTAAAGTGAATGTAGATGAGAATCCACAGACTTCCATGAATTATGGAATTACCAGTATTCCGGCTATTCTCTTTATAAAAGGGGGAGAAGTCGTAGATAAACAGGTGGGAGCTGTTCCTAAATCTGTTTTAAACAAAAAAATACAGGCGAACCTGTAAGTAGAAAATTTAAAAAAACATAAAACCCACAGTCCGTAGAGCGATTGTGGGTTTTTATTTATAATTATCTTATATGAGCACGAATCATCCAAGCCATCTTCTCGTGTAATTGGAGGGTGCTTGTTAGGAAATCTGCAGTTCCTAAATCTTTGTATTCTTCTTCAACCGTAGGAACATGTTCTCGAATGGTACGGGCAATCGTTTCATGATCCGCAAGGAGATTTTTTAGTTGGATTTTCTGATCGTCTGTATATCCCTGTTCTTCTAGGTTGGTTAAAGCGATAAAATCCTTTAATCGACCCTCTGCAAAATGTCCAATTTGTCTTACTCTTTCTGCAATTTCATCGATTAATTCAGCCAACTCATTGTATTGATCCTCATAAAATTCATGTATTTGAATAAAATTAGAACCTTCTATATTCCAATGATAATTTCTTGTCTTGGTGTACAATAGAGTTTCGTCAGCAAGAAGGGTATTTAGAATAAGGGCAACTTCCTTCGTATGTTCCGGTAATATGCCAATGTTAGGATCCATAATATCTCTTTTTTAATGAAAAAATAGCACTATCTTACTGAATAACAAGATTGAATGGATATTGTTTACTTTACTTCAAACCCATGATCGATATGGATTGGTTTTTCATCTGCTGCCATTGTCGCCAATTCATCACAACGATTATTCCATGGGTTTTGGGCATGACCTTTTACCCATTCAAACCGGATATGATGTTTCTTATAAGATTGCAAAAAGCGTAGCCAGAGGTCTTTGTTTTTCTTTCCTTTAAAATTTTTCTTTACCCAATTGAAAAGCCAACCTTTTTCTACCGCATTCACAATGTATTTACTATCGGTATAAATAGTGATTTTTAATCCTTCCTTTTTCAGTGCTTCCAGGGCAGAGATGACGGCTAACAGCTCCATTCTGTTGTTGGTAGTTTTCTGATAACCTGCTGAGATTTCTTTCTTTTTTCCTTTCCAACTGAGTATGGCTCCATATCCTCCCGGTCCCGGATTTCCTCGGGAAGCTCCATCGGTATATATAATGATCGGTTGATCTGTCATATGTTTTCCGCTTTATTGATCATGTTCACCCAACCAGCTGTTGATAATTCGATTTACCCGTCCGGATTCCTGTAATTTCAAAAGGCTGATATCAATTTCATGTAAATTATGAGAATCTAGGGGGACGGCGAACCCATATCCTTGGCGAACATATTGATTATGGGAAACCATGATATCATCATCTTTGTGATTCTTTTGATAATAAAGCAATTGCGGGCGATCAAAAACAATGGCATCAACAGTTTGGTCTTTGAGATCTTTATAGGCTTCATCAAGGTTTTTAAAATAGACCTTATCGGCACCATATTTAGTAACGAATGTAGCTGCCGGAGAGTTCTTGACTACGGCTACTTTTTTGTTAGCCAATTGCTTTGCTTCAGTAATTGTATGAGATCCGAATCCTGATAAAGTAAGGAAGCTGGCTATTCCTGCAATCATAGCTGTGGTAAAAATCATCGATATAATCATCCAGGCTCCGGCTATAATTCTTCCCCAGAAAGTTCTTGGAGAGCGATCTCCATATCCTGTTGTTGACATGGTAACAATCGCACACCACATTCCATTGGCAATTCCTTTCGCCGGTGCTTTGGGGAATTCGTCCGGGTTATGTTCTCTTTCTGTTATCCATAAAAGAAGACCGACAATAAATAGAATGCATAAAAACACGAATACAGCATAATAGAATTTAACACTAAAAAAGGGTTTGATTCGTTCCCAGATAGTAGGAGCATCTATTCTTGACATAATTGACAAACTGGATTGGTAATAGGGTTGTGTGAATTTGGCAAGTTCTGCTCGTTCAGAGGTAATACTTAGCGGACCAACAACAGCATCCAGTTTTCCGCTATCTAAATCACTTAATGCCGAAGGTGCATCTTGGTAGGAAATTAATTGATAATCCATATTTCGCTGGTTACTCATGGCTTGCCATATCTCTAGTGAAATACCTGTCTGCTGTTGCGTATCTACAACAAATGGAGCAGAACCTGCCACACCAATTTGATAAACATGATCCTGTTTTGCAGCAAAAACAGTAGAGGTTGCTAAAAGTGTTACACATGTAAGACAAAGGGCTAAAAGAAATTTTCTATTGTTCATAAGCTTAGTAATTGAATTCCAAAAGTAACTATTCTATCTTTTTTTTAAAAGGGTTAGAATGTTTTGATTGAAAATTAATGAATAATCCACATGAAAAAAGCCAGAAAAACACCAAAGATAACCATCATAAATGCATAGGTGGGGGGTAGCCAGATTCGATGGTGGGGAGGGAGAGGAAATTCCTTTTTGTATTTCCGGGAAAAAGCCAGAAAACGCCAGCCTGCAAAAAATGCCATGATGACGGAGAAGATGACAAGTAATAGTCCCAGTAAGGAGGTAGGAGTACTTGGATGCCCGAAAAGAGATTTGGGGTGATTGGATAATCCTTGGGCGATAAGACCAAAACGATCAATGGCAATACCAAAAATCATGATCGATAAAGAGGTTCTTATCCATACCGACAAAGTCCTTTCTGCATTCATGTAGGTACGTATGGCAGAATAAGTGGTTCGCTCCTTTGATAGAGAAAGTAATTCATTCTGAATTTCGAGTATTTTTTTTTGATCGTCTTTTGGCATAAAAATGATGAATCTAGTTTTGAATTACAAAGTCAAATATAGATAATTTTGAATCTAATTTGAAAAAGATATGAATATTTTATAAGTTAGAGTATGCCTCTTTCTTATGGCTTAACCGGTAAGTGTACGCCTTTTGTGTATTGTCTTTTTCCTCTAATAATTGGAATTATTGTTGGGTGGAGATTCTGTCCTTTCTCTTATTTCTCTCCTCTTTTTGCGGTTGTTCTTTTTGTCCTGCTTGCTTTGGGAATGGCTTTTCTTAGTAGAAGAAAGTCAGAAACCGGCAAAAAAATGGCCAATGCTCCTATCTATTTTCTTTTGGTTGTTTTTGGGAGTCTCCTATCTTGGTGGCATAATGACAGTTTGAGCAAAAATTATGCGGGGCGTTATCTGAGAGACAGCAGTTATGTGAAGGTGCTTTTGGAAAGTCCTCTAAGTGAGAAGGCACATAGTTGGAAAGCAAGTGTCCGGATTCTGGCTGTGAAAAATGGAAAGCAGATTGTGACAACAAAAGGGAAGGCCTTTCTTTATTTTCAAAAAAGGGACACTCCCCTCCATTTACAATATGGGGATATTTTGATTTTTCCGAAGACTTTACAACGAATCAAAAATGCAGGAAATCCCGGTGAATTTGATTATCAGCGTTATTGCAGAGCAAAAAATATTAGATTTAGTGGTTATGTAAGGGAGAATCAGTGGCTTTTAGTAAAAAGGAAGGCTGGGAATAAGCTGAAATCCTTTTTTATTCGTCTGAGGAAAAAGTGTATTGAGGAACTCAAAAAATATATTCCTTCTGTTCGGGAAGCCGGAGTAGGCGTAGCTTTGTTGTTAGGATATCGAGCGGATTTAGATCCTAAATTGGTACAAGCCTTTGCGAATATCGGTGTCGTTCATCTTATTGCTATTTCCGGCTTACATGTAGGTCTCATTTATCTTATTCTGTTGTGGTTATTCAGCCTTTTACCCAAACAGACCGAAAATCTTCAGGGAGTACTAATTTGCTTGTGTTTATGGGGTTTTGCCTTGTTGACCGGGGCGCATCCTTCCACGCTCCGGGCAACAGTGATGTTTTCTTGTTTTGCCGTTGGCAAGTTCTTTTTTCATCGTCGGGGAGAAAGCCTTAATCTTTTAGCGGCTTCTGCCTTTTTGTTACTTAGTTTTCAACCGTATTTACTTTTTGATGTAGGATTTCAGTTATCCTATCTGGCAGTTGCCGGAATTTTGGCATTTCAAAAGCCACTCCGAAACTTGTTTTGGTCCAGGTATAGACTTCTTCGTTATTTTGGAGAGATGCTTGCCGTTTCTTTATCTGCACAGGTTTTTGTATTTCCTTTAGTTCTTTTTTACTTTCATCAGTTTCCAACATTATTTCTTTTGAGTAATTTGGTATTAATCCCTGTGGCTACTTTGGCATTGTACGGGGAAGTATTGTTATTGATGCTTTCTTTTCTCTCGGGGATTGCAGAATATGTAGGTTGGATTGTAAGTAAAATTCTTTTTTTGATGAACGAAATCGTGTTGTGGATCAATCATATTCCGTTCGTTCGTTGGGAATATTTTCATTTGAGTATCCTGAAATTGTGCTGTCTATACCTACTTATCCTCTTGCTTTGTTTAGGAATACGATATAAATATAAGCGTGCATTTATCTATAGTTTGATGGTTATCGCTTTTATATTCATCATAGGAATTGGCAGTGAGATAAAGCGACTCCGTCAGAAAAAAGTTATTGTGTATAATACTCCCGGATCGTCAATGATAGAATTGGTTTCAGGGAAAAAATCGAAACTCATTTCTCATAAGAAGGATTTAGAAAAGTCGGATCTTTGGGAATATACGCTACAGCCTTCGAAAGAGGCTTTGCATATTGAAGAAAGGACAATCAAGGAACAACCCGCATTTTTCTTTACTATAGCCGGAAAGAGGCTTGTGAGGATTGATAAGGGTTTTTCTCCTGCTATTTTACATAATTTTTTTCCGGTGGATTATGTTATCTTGTCACATTATAACCAATTGTCAATGAAAGATATAATGGCGTATTTTTCTCCTAAAGTCGTTGTTTTTGATGCTTCGGTGTATAATTGGCAAAGAGAGAAATGGAATTCTGCCTGTAAAAAGCTAAATTTGCTTTGTTTTTCAGTAATCGGTAAAGGTGCCTGGTGCCTGTCCATAAAAAAATAAAAAACATATTATGTCAAAGCAAATTCAGTCAGCGCTTATTTCGGTCTACCATAAGGAGGGATTAGAAGAAATTGTTAAGCAGCTGCATCAATTGGGAGTAACCTTGTATTCAACAGGAGGAACACAAAAGTTTATTGAAAAACAAAATGTTCCTTGTAAATCTGTAGAAAGTGTGACGGATTATCCTGGTATTTTGGGAGGACGTGTAAAGACCTTACATCCTAAAATTTTTGGTGGCATTCTCGCAAGACGCGAAGATGAAAATGATCAAAAGGAGTTGTCACAATATCAAATTCCTGAGATTGATTTAGTGATTGTTGATCTTTATCCTTTCGAGGAAACAGTAAAAAATACGAATGAAGAAGCAGAAATTATTGAAAAGATAGATATTGGGGGGGTGTCCCTTATTCGTGCTGCGGGAAAAAATTATAAAGATGTGCTTACCGTTTCCTCCAAAGAGGATTATGCCGGATTGCTACATATTCTTAAAGAAAACAAAGGCATTACTTCATTGGAGGAACGCCGCCATTATGCAAGTCGTGGATTCGAGCTTTGTGCCCATTATGATGTGGCAATAGCACAATATTTTTTACAAAAAGAAGAAAAAAATTATTTCCTTGCTTCCTCTACACCTGAACGCACCCTCAGATATGGAGAAAATCCACATCAGAAAGGCGCCTTTTATGGTCATTTTGAGGAAATTTTCGAACAACTTCATGGGAAAGCGATTTCTTATAATAACTTGGTAGATATTGATTCTGCAGTGAGACTGGTACAGGAATTTAAGGATGAAAAGAATGTTTTTGCAGTAATTAAACATACCAACCCTTGTGGATTGGCCATTCGATCTAGTTTGAAAGAATCTTGGGAAGCAGCTTTGTCGGGCGATAAAGAAAGTGCTTTTGGGGGTGTTTATGTGACGAATGAAGTGGTAGATGAAGAAACGGCTACTTCCATCAGTAAGATGTTTTTTGAAATTTTAGTGGCTAAAGATTTTAGTCCCGAGGCATTTGAAATTTTATCAAAGAAAAAAAATAGAATCTTATTAAAACAAAAGGCCTTGTTGGATGATGCTTCCATCTTCAAAAGAGTGATTAACGGTATTTTAGTACAAGATGTAGATCAGGGAAATTTTGAAGAATGGGAAGAAACCGGAAGAGCGGCCACAGAAAAAGAAAAAGAAGAATTGAAGTTTGCTAATCTGGTTTGTAAACATCTAAAATCAAATGCCATTGCTCTGATTAAAGATCGTAAAATCGTGGGAATGGGTGCCGGACAGACTTCTCGCGTAGATGCACTTCGACAGGCTATTGCGAAGGCAAAGCAATTCGATCATGATCTGAATGGGGCTGTTATGGCAAGTGATGCCTTTTTCCCTTTTGATGATTGTGTGAAATTAGCCCATGCAGAAGGAATAAATGCAGTTATTCAGCCGGGAGGATCTATTCGGGATAAGGATTCTGTTGCTTACTGCGAACAGAATGATATGACGATGGTGATGACAGGAAAACGGCATTTTAAGCACTAAGATTCCTGTAATTAATAAAAAGACCCGGATATTTTGAAATATCCGGGTCTTTTTATTATATGAATTGAATATAATTAATATTATTCCTCTTCTTCTGCAAAATTTGTTTTATACCAGCGATATCCAATAAAGCCTACCACCGAAAAGGGGATGGCCATTAGGTAGAGTATACCTGCATTAAAGCTACTTGCAGCTTTTTCGTTCTGCGCAGCAGCCACCTTTCCACAAATAGCACATTGGGCTAAGATGTCCGGGGAAGTCAGTACAACAATTAGAAGCATCCCGATAGCTATACCTATAAAATGTTTTACTCTCATCTTGTAAAATGATTTTATCTTTATGCAAACCTACACCTTTTTCTGTCAAAAAGAAAATCTATTCTCAGAGATTTCGACAAGATTAATTTTTAAATTCAAGCGGATAAATGTTATTTTTGCTATCTAAACAGAGGAGTTTTGAAATTACATACAAAGGAACTGGTAAAAAAATATCGTAGTCGGGTTGTGGTCGATCATGTTTCGCTGGAAGTTTCCAGGGGAGAGATTGTGGGTTTGTTAGGTCCAAATGGTGCCGGAAAAACAACGACTTTTTATCAAGTGGTAGGGTTTATAAAACCTGATGAAGGAGATGTTTATCTGGATGATAAAAACATTACGAGAGTTCCTATGTATAAGCGGTCAAAGATGGGAATAGGATACCTTCCTCAGGAAGCTTCTGTTTTTAGAAAACTGAGTGTAGAGGATAACATATTGGCTGTCCTGGAAATGACGAAATTGAAAAAAAAGGAAAGAAAGGAGAAACTTGAAGTTCTTTTGGATGAATTTCACCTTCAGCATGTAAGAAAGAGCAATGGGGACTTGCTTAGCGGAGGGGAAAGAAGACGAACAGAAATTGCCAGAGCACTGGCCGTGGATCCTAAATTTATACTGCTGGATGAGCCTTTCGCAGGAATAGATCCTATTGCGGTAGAGGACATTCAGACCATCGTCGTGCAACTAAAAAGAAAAAATATAGGTATTCTTATTACCGACCACAATGTGCAAGAAACACTTTCTATAACAGATCGGGCTTATTTAATGTTTGAAGGGAATATTCTAAAGGCCGGAACAGCAGAAGACTTAGCTGCAGATCCTCAGGTTAGGAAAGTATATCTTGGAAAGAATTTTGAATTTAAAGGGAAGAAAATTCTAGAGGATTTACCTGAAGATTCCTCTGATTAATAGCTGCTAATATATGAAGATACTTAGTCCTGCCTTATCACGAATTGCGCGTTTGCGGTCGGGTCGCATGGAACAATTTATTAATGCTCCATGTGATGCGCAGAAAGAGGTGTTTCAAGATCTCGTTAATCAGGGGCAATATACTGAGTTTGGAAGAAAATATAATTTTAGTGACATTCGAACGATTACGACCTTTAAAAAGAGCGTTCCTTTACAAGATTATGAATTGTTGAAACCTTATATTGATCGGATTATTGGGGGAGAACAAAACTTGTTATGGAACACCCCTATCCGCTGGTTTGCTAAATCAAGTGGTACAACAAATGATAAAAGTAAATTTATTCCCGTTACGAGAGAAAGTTTGAGAGAATGTCATTATCGAGCCGGTAGAGATGTATTGACTTTGTTTTATCATAATTTTCCTAAGTCAGATTTGTTAACCGGTAAATCCTTGGTAATTGGGGGAAGCCATCAGGTAAGCCAATTAAATGATTTAATTTCATATGGAGATTTAAGTGCTGTCGTGCTTCAGAATATGCCTTTTTATGGACAGTTGATGCGCACTCCGGATCTCTCGGTTGCCTTGATGGATGAGTGGGAAAAGAAATTTGATCGCATTGCAAAAGAAACCATTACCGAAAATGTGTCTTCCATTGCCGGAGTTCCTTCCTGGACGATTTTATTGATGAAATATATTCTGGAACTTACCGGGAAAAGTGACATAAAGGAAGTTTGGCCTAACTTAGAATTATATCTTCATGGAGGAGTAAGCTTTACTCCATATAAGGAGCAGTTTGAAAGACTAATTCGGGATCCTGAAATGAAATATCAGGAGACTTATAATGCTTCAGAAGGATTTTTTGCCGCCCAGGATGACATCTTGGAAAATAAAGGGATGTTGTTGATGCTGAAACATGGCATTTTTTATGAATTTATGCCCCAAGAAGAATTAGAAAAATCAAATCCGAGAACTTTGCAATTAGAAGAAGTAGAAGTAGGTCAGACTTATGTATTGGTCATCTCTACAAACAGTGGTTTATGGCGGTATGTCGTGGGTGATACTATCCAATTTACAACGACCTATCCTTTTCGAATAAAGGTGATGGGCCGTACAAAATCCTTTATCAATGCTTTTGGAGAGGAGGTTATTGTAGAAAACTCAGATAAAGCAATTGCTCATGCTTGTCATCAAACGCATGCTATTCTGAGTGATTATACGGTGGCTCCCATTTTCTTTTCAGATCATACAAACGGAGCTCATGAATGGTTAATCGAATTTGAGAAGGAACCGAAAGATATCGACACGTTTATTACTCTTTTGGATCAAGCCTTGCAGGAAGTGAATTCTGATTATGAAGCAAAAAGATATAAAGGAATGGCGCTTCATCGTCCTAAAGTAAAGGTATTACCCAAGGGTACTTTTAATAATTGGCTTAAGTATAAAGATAAATTGGGGGGGCAGCATAAAGTTCCACGTTTAAGTAATGACCGAAGATATATTGATGAAATATTAAACATGATTCAATCATAAAACAGTGACATATGAATTTATTAGAAAACAAAAATGTTATCCTTACAGGAGGTAGCCGTGGTATAGGAGAGGCTATTGCTTTGAAATTTGCCGAACAAGGCGCAAATATAGCCTTTACCTATCGTAGCTCTGAGGAGAAAGCAAAAGAACTTGTTGAGAAGCTTGAGTCTTTTAATGTAAAAGCGATTGCAGAACAGTCCAATGCCGGAGACTTCGCCGATTGCCAATCTTTTGTGGCTGATGTTATTAAGGCGTTTGGGGCTATTGATGTTTGTATAAATAATGCCGGAATCTCAAAAGATAACCTTTTGTTACGTTTGAATGAAGAACAGTGGGATGATGTGATTGGGATCAATCTGAAAAGCGTTTATAATATGACGAAGCAGGTGATTCGCCCCATGATGAAAGCCAGACAGGGTGTAATTATTAATATGAGCTCTATTATTGGAATTAGAGGTAATGCTGGGCAGAGTAGTTATGCAGCATCTAAGGCCGGTATTATTGGATTTACGAAATCAATTGCCCAAGAATTGGGTAGTCGAAATGTACGATGTAATGCTATTGCTCCCGGATTTGTGGAAACTGATATGACCGATTATTTAAAAGAAGGAGAGGTGGCTGATAATTATAAGAAACAAATTCCGCTTGGTCGCTTTGCAAAAGGTGAGGATATTGCTAATACTGCGCTGTATCTGGCTTCTGATTTAAGTAGCTATGTTACCGGACAAACCATTAGCGTTTGTGGCGGATTGAATATGTAACTCAATTGCCAAAGACATTTAAGGTCTATTTAAAAGGACTAAAAGGAAAGATTTTTTAGTCCTTTTTTGCCTATGTGAATAAGTTGTGATTATGTTGTGAATAAATGAAGGTAACTGTGGATATTGAAAAGAGAAAATAGGATAACTCCATTTTCTTCGTGTAGTATTTTACTATAATAATTAATAAATATTTTCGGTGAAATAATGGGGAATGAAGAAGAATATAACTAATTTCGTATTTTCGATTTTAGAGAAAAGGAACTTTTTCCTTATGTTAAGAGCGGTCGTCATAAGAGGCTTATACCTATTTAATAATTATCTGATTACTAATTCATTATAAAATATAAAAATCATACGAAACGAATTTATGGAACTCTCCAACCTCAAGAAAGAAGCGAATGTGCGCAGGAAAAAAAGTGATGTATCCTCTTTAATTTACGGGAAAGTTCCACCACAGGCTAAAGATCTGGAAGAAGCCGTTTTAGGGGCAATCATGTTGGAGAAAAGTGCCTTTGATACAGCTGTGGAAATCTTACGTCCGGAATGTTTCTATGTAGAAGCTCATCAAGCTATTTTTAAAGCTATGAGGGAACTCTCTGATAAATCTATGCCAATAGATTTGTTGACAGTTACTGAAGAAATGAAGATTGCCGGAGAGTTGGAAATGATTGGAGGACCTTATTATCTGACTCGGTTGACGAATATGGTCTCTTCTACTGCTAACATGGAGGCGCATGCAAGGATTGTACTTCAAAAGTTTATCCAGAGAGAGTTGATTAGGATTTCCGGAGAGATTATTAAAGATGCCTTTGAAGATTCTACAGATGTTTTTGATCTGATGGATGAAGCGGAACAGAAATTATATGAAATTACAGATAACCATCTGAGAAAAAATTATACCAATATCGGTGATGTGTTGAAACAAACCCTGGAGCGAATAGAAATGCTACGGGAGAGTGATGAGGATATAAGTGGGGTGCCTTCGGGCTATAATCATATGGATTCCATTACCAAGGGATGGCAACCTACCGACTTGGTGATTCTTGCTGCACGTCCGTCAGTAGGAAAAACGGCTTTTGCCTTGAATTTAGCACTCAATGCGGCAACAGATCCGGTTAAACCTACAGCATCAGCAATTTTTTCTTTAGAAATGTCTGCCGGTCAGATTGTGCAGCGTATGTTATCAATGAAATCGGAAGTGTTGTTGGAAAGGATTTCATCCGGTAAACTGGAAGAATATGAAATGAAGCAGTTGATGGTAAAAGGAATAGAACCTTTGTCCGAAACCAGCCTTTTTATTGATGATACCCCGGCACTCAATATGTTTGAATTGCGTGCAAAATGCCGACGATTAAAACATAAAAATAATCTTGGGTTGGTTATTATTGACTATCTTCAGTTGATGACCGGTACTAGTGGAAGGAATACAAACCGAGAACAGGAAATTAGTAAGATCTCCAGAGATTTGAAGGGATTAGCTAAAGAATTAGAACTTCCGGTGATTGCTCTTTCTCAGTTGAGTAGAGAGGTAGAAAAACGTCGGGATGGGAATAAAATGCCGATGTTAAGCGATTTGAGGGAATCGGGAGCGATTGAGCAGGATGCCGATATGGTTTTGTTCCTATATCGACCGGAATATCATGATCAGGATACCGATGAAATGGGGGAATCGATTAAAGGACTGACTCAGATAAAAATTGCAAAACACAGAAACGGTAAATTGGCAACAGTGAACTATAAAGCCCAGTTAGATATTCAACGTTTTGAAGAAATTGAAGATACAGAAGGTGGGTATGGGGGGTATGATGGATTTGATAATGGAGGAGGAGGAGATTTCTCCGGAGGAGGAGAGGATTCGCAAACGTATATTCAGAAGGGGTCAAGAATGAATGACATGTCTTTTGATGAAGGAAATGAAGAAACGCCATTTTAAAGAAGGAAGACCGCAAAGTTCGACAAAGCTTATACAGCTTAATGAAGAAGATAGGTTAACCAATAAAAAATAGTAGCTAATAGCGCGCTAATAGGAATGGTAATAATCCAAGCCCACAAAAGACTGTAAGTAACTCCCCAACGGACTGCCGATAGACGCTTTATTGATCCTACCCCGATAATCGAACCGGTCATTGTATGGGTGGTACTTACAGGAATACCTAAAGTTTCTGTAATAAATAGTGTGATGGCTCCTCCTAATTCTGCTCCAAAACCTTCAAAAGGAGTGACCTTAGTTATTCTGGATCCCATGGTTTTGATAATTCGCCAGCCACCCATCATTGTACCTAAACCCATAGCTAGATAACACGCAAATGGAATCCATTCTGGCAGGTGTTGGAAAGTTACTTGATCTCCGTTAATAGTGTAACCAATATGTAACCATTGTGGTAAGGCGGTGGCATCGATTCCATGAACATTAATGATGTAAACAACTACTGCCGCAGCAATCAGCCCCATTGTTTTTTGTGCATCATTTCCTCCATGTCCGATACAGAGCGCCGCTGATGAGATTAATTGGAGATATTTGAAGGTATGCTCTGTTTTCCCATAGCTTGATCTCTTACATAGTTGTGTGATAATTAACTGAAGTGTAATGGAAATAAGCATACCGATAACAGGGGCTAAAAAGATGAAGGCCGCAATTTTCATAACTACCCACATATTAACAGTACTAAAGCCTCCATGGGCTACTGCAGCACCGGCAAAACCACCTATCAACGTATGCGAGGAACTTGAAGGAATCCCCAGAGCCCAGGTAATCAAATTCCATGTAATCGCTGCCAGGATTGCACATAAAATGACCCACAAATTGATTTGGAGGGTGTGCGCTACTTTTGCAACGGTATCGGCTACATTTAAATCAAATATCCAATAAGCCAGAAAATTAAAACAAGCTGCAAACAATACAGCTTGAAAAGGGGAGAGTACTTTGGTAGAGACTATCGTTGCAATGGAATTGGCAGAATCATGAAATCCATTTATAAGGTCAAAAATGATGCACAGTCCTATAATGATAAGTAATAAGGTCATATAAATTCAACTATAGATGTTGTGTCTTGCCCACATTAAGCATATTTTATTAAAATAGATTCTAATACATTGGCTACATCTTCACATTTATCTGCAGCTGCTTCCATAGAATGAAGGATATCCTTTAGAATAATGATTCGGCGTGGATCATCCTCATGTTGAAAAAGGGCTGCGACTTTGCTGTCATAAATATCATCTCCTTGATTCTCCAAGCTATTAATGCGAACGCAGGCTTCTTTTATATATTTCAAGTTGGTCATATTTCTCAACTCATGTACTGCTTTTTTGATCTCTACTGTAGATTTATAGATAACATCTGCAAGACCATTGATACTGTCATCCGTCTCAAAATAATTGTAGAGAATCATCTTCTTTGAGGTTCCGTGGATATGATCTGCAATGTCATCTAGGGTGGCAGTGAGCGTATGAATATCTTCCCGATCAAAAGGGGTGATGAAATTTTGTCCTAATTCTACATAGGTTTGATGGGTGGTGCTATCATTTTCATGTTCCAATTCTGCTATTCGCTTAAAAAGTTCTTTTCGTTTGACAAAATCCGATTGTTTAACCCCTTCTAAAAGAAGGGTGGACATTTCTTCGAGTGTGTCAGAAACTTTTTCAAAGAGTACGTAGAAGACTTTATCTTTTGGGAGAAAAAACTTGAGTACGCTATTGAAATTCATAGAAGGATGATTATTTTCAGAGACAAAAATAGGTTCATTTTGGGAGTTTTACTAATTTCAGCTTTCTATATGAGAAATAATTTTTGAGAGGAATCGTAAGGTGTTAGTTTCCAGAAAAGTATGAAACTTTTGTTTTTTGTTTTTTTATAAAAAAAAGCATCTTTTCCCCCATTTTTTGTTAAAAAATAAGCGAATAAGTAAATTATGAAGCAAGGAAATTCCAAAGTTGAAAGTTTGGCTGTAAATTTGTACAGAATTAATATAAGATTCAATTTTTAATACCAATGAAACAGTTTTTAATTCTTTTGATTGCAGGATTGATGAGTAGTTCCATTTTATTTACTTTTTCTGCTGATGCCTCTGTTCAACCTCGTACTGAACAAGATACTTCAGAGGTGCTCATCCCTATATATTTACAAATATGGCATGAAAAGATATCCAATGAACAAAAGAAAGCGGATCTTTTTGATGGGAAAGAAGACCAAAAAGTAAAGGTTTCCGAAGATGCCGACATCAATAAAAAAGTCACGAAGGCAATATATAGTAAGGTAAATAAAATGCGCAGGAATATTGAGAAGTCTTCTCAAAGTAAGCGATTGCAGATCTTTTACCTTAATAGTATTTATCAAATGCTGAAACATTATAACTTGGAAAGAACAGAGGGTATTTTACAACCGAAGGCAGCCATTGTTTTGATTGATAACTTTTCAAAAATGCTTCAAGCAGATCAAAAAGGGGAGAGTATAGCCCCTTTTGTAAAAGGGATTCCCTATGATATAGCCAATATAAATGTGATTCAATTTTCTCAAAATTATGGTTATAAAAAAGCAAGAACTGCTTTACTTAGATTATATTCGAAAGAGCATCCGGAGCATTTTCTGGCTACTTTAAATCAGAATTATCCTGACTTGGTTGATGCTCCTTTTATTGATTCTACAGTGGCTCAAATAGCTCGTACCTATCCGGTGAGTGTGTATAATTTTGCTACTTCCTATACACCGCTTGGTCGTAAAATAAGGCATAATCCTGATAGATTGGTACAAACGATTGTACAAGTGGGTGCTTCAGGTAAGGCTATTCGATTGTTGCCTTTTGTCGATTATATCGTAGATAGCACATACACTATTTCCCATTTGAAAAAGGTGGCTTCAGATGAGAATGCTTTCTATCGGTTATCGGTAAAGACTTTGATGGATATGAACAAAAGAAAGCTTTCCGGAGATCAACCTATTGGTTTGAAAGCAATGGAATATAATGTCAGAAAGAGGGCTATGCGGTACATCCGTATGGTCAATGAATTACATGAAAGTTCTGACAGAGTAAGATTTGCTGTTGCCAATAAGTTGACTCCTCAGGAGATTTATTATGTATTGGTCAATGGACAGGAAGAAATCTATACCTCTAGTTTTGTAGGATTGTATCATCGGATGATGGATCGAATGAAGCCACATACCGGTGACGAATTATTGATGTCTTTGGTCTTTGATCATTTTAGAAAATTTATTACGCTCTCTGCAGCTTATAATACACTGAATACTTTCTTGGAAACCATGAAGCCGGCTAATTCCAGCCTGCTAATGCGTAAGTTTGTGACCGGATTGCAAAATACGGAAGGATTAGAAGATGCGGTAGACGTAGCCGATGCTTTTGGAAGTATTAAAGATAAAGAATTGCTCAATAGCTTACAACAGCAGGTGAATCTGAATTTCCAAAAAATGGAAAGCCAAAATGATAAAAGAGGGAAAGTCATATATGGATTGCTGGCTACTTTATTTAATACCAGAAATACTCATAGTAAAGCGGAAGATTGGGCTGATAATATGGCTGATAAATTAAATCTCCCGCCTTTGGATTATATTCCCTATAAAGAATTGACTGATGCAGACGGTAGGATTTTTGAAGAAGTCTTCTTTTATGGAGATAAAGACGGCTTTGCCTCTTATAGGAGTTTCATGACGAGTTTTAGAAATGGGGATTGGCACATTAAAGATACGAAATATTGGGTAAAAATTACTTCCCGGAAGGGGAAACCCATTACTATTTTTGCCAAGAAACCAATGCAAACAGAAGATGAGGTAGGAATGCAGAAACTTCAGGATTATTTAGCAGCCAATAATATTAACCCTACTATATTTATCCATCGGGGACATAGCTATCATGTGAAAGCTTCTATTGCAGAATTACAAAGTTCTGCCAAATTGGTTATGTTGGGCTCCTGTGGAGGATATAACAGCCTTGCGAATGTCCTGAATGTGGCGCCGAATGCCCAGATTATTACTTCGAAGCAAACTGGATCTATGGGAGTGAATGAACCCATTATTCGTACCATAGAACGTCATGTAAGAGAAGGGAAAGATTTGCATTGGGAGTCCATTTGGAACCAATTAAATGCCCATTTCAAAGGTTCTCCGCATTATTATCAGCTATTCCAGGATTATATTCCGCCGCAGGAAAACCTGGGAGCCGTCTTTATTAAGGCCTATAAGAAATTAATTCATGCAGATGCACCGGTAGATAACTCTACTCCGGAAGATGATGTCACTCCTACAGATAATAGTGATGCAGCTAATGCATAAAAAAAAGCCCGATCTGCTTCGCAGATCAAGGCTTTTCATGCATTCTATTTAGTACCTTAATCGGTATCCCGTAAATGATTAGATGAATGGTATGGGTTCGTCTTTCTCTTCTTTTTGACCTTTAATTGAGAGTATAGCATGTGTTTTGGTGAGCTTATCGATACGAGCGATTAACACTTCGGTATCTTTGGGTGTTCCTAATATTCCTGTAAACAAGTCCGGAGGGGTTATACAAGAAGAGATTGTCCCCGTTAACGAGATAGGGGATAGGATCAATAGGTATATCAATTCCATTGAATTTGACCGTAGGATAGATGTTTCCATCTTCCGAAATGTCGAAGTGACTCTCTGAAAATGCAAGAGGGGTGGAGTCTGCGGTAGCTGCTTCTTCATGAAGAGAATCGATCAATGTTACACTGTCAAAAGTCCATTGGTGTTGAAGGGTAGCGAGTGTATCCTGATCAGTGGTATCTTCCGGAGGCGTTTGATCAGGGGCTGCAACATCGCTTTTGTGGCAGCTTGCGGCAATCACGAGAATGCCTGCGATGAGAAGTAAAAATGCTTTTTCATGGTTTAAGATTTCAGATAAATTTGATGAATGAGTATCTTTTTATTGGATAACTATTCTATTAGGAACAAAAAAAACAAAGGTGGTTATAAAAAGGCAATACAGCAGAGAGAAGGTAGAAAAAGAAGGAGAGAGTAGTCAAGAGAGGGGTATGCTTGTCTATGATTATTTGTTTTCAATATCAAAGGGTATAATGCAGATTAATAGCAAGAATAATTTTTAGGACTCGGATGGTTTTTATACGGTTTGTAAGAACCCATAAACAATATGATTTACCGGATATTTCAAAACTATAGGATATGAAAAAGTTAACCACAGAGACAGCGTATGACAAAGCACTTAACCCGCAATATTCACCATTTTTTTGAAACAACTCTAAAAATCGTTTAAAATCAATAGCTTGGCAAACTTTTTCATGTTTTGATCGTTCCCCAAATTTGAGGAATAGTTTGAAATTATCTTTTTGCATCTACCGCGTTACAAACTCCTTGCAGTAGGCTACTACTGCGGTGGAGTTCGATGCCTTGTAGCTACAAAAAGCTAATCTCATGAATAATGCGGGTTAAGGAAGTAGATACTCTCATGCGTAAAGGAGAGGAAAATCTTACAGAAAAAGATACAAAGGATATTACCGCAAAAGCAAAGGTCATACAGGAATATGAGAAAATACATTATCCGTTTCCTGTTCCCAAAACAATTACTGAAATAGTAGAACTAAAAATGTTTGAAAAGAAGCTCAACAGGGTTAAGTTAGCTAAAAAATTGGGTGTGGCTAATTCCAAACTCTCTCAGATTCTGAATGGTAAACGTCAGCCGGATGTGAAGTTTTTTAAAGCTGTCCATGAGAAATTGGGAATAGATGGAAATTTTATTTTAGAAAGCATCTAAAAAATGCTGCAATAGCAATAGATAATAACTTTAAACGATTCGGGCGGATACTCGAAAAGAGCACCTATTTAGTATGACGCTGTGATACGGAGGCCTTTTTGAAGTAGGCAGTAGAACTGAAATGACCTTTGGAATTGCTGGTATGCAGCACCATGGTTGAGTCGGTCTGGGATTTGATGGCAATATGCGCCGTGTCATAAGGAGACATGAGTATGATTTGGTGGTCCCCAAGTCTAAAATGAATAGTATCGTATTCAAATACGATCTGTTTTTCCAATTTTAATTTTGTGTAAATAAACCCACTGTCTGTGATATTGTAATAAGAATCTGATGCATAGGTCAGGGTATCTATAGCGGCAGGCTGATAAGTAGAATCGATATAAACAGACTTTTCAAAAGCCCATTTTCCCTTGAGAGAAGCAAGTGTTTTCTCCTGCTTAGATTGGCAGGATAAAATCCCCAAAAGAGGAAGTAACAGAAGGAATTTTTTCATGATGGTTCAATCAATGATACAATAAAAAAACCGCTACAATATCAGATTATAGCGGCTTTGAGTGATCCGGCTGGGGCTCGAACCCAGGACCCCAACATTAAAAGTGTTGTGCTCTACCAACTGAGCTACCGAATCATCCGACAAGGTCAAAACTTTACAACTTTATGCCGATTTTTGTAAAGCGGTGGCAAAGGTATAAACAAAAATATTTTATACCAACCGAAATTTGATTTTTTTTATTTTTTCTTCCTACGATTCTTTTCTATAAGTTCTTACTTTTGTTTCGTTAAGAATCTAATTAAAAAGGAATCAATGAATTTGAAAAATAAAATCTGTGTTATTACGGGAGGAACTTCAGGTATTGGTCGGGCGTTGGTAAAGGAATGTTTGAAACAAGGAGCCTTTGTTGTAACTTGTGGTAGGAAGGAGGAAAAACTACAAGAAATAGAAAAAGAGATTAATAGTGAGAAGTTATTTACGAAAAAAACCGATGTATCCATAGCCTCGTCATGTGAAGCTTTCATTCAATATGCTATTGAAAAAACAGGTAAAATCGATATACTCATTAACAATGCCGGAATGTCGATGAGAGCTTTGTTTAAGGATATGAAAGATACTTCAGTCATTGAAAAGTTGATGGAGGTCAATTTTCGAGGAACTTTGTATTGTACTCATTTTGCATTTCCTGAGTTATTAAAAAATAAAGGGGTTGTCGTGGGCGTATCTTCTATAGCAGGATACAGAGGATTGCCCGGAAGAACGGGGTATTCTGCTTCTAAGTATGCCATGCAGGGATTTCTAGAAGCACTGAGAACAGAAAATCTCTTTTCCGGCTTGCATGTCATGTGGGTATGTCCGGGCTTTACCTCTTCTAATATTCGAAAGACGGCTTTGAATGACAAAGGAAACGCACAGACGGAAACGCCATTGGATGAACAAAACCTAATGAGTGCTGAAGAGGTGGCCGTACGGATCGTAAATGGTATTATTAAAAAGAAGCGTACCTTGGTGATGACTTCACAGGGAAAATTGACCGTTTGGGTCAATAAGTTATTCCCTGCTTTAGCCGATAAACTGGTCTATAATCATTTTAAAAAGGAAGCGGATTCTCCATTAAAATAAAATAGAACAATGCGTAGGTTAGGTATATTTTTTCTCTTTTTGTGTAGTTCGTTTCTCGCTGTTGGACAACAAGGATATCGAATAGAGGTAAAATTAAAACAGGTAAAAAGTGGCAATCTTTATCTGGGAAATTATTACGGGAAAAATACTTATCTCACAGATACAGCAGAAATATCTGATCGTGGAAGAGTTGTGTTTAAAGGAGGAAAAACACTTCCGGCGGGCATTTACTTTATATTGTATCCTTCCCGAAAAAAATATTTTGAATTTTTAGTGGGTGCAGATCAGCATTTTACTATTCTTGCTGATACAACGGAGAATTTTGAACACCTTCGTTTTGAAGAAAATGAGATCAATTCTTTATTTCGATCATATAATCGATTTGTTGCTACCCAACATCAAAAGATTATTCAGGCAGAAAAGCAAGGGGCAGACTCATTACGGGTTGTTGATCTTAAAGAAGAAGTACAAGATAGAATTAAAAATTACAGAAAAAAAGTGATAGAGCAGCATCCAAATACAGTGTTGGCTGCTTTATTCAAAGGTATGATGAGTCCGGAGGTGCCTCAGAAGCTGAAGAATAACCAAGAAAAAGCGTATCAATATACAGTGAACCATTTTTGGAATGAAATTGACTTTTCAGATAGCAGTTTGGTACGATCCCCTATTTTAGAGACGCGTTTAGATCGTTTCTTTAACCATATGATTCCCAAGAATCCTGATTCTATTAATGTTGAGGCCGATAGGTTACTTGAGAAATCAGAAGTTAATAAAGCGTTTTTTAAATATACACTTTGGTGGCTGACTTCTAATTATGAACGATCTAAATATATGGGTATGGATGCCGTATTCGTTCACCTGGTAGAAAAATATTATGCCAATGGGAAAGCTTATTGGGTGAAAGAGAATCAATTACAACGTATTATTGGGAAAGCGGCTAAAATTGCTCCTAATCTTATTGGAAAAATTGCTCCTGAAATAAGGATGGAAACGGTAGATCGGGAACGCAGGAAATTATCCGGCATTAAAGCCAAATATACTGTGTTGGTGTTTTGGGATCCTACTTGTAGTCATTGCCAGATTACAATTCCTAAATTGGATTCTGCTTATCAAGCAAGTTGGAAGAAAATGGGAGTGAAAGTAGTAGGTATCCTGGCAGGGGGGACGAAGAGCCAATGGGTGGAATTTATTCAAAAACATCATTTGGAGGATTGGATCAATCTATGGGATCCTGAAAACAAAAGCAATTATAGAAGAATGTATGACGTGTATCAAACGCCTATTATATATTTACTGGGAGAGAATAAGAAGATTTTGGCGAAGCAGATCAGTGTGGAACAACTAACTAATTTTCTTCGAAGAGAGGAAAAGGAATCCCCCTCTTCCTAGAAGTTTTATTCTCAAATTGGCATGTTCTTTGTTTTTCTTATATCAAATAAATAAATAAATATTATGAAAAAGTACACTTTATTTTTAGGAATTGGTTTTCTCATTGCAACATTTATGATTGTACCTATAGAGAAAACAGACGCTCAAGTTAAATTCGGAATAAAGGGAGGGGTCAATTTCTCCGATATGAAATATGAACCACAGGATCAAACCAGTGGTATTCCGGATACGAAATCATTGACTTCTTATCATGTGGGAGTGATTGCCGATGTACCTCTTTTGTCGGTACTTTCGATTCAACCGGGAGTCATGCTGAATAGCATAGGAGCCAAGGTGGAGAAAAATGGCAATAATGCCGGTTATACTGCAAAAATTAACCCGCTTTATGTAGATGTACCCGTGAATATCTTGTTCAAACCACAAATAGGAACGGGCACCAAGTTTTATGTAGGGGTAGGACCTTATATTGGATTTGGAGTTGGTGGAAAAGCAACTGTAGAAGGAAATGTAGGTGATGTAAATGGCTCCATAGATCATGATCTCAAGTTTGGAAATAGCTCAGATGACGATTTAAAATCTACTGATATTGGAGGTAATGTCTTAGCCGGTTTTGAATTTAATAATGGATTGCTTATTGGAGCTCAGTATGGTATGAGTTTTACTAATAATGCGCCTGAAGGAGAGAATAGCGATAATAAGATTTTGAAAAATAAAGTCTTAAGCATCTCTGTTGGATATCTTTTCTAGGAGAATGAGAATGGAATGGCACATTCTTTGTTAATGCTACTCCTGAATTTATATTTAAAATCAAATGATTATGAAAAAGTTAATGTTATCAGCAGCTGTTTTGATGATGTTGGGTATAGTTGCTTTCCCAACACAAAAAGCAAGCGCACAAGCAGCGTCTTACGGTTATACTCCCCCGATAACTTTTGGAGTGAAAGTTGGTCCAAATTTTTCCAGCGTGACCACAAAAGTTGAAGGAAAGAAGAATACCAGTGATATGTTGGTAGGGCTTCAGGGCGGTGTATATGCCAATCTTCCCATAGCACCACAGTTTTATATTCAGCCTTCTCTGATGTATGAAGGAAAAGGAGGCAAATATAAAGATGCGGATGTCAAAGAGAGATTAAATTATTTGACCCTTCCGATTGATTTCTTGTTTAAACCTGAAATGCCGAATGGTAGTGGTGCTTGGATCGTTGGCGTAGGACCGTATTTTGGATATGGTTTATCCGGAAGTCATGATGCCTTTAAGGGAGATGATGCCCTCAAGAGATTTGATGTCGGTGGTAATGTGCAGTTAGGTTATGAAATGGCTAATGGGCTAAATTTGGCATTGAATGCCAATCTCGGGCTGATCAATATCGCTAAAAACGGAGATAATGATAACTCGGTGAAGAATACCAGTTTTGGGGTAACTTTAGGGTATACCTTATAACAAAATTTTCCAAAAAGACGAAAGGAGAGGGCTTGAAAGAGTTCTCTCCTTTTTTTTTATATTATAATTTTTTGTAAATTTGAAATGGAAAAGGTTATTGTTTAATTTAAAATTCTATTTATTATGAGAAAGTTTACATGTATTTTATCCGGCCTAATGATCGTCGGGTTGTTTTTTATAACAACACAAAGAGCTGATGCTCAAAGTTATGGTGGCTCCGAAACTACTTTTGGAATTAAAGTAGGTCCCAATTTTTCAAATATGACTGGAAAGGATTTAGATCCTAAACCTAAAATAAAGGTAGGGCTTCAAGGTGGATTTTATGCTAATATTCCTATTGCCTCACAGTTTTATGTGCAACCTTCTTTGATGTATGAAGGGAAAGGTGCTCAAAGTGATGAGGGAGGAGGAAAAGAAAAAGTAAATCTAAATTATATTACGCTGCCTATTGACTTTTTATTTAAACCCGAAATGCCCAATGGTAGCGGTGCTTGGATCATTGGCGTAGGTCCTTACTTTGGGTATGGATTTTCCGGAAAAGTGAGTATGTCTGGACTGGACGGCGGAATAGATGATATAGACATAGATCCTTTTAAAAAAGGAGAAATTGCCGATGGAATAGCATTATTTAAACGCTTTGACGCAGGTGCCAATATTCAGCTGGGCTATGAAATGGCCAATGGCTTTAATATTACACTAAATGGGAATTTAGGTCTGGTAAATATAGCTGCTAATGACGATAATGGCAATGTTAGTGTGGATTCTGGAAATATGAAAAATACCAGTTTCGGCCTATTGTTGGGATATAGCTTTTAAGCATTAAGTGGATCATATATTGCCACGGATAATATTGCTACGGAAACACGGAAATTCTTCGGTGAATATCTGTGATTCGGTGGCTTTCTTTATGGCCACGGAGGCAAGGAAAGGCACTGAAATTCTTCGGTGAATCTCTGTGATTCGGTGGCTTTCTTTATGGCCACGGAGGCAAGGAAAGGCACTGAAATTCTTCGGTGAATCTCTGTGATTCGGTGGCTTTCTTTATGGCCACGGAGGCAAGGAAAGGCACTGAAATTCTTCGGTGAATCTCTGTGATTCGGTGGCTTTCTTTATGGCCACGGAGGCAAGGAAAGGCACTGAAAT
>CAZYHV010000022.1:0-28043 GCA_964647485.1 uncultured Chitinophagaceae bacterium | reverse complement strand
TGGCTTTCTTTATGGCCACGGAGGCAAGGAAAGGCACTGAAATTCTTCGGTGAATATCTGTGATTCGGTGGCTTTCTTTATGGCCACGGAGGCAAGGAAAGGCACTGAAATTCTTCGGTGAATCTCTGTGATTCGGTGGCTTTCTTTATGGCCACGGAGGCATGGAAAGGCACTGAAATTCTTCGGTGAATCTCTGTGATTCGGTGGCCTTTTTATAGGCACGGAGGCATGGAAAGGCACTGAATTTATTAGGTGTTCCTATGGGATTCCTCAGCGAACTCCGCGCCTTCTCTTCTTTCTTTGCGGTTATACATACTGATTGTTAGGCTTTTTTAACCGCTGTGGTCGCCAAGAAGGCGCTATGGTCGCTGAATGGGGAGTATTTATTTTCTATCAGGGAATGATATAACTGGTGCTTTATAAGCTATATTATTCATGATAAAAGTCAACCCATAGCATTCAGAAATCTGAAAAAAGTAGGAGAGATTAAAGATTATGTGTATATTGCCGACACTTTCCTTTTGAAAACTAAAAATGAATGATGTTTAAGAAAATTAGTATTGCTGTATTGCTTTTTTTTGCATTAGCTGCCTGTACTCATCAGGATAAAAAAAATCAATCTAATCCGCTTATGACAAAAAGTACACTTCCTTTTGAAGCCCCACCTTTTGATAAAATAAAAACTTCTGATTTTTTACCGGCATTTAAAGCCGGCATGAAAGAGCATTTGAAAGAAATTGACAGTATTGCTAATGATACAGCGGCTCCTACCTTTAAAAATACATTGGTAGCAATGGAAGAAAGCGGACAATTGCTAAGTCGTGTACAACAAATTTTTGGTGTCTTGACGAGTGCAAATACCAATCCCGATTTACAAAAAGTGGAGGAAGAAGTCTCTCCCTTGCTGGCAGCTCATTTTGATTCAATTTATTTAAATAATCAACTTTTTCAACGTGTAAAAACAATTTACAATCATAGAGAGGATTTAGACTTGAATCAAGAGTCCGAGAAATTAATAAAGTATTATTATAATCAGTTCGTCCGTTCAGGTGCTGATTTGTCTGAGGAGGATAAGGTCAAATTAAAAGAACTAAACAAAAAAGCAGCTAGTTTGAGTACACAATTTGTGAACAAGCTACTGGCGGCGACAAAAAATGGCGCTTGGATTGTTGAAGATACGGCTGAATTGACCGGACTTTCAGAAGGGAAAATAAAAGAAGCAAAAGAGCAGGCTAAAAAGAGGAATATGGTCGACAAATGGATCATCTCTTTACAAAATACAACACAACAACCTCTTTTACAGGATTTGGAGAAGAGAAGTTCTCGTAAAACTTTGTTTCATCACTCATGGACAAGAACAGAGCAAGGTGATAGTAATGACACTCGGAGTACCATTAAAGCATTAGCACACATACGGGCAGAAAAAGCTCAATTGTTAGGATTTAAAAATTATGCGGCATGGAAATTACAAAATCAGATGGCGAAAACACCGGAGAGGGTAAATGAATTTCTTAGAGGATTGGTCGGTCCTGCAGTTGCTAAAGCGAAAAAAGAAGCGGAGGATATTCAGAGTGAAATCAATAAATCGGGAAAGGATTTTCAATTATTACCTTCTGATTGGAATTATTATTCAGAGAAAATTAAAAAGCAGCGCTTTCATCTGGATGCAGATTCAATCAAACCCTATTTTGAATTAAATAATGTATTGGAAAAAGGAGTATTCTATGCAGCGAATCAACTCTATGGAATTTCATTTAAGGAACGTCATGATTTACCGGTATGGCAGGATGATGTTCGGGTTTTTGAGGTCTATGATAAGGACAGTACGCCTTTAGGATTGTTTTACTGTGACTATTTCAAAAGAGATAACAAGGGGGGTGGCGCATGGATGAGTAATCTGGTGACACAGTCTAAGTTGCTGAACAAAAAACCGGTTATTTATAATGTGGCGAATTTTTCTAAGCCGGCTGAGGGAGAACCTGCTTTATTGAGTTATGATGATGTGACCACAATGTTCCACGAATTTGGTCATGCACTTCATGGCTTTTTCGCCAGTCAGGAATTTCCTTCTCTATCCGGAACAAGTGTTGCACGAGATTTTGTAGAATTTCCTTCTCAATTTAATGAACATTGGGCACTGGATCCTAAAATATTGAAACATTATGCTATTCATTATAAAACGGGAAAAACGATTCCTCAACGATTGGTAAATAAGATTAAAAAATCGGCTCAGTTCAATCAAGGCTATTTATTGACGGAATTATTATCAGCAGCAGAATTGGATATGCAATGGCATCTGCTTTCTGCCAATGAGAAAGTAAATAATGTCGATTCATTTGAATTAAAAGCTTTGAAGAAAACAGAGGTCTATTATCCTCCGGTACCGCCACGTTATCGCTCCAGTTACTTTATGCATATTTGGGGAAATGGTTATTCTGCCGGATATTATGCGTATTTATGGACTGAAATGTTGGATGATGATGCCTACGTCTGGTTTGAGAATCATGGTGGATTGACTCGGGAGAATGGACAGCGCTTTCGTGATATGATCCTTTCGAGAGGAAATACGGAAGATTTGGCAAAGATGTATAGAGATTTTACGGGACATGATCCAAGATTAGAACCCATGTTGAAGGATCGGGGTATTCAGTGATCAGGGGATGAGTTGACTAAATTATTGAGTTGATGGGTTGCTTTCTGCTTTCCGTTCACCGTTAAGGATTTAATGATGGGCAAAAAAGAGAATATTATCAGAGATAAAAGCTTTGCTTTTGCGGTGAGGATAGTAAATCTGTATAAATATTGAGCTGTGAAGAATAAATCTAGATTCATTCATTTATCATTGATCATTAATCCTTAACTTTGCAGCCTAATATCGGTTAATGACATGAGTGATCCTATTAAGCATGAATGTGGCTTGATTTTTATGCGGCTTCGCAAGCCTATTTCTCATTTTCAAAAAAAATATGGTTCGGCTTTTTACGGCTTAAATAAGTTGTACCTGTTAATGGAAAAGCAACATAATCGTGGTCAGGATGGTGCCGGGATAGCTACCATGAAACTACACACTGAGCCCGGTTATCCCTTTCTTCATCGGGTAAGAAGCAATGCGAAGCAGCCTATTCCGGAACTTTTTGAGAAAATATTTGCCGATGTAGAAGAAATAGAAAAATATCAGCCGGGAATGTTTAAATATCCCGGGTTGATGAAAGGCAATATGCGTTTTCTTGGAGAATTGATTTTAGGTCATTTAAGATATGGTACACAAGGACAAAATAACCTTGAGCTCTGCCATCCTTTTGTAGCACACGATCCTATCCCTACAAGAAATATTGCATTAGCGGGGAACTTCAACGTCGTGAATGTAAAGGAATTGTTTGAGCAGGTAGGCATAACTCCCGAAAAGTTGAATGCAGAATCCGACCTGGCAGCGATGTTGGAAGTACTCAAACATTTTATTGCAGAAGAAGATGAAAAGACGCCCGAATGTTTGGATTTGGTTAAAATATTGAAACGGGCAGCTCCCCTTTTTGATGGAGGATATCATTTGGGAGGATTGGTAGGAAATGGAGATGGGTTTGTCCTAAGAGATCCGAATGGGATTCGTCCCTCTTACTATTATGTGAATGATGATATTGTAGTAGCAGCTTCAGAACGTCCGGCCATCCAAACTGCATTTGATATTCCTATTGAAGATATTAAAGAATTAGAACCCGGTCATGCCCTTATTGCCAAAGAAAACGGGGAAGTGCTGAATGAAGAGATTGTGGAACCTCGTGAAAAAAGAGCTTGTAGCTTTGAGCGAATTTATTTCTCTCGTGGGAATGACAGAGATATTTATGAAGAACGTTTGTCTTTGGGATATACCCTATCAAAAATTGTTTTGGAACATATCGATTATGATTTGAAAAATACGGTATTTTCCTTTATCCCGAATACGGCAGAAGTAGCCTTTTATGGATTAACTAAAGGGTTAGAGCATTACCTGAATGAAATAAAAATAAAAAGAATCGCCAGTTGGGGAAAAGATATTGATGAGGAAAAACTCTCGGAAATGATTAATCGTCAGATTCGAATGGAGAAAGTGGCGATTAAAGATGTGAAGATGCGCACCTTTATTACGGCTGATGAGAGTCGTAATGAAATGGTGGAGCATGTCTATGATATCACGTATGGTACGGTCAGGCCGGGAAAAGATACGTTGGTCGTTATTGACGACTCTATCGTAAGAGGAACTACGCTGCGACAGAGTATTATAAAAATGCTGGATCGACTAAATCCGAAGCGGATTATTGTCCTGTCTTCTGCTCCTCAAATTCGTTATCCGGATTGTTATGGTATTGATATGAGTAAGATTGGGGAATTTGTTGCATTTCGTGCTGCAGTTGAATTGTTAAGAGAGCGTGGGGATGGACATACGCTTGAAAAAGCCTATGGATTGTGCAAAGAGTTGGCAAAAACAGATACATTGGATGGTCAAAATGTGGTTCGTCTGATCTATAAACACCTCACAACAGAAGAAATTTCCCAAAAGATTGCTGAAATCGTAACCCCTGAAGGGGTCAATGCAAAAGTAGATATTATATATCAGTCCATCGAAAATTTGCATAAATCCTGCCCTCATAATTTGGGTGACTGGTATTTTACAGGTAATTATCCTACTCCCGGAGGGAATAGGGTAGTGAATAGAGCCTTTATGAACTTTATGGAAAATAGAAATGAAAGGGGGTATTAATGAATAAACCTTCTCTTTCGATGATTTAAATATGAAAATAAGAAGACTTAGAAAATTCTACCGTTTTTTTCATTCATTGCATGAGATGGAAGAACGGGGGGCGGAGTTTATTCATTTTCATGAAGTTCCTTTGAAGTGGTTGCATAATAAATTATCTGCACCGCAGTTTCTAATTCTTTCAGGAATCTTGGTAGGATGCACTGCAGGATTGGCCGGAGTGCTCCTCAAATTGGTCGTTCACCACCTCCAAAGGCTTTATCTACAACATTATCAATTTGACTGGAGTTCTTTACTTTATTTTTTATTTCCCGTTTTTGGTATTACCGCCACGGTATTAGTGATTAAATATTTTTTTAAAGGGGATTCGGGAAAGGGCATTCCAAGCATTTTGCACAAAATTGCTCGAAAGTCCAGTATCGTACGTTTATCCAAAACCTATTCTCAGTTAATACAAAGTGGAATTACCGTTGGATTTGGAGGATCGGCCGGCCTGGAAAGCCCTATTGCTGTTACCGGTGCAGCTGTAGGATCCAACTATGCACGTATTTATCAAATGAATTACAAGGATCGGACGCTTTTGTTGGCGGCCGGTGCAGCCGCCGGAATTGCAGCAGCCTTTGATGCTCCAATTGCCGGAGTTATGTTTGCTGTAGAAGTATTACTTACCGGGGTTGTATTCTCTGATTTTATACCTCTGATTGTTGCTTCCGCCTGTGGAGCACTGATGGCTAAAATATTCTTAGGAGAAGATGTGACTTTACATTTTAAGCTCAAAGAAGCTTTTGACTATCATAATGTCCCTTTATATGTGATTATGGGAATCGTGGCAGGATTTTATTCTAGATATTATGCAGTTGTTGCCCATCAAATTGGTGTTTTTTTAGAAAATACTTTTAAGAGTAAGGTGAAAATGGGACTGTTTGGAGGGCTTATCTTGGCTATACTTTGCTTTCTCTTTCCTCCTTTGTTTGGGGAGGGCTATACGGCAGTAAAGACTCTTGTAGATGGTGGAGGAGTTACGTTGATGCAGACAGGTATTTTTGCCGATTTTACGGATAATCAATGGATTATTATTGCTTTTATTGGTTTGGTGGGGCTTTTAAAGGTATTTGCAACCACCTTTACTATTGACAGTGGAGGAAACGGAGGGAACTTTGCTCCTTCTTTAGTGGCAGGAGCCTTTATGGGATATTTTTTTGCTTTAATTTGTAGAATAATAGGTATTACGGATATTCCGATGGCCAATTTGGCCATCGTAGGGATGGCCGGTGCCATGAGTGGTATCCTTTATGCTCCATTAACGAGTATTTTTCTCATTGCAGAAGCCACCGGAGGATATGAATTGTTTATTCCGTTGATGATTGTTTCTACAGCTTCCTATGTGATTGTTCGTCGATTTTCTCCCTATTCTATTGATAAAAAGAAGTTGGTAGAATCGGGAAAAATATTTGGGAAGAAGACGGATCACAACTTATTGTTTTTATTAAGTACACAAAACGTTATTGAAAAAGACATTTTAACGATTAATCCGGATGCCAATCTGAAGGAATTGGTGGAGCTGGTAAAAGTGAGCCATAGGAATATGTTTGGTGTGGTCAATAAAGAAAAAGAACTGGACGGTATTATAATGTTGGATGATATCCGAAATATCATGTTTAATGAGGCTTTATATGAGAGCACCAAGATTAAACAATTGATGAAGAATCCTCCTGCTTTTATTGATGTACACGACCCTATGAGCACAGTAATGAAGAAGTTTGATGAAACAGGAGCCTGGAACCTTCCTGTAGTCAATGGGAAACGCTTTCTAGGCTTTATTTCTAAATCTACCCTTCTACAGAAGTATCGGAAGGTCTTATTAGATTATGCCGGATAAAAGTATGGTGGACCGTATTGCACTTCAATTTTTTAATTCATAGACAATCGTCTTTATATAAAATTATACGTACTTTTACCTAAAATATAACTTTATAATTTATGTCTAATCAATTATTAAAAGGTAAGAAAGGAATTATTTTTGGTGCTTTGGACGATCGATCTATTGCCTGGAAGGTAGCAGAAAAAGTTGTCGAAGAAGGGGCAGAGATTACACTTACAAATGCGCCTATTGCTTTGCGAATGGGAAAGATAAATGAGCTTGCTGAAGCTTGTAATACTGAAGTAATTGCTGCTGATGCCACTTCTACGGATGACTTAGAGAATCTATTCACCAAGTCGACAGAAAAATTGGGAGGGAAGATAGACTTCGTCCTTCATTCGGTAGGAATGTCTCCGAATGTAAGGAAGAAGATTCCGTACACAGAAACGAAATATGAATTTTTTCAGAAAACGTTAGATATTTCGGCTCTTTCTTTTCATAAAGTTTTGCAGTCTGCAATGAAGTTGGATGCCCTAAACGAAGGAGCGTCAGTTGCAGCTTTAACCTATATTGCGGCACAGCGGACTTTCCCGGGATATAATGATATGGCAGAAGCAAAGGCATTATTGGAAAGTATTGCCAGGAGTTTTGGCTATCATTATGGAAATAAAAAGAAAGTCAGAGTCAATACAATCTCTCAATCTCCCACCATTACAACCGCCGGAAGTGGGGTGTCGGGCTTTGATGCCTTTTATCACTATGCTGAAAAAATGAGCCCTTTAGGTAATGCTGATTCCGATTCTTGTGCAGATTTTTGTGTGGCATTATTTTCCGATTTAATGCGGATGGTAACCATGCAAAATCTCTTTCATGACGGGGGATTTTCTAGTATGGGAGTGAGCGAAGGGCTTGTTGATGAATTGGTAAAAGCAAATGAATAATCTTATTTGTATATAATAATCCTATAGGATCATTTTTAACCGTTCTGTTCTATCCAACAGAGCGGTTTTTTTATCCATTGATGGGGTTAATATTCGTCTTCATTGAAGAAGAAATCCTCTCTTGAGGGGTAATCCGGCCAGATATCTTCTATGCCTTCAAATAATTCTCCTTCATCTTCCAGCTCCTGAAGATTCTCTACCACTTCAATAGGAGCACCGGAACGAATGGCATAATCAATAAGCTCATCTTTTGATGCCGGCCAAGGGGCATCTTCCAAATGTGATGCAAGTTCTAACGTCCAGAACATAATTTTGAAGGTTTGTTTTTTCGCAAATGTAGAATTTAATTTTTAATAAACAATTTTTATTTTTTAGGGGATTTATTTGTTCCTTTACAACATGTTATGTGCAAATAATATTACTAAAAATTATTCGGATTTACAAGTACTTAAAGGGGTAAATTTGAAAGTTAACAAAGGAGAAATAGTAAGTATTTTGGGTTCCTCAGGAGCAGGAAAAAGTACACTTCTGCATATATTAGGTACTTTAGATCAACCTGATACAGGTAGCGTTAAGATTAATGACCAGGAACTTTCCGGATTGAATAAAAAGCGGTTGTCTGTATTTAGAAATCGAAATATCGGTTTTGTCTTTCAGTTTCATCATTTGTTGCCCGAATTCTCTGCTTTGGAAAATGTGTGTATCCCCGGCTGGATTTCCGGAAATAGAAGTAAAAAGGACGTGCAAAATAGGGCCAAAGAATTATTGTCTCAAATGGGATTAAAAGAAAGATTAACCCACAAGCCTGGAAAGTTATCAGGGGGGGAGCAACAAAGAGTAGCTGTGGCTAGGGCGCTCATTAATCGACCTTCCGTAGTTTTTGCAGATGAACCTACCGGAAACTTAGACTCGGCCAATGCTAAAGAACTACATGAATTGTTCTTAGAATTAAAAAATCGGTTTCAACAGACTTTTGTTATTGCTACTCACAACGAAATGCTTGCTCAATTGAGTGATAGACAACTCCGGATGAAAGATGGAGTTTTGTCAAACTAATTTCGAAGAGTTTAAAGTTCTATTCTTCTGCTTTAAACAATTCGATGGATTTATTTAGAATTTCACTCTGATGAGATTTAAAGGTGATCATTTTATCGACAGGAAGATATAAAACATAGTTGTCATTAGAGGAATCGGTCAGATGCTCTATTATTTTTGGATTGAGTTGTTGTAGTGTTTTCAAATCCATAGAAGTATATTGGGCGATTACAGCTGGACTGTACTTCCCTGATAATGAAATACTAGCCAAGTTTGTATTGGACTGGTAGGTTTTTTGGTGATTTAAATTGAAATGGAATAAGTCTTTAGTTGGGTCAACACCAAAAAAGTTGGCGAAGCGATTCATGATATAGGTTGTTGCCAAAAACTTCATAACATGATTTTGTGATTCCTGAGGCAAATATTTTTTTAATTCCCAAAATCGATCACTCTTACTGGAGGAAATAGCTTGCTTTACTCTTGCAGGACCACTATTATAGGCCGCAACAACTAAAATCCAATTATCGAACATTTGATGAAGTTCCGAAAGGTATTTTGCAGCTGCAACCGTTGATTTATACAAATTATTCCGATCATCCCTATGCGCGTTAACGGTCAATCCCAAAAGTCGGGCGGTAGAAGCCATGAATTGCCATGTCCCTACAGCTCCTACATAGGATCTGGCATGTGTATTCAAGTTAGATTCTATGACAGCTAAATATTTTAAATTTTCAGGAATGCCATACTTCGTAAAAATTTTTGTGATAGTTGAAAAGTAATGGTTTGATTTAGCATGTATTTTCTGAAAATTTGTACCGTTTGCTCTAAAATATTTTTGGATATAATTTTTAAGATAAACTTTGTCATCATTAGTAAGAGATATAGACATCCCTGAAAATAATGATTCTTGTGACTTTATTGAAGGATAATTGATAGAGGTTGAATAGGTATTTTCAACATAAGTGACTTTCTCCTTGGTTGGTTGAAGCGGAATATAATTAACCGTATCCTTTGAACTGATTTCTTCTTTTTGAGTAGTCGTATCTAACGTTTCCTCTTCGTTTTGTTGATGAGTTAGCGCATCTGCTTTTACTATCGAAGTTGTAGTGAAAACAAAAGCACCTAGCATAACGAGTAATCTTTTCATCACTTCTTGTTTGTATTTGACTTCAAAAAAAGCTTTTTACCACTCTTTTTCAGTTAATTTTCTAGTTTTTCAAAAACTCCGCAAAGGTACAATATAAAACCCAACCTTTGTTGAGGTTGGGTTAAAGAATATGTTATATTAATGTTAAATATGAAAAACTGCTTGTTATCATAAATCTATCCCTTTTAATAGATTGAAGGGAAGATATTAAGCATTCTCACGCTGATTGATCTGATGCGGTGTTGGTTTAGATTCCTCCTTGGGTTCTTCTTTAGATTCTTTCATCCCATCCTCAATTTCTTTCTTGATGTTGGTTTTAGCATCATTAAATTCTCTTATACCTCTGCCCATTCCACGCATAAGTTCAGGTATTTTTTTACCACCGAATAGGAGAACAACTACTGCAATGATAACGACCCATTCGAATCCACTTGGGATTTCAAATAATAATAGGGTATTGGTGATTGATGATAACATAGCTGAATATTTTTACTGATTACATAATCTATACAAAGATATGGATAAAATGTAAGAAAAAATGAGGATAGAGAAAAATTATAAATTTTTAACAAAAAAAACGGAAATTGAATCATCAATTTCCGTTTCCTGAAATTTATCACTTGTACACTTGTTATATTCTTTTTTCTTTAATTCGGGCTGCTTTACCGGAGCGATCACGAAGATAATACAATTTAGCGCGCCGAACTTTTCCTATTTTATTCACTCTTATTTCTGCAATATGAGGAGAATATAAAGGGAAAACACGTTCTACCCCTATTCCATCTGAAATTTTTCTTACGGTGAAAGTCGCAGTACGACCACGTCCCTGCCGCTTGATTACATTCCCACGGAAGGACTGGATTCTACTCTTTTTTCCTTCTACAATTTTATAGTCAACTGTTACATTATCTCCGGCTTTGAATGTCGGAAATTCTCGTTTAGGCTGTAATTGATCTTGAACAAATGTAATAGGGTCCATCTTTATAATTTTAAGGTCGGCAAAGGTAGGAAATAAATGTTAAATGAAAAATGTTTGAGAAATTTTTATTTTTTGAATGTTGTGTGACATATGAGCTAATACTCGAAAGTAAAACAATTAGGTTGATTAAAAGTGTATGTTTTATAACGTATTGAAAGTTTTATACTCTTTCTAATTCTTTCATTTTTCTATAAAATATTTTTACTTTTACGCTCGTTATGGATACACGTAGAAAATTTCTTAAAAAAACAATGATGTTATCGGGAGCTGCCGGATTATCCGGGAGTTTTCCTAAATCTATTCAACGCGCACTTTCTATTGATCCGGAAGAGGGTAGTACCTTTCTGGATGCCGAACATGTAGTGATTTTGATGCAGGAAAATCGTTCCTTTGATCACTGTTTTGGCGCATTAAAAGGTGTAAGAGGATTTAATGACCCAAGGGTCATTACTCAACCCGATGGCAATAGAGTTTGGTTACAGACCAATGAAAAAGGAGAAACTTTTGTTCCCTTTCGTTTTGATATAAAGGATACCAAGGCCACCTGGATGGGCTCTATTCCTCATAGTCGTCACTCACAGGTAGATGCAAATAATAGAGGAAGATATGATAATTGGTTGAAATCTAAGCGATCAGGGCATAAAAAATACAAGGAAATGCCACTGACGTTGGGACACTACAACCGGGAGGATTTGCCTTTTAATTACACTTTTGCCGATGCCTTTACCGTTTGCGACAATAATTTTTGCTCGGTGATGTCCAGTACCTGGCCCAATCGCTTGTTCTTTTTTTCTGGGAATGTCCGTGATAATATGAGTGGTAATGGACGGGCAATTCTAAATAATACTATTCCTTGGGGCGCTGCGCATTGGAAAACTTTTGCTGAACATCTGGAAGATAGTGAAATCTCTTGGAAATTTTATCAGAATGCACTTTCTACCGGTGGAGGGTTGAAACATGGTGAACGAGCATGGTTAGCTAATTTTGGATTGAATACCCTTGAATATTTTTCTCAATTTAATACCCGTTTTTATCCCCGTTATTTTGACTCCTTAAAGACACGAGCAGAAAAACTAACGAAACAGATTAGTGACTTAGAAAAAAAAGTTGCTGCGATGGCAGAAGACGATAAAAATTACAAGAAAAAAACGAAAGAGATAGCCAAGAAAAAAGAAGTACTTTCGGATACCAAAAAAGAAATTGAAGAGTGGGATCCGAAAAACTTTAATAAATTAAGCCAATATCAAAAGAATTTGTATGAAAAAGCTTTTACTACCAATAAGGGAAATCCCGATTATATGAAGCTAACTGAATTGGAGTACGAAACAAATGGAGAGAAAAGAAAATTGAAAACTCCTAAAGGGGACCCTTTTTTCCAATTTAGAAAGGATGTCGATTCGGGGAAGTTACCGACAGTATCCTGGCTGGCTCCTCCTCAGAATTTTTCTGATCATCCGAGTGCCCCCTGGTATGGAGCCTGGTACACTTCAGAAGTTCTAGATATTCTAACGAAAAATCCGGAGGTCTGGAAAAAGACCATTTTTATAATGACCTATGATGAGAATGATGGTTATTTTGACCATATTCCTGCTTATGTTGCACCCGCTCCACATAATCCGGAGACCGGAAAAACATCTCCCGGATTGAGTAATACCGGCGTGGAATTTGCGTGGAGAGCAGAGGAACTGAAAGAAGGGGTAAGTAAAAGCAATGCCAGAACAGGACCGATTGGATTAGGATTTCGTGTGCCAATGGTCATTGCTTCTCCCTGGAGCAGAGGAGGAAAGGTGTGTTCTGAATTATTTGATCACACTTCTACCTTACAATTTTTAGAACATTTCTTAAATAAAAAGTTTAATACCCGGATAAGACAATCGAGTATCAGTAACTGGCGAAGAGCTATATGTGGAGATTTGACGACGGTATTTGATCGTTATGATCCGAAGGAAGGGAAGAAAGTTAGTGTCCTGAAAATGGATGAATATATTGAACGTATTTACAATGCTAAATTTAAACGAGCTCCCAATGATTTTAGACCGTTGAAAAAGAACGAAATTGAAGAAATAAATAAAAATCCAAGATTGTCATCGTTGATGAATCACCAAGAACCGGGCGTTCGTCCTGCTCGTCCTTTACCTTATCAGCTTTATGTAAATGGTCAATTAGATAAAGGGATGAAAAATTTCAAAATAGAAATGAAAGCCGGTAAGGATGTATTTGGTGAAAAAACGGCCGGTTCTCCATTTAAAATATACGCTCCCGATAAATATAAAGTGGTCAAAGATTCTTATAAAAATGTGGATTTTAAAGATTTGAGTACGCGAAATAGAAAACCCGGATATTATGAAAAAGCACGAAACTGGGATTATGCCGTAGCTGCAGGAGATACCTTATTTGACAATTGGTCATTGAAACGATTTGAAAAAGAAAAGTATCATCTTCGAGTATATGCTCCTAATGGGTTTTACAGAGAATTTAAAGGAGATAAAAATGATCCGAAATTGAAAGTAGAAGCCGGCTATGAGCGTTCCAGACTCCTAAAAAGGGTGTTGACGGGAAATATGATGCTGGAATGTACCAATGAAGACAGTAAAAAAGAGATGGAGCTGACGATTAAGGATCTATCCTATAAAAATCCTTCTTTGAAAAGAGTGATTCCTGCGGGAGAAAGCCTTTCGATATTCTTAAATCTAAAAAAGAGTTCCGGCTGGTATGATTTTGGAGTGACCGTTAAGGGGAAAAAAAATTATAGCCAACGTTTTGCGGGACATGTCGAGACAGGAAAAGAAAGTATTAGCGACCCCTTGATGGGAGGAGAAGTAGGATAGGAATTAAAAATTAAAAATTAAAAAGTGGGAATTGGGTAAACAGTTGTCAATTACTGTGTAATCGGTAATCGGTAATCAGTAAACAATTCAACAATTCAGCAGTTTAACAATTCAACAATTCAACAATTCAACAATTCAACAATTCAACAATTTAACAGTTTAACAATTCAACAATTTAACAATATAACAATAACAAAATAAATCCAAATGAGAAAGATAAATTATTTTTTGGCATTGATCGTGCCTTTGGTTTTAATGAGTTTTAATAGCTATGCACAACGTTTTTTTGATGCACAGGCACATCGGGGCGGGCGAGGTCTGATGCCGGAGAATACGATTCTTTCCGAAAAAACGGCTATTGATTTTAATTGTACGATGGAAATGGATTTACAGATGACAAAAGATAAGAAAATCGTGGTCTCTCATGATGCTTATTTGAATGGTCTGTTTATCCTCACCCCGGAAGGGAAGCCAATGACGAAAAAAGAAGGACATAGTCGGTTAATCTATGATATGACGTATGATAGTCTTGTAAAATATGATGTAGGGTCTAAACCTTATCCGGCCTTTCCCCAACAAAAGAATGTGCCTGCTGTTCGTCCATTATTGAGCGTGTTGATTGACTCTGTGGAGGCGTATGCCAATAGAGAGGGACGGATCGGATATTATAATATCGAGATGAAGACCAATAAAAAGTATGATGGGAAGTATTATTCGAGTTTAGCAGAATATATTGACTCTGCTATGAGTATTATCATTGGCAAAGGCATTGGGCCAAGAACAATGATTCAGTCGTTTGATGTTCGTGCCTTACGGATGGTCCATAAGAAATGGCCTGCCATAGCTATCTCATACTTAGTAGGAGCAAGAAATAAAACGGATGTACAGGGGTATATCAATCAGCTTGGTTTTAAACCGGATATTTTTAGTCCGAATTATCATTTATGTACGCCTGAAAGAGTCCAATCCTTTCATAATCATGGGATAAGAGTGATTCCCTGGACACCGGATACGATAGAAGAGATGCAGCAATTGAAGGATATGGGGGTGGATGGAGAGATTACGGATTATCCCGATTATTATTTAGATTTGAAATAAAAAATGATCATTCTTGCAGCGGCTTTTGGTCAAAATGGTGAATTAGGGAAAGAAGATGGCATCCCTTTGTGGGAATTGCCGGATGAATATTCGAGATTTAGGGAAAGTATAAAGTCTCATCCGGTGATAATGGGACGAAAGTCTTTTGATGTGATTGAAAAGCCGTTGCCCGGAAGCCTGAACATTGTAATCACACGTCAAACCAATTACGATGGCAAAGGTGCACTCGTTGTTCATAGCCTGGAAGAAGCCGTAGAAGCCGCCGGAGTAGATGAAATTTCCTATGTGATTGGTGGCGGGATGATCTTTCAAAAGGCGATAAAAATAGCAGATAAGATGGAAATCAGTAGAATTGAGGGCACTTTTCCCGAGGCTACAGCCTTTTTCCCTGGCTTTTCGGAGAAGAATTGGAAACTTGTATCTGCTGAAAGGCATGAAAAAGATGATCGCCATGCTTATGCTTTTACTTTTGAGGTCTTGGAGCGGAGGAGATCTCTTCATAGTTAGGAAGAGGAGAAAACACTAAGTTTAAAGAATTAAAAAGAAGATGCACTTATGAAAAAGGTATTATTTACGCTGATATTATTTCTGTTTAGCACTTCTGTTTTTTCACAAGATGTCCAATGGCGTGATCCGGAAGAGGCCGATTTCCCCGTAATGGTAGGACAGGGCTGGCATGATGGGTTACAGCATTTTTATGATCGATTGCCGGCAAAGATGGAACAGAAAGTTCGTAAACCGGTATGGAGGTTATCTCATGAAACGGCGGGCTTGAATATCCGTTTTCGAACCAAAGCAACGGATATCTATGTACGTTATACAGTCGGGGGAAAACTGAATATGCCTCATATGTCTACTACCGGAGTGAGTGGAGTGGATTTATATGCAGTGGATAAGAATGGAGGATGGCAATGGAGTGGTCAATGGTCGGGAGGATTTCATTTTGGGGATACGATACAATATCATTATGCGCATTTACCCGATAAATATGTAAAGGAATATCATCTATATCTACCGTTATATAATAATGTAAAATGGTTAGAAATAGGAGTGCCCGATGGCTCAAAATTGACTTGGTTACCGGTCAGTCCCAATAAGCCCATCGTGGTATATGGAACTTCTATTGCTCAAGGAGCTTGCGCTTCAAGACCGGGGATGGCGTGGACAGCTATACTGGGACGCCGGCTACATCGACCGGTAATAAATCTTGGTTTCTCCGGTAACGGGCGTTTAGAAAAACCGATAGCGGATGCATTGAAGGAGCTTGATCCTCAAATCTATGTGATAGATTGCCTGCCCAATATGACCGGCTTTCCCAAAGATACCATCAAAGAAAGACTAACCCATACCGTCCAGTCATTAAGAAATGCCAAACCGGATATACCTGTTTTGATTGTGGATGATCCTCATCCGACGATTGGCTCTTTGGATAAAAGATTGCACGACAACCATGTGAAGGTGAACAAAGTAGCCGAAAAAGTCTTTGCTCATTTGAAGTCATCAGGCATAGAAAATATTTATCTATTGACTGCAGAAGATATAGGCTTGGGGATAGAAAGCACGGTGGCCGGTATTCATCCGAATGACTATGGGATGGAACAATATGCAAGTGCGTATGAGAAAATAATCAGAAAGATATTGCATGAGCCGGTAGGAAAATATAGTACGACGCAGCCGGTCAAACAGTATCGGAGCAAAAATTATGATTGGAATAAACGGCACTTCCGGGAACTGAAGATGAATAAAGAAAAAGCTCCCCGAATTGTATTCCTTGGGAATTCTATCACGCATTACTGGGGCGGAGAACCGGAGTTTGAGAAAACACAGCGGGGAGAGGAATCATGGGAGAAATATTTTAATCCGGTCGGAGTGCGAAATTTAGGTCTTTCCTGGGATAGAATAGAAAATGTGCTATGGCGGGTATATCATGGCGAGCTGGACGGCTATCAGGCTAAACAAGTATTGATTAATATAGGAACCAATAATTTGGCCTTCAATTCGGATAAAGAGATCGTTGCCGGAATAAAATTATTAATCGAAGCGGTTAAAGAAAGACAGCCTGCTGCTCAAATTTTGATTATTGGTATTTATCCACGAAAAAATGAAGAAAAAAGAGTAGCGCAACTCAATCAAAAGATTGTACGATTATGTGGTCTGGAAAACGTAAACTATACTGATCCGGGAGTGAAGTTGTTGAAAGACAACGGAAAAATAGATACCTCTCTCTTTATTGACGGTCGGCTGCATCCCAATGCAAAAGGATATCGGATCTTAGGAAAAGCTATTGCGCCCTATTTGGTAAAATAAACGATGTTTAATTTAGCGTTGTAATAGGAGTGAGAACCTGTTTGATAACAAAAAACGATATATCACAGAGCGCCGCAGGGAAGACACAGAAGCACCGCAGAGACCTGTTCGCTGATAGGATAACTTCTTTTTCCCTTTAACGCTTTTATTTGAACAATTTTTAAAGGAATGCTATAAATTCCTCCACCCATCGTATCTTTGCCGGCGAACTTATAAAGAAACGAAAAGCACCTATATCATGCCATTACATAATTTCAATGCCGGTCCCTGCCATTTACCGCAGGAAGTGGTTGAGCAGGCTTCTGCTGCCGTACTTAATTTTGAAAATACAGGATTATCCATTTTAGAAATTCCGCATCGGGGCGATCGCTTTAAGGCGGTGATGGAAGAAGCACGATCCTTAGCGCATGAATTAATGGAGCTGGAGGATGACTTTGAAGTCTTGTTTTTGCATGGAGGAGGAAGAACCCAATTTTTAGAAGTGGCAATGAATTTGTTGGATACGGGGAAGAAAGCAGCCTATATCAACACCGGGTCCTGGTCAGAGAAGGCCATAGCAGAAGCAAGATTATATGGAGAAGTAGATGAAATTGCCTCCTCCGGAGACAAAAACTATTCTTATATTCCTAAGAAATATAGTATTCCTGAAGATGCCGGTTATTTGCATATTACCTCTAATAATACCATCGCCGGAACGGAGTTCCAGGAAATCCCTGATAGCCCGATTCCCTTGGTGGCAGATATGAGTAGTAATATTCTGAGCAGAGCCATTGATTTCAATAAATTTAGCCTGATTTATGCCGGAGCGCAAAAGAATATAGGAGCTGCCGGGGTTACGATGGTAGCAGTGAGAAAAAGTATTTTAGGAAAAATCAAACGTGCCATTCCGGTGATTATGGATTATCAGGTGCATATCGATAAAGCATCCATGTATAATACGCCGCCTGTGTTCGCCGTATATGTTTGTCTCTTGAATCTTCGTTGGTTGAAAGCACAGGGAGGAGTGAAGGAGATTGAAAAGATAAATATTCAAAAAGCAACATTACTCTATGATGAAATAGATAAGAATCCTTTATTCAGAGGAACGGTTGCAAAAGAAGATCGTAGCCGAATGAATGCCTGTTTTGTAATGGAAAACAAGGAGTTAGAACAACCCTTCCTTGACTTTTGTACCCAAAAAGGGCTGTTGAATATTAAAGGACATCGTTCGGTAGGAGGTTTTAGAGTGTCTATGTATAATGCGATTACATTAGATGAAGTTCAGATTCTGGTATCTGCCATGCAGGAATTTGCTTCAAAAAATCCATAAAGATTGGATAGGTTTAAGGCATAATTATTGCTGTTTTTTTGATGATAAATAGTTAACTATGCGACTGAAAATTTTAATTTTCTCTCTCTTATTTTCCTTTGTCGGACTGCCGGCAGTGTTTTCACAATCAAAAGGGGATGAGGTGTATAAGAAAGCACAGGAATTCATTAACTCCGGAGAATATTCTAATGCTATCATTCTTTTAAAAAGGTCGTTGGCCTTGCATCCTAAGAGTGCGAGAAATATACAGAAGTTAGCCTATGTCTACTACTTAAATAAAGAGTATAAAAAAGGAGAAAAATTAATAAAGAGGGTGATTGAGAGTAATGCTGCCAGTGTAAAAGCCTATCAGATAGCAGGAGATATATATAAAGGGGAGAAAAGGTTGTCAAAGGCCAGGAGAAACTTTCAGCAAGGATTGGAAAAATTTCCCAATAGTGGGATCTTGTATAATGAGTTAGGTAGAGTTTATTTTGATAAACAGAAATATACGAAAGCTCTGAGAGCCTGGGTGAAAGGGATTAAGATAGCTCCTGATGTAGCAGCAAATTATTATTATGCAGGACGTCTGTACTCCTTTAGCGATAATAAATTCTGGACCTTGATATATGGAGAGATATTCATTAATATGGAGCGTTATACCACCCGAACAGCTGATATGAAGAAAAAACTCCTGGAAGCCTATACCAGCATAGTGAAAAATAAGCTTTCTATAGAGGCCGCTTCTGATGAATCCAATGATTTTTCAACCTTGAAAGATGTGAGTTTCAAAGAAGCGGTGCTTAATACCTTAAGCCAAAGTGCTGATGTGGCTTTTAAAAATGGGGTGACTCCTGAGTCTATGATGATGACAAGAACCCAATTTTTATTGAATTGGGATCATTTTTATAAGCTGATGTATCCACATGATCTCTTTGAATATTTTCAGAGTTTGTTAAATAAAGGTCTGTTTGAAGCTTATAATATGTGGGTCTTTGGTCCTTCCGGCAATCCTTCCGGGTACAAAAACTGGGTAAGCAAACATAGAAAAAAAATGCAGGATTTGACTGCTTTTATGAAAGAGCATCCACTAACTGTGAAGGGAGATGAATTTTATCAGAAAGGGAAGGTGGAATTTCACGCCCAGTCAAATAACTAGATGTAGCTTTCTGATTATGAGCAGGGTTTGAGAAATTCGTGTGATTGTCTCTTTGTATTGCTCTATCATCGATTCTGATAACTCTTTTCCCAGCCATTCTGTTAATTCATTTTGTGCCGGAGTGGAGGATCCTATGGAGAAATTCCATATTTTTTCAGAAATGGGATGAAAATATTGTTGGTTGTTGATCCAAATTTCGTTTTGGGGAAATAGGGGGCGAATGGTTTCAATGGGATTCCTGGTTGATTGGTGAGAGAGTTGAACAAAAGGCTTCGAAGAGGAGGTGTTTTTGAGATGTAAAGTTCTCAATTTTTTACCTAATCGCACGAACCTCCAAAAGGAATGTTCTTCCGGATATGAGATCAATAGTTTTTTTTCTGAAGAAGTGCTGTTTTTTTTAGATTGATTAGAAAATAATTGAGCGTACAGATAATCTATTAGATGTTCAGCCGTAAAATGAGTTTTGAACTCGTCTCGTACTTCAGGACTTTCCGCATAACAAACATTTCCGGACTGCGGTGAAAGAGGTAAAAATTCAAGAAATAGCTTTTTTGAGATAGTAGAAAGCACCTCTTTATTGAGATTTAATTCACTTTTGCTCCCTCTTTTATAAAAAAGAGGGTAAATAATGGTCGGATTCCGCTTAAAATGAGTTGCACTTACGATCGTATCTGTGATAAAAGCAGCATAGTTCTTAAGAGGATTTTGTTCTAAATCCTCTACAACAATACCTATGTTTCCTGCTGCCTTGAAGTTATGGAAATGTGTTTTTTCTTCTTTTGTTAGGAGAGAGGTGTCTATCTCCAGATATTTTCTTTGAAATGGATGTTGCAAAAAAGGAAGGGCAGTTTTATGATTTACAGAAGTAGTAAATAAGTTTCCCTTTGCAACTGAGAGACCTTTATCATTATAGAGAAATAATTCATCAAGAGAGAAAGTTTCCTTGGGCTGTTTCGAGCGATCTTTCATCTGAAGTAGAAATTAAAAGCTAAATTTACGAAAAATTAAGATTTTGAATCAAAGGCATCCTATTTTTGAAGTAGAATAATAATTATGAAAACCATTGTAATAGCTCCAAATACTTTCAAAGATGCGCTTGAAGCACGTAAGGTGACGGAAGCCATCGTTACCGGCTTAAAAAAGAGCAGGTTAGAATGTCAGCTGATTCCTTTCCCTATAGGCGATGGTGGGGATGGCACCTGTAATCTTATTTCCCAATTTATGAATGGAGAGACTGTCGAGATTCAAGCGGGGGATCCTTTAAATCGGAAGATGAAAACCTCTTATGGGTTGATTGAAAAGGAACAAACGGCGGTCATAGAAATGTCCAATATTTCGGGTATACATTTACTGGGAAAAGGAGATCGAAATCCTCTTCTTACATCAAGCAGAGGAGTTGGAGAATTGATTTATGATGCTATAGGGCGAGGAGCGACTAGAATTATTGTCGGTATGGGAGGCTCTGCTACAGTAGATGGTGGTTGTGGGCTGCTCCATGCATTAGGAGGGCGTTTCTATGATGAAAAGGGGAGGGTGCTTCAACCCATTCCAAAGGAATTAGAAAAAATCCATACTGTAGATATTGACAAAATAGATTCCCGTATAAAAAATTGTGAATTTATTGTGCTTTGTGATGTTGATAACCCTCTTTTAGGGGAAAATGGGGCAGCGGCAGTTTTTGGACCACAAAAAGGAGCCAAGCCCTCAGATGTGACTGTTTTGGATGATTTTTTGAGGCAATGGCGCAATCTTTCTTTAAGGGTAACCGGAAAAGATATGAATAAGATTGCAGGAGGAGGTACGGCAGGAGGCGCAGCGGCCGGAATGTATGCCTATTTAGGAGCAGAACTCGTGAAGGGTGTTGATTATTTTTTGTCATTGACCGACTTTGAAAAAGTGCTAAAAGAAGCCGATGTCCTTATTACCGGAGAGGGAAATCTGGATGAACAAACTTTATCGGGGAAGGCGCCGGTAGGAGTGGCAAAAATGGCAAGAGCGTATGATATTCCTGTGATTGGATTAGCAGGGAAAATTCCACTGACTCCTTCCGAAAAAATGAATGCTTATTTTGATGCGCTTTTTGCTATTAATAATGAGCTACAACCGTTGCCGGAAGCTATTGATGCTACAGAGGAGAATCTTATAAGAACTGCCGAGATGATTGGGAATATATTAGCTATAAAATAAAAAAGTGCTGTTCAATATTGTGGACAGCACTTTTTAAGGAAGACATATAAAAGTTATTCTTTTAACAGCCCCTCTACGATATTTTTGAATTCTTCTTTGAATTGATCATAATATTTTCCGGTGGCAGGACCATTAAATCCAGAATGAATTTTTCGAACATAACCTTCACGATCGAGGAAAATGGTGGTAGGAAAAACATGGATCTTCTCCGGAAGACCGGGAAAAACTTTTTCTGTTAATTTAGAATCAGAAGAAGAAACTCCCGAAAATAAAATGGGATAATTAATGTCAAAATGGTCGAAAAAAGATTGTAAAGCCTTTTTAGATTCATCAAAGTCAGCAGTACGCTCAAAATCTATTCCTAAGAACTTGATATCTTTCTCTTTATTTTTATTATAATAGTTGGTCATAAAAGGGGTCTCATCCATACAATTGGGGCACCAGGAGCCCAGAATCTGAAGTACCACTACTTTATTTTTAAAAGTGCTATCCTCTAAAGATACCATTTCCCCGGTTTGCATGTCTTTCAGATTGAAATGAGTCTTGATCTCTCCCGGTTGATAGCTTTTTACGGCATAGGCGGCCGGTAAAGAATCAAAAGCTTTCTTTTCGGCATGCCAGGGAGCCGCATCACTGTTGATAGAATATATCTGACCTTCATTAAGTCGATTGCTACTATCTACCAATGCTGTGAATAGTAGAGCATGACATCCGTCAAAACCGGTAACTTTGAGTGTGTCTCCACTCACCACTCCTTGTAAATAGCGAAAATCTCCGAAAGGCGTTAAGAAAGTGCCGGTTACCTTGGATCCTTTTTGTTTAAACTCACCTATGGCCTGATAAGTGCTTCCATCTTCTCTTGTAAAAGTAGCGTCCCAGCTTCCTGTTATATTATGATGGGTGGATTGATAGGCAGGTAATCTCAAGGAGTCGCCCGGTTGTGCACTAAAGGGCATGTGTGCAGCACGGTTTCCATAAGATTTTGTCCAAGTACCTTTCAAACTACCATCTTCTTGAATATGAGCCGTAAAATGAGAACCAAAAAAGGGCATCTTTATATATACTGAATCCCCTGTAATGTTGATGCTGTCCACACGTAATCGACCGTTTGCATTAAAGATAGAAATAACCGGTTGGTGCAGGCTGTCTTTGACGGAAAAGTTAAAAACGACCTGATGACCGTCTTCTCTTTGTAGTGTTGCACGCCATATACCTTCTTTTAAAGCGGGCTGGTTATTCTTGGTACACTGAGGCAAAAGAAAAAATATACTAAGTAGGCCCAGCCCTGCAATGAGATAATTGAAAACTTTTTTTGTCATAATTGAGATTTTTAAATTAATGTGTATCAAACCATAATTTTGTAGTTAATTTATCGGGGCCTTGGTTTTCTATTGCTCCTTGATACCCTTCTTTGTTTAAGGATTGTTCAGTTCCGGGGTAAATAATACGGGAAGGCATTTCCCCGTTTAATACTCCGGCAACAGCAGGCTGTAACTGAGGATAATCCAATCTACGCCATTCGGCAAAAGCTTCTAAGCCCTGGCCAAATAATGCAATCCATTTCTGCACCCCTATTGATTTTTTATAATTATTTTTATTGAATTGAACATCAGATTGAGCAAGGTACGTATTAATTGCATTTTGATCAATTCCATATTGTTCTAAGGAAGCAGTAATGGCCTTTTTATAAAGTTGGGCAGCATTTTCCTGTGTGAGATCCCTTGCAGCGGCTTCTGCCCGATCAAACAATACCTCTGAATAACTCATAATGACGGCGGGAGCGTTTTCATCTAGGAAATAATCTCCGGGTTGTGACGTTTTAGAAATCCCTAGCGCACTGGCATCTCCTGCTAAAAGACCATTAGGGATACCGACGTAAGTCGCCGGTGTTGGATCTTCGGTGGGAGCGGCGTATATGGGTAAACGAGGATCATTTAATTGGAAAAGCTGATCGACAATCGTCTTGCTGATACGATAATCCTGACGAGTAAGAAAGGCTTCGTATAAAGGATTATCATTAGGAGCTCCGTCAAAGACAACTTCTGCTGTTTCATCATTACTGCTTATATAGTTATTCCCCGCCTGTGTAATGTCAGTGAGTACGGCTTTTGCTGAATCAGGTTGACGATCTGCTATGCGTAAAGCAATACGTAGCCGGAGTGCATTGTCAAATTTTTTCCAAAGAGAAATATCGTTATTGTAAATAATATCTCCTTGAATAGCTTCTCCATTTGGATCTAAAAGAGTCTGTGCTTTTTTAAGGTCTTTTAAAATTCCATGATAAACCTCTTCTTGTTTATCATATTTAGTGTCTATATGTTCATCTATTTGGATAGCTTGTGAATAAGGAACATCTCCAAAGGCATCGGTTAACAGACAAAAATTCCAAGATCTGAGAACCAAGGCTACGCCTTGATAGTTTGTATTTTCATTCTCTTTTGCAAGGGAAATAATCTTATCCAGGTTGACAATGCTACCTTGGTATAAAGCATCCCAAAGATCCTGAAAACTGCTACTTGTAAAAATATAACGATCTTCTTCGGTATATTGTATAGCGGCCCAATATTGAACGAATAAATTGGTCGGGTTTGATTCATTAACATTCCAATATGCCTGTGCTGTGGAGGCGACTGCTCCCGATAACAAATAAGCCGGTTGTGGATCTTCTACTGCATTTGGATTTTTGTTTATTTTTGCTAATTCCTTCTTGCAGGAAGTAACTCCCAATAAAAGGATTACTGCGGTGAACAATGGATATATCTTATTGTATTTCATTTCTATAGGTTTTATAATCGAGGATTAGAATTTCAGATTAAGGTTGACACCAAAGCTACGAACGGAAGGAATCGCAAAGTGTTCTAAACCCTGATCATTACCGGTGCCAAAAGCATTTTCAGGATCAATATTGGGCGTGTGTTTGCTGATTATCCATAGGTTTCTTCCTACCAGAGAAATGCTGGCGCTTTGTAATCCGATATGGTGAATGAATTGTAAAGGAAGATTATAACTAAATTTGACTTCTCTCAATTTAACATAGGAGGCATCATAAACGTAGGCTTCGTCTGCATGTCTTTTGGTTTTGTAGTAGTCTTGTGCCGTAATAATGACCTCGTTTTTCTTCCCTTTGGGATTAATACCATCGAAAATCATCCCATCATCATGAACGGTTACTCCGGAAGGAGCATCTGAAGCTTTTTCTATACCGATGGCTGTTTGACTATTATCGTCATTTGGATAATAATAAAGTAACCCTCCGTGTGCTGCATCTCTACCGGTTAATGTAGAAGCCAATACCCCGGTATATTCTCCATATCTATTGGTGACAGAAAAGAGCGAGCCGCCGATATGAGCATCTACCAGAAAACTCAGATTAAAATCTTTCCAGCTGAAACTATTGTTGACACTTCCTAACCAATCGGGAGTGTATTTCCCTAAATATTGTTTATTTGGATCTATCATTGCTCTGCCACTTTCATCGACAAGGATTTCTCCATCTTCATTTCGCTCGAATGCCGTTCCAAATAAAGTTCCATAAGGTTGATCGATTGCTGCCAATACCTGGACTGTACCTTCTTCTCCTAAAACATAACTGTTTAATCTGCCACTCTTATCTAAGTTGATAACTTCACTGTGGTTGGTAGAATAATTCAGCATCATATCCCAGGTAAACTCCTTGGTCTGAATTGGCGTAAGATCTAATTCTACTTCTAATCCTTTGTTGTTGATTTTTCCCCCATTAATGAGTTTATGTTGATATCCGGTCGTCGGAGTAACATCTACCGCCAGAATCTGATTATAACTGTTCATGTTGTATAAGCTGAGATCTACATGAATTCGGTTATGGAAGAAAGCGCCTTCTACTCCGATTTCTGTAGATCGTGTCTGCTCCGGTTTAAGATTCGGGTTGTAGTAAGTAGCATTGGCATTTAATTGCGGATTACCGTCGAAAGGCGTCGTAAATCCATAGGTATTGATTAATTGATAAGCGCTTGTTGCTTTCCCAACTTCGGACCATCCCCCACGCAATTTTATAAAGCTAATCGTATTGCCGGTGATATTCAATGCTTCGCTGAGGACAAAGCTTCCATTAATAGAAGGATAAAAATAGGATTGATGATCTTCCGGGAGGGAAGATGACCAATCATTTCTTGCGGTAAGGTTCAAGTAAGCATAGTGTTTAAAGCCTACCTGTGCCGATCCAAATAAGCTATAAGTTTTCAATTTTGTATAATAATTGTTGGAAACCAATGGAACACGGGAATTATCTAAAGTATAAACTCCGGCTACTGCCAGCTTTGGCGCCTTTTGGTTATTATCTTCGGTCGTGTTTGTCCGGATATTTCCTCCGGCCATGATATCCAAATTAAAATCTTTACTTACTTGTTGGGTGTAATTAATTCTTCCGGAAGTATTATTTTCTGTAATAGCGTAAGTCTCTTCGCGATAAGAGCCATAGGGGGTGCCTTTGGTTCCAAAAGCAACCTTCATCTTTCTTTTATCGGTATAATGGTCATTCCCTGTTCTGAAGGAAGCACTGAAGGCATCTGAAAGTTTATAATGAAGATTGATACTTCCAATAAGTCGATTCCTTACTTGTGAGGCTGTGTTATTATAAGAGACAAAGTAGGGATTGCTATAATATAGGTTGTTCCAATTAATAGGATTCCCTTCTTTATAGAATTCATATAATTTGTTCATGTCTACCTGGCGTCCAAACCATGTAAACTGTAAAAGTGGACTAGAAGAACGATAATGGCTTCCCCCCGGTAGGTTCGGTGCATCTCTTCTAATATAATTTGCCATTACATCCAGAGATAAGTTGGGAAGAATGTCATATCCGGCATTTACAGAAAAAGAATTCTTTTGTTGTGAGGTGTTGGGCATAATGCCATGTTGATCCAAGTTGTTATAGGAAAACCGGAAATGGTAGTTGTCGCCGGATCCGGATACAGATAATCCGTTATTAAATTTCCATCCTGTCTTGAAAAAGCTTTTCACATTATCAGGATGAGGTACAAAAGGAACCGGTTCCCCATCAGAATAAAATTGAGGGATTAAACGACCATCCATTTTAGGACCCCAGCTTTCATCAACAGCATCATTAATTCCTCCACCTTTTCCATCAACAAATTTGAATTCGCCATTGGATCCTTGACCGAATACATTTTGATAAGAAGGAAGTACTAAAGGCGTAGATATGGTCGTGTTAGAATTGATAGTAACGCCTATCCCATTGACATTAGAACCGTCTTTTGTCTTGATAAGAACGACTCCTCCGGCTGCTCTTGAACCATATAATGCAGCTGCGTTAGGTCCTTTTAAAACAGATATGGAGGCAATGTCAGATGGATTGAGGTCAGCAATTGCATTGGTGAAATCTCTTGTCGATTCCGGACCACTTCCTGCGCTTCCGGACAGCTGAGAATTGTCTACCGGAACACCATCAATTACAAAGAGCGGTTGATTGTTTCCGGAAATGGAGGTCTCTCCTCTGATGACTATTCGAGAGGATCCCATTCCACCTTGCGAATTGGTGATTCGTACTCCGGCAATTTTCCCCGAGAGCGAATTGACAAGATTAGGTTCTTTGGCTTTGTTAAGATCTGCTGATTGAAGTTGCTGAACAGAATATCCGAGGGATTTCTTTTCTTTGGAAATATTCAAAGCAGTGACGACTACCTCATTGAGGTTGTTGGTTGAACTTTCCAACTTAATCTGCAGATTGGTATTGGATTGTGTAACAGGAATCTCTTTAGAAGTATATCCTATTACTGATACTTTCAAGACCGTGTTTTTCTTTACTTCCAGGCTAAAGTGCCCTTTGCTGTCTGTAACTGTTCCTTTTTGTGTGCCCTTGGCAATGATGTTGGCTCCAATTAGAGGTTGATCTTCCTCTTGGCTTTTTACTGTACCACTGATATGGATAGTTTGAGCCGAACTGATACCCGCATAAAGCAAAAAGACAATGCTCAATAGTGTTTTATAGATATTCGACATTTTATATGTGTTTAGGATGGTTTGAAATTAAAATAGATATGACCTCTCTATTTCTATTATGGAATAGAGCTTGAAGGACTACATTTTAATAGTCTGTTGAAAAATAAAATACTTGATTAATTCTTAAGGGCGAAAGCCCATACACTTATGAGGTAGAAAAATAGAATAACAATCATAGCATCGGAATAATAATTCGCGTGCTAATACCTGTCGATTTTTCTTTCTTCTGTAATAGGGCTGTATCATCTTTTTATCTTTTGTAGCCATTGCTGACTAATCATAATATTTTGAATGACTTCTTAAGAAAATGCAAAAGTACGTAAACCCTATTTACTTTATAGAGTATTATCGTTATTTTTCTATAAAAATATTTTTATAATATATAATCCCTATATGATCAAATACCAAGTTTTACCTCGAGTATGGAATTTAACCCGCTTTATTCATCGGCCGAATAAAGGGTAACCGTTTTTTATGGATTAAT
>CAZYHV010000021.1:0-66460 GCA_964647485.1 uncultured Chitinophagaceae bacterium | reverse complement strand
CTTATTCAGATTGGCTCATGTTTTTGCGTAATCCCCAACTTTTGATCTTGATCCGATATAAGTGATAAAGCAATTTATCCTTTCTTCTATTTTACCCCTTTTTTTTGCGACTGGTCCATTAAAAATTAAAAAAGCACAATCTATTGAATATAAATTGTGCTTTATAAGTGTGGTGCGAGAGGGAATTGAACCCCCGACACAAGGATTTTCAGTCCTTTGCTCTACCAACTGAGCTATCGCACCAAACCACCTATTTATAATGATATAGGTCTCAAAGGGCTGCAAAGATAAATATTTTCTAAAAAGCACCAAACAAAAATAGAAAATCTTTAAAATCATTTTAGGGGTCGGATAAGGCAGTTTAGCTTCGATTTGTTACCTTTGTACTCTTTCAAAAACTGACTTATGCTAAATTTAATACTTTTTGGTCCTCCCGGAAGTGGGAAAGGAACGCAGAGCAACCTTATTATTGAAGAATATGGACTGAAACATATTTCCACAGGAGATCTATTAAGAAGCGAAATATCGGCAGGAAGTCCATTAGGTAAAGAAGCCCAGAAATTTATTCATAAAGGACAGCTTGTGCCGGATGAAGTCGTAATAGGGATGATAAGCGAAGTGATTGATCATCATTTGGATGCTGCCGGTTTTATTTTCGATGGCTTTCCTCGTACGGTTACTCAGGCTATAGCTTTAGATAAATTATTGACCTTAAAAGGAACGAAAATAGCCTTATTATTGGCATTGGAGGTTCCGGAAGAAGAGTTAGTAAAACGTCTGTTAAAGCGGGGAGAGACCTCCGGTCGTTCTGATGATGCCAATGAAGAGGTGATTCAGGCGCGCATTGAAGAATACCGGAATAAGACGGCTGCAGTAGCCCAACATTATGATAAAGCCCATAAATTTAAAGCAGTGGAAGGGGAAGGGGCTATAGAAGAAATCTTTGAATTACTCAGCAATGAAATCACTCCTTTAGCCAAAAAGTTGATTTAAATAGAACATCCTTTCGTATTATAGTATTGTGGAGAAAAACAATTTTGTAGATTATATACGTGTTTTTTGTCGCTCCGGGAAAGGAGGCGCAGGTAGTAAGCATTTTTTAAGAACAAAAAATAATGCGAAAGGAGGACCTGATGGAGGAGATGGCGGCAGAGGAGGACATGTGATTATTAAAGGCAACAAACATCTTTGGACTTTATTGCATCTGCGGTGGCACAAAAATGTATTGGCAGGAAATGGGGATGTGGGAAGAGGAAACCATCGATTTGGGAAAGATGGAGAGGATGTTGTCATTGAGGTGCCCCCCGGGACTGTGGTGCGGGATGAAGAGACCGGAGCAAAAGAAGCGGAAATTCTTGAGGATGGGCAGGAAGTTGTTTTACTTTCCGGAGGAAAAGGAGGCCTGGGAAATGCCCATTTCAAATCTTCTACCCGACAGTCGCCGGAATATGCACAACCCGGACTTCCGGGAGAAGAAGGATGGAAAATCATCGAATTAAAAGTGCTTGCTGATGTCGGGTTAGTAGGCTTCCCTAATGCCGGAAAATCGACTTTATTGTCCGTGATTTCTGCTGCGAAACCGGAAATAGCCAATTACCCTTTTACGACCTTAACCCCTAATTTGGGAATGGTAGCCTATCGGGATAATCGTTCTTTTTGTGTAGCAGATATTCCGGGGATTATTGAAGGTGCCGCCGAAGGAAAAGGCCTAGGACATCGGTTTTTAAGACATATCGAGCGGAATCCGGTGTTGCTGTTGATGATTCCTGCGGATAGTGATGATCACCGGAAAGAATTACAGATCCTATTGAGCGAATTAGAACGTTTTAGCCCGGAGTTGTTAGATAAAAAGATGATTCTTGCCATTTCTAAAAGCGATATGCTGGATGAAGAGTTGCAAGAGGCCATTCTCGGAGAACTTCCTACTGACTATCCGATTGTTTTTATTTCTTCTATACAACAACAAGGATTAACTACCTTGAAAGACCTGCTTTGGAAAGCATTGAATGAATAAGGCTACTTTAGACGCTGATAAATAATATTACCACTTGTGGCACGGAAGTAGAAGAAATACGATTATAAAATACGTATAAAGGCCACCATACTCACTACCAATTTCTTGTTTAATCCCAATTCCGGGTCTTGATATGTTTTTAAATTTTCTTTTCTGTTTTTGGGTGCATTTTTGAGGATGTGGTTCATCCCGTCTATTATCACAGTTTGGGCGGAAGGCGCTGCTTTTGCCAATAATCGTGCTTGTTTTACATGGACTTGCAAGTCGGTGGTGCCGTTGATAATCAAGATCGGGATTTGCAGCTTTTTAATCACCGCTGTAGGTTTTATCTGCATCCAGGAGGAGAGCAGAGGCTGAACGTTAGGATTAAAAATGGAATAAGGTTGGTAATCTTTGACCGTTTCTCCGGCTTTTATACTGTCTATGATGTGTTTTAGTTTTTCCTTTTGATCGGTTTTTTTATTTCTAGAGAGCTGTCTCATTAATATTGAGTCTATGGAAGCTCCTGCGCCGTCGAGAGATATGAACCCGTTTATGGGAGTTTGTTGAGCTACCATCATCCCGATGAGGGATCCCTGGCTGTGTCCGGCAATGATAATTTTTGAGAACTGAGGATCTCTTCTGAGAAATGCTGTAATATGGGCAGCGTCATCGACAAAATCCCGGAACCTTAAATTGGCTTCCTCCGTTACCAGTGCTTTGCTTTCACCTATCCCTCTTTTATCGTATCTAAAACTGGCAATGCCGTAGTGAGCTAATGAATCAGCCAGCATTTTGTAGGTGTTTCCCCGGAGGGACAGAGCTGCATTACCGTCTCTGTTCACCGCTCCGGAGCCGGGAATAATAAGCACGACCGGCATAGCCGTGTGCTTCTTCTTTTGGGGAATACGTAAGGTGCCATATATTTTCCCGCCGTTGACGGCTACGGCGGTATCCTTCCCTGCTTTGGACTGATCGGCTACTTTTTTAGGTTGAATCCCGTAGATGTGGTATCCGATAATTTGTTGGTTACGGTTAAAAGTGACTGCCAATAAGATGTTGGCCTTTTTAAATTGACTATGAACGATGAGGCTTTTGGACGTATCCAATGGCATCAATGTGATGTGCTCTATGATTTGGAACCGACCATAAGTGGTGGTCAGTTTGTCCCAAATGGCATGAAGCATCCGGGGAGATACTTTTGATTGTAATGAAGGGGCAAAAAGTGCCTGAGCTTCATCAAAGTCTCCTTTTGCATTGTGAGCAATAAATTCGCCGGCAATCAGGGAATCAGACTGAGCTGAAGCCCTATGGATAAGACATGAGAATAATATTAAAAATGGAATTATTTTTCTCATAGTTCCGATGTTTTGGCCGGCTTAATAAAGCCCCTTTTCCGGATTGGTTTCAAATTTTACTAAATCAACAAAATGGGTAATCCGCTCTTTGATATCTTTTTCGGAGATTTCTTTTAGTTTTTGAATACCAAACTTCTCTACACAAAAAGAGGCCAGCACCGAAGCTTTGATAATAGCTACTTTCATATTTTCGAAGGAAGTATTGTCTGTTTCTGCCAGATGTCCCATAAATCCGCCTGCAAAGGTATCTCCTGCTCCGGTGGGATCAAAAACATCTTTTAGGGGTAAAGCAGGGGCAGAGAAGATTTGTTCTCCATGGAAGAGAAGGGCGCCATTCTCTCCTTTTTTTATAACTTGAAATTGGGGACCCATTTCATCGATCACTTCTGCTGCTTTTACTAATGAATTTTTTCCTGTTAATTGACGAGCTTCATCATCATTAATAATAAGAACATCTATATTGGAGATGACTTCTCTCAGTTCTGTCATTGCAGAATCCATCCAAAAATTCATGGTATCCAGGGCAATGAGTTTTGGTCGTTCCGCCATTTGATTGATTACACTCATTTGAATCTTAGGGTCCAGATTTCCCAACAGTAAATAATCATTCTGTTGATAAGCTTCCGGTACTTTAGGGTTAAAGCCTGCCAAAACATTTAAATCGGTAACCAGCGTCTCTCTCGTATTCATATCTTCCAGATATTTACCGGACCAATAGAAGGATTTTTCTTCTTCTTTTATTTCTACGCCTTCTAAGTTAACGCCCTTTTTAGAAAGAGCTGCCATTTCTGTATCCGGAAAATCTCCTCCTATGACTGATATCATATTAACAGGATTTATAAAATTAGAGGCTGCCCAGGCAATATAAGTTCCTGCTCCACCAACGATTTTACCGGATTTTCCGTGTGGGGTTTCTATATCATCAAAAGCCATAGAGCCAACAACGCATAAAGACATAGTAATCTTATTTTATTAAATAATAGAATTGCAAATTAACAAGTATCTTTTGAAAAACCTATTTATGTATCTCAGAAGTTTCGTGAAAAGTAATATCGGGGTTATTTTGTTTCTCTGTATTTAGGTACCACTCTGATTGTGCAAGGTATACCAAATGGTTATCTTTGTCTTCTACAATATTTCCTTGTTTGAATTTGATGAAATCGTCAATAATTGTTTTCTCTCCGGTAATCCAGCATGCCTTGTAGAAAGGGAGCGGATTAAATTGGCAGGAAGCTCCATATTCTTGTAGAAGACGATATTGAATTACCTCAAATTGTAATTCTCCCACGCAACCGATAATCTTTCGATTTCCGCCATGTTGGGTAAACATTTGCGCTACTCCTTCATCGGTCAATTGTCGAATGCCCTTTTCCATCTGCTTGGTTTTCATCGGATCTTTGTTGATAAGTTCTTTAAAGAGTTCCGGTGAAAAACTGGGGATTCCGGTAAAATAAAAATCTTCTCCTTCAGTGAGCGTATCGCCTATTTTAAAATTTCCGGTATCAAATAATCCGACCACATCTCCCGGGTAGGCATGATCTAATACATTTTTCTCTCTGGCCAGAAAGGTATAAGGATTACTGAAGCGTAATTTTTTATTTAATCTGACATGATGATAGAACTTATTTCGTTCAAAGGTTCCGGAACATACTCGTAAGAAAGCCAATCGGTCTCTGTGTCGGGGATCCAAATTGGCATGAATTTTAAAAACAAAACCGCTGAATTTTTTTTCTGTTACCTCTACCTCTCGTTTTGAGGTTTCCCGATCTTGGGGTTGAGGAGCTATTCGTATGAAAGAATCTAGCAGTTCTTTGACGCCGAAATTATGCAAGGCACTACCAAAGAATACGGGTGCTAATTTTCCGGCTTTGTAGGCTTTTTCATTCAATGGGTCATATACCCCTTCAATGAGTTCTACATCTTCTTTTAATTGTTCTCCATCGGTCTCATTAAAGTATTTATTTAATTTATCCTCTTCTTCAACCGACAGCTTTACTTCCTTTTGATCTTGTGGTTTTACTCCTTGTTCAAATGGGATATATGTTTTATCAAAAAGGTTATAGACTCCTTTAAAATCACCACCCATATTAATAGGCCAGGTTAGGGGTCGAAGTTGAATTTGAAGTTTTTCTTCTAATTCATCTAACAGATCAAAAGGATCCTGACCATCTCGATCCATTTTATTAATAAAGATCATTACCGGAGTATCTCTCATTCGACATACTTCCATGAGGCGTGCCGTCTGAAGCTCTACGCCTCGCATGTTGTCGATAACCAGGACAACGCTATCTACGGCAGTCAAGGTTCGATAGGTGTCCTCCGCAAAATCCTTATGACCCGGAGTGTCAAGAAGATTAATGAGTTTTTCTTCATATTCAAAACTCATTACAGAGGTTGCTACAGAGATCCCCCTTTGACGTTCTATCTCCATGAAATCAGAGGTGGCGGTTTTTTTTATCTTGTTAGATTTTACAGCACCTGCTGTTTGAATAGCACCTCCAAATAAGAGCAACTTCTCTGTGAGTGTAGTCTTTCCGGCATCCGGGTGAGAAATTACCGCGAAAGTTTTTCTCTTATTAATTTCAATTTGCAATTTATTTTTCTCGCTAACTTGCTGTGTTGTTGTGGTATTCTTACTCATAATGTATGAGGTTTTTTACGAAAGAAGATAGTTAATCACAGTCGTCCAGTCGGGGAAATCTTCTGTCCCAAAATGGATATGTTCTCCATGAAAATGTTCCACACCGTTTCGAATTCGGTCGTCAATGAGGGCTTTCCCGCTAAATAGTCCCTTATTGTGAGAAAGAATTAATTTTTTATAGGCTTCCGTTCCCAGTTTTTCTTCTACCCATATTCTTTTCTCAGCCCAAGAATAGGGGGCCTCCCATAAAGGGGTAGAGAGAATATACACTTCATAGGCTTCAGACAGCTTTTTAAAGGCTTTGACAGCATCCGGTAGGGGTTCTAAATCAATAAAAAATCCTTCTGTGGAACTCAAAGCATTCGTAATCTCACGTTGGTGCCCTCGTTCATAATGATCAAAATCGGGATATTCTTTTTTTACAGCTCCATAAAAATCGGCTAATACACCATCCATATCTATATAGAGCAGTTCTTTCTCCGCCATATTCCGGACTTTATAATTTTCTAAGTTTTAATTCTTTCCATCGAACTTTTATTCCTCCTCCGGCATGGATTTGCAGGGCTATTTTGCCATTGGCAGCGCCAATTTTTTTGTCAACAAGGTGAATCATTTTCTCTCCGTTTAACCAAGTATCAACGGTATCTCCGTTGACTCTCACTTTCATGCGATTCCAGTGATGCATCTTAACGTCCCCTTTGTCTTTACTTGGTTTGATAAGCCAGCCTCTCTCGTATGATTCATAAATACCGCCGGTATATAGCCCCGGGGGAGCTACTTCTGCCTGCCAGCCGGAAATTTTTCTACCTTTTATGGAACTATGAAAAAAAATACCGCTGTTCCCGTCCTTTTCTTGTTTAAAATGAACAGTGAGAAGAAAATTTTTGTATTTTTTATTGGTAGCAAGGTAACCATATTTTTTATCCGGACCACTTTCACAGACTAGCGTTCCATCCTTGTCCACATACCATTTTTCTGTACCATAGATTGTCCATCCATCTAAATTTTTTCCATTAAATAAGGAAATTGTTTTTGTTTGATGTTGAGATTTGAAGAAACAAGAGGTAAAACATCCCATTCCTCCTAATAAAAGGATAAATAGACTATAACGATAAAGCTTATTCATTGTTTTATATTTATCTGGCCACATTTATGGCACGTTTTTCACGGATAACAGTGACTTTAATCTGTCCGGGGAATTGCATTTCATCTTGTATCTTCTGAGCTATTTCAAAAGAGAGTTTATCGGCATTTGAATCGTCGACTTTATCACTGGATACAATTACACGGAGTTCGCGTCCGGCCTGGATAGCAAAAGCTTTCTCTACTCCTTCAAATGCAATTGCCAGGTTTTCCAAGTCGCTAATCCGCTGCATATAGCTCTGCATGATCTCTCTTCTTGCTCCCGGACGAGCACCACTTACGGCGTCACAAGCCTGAACAATAGGAGAAATAACGTACTCCATCTCTATTTCATCGTGATGAGCGCCAATAGCATTTACTACAGCAGGATGTTCATTATATTTTTTTGCGAGTTTAGCTCCTAATAATGCATGGCTGAGGTCTGATTCTTCATCAGGCACTTTTCCTATGTCATGTAAAAGACCTGCTCTTTTGGCAAGTTTCGAGTTAAGTCCCATTTCTGCAGCCATGATTCCGGCAAGTTTGGCGGTTTCTTTAGAATGCATCAATAAATTTTGTCCGTAAGAAGAGCGGAAGCGCATCTTTCCAACGATGCGAACCAATTCCTGATGAAGCCCGTGAATACCTAATTCGATGACAGTACGTTCCCCAATCTCGCGCACTTGTTCTTCTATTTGCTTCCGTGTTTTGTTCACTACTTCTTCGATACGTGCCGGGTGGATACGACCATCCTGAACCAGGCGTTGTAAGGCCAATCGGCAAATTTCGCGTCGTAGCGGATCAAAGCAGGAAAGTACGATTGCTTCCGGTGTATCATCTACAATCAGATCCACTCCGGTAGCGGCTTCTATGGCACGGATATTCCGACCTTCCCGACCAATAATTTGGCCTTTGAGTTCATCACTCTCCAGATTGAAAACAGTTACTGTATTTTCAATAGTTTGTTCTGCTGCAGTCCTTTGAATGGTCTGGATGATAATCTTTTTTGCCTCTTTATTGGCTTTTGTCTTGGCTTCTGCAATGATATCCTGAACCTGTGAAGCAGCTTGCGTACGAGCTTCATCTTTGAGGGTCTTAATCATTTGTTCCCGGGCTTCTTCTGCACTTAAACCGGAGATCTTCTCTAATTGCTTGACATGCTCACTCTGTTGTTTTTCGAGCTCGTTACGCTTGATATTGACCAGCTCAACCTGCTTATTAAGATTCTCTCTGATTGATTCTGTTTCTTTGAGCTTGCGTTCGGTCTTTTCTCTTTTTTGGTTAAATGCTTTTTCTCTTTGTTTGAAGTTTCTTTCCCGGTCTTCTAATTTTTTATTTCTTTGAGAAATGTTTCTGTCATTTTCAGATTGTAGTTTGTGGAACTTTTCTTTGGCTTCAAGGATTTTTTCTTTTTTCAGATTTTCAGCTTCTTGTTCGGCTTCTTTTTTTATTTCATCTGCTCTTTGGTTTGCTTCGTCAATAAGGGTCTGTCCTGCTTTTGTATTTGCTGAGGAGGCAATGCTTTTCCCTATAAAAAGGCCGATGATGAAGAGGACGATAGCGCCCACTATGATAAGTATTATTTCCATAAATATTTGGTTCTAAAATTTTCATTGATAAATTTATTTAACCTCAATAAAATATTTGAGGTATTCCTAAAAGCGAAAATACAAATTTAAGAGGGAATGAGCGTATTTTTCTTTTTGGAAAATAAGAATAATAGTAGAAAAGTGAAGATGGCATTGATGACCAATAGCTCGTATCCTATTTTATATCCATGAAAAATAGTTAAAGAAAAAGAACGAGCAAATGCTGCTGTCTTTGGAGATAGACTCAATTGATGAATGTACCAATCGGGATGGTTTAATAAATCCAAAATGAGGGTTAAGAATAAAGATACCAGAGAGAGAAATATAGGTTTTTTCCCACTTATTTTTCGTTTTGTTAGTATTCCGAATGCAAATAAACCGAGAAGCGGACCATAGGTATAGCCTGCTAATTTTAGAAGAATAACGATAAGAGAATCGTTATCGATTATTCGATAGAAAAAAATAAAGCCAAGGAATAAAAGTGCAAAGAGAAGGTGGGTAATGATGCGAATGTTGACTTTTTTTCTTTTGCTCCAGCTTTTCTCCTGAATACCCAGTATATCAATACAAAAAGAAGAGGTCATCGCAGTCAGAGCTCCGTCAGCACTAGGAAATAGAGCCGATATTAAACCGATAATAAAAAGTAAAGACAGAATAAAAGGCCAACCGCTTTGAAGGGCAATGGTGGGATATAAATCATCTCCTTGAGCGGTGATTCCGTTTTGTTGTGCATACAATAGGAGTAATCCTCCAAGGAATAAAAAGATAAATACCACGACCATTTGCAAGGCGCCCATCAACAGCATGTTTTTTCGAGCATCTTTAAATTTGCTGATACTGATATTTTTCTGCATCATTTCCTGATCTAATCCGGTCATGGCTACTGTAATAAAAGCGCCACCGATGATTTCTTTAAAAAAATTATGAGCGGAAAGTCCGTCCCAGGTAAAAATGTGGGTATAGTGTTGTAAATGCATGTGATGCCAGGCTTCCGGAATGCTCAATCCGATAGAATGAAGCAGATAGAGGGCGCCGGCAATAAGCGAGGCAAGCATAAAAGTAGTTTGCAAAGTATCGGTCCAGACGATGGTCTTTACTCCTCCTTTAAAGGTATAGAGAATAATAAGGATGAGAATAATAATAGAAGTAGTGGAAAATGAAATGTGTAAATCTTGAAGGATAAAAATTTCTAAGATCTTGATGACCAAATAGAGGCGAAGGGTTGAACCTACTGTACGAGACAACATAAAAAAGACGGCTCCCGTTTTATGGGCATTGGTATTGAATCGTTTTTGTAAATAAGTATAGATAGAAGTGAGACGAAGCTTGTAATAAAGAGGAAGTAATACAAAAGCTACTAAAAAGTAACCCAACCAATAGCCAATGGTTACCTGGAAATAGGAAAATCCACTTTCTCCTACGGTTCCGGGTACACTAATAAAAGTGACTCCGGTGAGCGATGTTCCAATCATTCCGAAGGCAACCACCCACCATTTACTTTTTCTATTCCCAACAAAAAAAGAATCATTATTGCTTCCTTTGGAGGTCTTTATCGCAATAAATATGAGCCCGAGGAAATAAATTAATATGAGAAATAAAAGTAGCGTTGAATTCATCCGTTTCTAAAAATTAGAAGGCTGCAAGGTAGTGCAATGCTCTGGAAATGACAAGCAAAAAGTAGGAGTGAGGGGACGCAGATTAATGGGGCTGATAACCGGATTTATTCAAAAAGTCCTGATTCCCTTTCAATGCCATTAATTGAGGAAGTGTAGTCTTAGGATATTTTTTCATATATGCTTTTACAATCTGCCAACCTACCCAACTTCCTATATTGCCGGGAGCCTCCTGAGGCATCCCTCGGGCGGTAGGGGCAACTCCGATATAATACCGAATGGTCAAGGGCTTTTTATTGAATAATAAATTTTTTTGAATAAAATATTGCCAGATAAATTGTTCGTTCGCTTTACACCAGGTCATTTGCCGGTCGGTATAATTTATTTTTAAAGAATCCGGAGTATGAGGCAAGACTTTATCCATAAAGTATAAAATTTTTCCTTGAGCAACCATTTGAGCCAGTAAGGTGCCTCTTGACGGTGGGGGATATTGATCTTGGGCAATCACTTTGATACAACTTGGAATAAGGTGATTTTCATTGAACCGGTGAAGGAGATAGCTGGGATAAGGAGGAGAAACTTTTTGATAAAGTGGGAAATCTTCACCTAAAAACATATCCAAACCAATACCTAAAATCGAATCTATGGTAATGGCTCCATAATTCGAAAGTGCAGAGGAAAAAGTAATCACTTTCGGAGGGGTAAAATCAGGGATATAGTATTTGATGTATCGAAAGCTTTTTTTTAATTCTTTTTGGAGCTCCTTTATTTTATCCGGTGGGAATTTTTGATGAATAATTTCTTGCAGGTTTTCAATGTCTTTATTGGTAATATACTGACGTACGAGGCTGTCTTCATCTATTTTTTTCCCTCGTTGTTCGCGCGCATGAAACTGCATGATTTTATTCATGTATATAGGATAGAAGAGAGGATATTTTTGTTCTAGTTTTTTAAGCCCATCTTGAATACGAAGGGTATCCATTGTCATGAAATCATGGTCAAAACTAGTAATCTGAACATGGACAGGGATGTGACTTACATTGGGAGTTTTATCTCCTGATTGGCAGCCAAAAAGCAGAGACATTCCAAAAAGAAGAAATAAAATAAGCTGTTGTAACCGGATCACGGATCTTTCCCTCATTTAGTTTATTTTTGGAAATACGATTTTACTCCAGAATCTGGATTGCGAAATTCCCAGATCATTTTTAGCAGCATCACTTAATTTTACGATGAGGTTGTAATTTTCTTTATTTTTGGGAATGGGAGAAAGCACTTTTGCAAAGATAAATTTATTGTTGATGGGATTAATAACTTTGATGATTGTTCCCCGCGGCAGGTTGTCACAAAGGGCGTAGTATTTTTTTGAGTCAGGTTGAATATTACTTTTGAACCATCCGGCAGCTCCTTTTTTTGATTGAATGAGATTTTCATTTTTCGTTTGTGCTGTAAACAAACCTGAGAAGGCACTTTTTTGGGCAAGATGGAGCGCTGCAGAATCTTTTTTAGGAGTAGGTTTATTGATAGAAGAATCAGGAACTTTTGCTTTTGTTTTTTCAGGTTTTGAAGGTGCTTTTTCCTTTTTTATAATGGGGGTAGGTTGTTCCTCTTCTTTGGATTCTGCCTTTTTTTGAGAGGGTTGAGTTGCGATAGAGGTGGTTGAGGATGAAGTGTGCTCTTTGGGAGAATGATTGATCTTGTTCAACATCTTTTCAAAGGTTCCCATAGACTGGTTATCTTTTTCTTTTTCAGGAGTTTCCTTAGGAGACGGTTTCTTTAGTTCCTTTTCTTCCTTTTTCTGTGATTGGGAATCTTTTAGAAGGGGAGTTGTTGTAAAAGTGTCATTTTTCGCAGGTTTTCTATCTGGTCTTTTGCTTTCTGTATCCTTTGCTAATAAAGGGACGGATACCGCTTTTTTAGTTTTTTGATTAGCAGAAGGATGTTGTATCCGTTCTCTTTCTGAAGAAATGACTGCATTAAGGAAGGAATGCCCCCCTTTTGTTTCCTTCTTACTTTCCTGAGAAGTTTGTAACTTATTTGTTGTCTTCTTCGGCTTTGTATTTGGTGTGTCTGTTGTTTTCGTTTTTGTGGAAGCGATATCTGAAGAAGAATGATCGACGTTTTCTTGTTGTTTATTATTTTGGTGAGGTTTAAACCATCCGACAATGAGGTATTGATCGGGATGAATGGAATTCCCCTGAATATTGTTCCAGGACTTGATGTTTTTTAAGGGAATATTACTATATAATTTTCCAATGCGGAAGAGGGTCTCTCCTTGAGAAACTTTATGATAGAGAGGTTGTAAATCAATATGTTCAGACTTTTTACCGGACTGGACGACATCCTCCTTTTTTAAAGGCACTTTGATGATGTCATAAGGTTTTATCTCCTTATGATCATTAGCAGCTAAAATTCGATCTTTCGAGATGTCATATTCTTGACTGATATGGGCTAAAGTTTCCCCATCTTGCATAATATGATAAAAATGTAACCCTGAAACGCCCGGAGCTACAACAATGGTATCATTTTCCGTTTGGGAGAGTGCAGAGAAAGTCAAAAAAAGAAAAGATAGCGCAATTATAATTTTTTTCATGGTCACCTGATTCTTTCTGGCAAACAGTTTGATTCAAAATTACTGCAATAAATACAATAATCTTTCCAAAGTAGGATAATATTAAGAAATATTAAGGATTTGAAAGGAATTATTGTCTTTTCTATTTCCTTCTGTTTACTTCCTCTTTTAAATATCTTAATTCTCGTCCCATTTGACCGGAAATGGAACTATTCTCTTTAGAGCGTCGAATAAGGTAAGGAAAGACATCTTTAATCGGACCATAAGGAATGTATTTGGAGACATTATAACCCGATTTAGCCAAATTAAAGGTTATATTATCGCTCATGCCAAATAGCTGGGAAAAATGAACATGAGAGTGATTATGAGGAAGTTGCATTTGGTGCAAATGTTTTGCTGCCAGCATACAACTTTCTTCATTATGGGTTCCAATGAAAAGAGCGACAAAATCAAGATGTTCTAAGCACCAAATAATCGCCTTGTTATAATCTTCATCTGTAGCCTTTTTATCAGGTTGAATAGGGGAGGGAACTCCTTTTTCTTCTGCTCTGTCTCTTTCTTTGTCCATATAAGCTCCTCTCACTATTTTAATTCCTGAGAGATATTTGCCCTCTTTAGCAATATTTCGGTGTGCTTTGATTACTTCAATTCTATCTTTCAGATACAATTGGTAGGTGTTATATATTGTTGCTCTTTCTTTATTATATTTTTCCATCATTTGAAGCGCAATGTCATCTACTGCCTGTTGAATCCAGGTTTCCTCTGCATCGATAAGAACACTTATTTTATGTCGATATGCATCCTGGCAAATGGTGTCTATTCGTTGACAACCTTTATCCCATTCTTCTTTTTCTTTTTTATTGAGTTTCTCTTTATTTTTATGATATTTTTCTAATAATTTAGTACGAATAAAGCCGGTTATTTTTAGGCTTATCATAGGAATCCCCGGATGAGTTCCGGCATAAGAAATTTCATTTTGAATCTCCTTGACTGCTTGATTATAATTATCTTCTCCATCCGACGCCTCAACGCCATAGTCTAAGACACAGGCAACCCCATATTTGTGGAGGTGAAAGGCTGTCTGAGCAACTTCTTTTAGTGTTTCTCCTCCACAGAATTGTTCAAATATGGTATTCCGGATAATCCATTGAATAGGTAATCTCATCTTTATGGCTATTGCGCCTAGAAAAGACCCAATCTTGACGAGCCATGGATATTTCATAAATGAAAAAATACGGTAGGCTTTCTTTAATTCCTTATCTGATTTGTAAGCAAAGCCATTTCTGGTATTTTCGAATGATAATGCAAGATTTTTTTTCATATTGATTCCTAATAACGAGCCAAAAATAGTTTTTTTTGAAATAAAATAATGACCAATACTAAAAATAAATAAGCGGATAAAAAACGTATTTTTTCTAAAACCTTTCTTAAATAAGAGATTATTACATTTTATAACAATAAAACTTCATGTACCTTTGTGGTGTTTAATCTAAATGGCTATGCAATTGCAATTTCTTACCGATACGTATCAGTTTGAAACAGAAGCTACCGTTGTGGATAGTGGAGAAGATGAAGATGGATCGTATGTCGTCACGAACGCCTCGGTATTTTATCCGGGAGGGGGTGGTCAGGAGCCGGATAGAGGCAAAATAATACTTGCATCCGGAGAAACTTATCCTATTTTAGATGCTTTTTTTGTTGATGGCGAATTTCGGCAATATCTTTCGCAAACCTTACCCCTTGACACCGCTGTAAAAGTATCTATCAACCCGGAATACCGAATTCATAATGCACAACTGCATACAGCGGGTCATTTATTATCTTCTGTATTGTATGAAAAGCTAAGCTGTTCCCTGCGACCTATCAAGGGATTTCACTATCAACAAGGAGCTTATATGGAGTTTGAACCGGAAGCCGAAATGGTGGAGGAACCCTCAAAAGAGGACGTTCAAAATGCTGTGGAAGAAGATATTCGTCAGAATCTTTTAATAGAAGTCAGTCATTCGCCCTCGGTGGCTTCAGAGGAAGCAATCTTGCAGATTGATAGTTTTCATCCTCTTCAAAAAGCACCGGAACGGTGGGTACGTATTCAAGGGTATCAACCTCTTCCCTGTGGTGGAACTCACGTTCATCATACCGGGGAAATCGAAAACTTTTCTATTCGTCAGATTCAATATAAAAAAGGACGTTTCAGGATTACATATCGGGTAGGAGATTAACGGATTGGAAAGTAAACCTTATTTAGAAATAAGTGTTAAGAAACTAAAAATAATGGAAAATAATAATCATTCAGATATTGTAATTATTGGAGGAGGTCCGATTGGGCTTGCTTGTGCTTTGGAGGCGGAACGTCAGGGTCTATCATACGTCGTAATAGAGAAAGGATGCTTGACAAATTCTTTGTATCATTATCCTTCGAACATGACTTTTTTCTCTACCTCCGATTTATTAGAGATTGGTCAGGTGCCGTTTGCTTCAATCAATGCAAAACCTACCCGACCGGAAGCGCTAGAGTATTACAGGAGGGTAGCTACTTCTGAACGTCTTCATATCCACCTATTTGAAGAAGTAACCGAAATTATTCCTTCTGGAGAAGGAGGATATGAGGTAAAAACAACGAAGACAACCTATCAGAGTAAGTATGTAGTCGTTGCTACCGGATTTTATGATATCCCCAATCCTTTGAATATTCCGGGAGAAGAGTTGCCAAAAGTGAAGCATTATTATAAAGATCCTCATTATTACGGGATGCAGAAGGTGGTGGTCGTTGGTGCCAACAATTCATCAGTAGATGCTGCTTTACAAACTTGGAGGAAAGGAGCAGAAGTGACCATGGTGATACGTGGTGAAGGGATTGGTCGTAGAGTAAAATACTGGAAGAAACCCGATGTAGAAAATCGAATTAAAGAAGGCTCAATAAAGGCGTATTTCAAATCTGAATTGAAAGAAATTAGGGAGGGAGAAGTGGTGATTCAAACGCCGGAAGGAACAGAAACTATAGCCAATGATTATGTATTGGCCATGACCGGATATCAGCCTAACTTTAAGTTTTTAAGAAAAATAGGGATAGATATTCATGAAGATGAGAAGCATCATCCGTATTATCATCCGCAGACAATGGAAACGAATATGGAAAATATTTTTCTGGCAGGCGTAGTTTGCGGAGGGATGGAGACCCATATTTGGTTTATAGAAAACTCCCGTCAGCATGCAGGTTTGATTATGTCCTGCATTGCCGACAAGGAAAATGTGGTGAAGAAAAGAGCAGCGGTACAATAGATATTTAGGCAATCAGTGCCAACTGACCGGCGCCTTTTCTCAATACTTTAGGTTCTCCCCCTTTTGAGCAGTCAACAACGGTTGAGGGTTCGGTACCTCCAATACCTCCGTCTACCACGATATCCACCAAGTTTTTATATTGGTCATGTATAATTTCAGGATCTGCCATTTCTTCCACAGGACCTTCCGGTAGAGAAGTATTCATGACAGGGTTCCCTAATTCTCCGATGATACTTTGACATATAACATTATCGGGAACTCGGATACCAACTGTTTCTTTCTTTGTTTTAAGAAGTTTAGGAACTTTTTTGCTTGCAGGAAGAATAAAAGTAAAGGGACCGGGTAACGACCTTTTGAGGGTTCGAAATAAAGGGGTGTCTATACTTTTGGTATAATTAGAAAGATGACTTAAATCATGGCAGATAAAAGAGAATTGTGCTTTGTCCGGATTAATCCCTTTAATCTGACAGATTCTTTCTATTGCTTTAGGATGATGTATGTCGCATCCCATTCCATATACAGAGTCAGTGGGGTAAATAATGACCCCTCCATCTTTTAAACATTTAACCAGTTTTTTAAGGTTACGTGGAGATGGGTTTTCAGGATGAAGTTTTAATAGCATATAAATAGATTAATCGTTTACGTACAGTTAATAACCCTAAGATAGGAAATTTGTTTGATTTTTTTAAATCTTTATCTTCTATTTAACTAATGTTCCTACTTTCTCTCCATTGATCACTTTTATTAGATTTCCGGATTGGTTCATGTCAAAAACGATAATCGGCAGTTCATTTTCCTGGCAAAGAGTGAATGCTGTTTTATCCATCACGCTTAGGCTTTTTTCATAGACTTCATCAAAGCTGATTTTATTATAGCGTTTAGCATTTTTATCTTTTTCGGGATCTGCTGTATATATACCATCCACTCTGGTTCCTTTGAGGATGACATCAGCTTTTATTTCTATAGCTCTTAAGGAGGCAGCGGTATCTGTTGTAAAATAAGGGTTTCCTGTTCCTCCGCCAAAAATAACGACCCGACCTTTTTCTAAATGACGGATTGCCCGACGACGAATATAAGGTTCTGCTAATTCCTCCATATTAATAGCAGATTGTAATCGGGTGTACAGTCCGACCTTTTCCAGTCCGCTTTGTAAAGCCATCCCGTTAATTACGGTAGCTAACATCCCCATATAATCACCTGTGGCACGCTCAATGCCGGTTTCTTCTTCATCTACTCCTCTATAGATATTTCCGCCCCCTATGACAATGGCTAATTGTACGCCGATGTCCATAATGTCTTTTATGTCCTTGGCATATTGGGCAATCATGGCAGAAGAAATGCCGTAGGTCTTATCCCCCATCAGGGATTCCCCACTTAATTTGAGTAAAATTCTTTTGTATTTTGGAAGCATAAGAGATAAAATTACGATTTTTTGCATAAAAAAAGAGAGTTTTTTAAAACTCTCTTTTTTCTTTTATTTGTGATGTTTAACCTAAGGTAATTCGTTTAAAGGAGGTAACAGTAACCTCGGCATCAACCTGTTTTAAGAAAGCAGCTACATTTTGCTTACTGTCTTTAACATAGGGCTGTGATAGCAGGGTGTTTTCCTTAAAATATTTATTAACTTTCCCGGTAGAAATCTTTTCAGCTAGTTCAGCCGGTTTACCTTCAGCTTTAATTTGAGCCATAGCAATTTCTTTTTCCCGTTCAACTACTTCCTGAGGAACTCCTTCTGGATCGATGGCTACAGGATTCATTGCAGCAATTTGCATGGCAATATCCTGAGAAGCTTCTTTTGCAATCTGTTTAGAAAATCCTACCAAAACTCCAATAGAATAGTTCCCATGGATGTAAGCATCCACATAAGCAGCTTCAACTTTTTCAAAATGGTTAAAGGTTAATTTTTCTCCAATTTTACCGATTAGGTCAGTCAATTTCTCAGAAACTTTCTGTCCTTCTAATTCTGCATTTTCTACTTCCTGCGTAGAGGAAAGGCTCTTTTCTAATGCCAGAGTAGCAACAGCGTTTGCGAATGAAATGAAGTCTTCATTTTTAGCTACAAAATCTGTTTCACAATTTAAAGAAAGAATAACGCCAGTATTTTTATCCGTATTGGTTTTGGCAATGACCACTCCTTCTTTTGTTTCTCTACCGGAGCGCAAGGCAGCGACTTTTTGTCCTTTTTTACGTAAATATTCGATTGCTTTTTCTGTATCGCCATCGCATTCAACCAATGCTTTTCTACAGTCCATCATTCCTGCACCGGTTTGTTTACGAAGTTTATTAACGTCAGCGGCTGTTATTTTTGCCATAGTTATTTATGAGTTTGAATTATTTAAATAAAGGAATAAGAATGATTTTTACTTTTTAGCACCACGTCCGGAAGTAGCTGTTCTCTTTTTAGTAGAGCTGCTTCCTCTTTTACGACTTGTTTTTCTTGTTTCTTCTTCTTCATCGTCTCCTTTTTCGAAACGACTGATTTCTTTTTCTCTGTCATCTTCCTCTTCTTCCTCTGCTTCTTGTTCTTTATCCTTTACTCTTTCTTGCAATCCTTCTGCAATAGCAGCAGTGACATAATTAGTAAGAATGGAAATAGATTTTGTTGCATCATCGTTTCCCGGAATAACAAAGTCTAATTTTCGAGGATCAGAATTTGTATCTACTACTCCAAAGGTGGTGATATCTAGCTTACGGGCTTCTGCTAAGGCAATATGTTCGAAAGAGGTATCTACGATAAACAGAGCGGCGGGAACACGGTTGAGCTGGGCAATTCCTCCCAGTACTTTATTCATCTTGTCGTGATCACGTTGCAAAGTCAGGCGTTCCTTTTTCGTTACATTCTCTAAGGTGCCGTCATTAAGCATTTTTTGAATGCTCTGCATTTTTTTGACACTTTTTCTAATGGTAGCAAAGTTGGTTAACATGCCGCCTAACCATCTTTCTGTTACATAAGGCATGTTTACTTTTTGTGCAGCTTCTGCTACAATGTCTTTTGCTTGCTTTTTAGTAGCTACAAATAAAATCTTTTTTCCGCTACGAGCAACGTTTTTCATGGCAGCGGCCGTTTCTTCTAATCCTTCTACCGTCCGATTCAAATCAATAATGTGAATCCCTTTCTTTTCGGTAAAAATATAAGGGGACATTTTAGGATTCCATTTTTTTCTTAAATGTCCAAAATGTACACCTGCTTCTAATAATTGTTGCTGCAAGGAGGTTTTGTTATCTTCCATAATACTTTCAATAAATCGTTGTATAAAACCAATAGTTAATTAATCTGTTCTCAAATAAAATAGGAAAACTAACGTTTTGAGAACTGGAAGCTCTTTCTGGCTTTTTTCTGCCCGGGTTTCTTCCTTTCTACCACACGAGAGTCGCGCATAAGCAATCCTTCTTTTTTCAAGGAGGGACGCCATTCTTCATTTAAATTGATCAGAGCACGTGCGATCCCTAATTTAAGGGCTTCTGCCTGTCCTTTACTGCCGCCGCCTTTTAAAGTAGCTTTAATATCGAATGCATCGGTAGCTTCGATAGTTTTTAGAGGAAGCTCTACCTGAATCTGTAAATATTCCTGTGGGAAATATTCTTTATAATCTTTGTTATTGATGTTAATCTTTCCGCTGCCTTTTTGAATAAATACACGGGCAACTGATTCTTTACGTCTTCCGATTGCTTTTTTATCTTTTTCCATGTGAATAATGAATCAATCAATTAAAAATTTAAGGGTTGTGGTTTTTGTGCAGTATGTGGATGTTGATCTCCTGCATAAACATATAACTTTTTGAACATCTGACGACCCAGTTTGTTTTTGGGAAGCATCCCTTTCACTGCACGTTCGATTACAGCTTCAGGACGACGAGCGAGTAATTTTTCTGCTACTTCTCTTTTCTGTCCTCCCGGATAGCCGGAAAAGGTGATGTATTCTTTTTGTTTTAGTTTATGACCGGTTAAAACGATCTTTTCGGCATTGATGACAATGATATTGTCGCCACAGTCTACATGGGGAGTATAGTAAGGCTTATTTTTTCCTCTTAAAATAGCTGCTATTCTTGCACATACCCGACCCAGCGTTTGGTTAGTTGCATCTACAATATACCAATCGTGTTGTACGGTAGCTTTGTTTGCTGATTTTGTTTTGAAACTTAACGTGTCCATAATCTTTTTAATAAATACACTTTATAAATACTACCTACTCGTAGGTTATATTTTGGGGGCGCAAAGTTAATTTCTTATTTTATAATAACCAATTTTTCTATGATAAAAAATAACTATGCCTTTATAAGTAGTTGATAAACAGTATTAAAATCGCTCATAATTTTTTATAAAAAACGATAGCCTCTTTATGAAACAACTAAAAGGTCTTTGAAAGAGTGACTTTGGCACATCCTACTTCTCCTTGAAGTGGGGGATGTAGTTTCCTTATTATTATTTCTATCCCTTTGATGCTCTCCCACTGCTTTTTAATGTTTTGAATACAATTTTGGGCGACTGTTTCTATCAGTCGTTCTTCTTTCGCCATTTCTTTTTTGATCAGGTCATAGACCTGTGCGTAGTCTATAGTTTCTGTTAATTGGGAAATGGAGGACTTCCCTTCTTCTATTTGAATGTCTATATCTACTGAAAATTCATTCCCCAGGATTCTTTCTTCTTTGTAGAATCCGATGGGGGAATGAAATTGAAGTTGTTCCAGACTTATGGTAAGCATAACGAGAGTTTATTCCATTTCCTTTTCACCCAGATATCTTTCTGCATCGATGGCGGCAATACAACCACTTCCGGCAGCAGTAACGGCCTGTCGATATGTTTTATCCTGGACATCTCCGGCTGCAAATACGCCTTCTATATTGGTATGGGAAGATCCTTTTGTGGTTTGAATATATCCTTTTTCATCCATATCCAACTGTTGGGTAAAGAGTTCCGAATTAGGGGTGTGACCGATCGCTACAAAGAAAGCACCTACGGGAATTGTTTGTTCTTCATTCGTTTTATTGTTAAAAACTTTGACCCCCTCTACTTTATTTTCGCCTAAGACCTCCTTGGTTTCTGTATTCCAATAGATATTAATGTTGGAGGTTTTAGAAACTCTTTGTTGCATAACCTGAGAGGCTCTCATCTCATCTCTCCGAACCAACATGTGAACTGTAGAGCATATTTTAGAAAGGTAAAGCGCTTCCTCGCAGGCAGTATCTCCCCCCCCCACGATGGCAACTTCCTGATTCTTGAAAAAGAATCCGTCACAAACGGCACATGCTGATACACCTTGTCCATTCAACCTCTGTTCGCTTTCTAATCCTAACCATTTGGCAGAGGCACCGGTAGCAATAATTAAGGCCTCCGTTTCAATTTCTTTTTCTTCATCTATAGTTATTTTAAAAGGGGGTTGGGAGAGGTCGGCAGCAGTGGCGATTCCAAAGCGAATATCAGCTCCCATTCTTCCGGCTTGTTTTTCTAAGTCTACCATCATTTCCGGTCCTTGAACACCTTCAGCATAACCGGGATAATTTTCCACCTCGGTGGTAATTGTAAGTTGTCCTCCCGGTTGGATTCCTTGGTATAGAACAGGTTTTAGGTTTGCTCTTGCGGCATAAATTGCTGCTGTATATCCGGCAGGACCGGATCCAATTATCAGGACTTGGGTCTTTTCTGTCGTCTTTTCCATGATTTAATTATTTCTTAATCTTCTAAATTCTTTGCTAATAACAGACTATTTTATATTTTGTTTATTTAGGTATAATTATTCTCTTGTATTGCACTTGATATCCCCCCCAGTATCCTAAGGCTCCTGAAATATTCCCTTTTACCTCGGTGGGTGTAGAAAAAGGATTTCCGGTATTGCTCCAGGCATATTCCCAGGTACTCCAGAATTGATAGGTGGCCTTGTCAATATTACAAAACTTCAAAGTTACGGTATCTCCTCTTAAAAAATATCCAAAATCCTCTAAATCAAGATCTTCACTTTTTGGTACTCCTCGGCTTAGCTGAAAATTAAAGAGCTTGCCATTGGTAATATTATCTTCTGCTACGGAGGCTAATCCGGCATAAAACGGTTCCCGATTTCGTTTGGTGAAGTATCTGGCATAATTTCCTCGTTGTGGGGGATCGTAAATTTTTGCCATGAGTAAAGCTTTTCCGCTGTCGGGTTTCCCTCCTTTTACAGCAGGAGCCCACCATACCGAATCTAATGAAAATCCGTTTAAAGGAATGGTAGTTTGTGCTTGATAGGTATTCTCAGCCGTTTCAATATGTAAGGTATAAGATTCTCCCGGAGTCCCTATAAAGGTTCGCGGATGTTTGGGAGTATAATAGTAGTATTTGGTTCCTAATAAAGTATCTACTTCTTTTTCAATAAGTTGAACTACCCGATTCCCCGAAGAAACACTTATTTTTGCATTGTGGACAAACATTTTTTCAATAGCAGCAACTTTAATTGTTGAAAAATAATCCATACTATGGGTTAATATTACGGTAGGAGCTTCTCCACTTTCTATTTTCCCCTCCACTACCAGGCTTTGTTGGGAATGATGCGGTTTTATTGTCGCATTCTGTTCACAAGAAGTACCTCCCAAAAGCAGGAGGAGAACGCCTATCATAAGAGTTAATCGAGGAAACATATCTGTTGTTATATTTTACCCAAAGATAAGATCAAAAAAACACCGACCAAGAAACGGTCGGTGTAAGATATATTTTCATTAAAAAGCAAGGGAAATTTTAGATTATCCCAAATAAGATTTTAGTACGCTGCTGTAACGCCCTTTTTGTAACCGTTTTATAGCTCTTTCTTTAATTTGGCGAATACGTTCTTTAGTTAAGTTATATTTTTTTCCTATTTGTTCTACGGTAATTCCGTTTTCACCACCTAAACCGAAATAAGCGTAAACGATTTCTGCTTCACGAGGGCTTAAGGATTGAAGTACACGAAGGATTTCTTCTCTTAATGAATCATGCATTACTTCGTCATCTGTAACTTCCCCCCCTTTTAACAAGTCACGCATGGCCACATCTTCAGCTTCATGTACCGGTGCATCCAGACTCATGTGTCTGCTGTTGCTTTGAAAAATGGTATTGATGTCTTTTTCATGCATCTCCATTATTTCTGCCAATTCTTCTGTGGAAGGTCCCCGTTCATGGTCTTGCTCAAAAGCGATATAGGCTTTATTGGCTTTATTGTAAGTGCCGATTTTATTTTGAGGAAGACGGACAAGACGTCCTTGTTCAGCTAGAGCCTGTAAAATAGATTGGCGAATCCACCATACAGCATAAGAAATAAATTTGAAACCTTTTGTTTCATCAAAACGACCGGCTGCTTTAATCAGCCCTAAGTTCCCCTCATTAATCAAATCACTAAGCGAAAGCCCCTGATGTTGGTATTGTTTAGCTACAGATACCACAAACCGCAAGTTTCCGGTTACTAACCGTTCTAAAGCATTTTCATCTCCCATTTTAATACGCTGCGCCAGGGTAGTTTCCTCTTCAGGCGTTAATAGGGATATTTTTGAAATCTCTTGTAAGTATTTTTCAACTGCCTGAGAATCTCGGTTTGTAATCTGAGTGGCAATTTTTAGCTGCCTCATAATATTAGTTTTTCTTTTAAGTTTTCCTTTTTTAGAATCCTTTTGGGATATTGATGAACAAAGAGAACAATATTTATTACAAAAAGGTTCGAAAAATGGGCGCAAAATTGGCACTTTTTTCCGACTTATCCAAATTCTCCCTTATTTCGGGAGATTCAACTTGATAAGAAAGCCCTCTAATAGATTATAGACTAGATTCTTCTGTTATTTTCTGTTTTTCTGAAAATAGAACCTTTTCAAGTCTTTTATTCATCTTGTAAATGATAACAAATAAAACTCGAATAAGTTTAAATTAAGAAGCTTCGGATTGTAGTTCTTTATAGTCTTCAAAGCTTTGTGTAATAATTTTTTTGGCAATTTCTTTTCCTTGAAAGTCTTCTACTAAGACTTTCTTTTTTTCTAAAGCTTTATATTCTTCAAAGAAATGGCGCAGTTCTTTGGTGAAATGTGGAGGAAGTTCTTCGATGTTGTTGATATGGTTGACGCTGACATCATCCGCGGCTACGGCAATAATTTTATCATCTGCTTCCCCTTGGTCAATCATACGCATGACCCCAATAACTTTTGCATTGACAATACAGAGCGGAACACAATGAATTTGAGAGAGGACAAGAATATCTAAGGGATCTCCGTCGTCACAAAAGGATTGTGGAATAAAACCATAATTGGCTGGGTAATACAAAGAAGAATATAGGACTCTGTCTAATTTAAGTAAGCCACTTTCTTTGTCTAATTCATATTTAGCTCGAGATGCCGAGGGAATTTCTATAATTCCGGAAACTTCATTTGGGGTGTTCGAACCGGGGGAAACGTGGTGCCAAGGGTTAAACATAATGAGCTGTTTTATAAATTTGTTGAATCAATTGGGATATCCTCTTCTCCCTTGATAGGGGGAAGAGAGTCTTGATTGGGTATTGGTTGATTAAGGTTGGGAAGAATAGCTTCTTTTGTAAATGCTACCTTCCATTTTCCATTGATCTTTTTCAGATCCAAAGATTTTTTTGTTGTATCTTGATCACTATTGTAATAAACTACTGCGAGGGAATCTTTTATATCGGCATCTATGATGGAAATCTGTCCTTTTGCAAATTTTTCGCGAGATTCATCCGGTAACATCTTCTGAAATGAGGCCAGGGCATCTAGCATATCTTTGGAGTCGTTGGTAGCAAATTCTTTTGCTTTTTTATAGTTGGTCTGTTGGATGGCCGTCATGAATTGGAGCGCTACCTTTTTTGGTGTACTTTCTTGATGACCACAGCTAGAAAAAAGCATGGAAAAACTAAAGAGTATACCAATAAAAAGGATGAAATATTTCATGTGTATTGTTTAGAGATAGACAAAAATAGCTTGATTATATTAAAATGACAAAATTGAAGAGAGAATATTATATAAAGCTATCGGAAAACCGCTTGATAAATAGAAAAGGTGTGTTTGTTTAAATAAAGGTTATCGATAGCCACGTATTTAAAATCCCCTAAATGTGAAGTAGGGATATAGTCAACATGGGTTGATTTGTTCACGGTTTTATAGATAAACTCAGAACAGTAGAAAGCATTATTGGTCTCAAGATTAAAATCTAAATCAAAAGGTATTTTATCTTTATAATAAATATTGGTCAGACTATCTATGCTTTTTTTCTCTACTTGATTGAGATGAAATCTAAAAATACCGAATCCTATGTTCTGTTTTGGGTTACAAAAAGATTGGAAAGATTCTCTTCGAATGGTTGCAGAAGGATTCGCCTCTCCACCAATGACATGATAAACCCATATTTTGCCTTTTATAATCCTGACAATTCCACAGTGGGAATAGGTTTGATCTTGTAGTGAAAAGCGTCTTAAGGCAGAACTGATAAAACTTCTGCCGGTACGTAAAATAAGGTCGCAATCTTTAAGTTGTTCCTTTCCTTTTTTAATTTTCTTTTGGTTGCGTTCATTATGGTGTGAGACATTTGGAGAAGCAGCACAAGAAGATAGTATGATCGGAAGGAACAGTCCGAAAAGAAGCAACTTATACCGTAGTACAAATCGGACAATCATTCTTTAGGAGGGTTTGAATTTCTTTTTGTTGGCTTTTTTTTAGTTTTATTTTGTTCTTGTTCTTTTTGATCATAAGCGCGTATGATGGCTTTGACCAAACGGTGACGAACGACATCTTGTTCTCCCAATCTAAGATAACCTATTCCTTTGATAGATTTCAACAGATTAATGGCTTTAAGAAGACCGGAATGCTGGTTTTTGGGCAAGTCAACCTGGGTGAGATCACCGGTTATAATTGCTTTTGCAGAAGGACCTATTCGAGTTAAAAACATCTTAAGTTGTAGGTCTGTGGCATTTTGTGCTTCATCCAGAATGATAAAGGCATTATCCAGCGTTCGTCCTCTCATGTATGCCAATGGTGCGATTTGTATCACTCTGTTGGCCATATAATAATTTAATTTATCGGCCGGAATCATGTCATCCAGTGCATCATAGAGCGGTTGCAAGTAAGGATCAATTTTCTCTTTTAAATCTCCGGGTAGAAACCCCAGGCTTTCTCCGGCTTCTACCGCAGGTCGAGTTAGGATAATTTTTTTTACCGTTTTATTTTTTAAGGCTTGTACTGCCAGAGCTACGGCAGTATAGGTTTTCCCTGTTCCTGCCGGACCAATGGCAAAGCTGATATCATTTTTTCCGACAATGTTGACAAGCTTTTTCTGATTACTAGTTCGAGCTCTAATAGTATGACCATCAGGGCCATAGACTAAAACATTGTTCAATTCATGATCCAATTGCTCTTCTTGAAATTCATCCGATAGGATTTGTTGAAAATAGTGTTTGCTCAAGTGACCATTTCGTTCCAGATATTTAGTCAATTGGTTTATCTTTGTCTTTGCTTTTTCTATCTCCTCAGGGGCGCCTGACAACTTAATTTTTGTTCCCCTGGAGAGCATTTTAAGTAAGGGGAAATGTTTTTTGAGTAAGTTAAACTTTCCATTGTTTACGCCGAAAAACTCTATTGGATTTATATGCTCTAAGCTGATAATTTCTTCTCTCAAAATAGTATTGTTGTTCTTTAATCTAAAAATAAATGAGGAACCTATAGCAAACCTACATCAAAATATAAAAATGACAAGGGAGAGCTAGAGATATCTCTATTATTCTGTTTAATCTTTGAAATGAGTTTTGGGACTTATTTTCACAATCATCAAAAGAGAGAAGGAAATTCTGTAAATTTGCTAATTGAAATAAAAAATGATAAAATTTACCCATGGGACGAATATTTGAAGTTAGAAAAGCGAAGATGTTTGCTCGTTATGATCGTATGGCCAAACAATTTACTCGCTTTGGGAAAGAAATTGTGATTGCTGTCAAACAGGGAGGTCCCGATCCTGATAACAATCCGACGCTTCGTCGAATCATTCAGAATGCAAAGGCGATCAATATGCCGAAGGATCGTATTCAGGCAGCAATTAAACGAGCTACGGATAAGGATACTTCTGATTATGAAGAGATTATGTATGAAGGGTATGCTCCTCATGGGGTAGCTGTGTTGGTGGAGACGGCTACCGATAATAATACGAGAACCGTAGCGAATGTTCGGGCTCATTTCAATAAAGGCAATGGCAATATGGGTGGAAGTGGAAGTGTAAGTTTTATGTTCAATCGGATGGGAGTATTTAAATTAGATCCTAAAGGAGTAGATCAGGATGAGTTAGAGCTAGAATTGATAGATGCCGGACTGGAAGAAATGGGGGAGGATAGTGAAGGGAATTTGGTTATTCGTTGTGCTTTTAATGATTTTGGAAATATGCAACGGGCTTTGGAGGAGAAAAATATAGAACCTTTAAATTCGGATTCTGAATGGATTCCGACGACTACGGTAGATTTGCCGGAAGATCAGGCTGATGAAGTGTTAAAGCTGATTGATGTGATGGAGAGTGATGATGATGTACAAAAAGTGTTTCATAATCTAAAATAATAAAAGAGGTTGTGAGTTTGATTTAACTCACAACATATCCTTTTTTATCCAAATAGGCTTTTACTTTTTTTCTTACGTCGCCTTGTATAATAATTTGTTCCTCTTTGGATGAACCGCCTGTTCCGCAGTGTGTTTTTAGTTTTTTTCCTAAAGAAGTTAGATCTGCTTTTGTGCCTATGAATCCTTCAATGAGGGTAACGGTTTTTCCTTTCCTGTGTTTGGTGTCTATAGTAATCTTCAGTTTTTGATCTTCCGGTGGGAGGGTTTCCTGTTCTTCCGTTTCTTCTTCCATTTCAAGCTCGGGATTAGTAGAGTAAACCAATCCGCCTTGATAATTCTTTCTTTTCTTAGCCATAAAATTATTAAATTTTTCCAATTCGTTGTAATATTGCTGCAAAATACAAAAATATGTCTAAAGCTTATGTTTTTCCCGGTCAGGGAGCCCAATTCCCGGGAATGGGAAAAGAGTTATATGAGAAGAGTAGGGAAGCGAAGGCTTCTTTTGACAAAGCCAATGAAGTATTAGGTTTCCATATATCGGATATTATGTTTTCCGGTACGGCTGATGAGCTCAAAAAGACAAACGTTACTCAGCCTGCTATCTTTTTGCATTCAGTAATCGCTTATGAGGATAAAAGGGGGGAGGCTCCGGAAGCCGTTGCAGGCCACTCATTAGGAGAGTTTTCTGCATTAGTAGCCAATAAAACTTTGGCCTTTGAAGATGCCCTTCGGTTGGTACAGATTCGTGCTAATGCGATGCAGAAATCCTGTGAAGAAAATCCGGGCACCATGGCTGCTATTTTGGCATTATCGGATGGAAAAGTGGAACAAATTTGTGAAGAAGTTCAGAAAGATACCGGTGAGATTGTTATTCCGGCAAACTATAACTGTCCGGGGCAGTTGGTTATTTCAGGCTCCTTGAAAGGAATAGAAGAAGCCTGTGAACGATTTAAAGAAGCCGGAGCAAAGCGTGCCTTGAAACTTCCTGTGGGAGGAGCTTTTCATTCCCCGTTGATGGCTTCTGCGAAGGAAGAGTTGCAACAGGCCATAGATTCTATTTCATTTCATCAGCCTATTTGTCCAATTTACCAAAATGCTACCGCAGGAGCGGTTGATCATCCGGCAACGATTAAACAAAATTTAATCAATCAATTGACCTCTCCGGTGCGTTGGACGCAATCGGTGCAAAATATGTTGAATGCCGGACTGACAGATTATGTAGAGTGTGGTCCCGGAAAGGTATTACGAGGCCTTATAAATAAAATAAACAGAGGAGAGGACACACGTAAAGATTTAACTTTAGACGGATTGAGTTAATCTTTTGGGAGTTTCTTAAATACGAAAAGCAAGGAGATGCTCCTTGCTTTTTGTATTTAAACGGTGTATCGTGATTTTTTTATCTCTTATTTTATACCGTTTAAGAGTAATCCACTTAATACGTTAACAGCACTGCTGGAGAGGTTGTCACTTCCTTTTAATCCACTTAATAAAGATTTTTGAGAAGCATTTTTACCTCCAATTCCCAATAGCTTGGTATACTGTGCTACCGTTAATACATCATTCATTTTACCGAGTGTCCCTTTATTGAGAGAAGTTAGTTTCTTCGCATAGGATGCCTTATTGGAGTTTGCTAAAGAAGCAATTCCATTGGTTCCTGAAATATAATTAGAAAGGATATCGGTAATAGAGGATTTTTGATTGTTATTTAATCCAAGGTTAACTCCTAAGACATTGGCAATTTGTTTTGCCGTAGAGGCAATGTTGGCTACTTTACTAATGGTCTGAATGCTGGATCCACTTGTTCCGCCCAATGTGCTGCAAGAGCTAAAAGAGGTCATTACTGTTGGTGTCGCAATCATTAAAAAGGCGACGAAAAGGAATTTTTTCATAAGCTTTGTCTTTCTGTTTGAATAGTTTGAAACAAAGATAAAAAAAATTTCACTTTATCTATACTCGAGTAATTTTAAAGAGGTAAAAGGATTAGTTGGGAGTATGAATAATCTTATTCGATGGTCTTATTATTGTTGTAAGAGAGGTTTCCTAGTGAAAATAGAGGAATTAAAGTTGGAGGTAAAGGCATTTTCTGTTCTGGAAAAGAGCTACCTTTGTACCTTTAAGAGCTTATTTATGTATATTCATCGAGAGGGATTTGCCAGTATAGCGATTGCTTTTTTTGTGCTATTGGTGATTAATGTCATTTTGTGGCTTACTGTTCCTATTGTTGCACTTAACGGAGTGATATCCATTCTTTCTTTAGGTGTTTTCTTATGGATTGTTTCTTTTTTTCGCATTCCTAAAAGAGTAGTGACAGTAGACGAGGATGCAATCATAGCCCCTGCAGATGGAAAAGTAGTAGCGATAGAAGAAACCTTTGAATCGGAGTATTTTAAGGATAAAAGATTACAGATTTCCATCTTTATGAGCCCCTTAAATGTACATTGTAATTATAATCCTGTTTGTGGTCAAGTAAAATTATCAGCCTATCATCCGGGGAAATATCTGGTAGCTTGGCATCCTAAATCGTCTACCTTGAATGAGAGACATACCGGAGTAATTAATCATCAAAAACATGGAGATGTGTTGGTTCGACAAGTAGCAGGAGCGATGGCCAGAAGAATTGTCAATTATTTGCATCCCGGGAATCAAGTTGGACAAACGGAGGAATTGGGATTTATAAAATTTGGATCCAGAGTAGATTTATTGCTGCCAACCGATATAGATGTGAAGGTGAAACTGAATGAAGCCGTGAAAGGAAGACAGACTATTATTGCTCGATTTAATGAGAAATAGCAGTTACTTTCTTTAAGGAAAAAAGGAAGAGAGGATGGCTAAAAATAATAAATAAGGTACTTTAGCATAAAATTTAGCACTTCATATGGAATACGAAATAAAACAAACCGGAAAATTTAAATACGTAGAAGAAGGAGAAGGAGAGCCTCTAATCCTGCTTCACGGATTATTTGGTGCATTAAGTAATTTTAAGGATTTGATTGATTACTTTAAGAAAAGCCATAGAGTGGTCGTTCCTATGTTGCCTCTCTACAGTCTGAAAATTTTGGATACTACCGTGGGAGGGCTTGCAAAATATGTACGTCGGTTTGTTGATACTTTAGAATTCGAAAACTTTCACCTGCTGGGGAATTCTTTAGGAGGACATGTAGCCTTGGTTTATATATTGAAACATCCGGAAAAAGTTCAGTCATTAATTCTCACCGGAAGTTCAGGTCTCTTTGAAAACGGTATGGGGGAAACCTATCCGAAAAGAGGAGACTATAATTACGTAAAAAAGAAGACAGAGCTTACTTTTTATGATCCAGAGACAGCCACCAAAGAATTGGTGGACGAAGTATTTGAAATTGTCAATAATCGACTGAAAATTATAAAGATTATTTCTTTGGCTAAGTCCGCTATAAGACATAACTTAGGAGATGAATTAAAGGAAATAAATACTCCGACTTTGTTGATTTGGGGACAAAACGATACGATAACTCCGCCAATGGTAGCTGAAGAATTTAATAGGTTGTTACCCAATTCTGAGTTGTTTTATATTAATCATTGTGGACATGCGCCTATGATGGAAGTGCCGAGAGAGTTTAATATTATATTAAATAATTTTTTACAGAAACAAGCTCAGAATGCTTGATTAACAAGTTTATGTTATGTTTGCATTTGATCTTATATCATCCCAAATACCTTCCTTGTCCCTTACTGATAAGATAGGGGAAGTGTTGCTATTGATGAGTAAGATCAAGGTAGAGCAGTTGCCTGTTACGGCAAAAGGAGAATATGTAGGTCTTGTTGAAGAATTAACTTTAAAAGAAAAGGAGGATAAGGAAAGTCTAATCTCCGGGCTTTCTGATCCGCTATGGAAACCTGCTATTGATAAAGAAGCCCATTTTTTTGATGTTTTGAAGGTGATGAATAACTTTCAATTGGACGTTCTGCCGGTTATTGATCAAGAAATTCGTTATCATGGAGCAATTACTTCAGAAAATTTTTTGAAGGCCGTTGTTCCGTTTAATAGTTTTAGTCATGAGGGTAGTTTGTTGATTTTAAAAATGGTCGAATCAGATTACATGTTGTCCAAAATTGCTACTGCCGCAGAAAGAGAAGATGTTTCTTTGTTGGGAGTGCATACGCTTAAAGATGAGAAAACGGGAATCCTTCAGGTCTTATTGAAGACCAATAGATTCCATTTAGATTCTTTTATTACTTCTTTGGAATATCTTGGATATGAGGTAGCCTATCGTTTTGATAAAAAGGAAGATGAAGAAAGTATCCAAAAAAATTATGAGCATTTAATGAATTATATAAATATGTAATTTGTTTTGTATGTTATATAATTCATATTATTTTTACAATTTTGGCTTAGGTTATAAATAATTACAGAAAGAGATTTATGGTGCAGAAGGTGCTAGGTTTATTGTTTTTTACTTTTTTTTTCTGTAGATCGACAATGGCGCAGCAGCCAAACCAGTCTTGGATTTCTATTACTCCTATCAAAGAAGAACCTTCTTCCTTTAAAGAAAGAAGACAAAAAATTAAAATTGGAAGTGGAGATACCTCGTATCTGATTATTAAAAGAATCAATGTTTTTGGAAATAATAGGACACATAAAGACATTGTATTAAGAGAGTTAAATCTTTATCCGGGAGATACGATTTATTCGGATGTTCAAAATGCCTTTCTGGAAGAGAAGAGACAACGCTTATTGAATTCTTCTCTTTTCTTATCGGTGCATATTTATCCGGTAAGAAGAGGAACACATCAGGTGGTTTTGAATATAGAAGTGTTGGAGCGGCAGTATTTCTTGGTTTTACCCACCCTGGGGTTAGCGGATCGGAATTTTAATGTCTGGTGGGTCAAACATCATCATAAGCTGAACCGGCTTAATTATGGATTAAAGGTGTACGAAAATAACTTAACCGGAAATAAAGATCGGCTGAGTGCCGGGGTTACCTTGGGATATACACAAAGATTTGATATAGCGTATGAATTTCCCTATTTTGATAAATCCTATAAACAAGGGTTTGGTATTGAAGCGACTTATAGGAGAAATAAAGAATTAAATTATGGACTTGATTCAAATGCGCAAAAATTTTTGAAAACCGGTAATTATGTAAAAAAATATTTTAGAATTGGACTGAATTATTCCTACAAGAAAAATATTCGACTTAAACATAGATTGTCTTTGTCTTATAACAGCCTGAAAGTAGCCGATTCTGTTTTAAAATTAAATCCAAGCTATTTCTTGAATAATCAGAATAAACAAAAGTATTTCGAATTGAATTATCACTTTTCATACATTGGGACAGACATTTGGGCTTATCCATTGCATGGGTATCAAATAGAAGCCAATCTTTCCAGAAAAGGTCTGGGGCTGTTAGGAAATGTTAATGAGACTGAATTGGTTGTTAAAGGCAGTAAGTATTGGGAATTATATGATAATGTTTATTTGGAGAATGATTTTACAGGAAGTCTTCGACTACCGGCTCATCAGCCCTTTTCTCTTTTAGAAGGGATGGGATATTATGGTCGGTATCTGAAAGGTATGGAATATTATGTGATGGATGGGAATTATTTTACCATTCTTTCCAATTCCCTGAAGAAAAGATTATTTGCTTTTCGAGTTCATTCTCGCTTCCTACCGGAAGAGTTTGGAACAATTCCGTTTCAAATCTATTTTAAAATCTATGGAGATATTGGTTACAACCATTCCCATCCTAAAAACCCAACAGACATGTTTTCTAATAAGTTTTTATATAGCTATGGATTGGGTTTGGATATCGTCTCTTTCTATGATGCTGTTTTACGTGTAGAATTCAGTATGAATCAGTTAGGAGAAAATGGGGTATTTTTACATTTTAAATCATCGTTTTAAATTAGAAGGACAAGTTTATGAAAATTGCAATATACAGTAGAACATCTTCAAATGTTGATGCAAATAACCTACAAAAATTATTGGATGAACTACAGGTGCATGATATTTTACCTGTAATTTATGCTCCTTTTTATAAACTGGCTATTCAAGCACTTGACGGACATCAGGAGTGTGCTATTTTTGACGATGCTGCTGATCTTGATGAGGATACTGCTTTTATGATTAGCATGGGCGGAGATGGAACTTTGTTGGAATCTCTTTGTTATGTAAAAAATAAAGATATTCCTATTGTTGGAATCAACTTTGGTCGGCTGGGCTTTTTAGCAGAAATAGGAAAGAATGATATGAAGGGTTTTGTTCAAACATTGATTGAGAAATCATATCATATCGAAAGAAGAACCCTTATTCGTGTTTCTTCTAATGAAGCGCTTTTTGGTGATATTCCCTATGGGTTAAATGATTTTGGAATTCATAAAAAAGATTCTTCCGCCATGATAAAAATCCCTACTTACATAGATGGGAAATTTTTAAATACCTACTGGGCTGATGGATTAATCGTATCTACGCCAACAGGATCTACGGCATATTCTCTGAGTTGTGGAGGTCCCATAGTCTTGCCTGAAACGTCTAATTTTATTATTACACCGGTAGCGCCTCATAATCTGAATGTACGACCAATAGTTGTTTCTGATGAGAGTGTTATTTCCTTTGAAATAGAAGGAAGAAGTGATCAATTTTTGTGTTCTTTGGATACCCGTATAGAGACCATAGATAATAAAGTACATTTGTCGGTCAGAAAGGAGGATTTCAAGATTGGATTGCTGCGGTATCAGGATAATGATTTTCTAAAAACTTTGCGTAATAAATTACTGTGGGGAGCAGATAAAAGAAATTAAAGGAACAGGTTGAAGAAACAGAATTGAATCAATTTTAAGATATGGGGAACTTTCATTTTAAGATGGTCGGGTTGTTTATAGTAATTGGGAGTTTTACAGCTCCATTGACAGCACAGCGGTTACATCGCAATATAAATGAAGTCTATACAGGGGAGCTGGGGATAGGAGTCGGAGCAGCGAATTATTATGGCGATTTGAACCCAAAAGCAAGAATGAATGCAGTGAAAATGTCGGCAGGTATTTTTTATAGACGTTTTTTTGGTCAATATTTTGGTGCGAGTGCTCATGTCGACTATGCAAGATTAGGTTTTTCAGATATTTATAATTCGGATACTTATCGTCATACACGTAACCTTAGTTTTAATACCAATGTCTGGTCTTTCAGCCTGCAAGGGGATTTTAATTTCTTTAAGTTTAAACCGGGAAGTAGGGAGTATAGATTTACACCATATATAAGTTTGGGGATAGGTATTTTTCATTATAATCCTTTTGCTTATTATCAAGGAGAAAAATATTATTTACAACCATTAGGAACCGAAGGACAAGGGAGTTCTAATTATCCGGACAGAGAAAAATATGGATTATGGTCATGGGAGATTCCAATGGAATTGGGGGTGAAGTATAATTTGAATGAAAGCTGGAATGTTTTCCTTTCTGCTTCCTATCGTTTGACGGGTACAGATTATCTGGATGATGTGAGTAAAACATATGCCGGTGCAGCAGCTTTCAATCCTACAGGAACCACGACAGAACAAGCGGCTTATCATCTGCAAGATCGTTCCGGAGTGTATGGAGTGCCAATTGGGAAGAAAGGTCGTGCAAGAGGAAACAGTACAAACAAAGACCAATATATGCTGCTACAGGTGGGGATTTCCTATCTTTTTACCCGTTACAGATGTCCTTAATTTACAGTTAAATTTCAGTTAAATCCTACATTACTGGAAGTAAGCTATATCCTTCCATCTATTTTTGTATCTTTGCCGCCTTTTAGGTCGATTATTAATGATTAGAAAATGGTATCTCATTACCACAAAAAGATACATAGCTAAAGACAGATGAGTGTAAAAGATAAAATTGATTTACTTCGCTTGCCTGAGCATATAGCCATCATTATGGATGGTAATGGGAGATGGGCTAAGGAACGCCATAAAGATAGGTTATATGGTCATAGAGAAGGCGTCCTTAGTGTTAGAGCGGTATCAGAAGCCTGTGCCGAGATTGGAATTAAATATTTAACGCTATATGCGTTTTCTACAGAAAATTGGAACCGTCCTGCTGAGGAAGTACAGGGTATTATGGAATTGTTGGTGTCGACCATTCGGCAGGAAGTAAGTACGCTTCAAAAAAATAATATTCGGTTAGAAGTGATAGGGGATATTGAACGTTTACCCAAAAGTTGTAAGAAGGAGCTAAAAGAAGCAATTGAGTTAACTTCTTCAAATACCGGATTGAACTTAGTGATGGCATTAAGTTATAGTTCTCGTTGGGAGATGATAAATGCTGTAAAAGGAATAGGAAAGGATATAGAAAAAGGTAGAATAAAGGCAAAAGATATAGATAAAGAGGTGTTTCAACAGTATTTATGTACCGCTAACTTTCCTGATCCCGAAATAATGATAAGAACAGGAGGCGAGTATAGAATGAGTAATTTTTTGCTCTATCAATTGGCTTATGCAGAGCTCTTTTTTACGGAAGTTCGTTGGCCTGATTTTAGAAAAGAAAGCCTCTTTGAGGTAATATTGGACTTCCAATCCAGAGAAAGAAGGTTTGGAAAAACAAGTGAACAAATAAAATAGAATGAAGTTATTTCCTATTAGATATTTTATTATATTAAGCGTCTTATTGTTGATTACAGCAATGACGACTACACTAGAGGCTCAAATACCGAACACTTCTCCTATAAAACAGGATACTTTGGGGAATCCACTATTAAAAAATCCCAATAAACAGCCATTACCTCAGAGCAATACATTACCTCAGAGCAATACCTCTCCTTTAAGTAATAAACAATCAACTCTAGACACTACCGGATTGGAAACAGTAGAGGATTCGGTTCTTGAGAATCAAAATATTTCAGTGCCTTATGGCTTAACCAATCCGAAACATTATGTGGTGGCAGGGGTTAGAGTGACCGGATCAAATTATTTAGATCCTACCCTTATTGCCTCTGTTACCGGGATTCACAAAGGAGAGAAAATTACTTTGCCCGGGGATCAATTGTCGGAGGCTATAAATAAACTATGGCAACAACATCTTTTTGCCAATATCGCTATTCTGATAGATAGAATAGAAGGGGATAATATCTTCTTAAATATCCATGTTACCGAACGTCCGCGATTGGCTCATTTCTATTTTCGAGGGACCTCTAAAACAGAAGCTAGTGAACTGAAAGATAAAGTGTCGCTGGTTCAAAATAGTGTTATTACAGGGAATACTACCTTGAGCACCATTAAAACTATTAAAGAATATTATGGAAAGAAAGGGTATGGGGATGCCACAGTAACGATTTTGAAAAAACCAAACAAAGCGATGATCAATACGGTAGATTTGACCTTTGTTGTTCATAAAGGGAAAAAAGTAAAGGTCAATAAAATTTATTTTAGCGGGAATGATCATATCTCTTCGCGTACGCTGGTCAAGCAACTGGAGGATACAAAAGAGCGTACTAGAGCCAGTATATATCCTGAGCCGGATGAGAATGTCTATGGCACAACACCCAAAGTATCTTTTAAAGAGTATATGAAAAATTGGGGCTTCCTTTCATTTACCAAAACTAGAAGATTATTGGCTCCTTATCTACGACTGAAATTTTTTAGTTCTTCCAAGTTTAAAAAAGATAAACTAAAGGACGATCAGCAAAAAGTATTAGATTATTATAATTCTCATGGTTATCGGGATGCCGTACTCGAAAAGGATACCGTGTATGATTCAAAAGAAGGAGGAGTAGATATTGCCATGAAGATCAAGGAAGGGGATAAGTATTATTATGGGAATATCACATGGAAAGGGAATACGCAGTATTCTGATTCTGTTCTGAGTAGAATTTTAGGGATTAAAAAGGGCGATACTTATAACCTTGACATGTTAAATAAAAGGTTAGGAATTACACCAACACAGAAGACGATGGATGTCTCCAGTTTGTATCAGGATAACGGCTATCTATTCTTTAATCTGACTCCTGTGGAGACTTCTATTTATAATGATACGATTGATTATGAAATGCGAATGGTTGAGGGGGCTCTGGCTACAATTAACCGAGTTCCTCTTACCGGTAATACCAAAACGAATGGACATGTGGCCAGAAGAGAGTTAAGAACGATACCCGGGCATAAATACAGTCGACAGGATGTGATTCGTACCATGCGGCAATTACAACAATTAGATTTCTTTGATCCTCAGAGTATCAAACCGGACATTCAACCGAACCCGGGAGATGGTACGGTTGATATAGGATGGAATGTTACGGAAAAACCGGCTGATAAATTAGAATTGTCTGCAGGATGGGGGGGCTATTTCGGATTGACAGGAACCATTGGAATGTCTTTTAATAATTTTTCCATTAGAAATATTTTTAATTTTGATTCTTGGAAGCCTCTGCCTACCGGAGATGGTCAGAAATTGTCGGTTCGTCTACAATCCAACGGGAAATATTATAGTTCCTTCAATGTCAGCTTTATGGAACCCTGGTTAGGAGGGAAAAAGCGAAACCCTTTCAGCGTTTCATACTATCATAATAAGTTTAGTAATCCTTCCGGATATAAAGGATATGTTCCCATTTTTAATAACGATTCTTATCTGAAAACAACGGGAGTTAGTGTTTCTTACGGGAAACAGTTACATTGGCCGGATGATTACTTTAGTCTATCGTTCCAATTGGGATTTGAGCAGTTTAAATTAAAAGATTATTACAGTGATCCTATCTTTGCACGTGCAGGTTTGTCCACCGGCGTATCGAATAATATTAATTTAAGAATTACCTTGGATCGTAATTCTACCGATCGTCCGGATTTTCCGACCAAAGGTTCACACTTCTTTATTTATGGACAGTTTACACCTCCCTATTCCTTATTTAATAAAGATAAGGATTATACAAATTTGACGGCACAAGAGAAATTTAGATTTATTGAGTACCAGAAATATCGGATGTTGGGAGAATGGTATTTCCCTTTAGGACAACCACATGGAAAACAACATAAGACTTTTGTTTTGAAGGCTGCTATCAAGTGGGGATTGATTGGTAGATATAACCCTAAGGTTCCACTATCACCTTTTGAACGATTTGAATTAGGGGGAGACGGAATAAACAACTATGCCTATTATGGAAAGGAGATTATCTCACAACGGGGTTACCCTGTGTACTATACCTCAGATCCTACGGTGAATCCGGAAAATACGAATCCGCCAACTGGTTATGAAGGGTTTACAATATTTAATAAATATACCTTAGAATTGCGTTATCCTATTAGTTTGAATCCAAGTTCTACCATTATTGCGCTGGCCTTTTTAGAAGCGGCCAATGGATATGATGGAATTAAAAATTATAATCCTTTTGAGTTGAGACGTTCGGTAGGATTAGGGATGCGGTTCAAGTTACCAATGTTTGGACTACTTGGCTTTGATTATGGTGTAGGGCTGGATCGGCTTCAGAAAGGCAGTGGTCTAAAGAATGCGACGAAGTTTAGCTTTATGTTGGGATATGAGCCTAAATAAATCATGGAATAGTATTTGTTTCAGAAAGGCGGATAAAGTAAATTTTGGAAATATGAAAAAACTATTTTTTGTTTCTTTGTTGTTGTTGGGTGCTGTTTCTTTAGCCAATGCACAGCGATATGCTGTGATTGATTCTCGTTATATTTTAGAAAAAATGCCGGATTACGAAAAGGCACAGGATAAATTGGATCAGATTGCCAAACAATGGCAAGAGAAAGTGGATGATAAGTTTGCAAAAGTCGATAAACTTTATAAAGATTATGATGCTGAAAAGGTCATGCTTTCTGAAAGCCTAAAGAAAAAACGTCAGGACGAAATTATGCAGTTGGAAAAAGAGGCACAGGATTTGCAGAAACAGTATTTCGGATATCAGGGAGATCTATATAAGAAAAGAAAAGAGTTAATAAAGCCGATTCAAGATAAAGTATATGATGCGGTACAAAAGTTGGCCGCCAGAAAGATGTATGATTTTGTTTTGGATAAATCGTCCGGAGTAACTGTTTTCTATTCAGATCCCAAACTAGACCAAAGTGACGAAGTTTTAAAAATTCTTAACGTTAAAAAATAAATAGAAAAGTGTATTTTTGCATTTCAATTTTTTATAACGATATCTCTTTACGATGATTTAGATTTATTTATTCAACAAATTTTAAAAAACATGAAAAAATTAGCTATTGTAGCAATCTTAGTATTAGTGTCAACCTTAAGTGCCTTTCAGGTAAATGCGCAAAAGAAGATCGGATATGTGAACATGCAGGAAATCATTTATAATATGCCGGAGGCAAAAAAGGCGGATACTACTTTGCAAAGCTACCGTCAAGATCTATATAATGAGTTACAAAATATGCAAAAAGAATTCCAGACCAATGCGCAAAAGTTTATCGGTGATAGTATGAGCATGAGTCAAGCTGTGAAGGAAGTAAAACGTGATGAATTACAGCAGCAACAACAACGCTTATCACAATTTCAGCAAAGTGCACAGCAACGGATTAGTAAAAAACAACAACAAGTTTTTCAGCCGATCATTAAAAAAGCACAAGATGCTGTAAATGCAGTTGCTAAAGCAAAAGGATATACCTGGGTATTTAATAATACGGGAGACGGCAGCATCCTTTTGGTAAAACCTTCCGCCAACAATCTTACAGATGCTGTAAAAGCTAAATTGGGAATTCAGTAAAATTCCCCTATTGCAATAATAAAGCCGATAGCTGTATCTTCAGTTATCGGCTTTGTTATTTTTAAATCTCTTTAAGATAGCGGAATAACCCGCATTATTCATGGGATTAGCTTTTTGGGATACTACTTAAAAATTATATCGGAATATCAAACACTACATCAGCAACAATTCCTCCGATGGGGTAAATGATACCTTTGTACCAGAAGACCCCGCATTTTATTGCACTAAAAGCTAAACCAGGTATGAACACCTAAACCTTCACGAAATGGCCATGGAATAGCTGCCAGGATAACGATAAAAGCAAGTCCAAAAAAGAGGAGGGTTCGTCCATGTTTCTTTCTTGCTACGGAAGCTTTTTTTACTGAAGTATTTCCAATATGAACGAGTACTAATGCAATAATCATCATGAGGACGTGCTCCATGGTAAAAAATCGCACTGCACTATTTTTCATCATGGCAGCGATATCTCCGCTCCAGTTTTTTGCCCAACCTCCAAGGAAATACAAAACAAGGCCGATTAAGAATTGAATGTCCATGAAAATCATAAAGAGAAGACTGCTTGTTCGATCTCCTTTAAGATAATTTTTATGACCGGCTAGTCCGGAAATAGCACGAATAATAGTCCAAATGGCCGCTATTAATATCAACCATCGAAACCAGGAATGTAGGATTGTCAGAAAATTCATCATTATTTTTTTTCAAAAATAGTTGAATTATAAATAGATTCAAAATCAGTTAATTATTGTAAAATAAACCGGAGCGTAATTCCTGCTTCTGTATTTGATAAGGGGTAAGAAGAGGAAATAAAAGGAGTAGTCGCTCGTTTATTATAAAAGAAGTGTAAATTGAAACGATTATTGATGACATAATCTATGGAAGGAGCAATAGTAATTACTTTTCTTCCGCTTGTAGGGATGAGCAGATCTGCATCTAAACGGTTATTCATGGTTTTATCGTCTTGATAGCCAAGATCAATTCTGAAATTCAAATCATTGTGTAATTCCTTTTGCCCTCCGATATTGAAAGGCAGTGGAAAGTTCCTCACTCTGTATCCGGCTCCAAAGGTTATTCGAGTAGAGCGAACTTCTGTCAATTGATAATCTATCAGGCTGAGTGTTAAAGTTCTGGATTTTCCATAGCTGAAACTAATATTTAGATCATTATTGAAGGTAGCATCTATTCCTATTAGGGGGCTTAATTGTTCATTAAGGGTAATGTTAGGAACTCTGAAATAGGGAATATAATTTCCTGATGTAGAGTCTATAAATCCGGGGTATCCAAGATGAGCAGGGTCTTGAAACAGTAAAGAGGAAGAAAAACTATTCATGCTCAATACCGAAGAGTAACTGTGAGAAAGGGTAAGATTAGATAAGAATTGCCGGAAAAAAGGAATCTTAGCTAATCCATTATATTTTATGGACCAATTGGGGAAAGGTTTAATGTTATGAAATGGATTCTCTCGAATTCCTCCTGATTTTTCAGGGAATAATGCGATCTTTTCGGGATCTTCTCCTTTATATGCAGCTAAAAAGGAAGGAATAAGTACTTGCTCGGCATATTTACCATAACCTTTGCTATAATTAGGATCTTCAGGGTCTGGTGCACCGTTAGTATACGGATTTAAATTCCCTAACCTTTTAGATATAATTTGTCGATAGTCTTCGAATCTTTTATAGGTGGAAGATACGGATGATTCATTATCAACCTTGTCAAATAGCGTCTTTAATGAGAAATAAGATACTTCGAATCCACCGGCATCGTAAGGACTAAGATGTTGATAAGATCCGTCTAATTTTTTAAATAGCTCAGAATGATTTTTAGAAAAGGATTGATGCAAGCGTATGTCGATTGTTAAATCGGGTACTGGTTTTAAAGTGGCTTGCAAATCTAGTTGTTGTGTAAATTGTTGTCGATATTCTGTATTTAAGGTGGAGTCTTGTGTCATCCATCCTCCTTCTCCTAATTGATCAAGCCATTGTTGATCCGGTTGCCAACCAAAGGCATATTTTAAACCCGGTTTCATATTCTGCCAGTCTTGTCCCATAAACCCAATATTGTTTAAATAGCCGGGTAAGGAAGTGCTTGAATTTTCACTATATCTGAAAGAAATCCTTTTTATTAAGAGAAAAGGGGTTATTAAGGCTTTTAAAGCGGGTGAAATTGTTTGCTCTTGCTTTTGTTGATCATCTTTTTCGGTTGTTTTACGACGAGCGGGACGGTTCATTTTCTGAAGAAAAGGGATCTTATTATAGAGCCGATTGAAGTCAAGATTTGCCCGAAATTGTTTTTGATTGCCATTTTCAATAGTATTCCCCAGATAAGGAGTAAGTAAAGAAGCTGTCGTCCAACTGTAACTACTTAAATAGTTAAGACTAACTTTCATCCAGTCTAACCAGGGGAATTTTTGTAGAGGCAAAGTGTAAGATGCTGAGGCTTCCTGATTGAATAAGGTTGGTCTTCCAAACGACCATAGGTTATTCCAAACTGTATCTTTTTTTTCTTGCGTATTTAATTTTCCGTAAGGTTCATCTATTCGGGAATGGTTAATCGCATTGAAGTCAATACTGATAGATTTGGTCAGATCCCAGTGGAGTGTATAATATCGATCGAAAGTAAAATTCTTATCAAAAGTAGCCGGAATAGAGAAAGATCCTCCGCCGATGTTTCTAATATTAGTCTCTCCGAATTGACGATCTATTTCTGCTCTTACGCTTACCAAAGAAGGGATAGGGTTAAAATTAAGATCTCTGAACAAAGCTAAATAGGGAGAGGCTCCGATAAGGTTTCTGAATGGAGCAATAAATTTACTCTGCCCTGCGAAATTATAGCCTATTCCTAATTGATTACGGGTAATGACGTCACTTTGAATAAGCGGGTTATGAGAATATATTCTATTATAGGAGTAGCTTAGGTTAAAATTACTTAATGCCCAAGGATGATTGGTTTGATTTTCGGGATCCGGTAGTACTCTGACGTTGGTTAGGTTTAGACTGGTTATAGAGGTGAATTCCTGTGCTTGTTTAAGAATAGAATCTCTGTCATGTTTATTCTTTGCCATTGACAGCTTATCTTTGAGTTTAATGTCCAAATCATATGGGTCGTACTCCGGATTACTTACCGATCTAGAGTATCCTGCGTATACAGGAATAGACAGTCGCCATTCCTCGGGAAGTAACTTACCTAGTTGTAGATTAGCGGATATGTCGTATTGGTAATAGTTATCTTTAGCCCGTTCTTGTAGTTGTTGATTGACATTTCCAAATCCGGCTGTATGCATTCTTCCGGCAAGGCTGATGTTCCCGAGATCTGATATTTGTAAATTTACTTTTCCGGTGGCTGCATACCCGCCGGATTCGTCCATGTCAGAGACCCGTAATTCGTCGAACCATACTGTTGCCGATTTTTCTAGTTTATCATTATTTTGATCGGTTTGATTATCATCCGGGTTGAGGACTCCTATAAGTGCCTGCCTGACATTTCCCATACTGGGATTTCCCACCACAGTAACGTAATTTCCACTTTTATCCTTAATTGTGTAGGGGTCACTGACAGAAGCTCCCGATTGGTTTCTTTCTTCTTTAAGACGGGGAAAGATATCTAAGTTAATATCTAGTTGATTGGCAGCCGGCCAGATAGTATTGGGGTTAATTGCGCCATTGGGATCAGTAAGTTTTAATGGAATTCTATATTCATAATAATTATTTATAAAATCACTACCGATGCGAATGACTGCTTGTAATTCACCATCATGAACATTAAGATCCCCTTCCGGAGCTTCCGCATGGATGAACATCTTTAGTTGTCCAAATTTTCTAAGATCTACGTCCATCGCTTTAAAAACAGCTCGTGCCTTTCCATCTTTTAAATCGGTAACTTTTAGAGATAGAGATTGTTCATTGAGATATTGATTGACATTATTTTCACTTAATTGAGTTTGGCGTTGAATTCCCGGTGGGATCATGTAGGGAACGGGTTCACGACTCGCGTTTTCCTCTAAGTTGACGGAGGATACAATGAGGTTTTGATTCTTACTCTGATCTATTGGAATGTAAGTGCCTGCGGTATCCAGATGATATTGATAAGTCCTCCACTGATTTCTTACTAATCCTAGTCGTGCAAAACGAAGGATGACGCTATCCTGAAATCCTGTTAAAAACATTCTCATGAAACGGATAGATTTGAAATCCGGAATATTTCCTACCTTTTTGTCATACCCTTGAATAGGGATGCGAAATTGATACCAGGTCTCCGGAGTGAGGGGTCCATTTTGGTCGTTAGGCGGAACGACAATCTTATCTACAATATGATCTTTTCCTACCTCCATATTAGGTTTCATTGCGATTCTGTATTGGAAGTATTCTTCTGTTTCATTGAGGGTGTTGTCTTGATTTATATCTTCTGTCTCCGGGCGGTTTGTAGCTGCTGTAGATCTTCCATTATTTGTAGAAACAGGGGAGTTCCCTTCCGGCATATTGAAACGTTTGTATCGGTCTAAGATTCCTGTTTTTTGTTCGTCAAAGTCCTTTCCTCGATAGAAATGATAATCGTCATTAGCTGGATCATTTACTGCTTCCTGGTATATTTTTGAACCTGCTCCAAAAGTTTGTAATAAACTTTGTAGATAGATTTGATGATATATTTTTTCCTGATCATCGGCCAATCCATCATAGCCCACATCCTGATAAGCACGTGCTTCCGGATCATTATCAAAGGCATTGGTAATCTGTTCCTGAAAACGAGGACTCCTTCCCCATACAGAGGTATCGGTTTTATTAAGTTGTTGTGAAGGTTGGGGTAATCCATTTTCAAAAGACATTTTTCCATCCTTTAGGATATCCTCAGAAACATTTCCTAAATTAATATACAGATAGCCTCCCTGATCATTAGATCGGTTAATGAAAGGATCCATTACCCAAAATTCGATGTATTGAACGTTTGATGATTCGAAGTCGGTATTGGTAAGGGTTCTGGTGATTCCTCCCCAATTTTCTTCAGGATGGGTCAACTCTCCTTGGTTGTTTATTTTAGAAGGGTTAGTTACAAAATTATAAGGTCCGCGTTGTTTGGGGTAATAGGCCAAGTCTAGGGTGTTGAGATATCCTCTACCGTAATCTACACTTTTTTTGGGAAATACTTCTTGTTGTCTAATTTGCCTGACATAATGACCAAGGTAGGATTCTTTATTGGCAAGGAGGTATTTAGGAGTCCCTCTTTCACCACTTACCAATTCAGGTTCAATAGTGTACCAGGCTAGCAAGGCACGTTTGAATCCATATTTTAAAGAGTCTTTTAATTTTGCTTCAGGAAAAAGGATATTTCCGGATTTATCGGTCGCTCCTTCGGGAGTTGACGCTAAAGACCAAGAGGTGAAGGGCGTTCGTAAGTCAAAAGAGTAGGAGGCCCCTTCGAAGTCATCCAGATAAATGGTACCGCTACTTCCTTTCCCAATGAGATTAGAATGTCCCGGTAACAATCGAGCCACTTCGCCGTAGGCGGAGATGTGTGATTTGACATCTGATTTATTTTTTCTCAGATTATTTAAGAATCGAGTCAACTCCGGTAAATCAGATCGATAATTTACATCCAGCCCAACAATGGTATTGGCAATAGGATCTTGGTTATAATTTACGATGTTAAAATAGGGCTTTTCCGTCATGCGAATAACCGAAGCTCCCAATGCTAATTTATCGCTTGCTGCATAATCTAGTCGCATTCCGAAGTAATTCCTCGTTTGTTGTCCGAAAGAAGCATTGTCTTCATATTGTACATTAATGGGTAAGCCTGAATTGAGAATAGCGTCGTTGGTAATTTGAACAGTTCCCATAGAATAGTTAATGGTATAATCCACATTTTCTATAAGTTGTTGTCCTCCGGCAGTGATAGTGACGGATCCCTCCGGTATATTAAAGCCCCCTAGGGAGATGGAAGAAGAAGACTTGGATTTATAGGATCCTCGAATAACGAATCTATTATTTTGAGGAAACTGTCGAGCGGCGGTGAGGGTGGAGTCATATAAAATCTGATATTCATATTGGCTTGCTAATAGGGAATCATCTCCGAATGCTTTATTAAGCCCTTTTCCAAATGGTTCCAAGACTGGAAATATGATTTGCCCTCTGCGCTGATCAATGGTATAACCATCAACAAAATCAAAAACCCCATCCGGTTGTGGATCGTTTTGAGTGTTTAGTCGATCTAAGTTTAAAATAGAGAGTAAGGTTTTCCCTTCGTAGGATCCTTGAGCATCAGGAAGGTATCTTTTTTCACCTCCTCCCGGATCTTGGTAGAATACTTCTAACTGGAAGCCATCTCTATTGATTTGAGAATTGTCGATGGAATAAATATTCTTCATCATTAAGTCCCAGATAGGAAGAGAAGGGCGGGCAGAAGTGGCTTTTAACAATTTTAAAAATAATATTCGCGGTTGAGCGACTTTCCCTGTCGGGGTCACATTATTGGCAAACTCTCCTACTTGGTAGACTTTTCCATTATAGGTATATTCAAAGGCAACAGCCAACACCTCATCAGGTTGTAATCTTCGGTTTAGAGAAATATATCCCAATTGTTTGTTGTAGGTATATTCTGTAGAGTCTAGTTTTCGGGCGTAGGTCTTCTCAAAGTCCTGTACCGGATGTAAACCTATAGATTTTAAACGACTAGTGACTGTACCTGAATTTCGAAAGGCTGCATCAGCGGTAACCTGTCGGTATTCGTCATTTGCCCCATTCTGGGGAAATGGTCGATTAGTGAGAGAATGGATTTGACTATTATAAGGGTCATTCTCTCCTAAATCCATCAGACCTACAATATTTCTGGAGTTGGTCGTTGCCCCTCTTTTGTTGGTTACCCAGACCTGAAGCCGGGTGATTTGAATCTGGGAATTGATATGAGGAAGCGTGGACATCGCCTCATTGAAATGGTCTCTAAAGTATTGGCCAAGAAAGAAATGTTGGTTGTCTTCGTATTGGTCTGCCTGCTTATCAAATTTATAAGTTTGGGCTCCTCCCTGCAAAACAACATTCTTTTTTTTAGATCGTTGGGTGGAAAAGATGTTGGTAACCGTTAATCGACCGAATTTAAGTTTGGTTTTTATACCAAATAGGGATCTTATGCCGGAGATGAGTTCACTACGCAGTGGAAAACTGACATTCCCGGCTTCTATTTTTTGAACGATACTGTTTTTGTCTCCGGTATATTCTAATTTTATTTGCTTGTCGAAGTCGAATACAGATTTCGTATTGTAGGTGCTCGTTAGTCGGAGTCTTTTTCCTATTTCTCCCTGGATATTCATGTTGATATCCATATCAAAGTTTGGGCCTCCGGTTATTCTTGCTCTTTCCGGTAAAATGGGATTTTTAAAATTTTGTCTTTCGTATCCGAGCGTAATGCTCATACTCCCTTGCGGTTTAATTACAGCTCCTGTTCCTCCAAACAAACGATTGAAAAGTCGAGATCCATAATATAGGTCCGGTTCACCCTTATTTCTATTGAGATTTGTAAAGGTATTCCTTCTTTGTTCCCAATAGGCTTCTTCTTGTTGTTTTCCTTTTAGTTGAAGAAATTCATTAAAAGAATAAGGAGTGGAACGTCGGTAAAAGCGGCTGCCTAGATTTTCTCTAAAATAATATTGTCTGGTAGAAGGATCATAATAAAGACTGTCCTTGATAATAGAAGGAGTTTTGAGATCTAGAGAGTAAGGAGAAGTATGGAAAAATGAGGCCTTCCTTTGGTCATAAATAGGAAATCGCAAAGTGTCTTCCCGAACAGTATCCTTTTTGGTAGTATCCTGAATAGCTTGAAAAGTATAGGAGGAAGAGAATGAAGTATAAGACCTTCCCGAGCTGCTTATCCAAAAGAAGCAACATCCTAAGATACTAAATAGATATCTAAAAAATAGGTTATTGTGGGAGGAATTCACGAAATTTATCTTAAATATAAAAAATAGTCTATATGTTCTTTAAGGCTTTTTTGATGAAACTTTCTAGGTCAACAATTTCTTCTCCTGATTTTATTACTTTTTTTATGGCTTTATTGGCCATGTTCTTGTTAATTCCTAGAGCCAATAAGGCGTTTAATGCATCTTGAGAAAAATGATTATTCGAAGATAGGGAAGAAATTTCCGGTTCGGAAGAGAGAATTGAATTTTTTGCTAATTTATCTTTTAGTTCCAGGATAATACGTTTAGCAGTTTTGGCCCCTATGCCCTTAATCCCTTGCAATGTTTTTACATCTTCATTAATTATTGCTTCTTGTATATCGGTGGTTTTCATGCCGGAAAGAATCATTCTTGTGGTGGCTGCACCAACACCGGAAACAGAGATTAATAACAAGAATATTTCTTTCTCCTCTTCGGAAAAGAATCCGTATAAGGTATGAGCATCTTCTTTGATATGCAGGTAGGTATGAAGTTTACATTCCTGGAGAGATTGGATCTTTTCATAGGTGTTAAGACTTATTTGGACCTCATAACCTAAGCCATCTATATCTATGTATACACAGGTTGGAGATTTATAAGTAATTTTGCCTTGTATATATGCAAACATAAAAGGTTTTTTTACAAATTTACAGGGAATTATTAAATAAAGCTTAATTATTGATAGTTTAACTTACTTTTGCGTAACAAATAAATAAAAAAAACACTTCTTAATGAAAAAAAATAGCGCTGCTATCACGGCTGTGGGTGGATATGTTCCTGACTATATATTGACAAATGAGGAATTAGAAAGAATGGTTGATACAAATGATGAATGGATTCGCACTCGTACCGGAATTAAGGAAAGACATATTTTAAAAGGGGAAGGGAAAGGAGCCTCAGATCTTGGCGCACCGGCGGTGCAGGAGCTTTTAAATAAAAGAGGAATAGGAGCCGAAGAAATAGATTTATTAATTTGTTGTACGGCTACACCGGACATGCTTTTTCCGGCTACTGCAAATTTAATTTCGGATAAAATAGGAGCAAAAAATGCCTGGAGCTTTGATATGTTAGCAGCATGTTCAGGATTTTTATTTGCTTTACAGACAGGAGCGCAATTTGTAGAAAATGGAACCTATAAGAAAGTTGTTGTTGTTGGGGCTGATAAAATGAGTTCTATTGTGGATTATACCGATAGAACCACTTGCGTCCTTTTTGGAGATGGTGCCGGGGCGGTATTGTTAGAACCCCATACAGAGGGCTTGGGACTGCAGGATGCTAATTTACATACAGATGGAAGTGGAAGTAAATATCTTTGTTTGAAAGCCGGTGGCTCCGCTTATCCGGCTAATGCCGATACAGTGGCTGCCAAACAGCATTTTATTTATCAAGAAGGAAGAACCGTTTTTAAATTTGCAGTCACCAATATGGCAGAAGCTTCTTATGAGATTATGCAACGTAATAATCTGACAGAGAAAGATATTGCCTGGCTGGTTCCTCATCAGGCCAATAAAAGAATTATCGATGCTACTGCCAACAGAATGGGACTATCAAGTGAGAAGGTGATGCTCAATATTGATCATTTTGGAAATACTACCACTGCGACGATTCCGCTATGTTTATGGGAATGGGAAAAGAAATTAAAGAAAGGAGATAATCTGATTCTTGCTGCTTTCGGAGGAGGATTTACCTGGGGAGCAGAATATATTAAGTGGGCTTATGATGGGGAATAGTTTCAACCTTGTTTTTGATTACATAAACTGTCTTCCATATCACGGTAATACAGATAGGTAGGAGCCTCTATTTTTAAAATATTTTTTCCTTGACGTGCAAATTGTTCCAAAAAATGACTGTCATCGGAGTAGCGATCTTGAAAAGAATCGGAAGGTGAAAGACGGTCTCTTTTTATAAAAAAAGTACCACCTATTGAGCAGTCATTAATATGTATTTTTTGTTTGGGGTTGTTCTTGTCAGGTAAATAGGGATCTCCGATAATCGTTACATTGCTGTGAAGTAGATCAATATCCTGTTTTCCCTTTAGTAATTCATGTCGGATTTGAAGGTGATTTATTTCGTATTCGTCATCGGTATCTAGAAAAGTAATATACTTTCCCTTTGCTTTAGTGATTCCGAAATTTCTGCTTTCCGCTAATCCACTATGTGTTTTTTTATAGTAATGAAGCGGAAACTTTTCTAAATAAGACTGTATAATATCTTGGGTAGAATCAGTAGAGCCATCATCGATAATAAGACCTTCCCAATCGGTACAAGTTTGTTGGAGGAGAGAGTCCAAGGCTCTTTTTATGATATCTGCCCGGTTATAAGTACAAATAAGGACAGAGAAAAATGGATGTAAATCTTTATTTTGCATAATATGGGTTATAACAAAACGGGGTTGAAAAAGTTGAGCTATAAATTTTAGATTTCTTCTTTGCTCTTTATGAGGCAGCCCCTTACCTTTGCGAAAATTTATTTTATATGACTTATAAGGTAATCGGATTAATGTCGGGAAGTTCAATAGATGGACTAGATATTGTTTTCGTTCATTTGATAGAATCAGCAGGGAAGTGGCACTGTGAAATGAAAGTAGCTGATTGTATTCCCTATAATAAAAAATGGGAGAATAGGCTAAGAAATGCAGCCTATCTATCTGCATTGGATTATGCCCAATTACATGCTGATTATGGCCATTTTCTTGCCGATGCTATAGATGAATTTGTGGACAAAAACGATATTCACATGCAGATGGATTTAATTTCCTCTCATGGACATACGGTTTTTCACAGACCCGAAAAGAAAATGACAGCTCAGATTGGAGAAGCTTCTGCTATTGCGGCCAAAATGAATGTTGCGGTGGTTTCTGATCTTAGAAATTTTGATATAGCACTTGGAGGCCAAGGAGCCCCTTTGGTGCCGTTGGGAGAAAAGCTTTTGTTTCCTGAGTATAAATTATTTTTAAATATAGGAGGAATCGCAAATGTTTCTTTTCATGACGATGAAAATGTAACAGGTTATGATATTTGTCCTGCCAATGCCATTCTGAATACCTTATCGCAAAAAGAAGGGCTCGCCTTTGATGAGGGTGGAAAATTAGCTGCTTCAGGGGAGGTCTGTAAAGAATTATTACAGGAATTGAATGCGCAAACATATTACAAAGAAATGCCTCCAAAATCATTATCTAATGAGTTTGGAATAGAAATGCTATTCCCTATTATCGAAAAACATCAGCTTGCTCCCGCAGATAGTCTTCGGACTTATATTGAGCATATTGTTATGCAGTTAGAAAAAAGTATAGAACAATTATTAAAAGACAAGAATCCGTTAACGAATGATTTTAATCTGTTAGCTACCGGCGGAGGGGCTTTTAATGATTTTCTTATAAAGAGAATGCGAGAAGTTCTACAGAATTATGGGGTTGAAGTTGTCGTTCCCGAAAAAGAAATTGTAGAATTTAAGGAGGCGATGATAGTCGCCTTACTAGGCGCTTTACGTTGGAGAGAAAATAATACGACGCTACCTTCGGTAACCGGAGCCTCAAGGGCTAGTATTGGAGGTGCCCTTTGGATGGGACAGGAAGGATGGTAAAGTTATACATTATTCTTATTGGCATTATTTTTGTTAAACTTATTGTAAATCAATTGTTAATATTAAAATATAGCAACACATGTTAAGAAAAATGAACGTTTTCATCTTGTTATTAGCAGTAGCCGGTTTTACTTCTTGCAGTAATGCCCCTAAAAATAATAGTCAGTCACAAGAAGATTCCTCCTCCGTGCAGGCCAATACTCAAAAAACGGAACAACAGCATTCAACTGAAAAAGAGAGTAAAGTGTATGAAGGGACATTGCCATGTGCTGATTGTGAGGGTATTCAGACCACGATTACGCTCAATGAAGACAGCTCATATTCATTGCATCAAAAATATTTAGGAGCCTCAGACGAAAGTAATATGGATGAAAAAGGAGATTGGACACTGAATACTGAAAAAAATGTAGTTACTTTAAAAGGTATTAAAGATGCCTCTAATCAATATAAGGTAACAGATACGGCTTTGATTATGTTGGATATGGAAGGAAATGAAGTGGAAGGTGCCTTAGCAGAACATTATATATTAAAGAAAAAATAAGACAGCGTTATATTTCTGGATGTTTTCTCTTTATAGGTCTTCTAAAACATTGAAAATGATAATCTTTTAAGAAAAAAGATTTTTTTAGAACTTTTTAAAAGTGTATATTTATCTTTATGAAAAATAGACTTTACAAGGTATTACTGGTCTTCTTTTTAGGGGGAATGACAACTTTACCGACATATGCGCAGTTTTCTCCCAATACCAGCTTTGGTATTACCGGAGGGTTGAATGTAACCGATCTCAGGTATTTCTTAGAAGGTAATTCCAATCGACCGGATTCTCGATTACTTACTTCCTTTAATCTTGGTATGGTTGCAGATGTTTCAGCCTCAAGATGGGTGTCTATACAACCGGGGCTGAGGGTTACCGGGAAAGGAGCTACTCTAAAAGAAAAAACAGAGGATGGAAATTTTTCCTATAGGATGCATCCATGGTATTTAGAGATTCCTGTCAATCTTATTATTAAGCCTATGGCTAATCAGGGGATGGGAACGGGTTTCTTCTTTGGAGCCGGTCCTTATCTTGCCTTTGCTTTAGGCGGAAAAGGAGAATACAATGGTCCAGATATGGCTTCTAATGATTTTTATAAAGATCATAGTTTGAAATTTGGAACAAAGGCTTCCAAAGATATGAGAGGGGTCGATTTTGGATTACACTTTCTAGCCGGTATTGCCTTTAGTAATAGTATGTTGTTAGGAGCGGAATATGGGCTGGGGGTGACCAACCTTTCTCCTTCGGATAATGGCGATGCTCCTCCTTTTTTAAAAAACAGAACCTTCAGTATTACACTGACTATTATGTTTAATCGGAATAATAATTACTATTATTAGTAAATTGTAATTTAGTTCTTTTTAAAATGAAGAATCCCTAGTCATAGAGGATGAAATGATGGTTCCCATGCGAAATAAGAATTATTAAGGGGAGCTATTTTCTACCGAAAAGGTAGAATGGATTATAAAAAAATATAAATATGAAAAAAATTATTGCTTTTTCTACTTTAATGTTGTTATCAACCGTGATTTTTGCCCAAAATAAAACGGTTACCTTTGATTATGCAAACAATAATTTTAATGATAATCGTCCGTTACCTGCAGGGGAAAACTTTACCATAAATGGGAATATTAATGAGCATATAGAGGTGGTGTCTTTGGCCATCTTTAAGTCGCATCGTAGAACAGACACTCTGTATTCAACGAAGTGGAGAAGACCCGTGGGAAGTCAAACCGGTCGTTTTTCCATTCCGGTGGATTTTAAATTACATGGGAATAAACAGTATGATATTGTTCTTCATTTTTACAGAAAAGTGGAAGACTCCGGTCGGTTAGCTTTATTAAGTGCAATTAGAGGTAATTTGAATAGCTATCTACAGAGTGTGATGGAAGTGAATTCACGAAAAGTTTCTATACAATCTTCAGTGAATACCGTTATAAAAGACATGAATCAGATCGTATATTCTGGTCTTTCTTACTATGAAAGTTATCTTCCGGGTGCTTTCCCGGGATTCTCAGATATTGTAAAATCCAAAGTACAGCAACTTAAAAACCAAAAGATTACTCATGCGCGGTATAATGTAAAGCATGATTCTGCTGTTGAAACCTCACAAATAAGGCAGAAGTATAGTGAAAAGCTTCAAAAACAATTGTTGGAAGCAGCTGTCAATGAGGTTGCTCCCTTTATAAATGATCATTTGGCAGTATTGGAAGATAAAAGAGAAAGAGATAATTACCCTACTGAAGAGATTAACAGAACACTTTCTTTAAATGCAGGTTATGGAGGAGTCTATCTTTCGGGGAAATGGGATGATATGGATTATGATTCCGGACCGTATGTAGGATTATCTTTCCCTCTTGGAAATGAAAGCATTTCCCCATTCTGGGGAAGAACCTCCATTTCTTTAGGAGTATTCTTGAAGAATTTTAAAGATAAGGATGGGAATAAAATTACCGGTCCTGTTGTTGGACTGCCTTATTTTGTAGGATTGGGGTATAAATTCCTTCATGTCGTCCGTCTACAAGCAGGGGTGGTCGCTACCTCAACAGAAGAGATAGATAATATCTCAAATATTACAACAAAGAATGTGCAGCTGAAACCTTTTGTAGGTTTAAGTGCAGAGATTAATTTATGGCTTGGATTTGATCAAAAGAAGTAAAAAGATGAAAAAAGTTTTTCACATTATTGCTTTAAGTTTATTAATAACTCCTTTAATAAACACTTCATCTCAGGCACAATCCGTAAATTCCGGATGGAAATTGAGCCTGGGTGGAGGATATATGAATTATTATGGAGATTTAAGTCCTTATAGAATCCAGAAATGGAAGGATTGGAAGCAGGCGTTTAAATTTTTTCAATATAATGATCATTATATCCCGGAAGCGAGTTTTGGAATAAGTTTAGAAAAGGGATTGACGCCCGGAATAGGACTTATGATTCAGGCTAATAAAGGAGCTATAGAGATGAGTGACCGTTATCGTAAACCGGGAGGTTCTTATGATTTGGATGCTCCTCATTGGGATCGGGCGCTTAATTTTAAAACGGATATTTATGATGCAGGTCTGGCTCTGACATTTCATGCCGACAATGGGAAACTATTGCATAAAAATGCTTTTTTCTCTCCTTATTTATTCCTGGGTGGAGGAGTAACTTATTTTAAGGTGAAAGGAGATTTATATGATGAAAATGGGAATCCTTATGATTATTCAGATCCAAATGTACAGCCTGATGGGAAATATGAAACGAATTTAAGAGATCTAAAAACAGAAAGAAACAAGAAATATAATAATGTTACCCCTTATGCTGATTTAGGAATTGGCGTCAAGTTCAGATTGAGTAAAGGGGTAAGCCTCATAGTGCAGACGGATATCAATTATTCTTTTAGTGATTATCTGGATGATGTGAGTGGCACTTATAAGAATAACTATGGTTCTCCCGAAGAGGCGTATGCGGCTCGTCCCGGAACCAACGTGTCTACAGATAATAAGCGCGGATATGACGACGGGGTAAATGATTTTTATATCTTTAACAAGGCGGCTATTCAATTCAACTTAGGAGGTGGGAAAAGCAGGTTTAAGGCTCCAGTAGTTTATCAACCGACTAAGAATAGAAGCCTTTTATTGAGGGAAAAGGAACAACAAGAACAGAAGATAAAAGAGAAAAATCAGGTTGTAGACACTACAACATCCTCCAAGCATATTGATTCATTAAAGAAAGCAGATCAAGCTTCTTCAAAGGATACAACCAATCAATCGACTGAAAAAGAAAAGCAGAAAGGAGAAGTGCATCAGATAAGATTGATGTTGCGTAGATCTCGTTTTGATCATATAGATCAAAATTATATTATCAAAGAGAATAAACTTAAATATAAGATTGCAGATCAAAAAGAAAACATAAAAGCATTGAGGGAGAAAGCTCCTTTATCAAAGCAAGACAGCTTGCAATTGTTAAAAGATGAAAGCAAGTTAAAGGATTTATATTATGAGTTAAAGGCAGTGAAAGAAGCTCGACAACAATTGAGACAGCGTTTTTCCAATACCCCAATTGTTACGGAATATGCTGATTCTACGAAGATTATGATCTATAGAAATCAGCAGACGACATCTGCTGAAGATACTTTGTATGAATTGAACAATGAGAATGAGGAACCCATAAAAGAAGTTACGGATACCGTGCAAAGCACGTCAGAGAATAAGAATATAGACAGCACGAAGGAAGTTTCTCAAGAGCAATTGACAAAAGAAAAATTGTCATCAGAGGAAAAAGATTCTTTGAAAAAAGTTTATTTGAGAAAGATTGATTCTTTGAAAAATATCAATGATTCTTTGCGCCAACAGTCTTCGAAAACTGCTGATTCTATACGGAATAATAGAATCTCAAGGACAGCTTCTTCCGACATAGGATCAGATAGAGACTCCATACAAACCGCTTATGATTCTCTATTGGCAAAGTATAAAGAAGATTCTATAAGAACAGACTCTCAAAGGGTACAGATAGAGAAAAGGTTAAATGCCAATAAAAGCCAATTGAAGAAAGACTCATTGAACCGATCTCGGTTGCAGAGTAGGATTGATTCCATTTTGAAACAAAACAATCGGGATTCTCTTCAACGGAAGAAATTACATGGAAAGATAGATTCTCTTTTGACTTTATATAAAAAGGATTCGGCTCATTCAAAAGATCAATCTCTTCTTTTGAAGGGGAAACAAGCGGATAACAGGAAACGCTTAAGAAAAGATTCTTTACAACGATTACAATTGCAAAGGAAGGTAGATTCTTTACAAGAATTACAAAATGAAAACCTTAGAAAGGTGAATAGTGAGGATACGGCAAAGCGTAATTTCTTTCAGAGAGTGTTTAAATCTAGAAAAAAAACAACATCTCAAAATGCAGCTCATCGTGATACAATAAGACGGTTACAACGACAGCTAAGTAAGGAAAATGCTGCTATTAGAAAATTAAATGATAATATTGAAGATTTGCGTAAGCAGAATCAAAACTACGATGATCAACTTTCTGATTTAAAAGGAGATCGCGGACTACAAGCCTCTTATTTACGGGCAGCTATAGATGAAATGAATCGTAGAGGAATGGCTTATAACAATGCACCTTCTCTTTCGGCTCCCATTGTTGTTCCTACGGGGAATAGAGCAGAAAGTAATAATAATGACGAGCAGTTGGAGGATATTTCCAGAAAGTTAGATTCTGTACAGCAGATAAAAGAACAATTGGAAGGAAGGCAACCTGATACGACTAGAAATTTGTCTACTTCTGAAGTGGAAAGAATTCGTCATCAATTGGATTCTCTGAAAAAGAGGGAAGCTCAAGAGCAAAAAGAGGCGAGAGAAAAAAATATGAATAATCTTGAAAATCATGTTGATTCACTAAATCGGTCTATTCATCAGATGAAAGGGGAGGCTGCTTCCAAAGCAGCAGAAGAGGAAATGAATAACAGGGTGAATAATTTCCCGGTTGTAAGTACTTATTTTGCTACGGGCTCCTCTACTTTGGATGAAAAAGGTGTAAGTAGCTTGCGTCCCGTAGCGGCATTCGTTAAAAAGTATGATGGTGTATTTATTGTGTTAAAAGGGTTTACAGATGCAACAGGAAGTGCTCATGCCAACAAAATAGTGGCTCAGAGAAGAGTAGATGCGGTAAAACAATTGCTTGTTAGCAGATACAATATAGATGCTTCCAAAATAAAAATTGAACCGGTAACGTCTTCAACCACAGGGAGAGGGAGTAATCCCTTGGATCGTCGGGTAGATGTGAAACTGGAGAGGAAGTAGGGCCTTCCTTTTATTCAAAAAGATCGCTACTTAAATAACGGTCTCCTCGATCACATACGATAAACACGATGACGCCGGAATCTAACGCTTTTGCAGTTTCTATAGCAGCATAAGCAGCTCCGCCGCTGCTCATTCCTGCCAATATCCCTTCCTCTTTAGCAAGGCGTCTTGCGGTGTTACGTGCATTTTCTGTGGAGATGTCAATGATTTTATCTACTCTGGAGGCTTCAAAAATTTTAGGTAAATATGCTGTTGGCCAGCGGCGGATACCCGGAATTCTAGATCCTTCTGTGGGTTGACATCCGATGATTTGTATGGATTTATCTTTTTCTTTTAAAAATCGAGACACCCCCATAATAGTACCGGTTGTTCCCATGGCACTGACAAAGTGAGTGATTGCACCTTGGGTAGCATCCCAAATTTCCGGAGCCGTCATTTTATAATGCGCTTTATAATTGTCCGGATTGGCAAATTGATTAATAACAAAATTTCCGGGCATTTTACCTTTTTCTTCCGCATAATCTCTACATTTCTCAATGCCATCCAGTTGAGTGACTTTCGCACCATAGGCTTTCATGGTTATCACTCGCTCTCGAGTGGCTGTTTTAGGCATGACCAATTCAATATTTAATCCCAGCACACTGGAAATCATAGCCAAAGCAATGCCGGTATTGCCACTTGTTGCTTCTATCAGTTGGGTATCCTTCCGGATTTCTCCTCGTTCCAAAGCACTGGTAATCATATTGTAAGCCGGTCGATCCTTGACGCTTCCTGCCGGATTGTTGCCTTCCAGCTTTGCAAATAATTTTACCCTTGGATTGGGATTTAAATGTTTTAATTCTAAAAGTGGGGTTTGGCCAATTATATCAAAAATTTCAGGCATATTTAGTTGTATTTAGATTGATTGATGAACGACTTCTATTGATGGTTTATGAAATACTTTGGAATAGGGAGGAACTCCTTTTACTAACCATACGTTACCTCCTATAATACTATGATGACCAATGGTCGTCTCTCCGCCTAAGATGGTTGCTCCGGAGTATATAACGACATGATCTTCTACCGTGGGATGTCTCTTTAAAGATTGCATTTCCTTTTCTACACTTAAGGCTCCGAGATTTACTCCCTGATATAACTTTACATGATTTCCAATTTCTGAGGACTCTCCTATAACAATGCCGGTACCATGGTCGATAAAGAAATATTCTCCAATTTTAGCTCCGGGATGAATGTCAATACCGGTCTTGGAGTGGGCATATTCAGTCAGTGTTCGAGGAAGCAGAGGGAGATCCAATTGAAGTAATTTATGGGCAATACGGTAAAAAGAAATGGCAAAAAAACCGGGATACGTACGTATAATTTCAAATTCGCTTATGGCGGCCGGATCCCCTTCTAAGATTGCTAAGGCATCTTTATTTAGCAAATTGTACATTTTAGGAATATAATCAAAGAATTGAGCTGCCACTGCTTGATGATCACAATTATCACAAGCTCTGGTGCCGGTCATGATTTCTATTAGTTCTTGTTTGGAATCTGAGAAGGCAGCTTTGATAGCGTCTATATCCTTGAAACTTTTCTTTGCTTTTTGTGGATATAAAAGTTGAAGAAGCCTTTTTGCCCAGGAAGCAATAGTCTGATTGGAGGGTATCGTTTCTATATTTTGTTGTCTCTCAAGAATATTCTGATAAAAATCTTTATTCATAGTGCTTATTTATGTCTTGTAAAGTTAATTAAAATAAAAGAGCTTTTATTCTTTTATCTTTTTATTTAGTTGAAATGTCATTATAATTTTTAAAAGTAATAAAATTCCAATAAACCATAATAGGATAGAATAGTCAAAAAATGTTGCTATTTTTCCAAACAAAAAAGGCATTAAGGTAATTCCGATGTAGGCACTTGCGATTTGCATCCCCATAATAGCCTGAGCATATTTTTTTCCAAAATTTACGGGGGTATCATGAAGGAGACTCGGAAAGATCGGAGCGCATCCAATTCCTATCAATAAGAAACCGGGTAATGTCAATATTTTAAAGGGAAGGACTAAGGCTATCAATCCGAGCAGTATGATACATTGTCCAGCATAAATCATCTGTTTGTTTGTGAATTTAACGGTGAACAATCCGGAAATAAATCGACCAGCTGTAATGCCGAGATAATAAAGAGCTATTAATCTGGCAGCATGGTCAGGGGGTTCGTGTTTCGTAAATACGAGATAGCTCGCTCCCCATAATCCGAAAGTGGCTTCAATGCTACAATAACAGAAAAAAATAATTAAAGCTTCTTTTAGTCCGGGTAATTGAAAGAGGGTTTTGTATGAAGGATGAGTGTCATCTTTATGGCTCTGTTTTTGTTCTTTCTTCCACAAAGAAAGAGAACATAAAAGGATTATCAAGATTACTGATTGGATCCATCCTACGGCAGCATATCCATTGTTCCAATGCTCTTCGTGATCCAGATACCTAGCCATAATTAAAGGACCGATTGCCGCACCAATTCCCCAGAAGCAATGAAGCCAATTCATGTGTTTGGCTTTGTAATGCAGAGCTACATAATTATTAAGTGCTGCATCTACCCCTCCGGCTCCAATCCCTAGGGGAATAGCGAGAAGACATAAGAAGATAAAGTAATGAGAATATGCAAAGCCCAATAAGGCAACCACAGTCAGAAAAATACTGGAAGTAGTTACAGATGCTACACTAAAATGATGAATGACTTTAGCACTCAATAAACTGGAAATAACAGTACCAGCTGCGATAATCATAGCAATGATCCCGGCATAGGATTTTGGAACATGTAAATCTAAATACATTTTTGGCCAGGCAGATCCCAGTAAAGAATCAGGCAATCCTAAACTTATAAAAGTGAGATATATAATGATTAATAAAAGATATTTCCTCGCCACTATTATTGTCTTTTTATCTAAATTACAAGTTAATTTTATATTATAGAACTCTTATGAGGAAACCATTTTGAAAAAAATAAGAAATTTATAATTATTGTACTTAGAAAAAATAGAAAAAGAAAGAAAATTCCCTTTTGGGAATGGTTTTTGTTCTAAGTTTGTAAACAATATATTTTTTTTATTGACTATTAAAAACATGATTATGAAAAAGTTATTATGGTTATCGGCTTTCCTGATTTTTGCTTCTACGGGAGCAATGGCACAAGGAGTTCATTTTGGTGTAAAAGCAGGAGCAAATATGACAAAGATTGACGGGCAAGGGTACAAAGATGGCTTTCAATTAAACTATTATGCAGGTGGTTTCCTAGAATTAGCAGTTTCTGAAAGATTTGGTATCCAGCCGGAAGTACTTTTTTCTCAATCCAGTTACAAGACCGCGGATGATTTTAATGATGTGTATCAAGATCTTCCCGATGTTTCTAAAGTAAAATTGAACTATCTTAATATTCCTATCCTGGCAAATATTAAATTGAGTGATTTATTTTGGATTCAACTGGGACCACAGTACAGCATATTGGTAGACAAGGACAAGTCTGCGGAGGATAATGTGAAGGGTGCATTTAAAAATGGAGATTTTTCTGCTGTTGGTGGAGTTGTGCTGAGTCTTTCCAGATTAAAAGTGAACGCCCGATATATTGTTGGATTAAGTGATGTAAGTGATATTACCCATAAAGACTCATGGAAAAATCAAGGTATTCAATTAGGGATAGCATATGAAATATTTTAAAAAAGTAATAGATAATAAATAAAAAAAATGCTCTCGGGAGACCGAGAGCATTTTTTTATGGAACCACTTTTGTATTTGTAATTCTGGCAGTTTTATTTCGTTGGCATTAATCTTGACAATTGGTAATTACGTCGTATAAGCGTATATTTAGAATTGAAGAAAAAACGACTTTTATAGATATGAAAGATAATCCATTAATATTTCAGGGAACCGAGGAAGAATTTGACTTTATGCCTATCCTACCTTTGAATGAAGACTTTCCTGAAGATACCTCAGAAGATAATATCCCCGAAGAAATACCTCTTTTGCCCCTTCGAAATACTGTTCTTTTTCCGGGAGTTATTCTCCCGATTACAGTAGGAAGAGAGAAATCTATTGAGGCAGTAGAGAATGCCAATTCGACAGATAAATTATTGGGTGTCATTTCCCAAAAAGACAGTTCGGTGGAAAAACCTACCGAAAAAGATTTAGCTCGTGTAGGAACTCTTGCGCGTATTGTGAAGCTGATCAAAATGCCAGATGGAGGAACCACTGTAATTATTCAGGGGCGAACTCGTTTCCAAATTGAAAAGGTCGTGAGTGAGGAACCTTATTTTAAGGCAGCAGTGAAATCATTAGAAGTGGAACGTCCGGAAACGGAGGAGAAAGAAGAAGCTTTCAATGCTTATTCCTCTTCGATTAAGGATTTGGCAACAAAGATTATTAAACTTTCTCCAAATATTCCCAATGAGGCGAACGCCATATTGAATAACATAGAAGATACTGCATTTCTTATTCATTTTGTAGCCTCTAATTTGAGCTCAGAATTAACGGAGAAACAAAAGTTATTGGAAATTAATGATTTAACAGAAAGAGCAGAATTTCTTTTGAAATTGTTGCAAACAGAGCAACAGTTAGCAGAGCTAAAGAATAAGATTACCAGCAAGACGCGATCTGATTTGGATAAACAGCAGCGGGAATATTTTCTGCACCAACAAATGAAGTCCATTAAAGAAGAGTTGGGAGGAGATTCTAATGATAAAGAAATTCAAGATCTTCAAAAGAGAGCCAAGAGCAAAAAATGGACGGAAGCAGCTCAAGAATCTTTTGATAAGAATATTAAGCGTTTAGAACGAACACACCCTTCAGCCCCCGATTATTCGGTTATTTATAATAATCTGGAGTTAATGCTTGATTTACCTTGGAATGAATATACAAAGGATAAATACGATTTAAAGAGGGCAAGAAAGATATTGAATAAAAATCACTATGATATGGATAAAATAAAAGACCGTATCATAGAATATCTTGCTGTATTGAAATTGAAGGGAGATATGAAGTCTCCTATTCTGTGTTTTGTAGGTCCTCCGGGAATTGGAAAAACTTCTTTGGGGAAATCTATTGCAGATGCTATCAATAGAAAATATGCTCGATTAAGCCTTGGTGGTTTACATGATGAAAGTGAGATAAGAGGACATAGAAAAACGTATATTGGAGCAATGCCGGGACGAATTATTCAGAATCTGCGTAAACTGAAAGCTTCTAATCCGGTCATGGTATTGGATGAGATAGATAAAGTAGGAAGTGATTTTCATGGAGATCCTTCTTCTGCCTTGCTGGAAGTATTGGATCCGGAGCAAAACAGTACTTTTTATGACAACTATTTGGAATTGGAATATGATCTTTCTAAAGTGTTGTTTATTACAACAGCCAATAGTCTTAATAGTATTCATCCTGCTTTACGCGACCGATTAGAGATTATACCATTGAGTGGATATGCGGTTGAAGAGAAGGTAGAAATCGCTAAACGACATTTACTTCCTAAACAAAAGAAAGCTCATGGCCTTTCTAAAGTAAAATTTACCTTCCCCAAGAAGGTGATGAAAAAAATTATTGAAGATTATACTCGAGAAAGTGGTGTAAGAGAATTAGACCGACAGTTAGCGAGTGTCATGCGTTCTTTGGCCAAAAAAGTAGCTTTAGAAGAAGAGCTCCCCTCCCGGCTGACAATAGAAATGCTTCCCGATATGCTGGGCAAGTCTAAATTTAGCATGGATGTATATAAGGCAATAGGTCATAATGGCGTGGCTGTTGGATTAGCATGGACCAGTGTGGGAGGAGATATTCTCTTTATAGAAGTTAGCTTGAGTCAGGGGAAAGGAGAATTAAAATTAACGGGTAATTTAGGAAATGTGATGAAAGAGTCTGCGTCAACGGCACTCAGCTATCTGAAAGCGAATGCGGAGGCGTTCGGCGTCAATCCCAAAGAACTGGATAAGAGAAATATACATATTCACGTCCCGGAAGGAGCAGTACCTAAAGACGGACCAAGTGCAGGAATTACCATTTTGACAGCTCTGACTTCTGCTTTTAAAAAACAGCGTATTAAGCCTTATCTAGCTATGACGGGAGAAATTACCCTACGAGGGGAAGTCTTGCCGGTAGGAGGTATTAAAGAGAAAATATTGGCAGCAAAAAGAGCCGGGTTGAAAGAAATTATCCTTTGCCAAAAGAATGAAAGAGATATTGAAGAAATCAATAAAGGGTTTATCAAAGGCATGAAATTTCATTATGTGGAAAAAATGAATGAAGTGATTGAAATTGCATTGCCTGAAAAGAAAAAGAAGAATAAGAAATAGTATGTAGTACTATTTTTGGGTTACGTGTAATATCTTTTTTTTGTCTGAAAATAAGGATGGATCGGAAGGTAATATTAAGTTTTGATGAAGAAGTGATTCGAAATGCAAAGGAATTTGCAGTCGAAAACAATATAACCCGCATTATTCATGAGATTAGCTTTTTGTAGCTACAAGGTGGTACATTGAGTACCATCGAAATGCATCGAACTCCACCGCAGTAGTAGCCTACTGCAAGGAGTTTGTAACGCGGCGGCTGTTGAGCTCGCCGAAACATAGATGCAAAAAGATAATTTCAAACTATTCCTCAAATTTGGGGAACGATCAAAACATGAAAAAGTTTGCCAAGCTATTGATTTTAAACGATTTTTAGAGTTGTTTCAAAAAAATGGTGAATATTGCGGGATAAGTTTATCTAGATGCGATTATCTTATTACAGAGAATAAAGAGGACTTTTATTTTTCTGAAATTCTAGTTTTGGATAGTTTAGAGTTTTTGAACCAGTAGCAGAAAAAGGAATTATAGGTTAAGAAATGATTCCTGCTGAATGGAAAACTTGCTTTAGATTGGGGTAGCTATAGATCAGGTAATGATTGATGTTTTCCTGCTTAATCCATTGAATATCGATAATATCTTCCTCAATCTGGGGAACCGTCAGTTCGTCTCCTGTAAAATCTATCTGAAACCAATGGGTTTGTTTTAGAATGTCTTTTTGATCTTTATGGACCTCATTATAAACAGAGGTCGGATAGCTATGCCAGGTTTCCGTTAGTTTTTTGATGATTTTGATATTCTTGAGTCCTGTTTCTTCAGTGATTTCTCTTAAAGCTGTTTCCTCAGGCCGTTCTCCGGCTTCCATTTTTCCTTTGGGGAGGTCCCATTTTCCTTTTCTGAACATCAGCAGGATTTCTCCGCTTGGATTCAGTATTAACCCACCGGCAGCCTGCCAATGTTGAAAATGTGCTAAAATGGCATTGAATATCTTTTTCGATTCATTTGTTTGGATATATAATCCCTTTGTGTCGTCTTTTTTCAATAATTGGAGCTGTGAAAAAATAAGGCTGGTATCAGGGTTGAAGATTTTTCGATAAGTAGAAAAATCTTGTGTTGTTCTTTCTGAAGCTGAAGAAAGAATAACCGGTTTATTATAAATAAATAATGTTTGCATCGTTTTAGAGATTAATATTTCAGCTTTTTCTCGTAGGTTTGCCCTATGAAAAATAGAGCACAACAAATCGCAGAGAAACTACTGCAAATTAACGCGATTCAGTTGAATATGCAAAGTCCTTTTACCTGGTCTTCCGGCTGGAAGTCTCCTGTTTATTGTGATAACAGACGTATTTTGTCTTTTCCTTTTACCAGAGATGTAATAAAGTCAGAAATGAGTAATATTGTTTTTGAAACTTTTCCGGAAGCAGAGGTGCTGGCAGGAGTGGCTACCGGTGGGATTGCACATGGAGCCCTGGTGGCAGATCAAATTAAATTGCCTTTTGCTTATGTACGTTCTAAAGCAAAAGGACATGGATTGGGAAATAGGATTGAAGGAGTCGTTGAGAAAGGATCCAAAGTCGTGGTTATAGAAGATTTGATTTCTACCGGAGGTAGCAGCCTGAATGCTTGTAAAGCTTTGCAGGAAGCAGGAGCTGAAGTGATTGGTTTGGTGGCTGTCTTTACTTATGGCTTTTCGGTAGCGGAAGAAGCTTTTCAAGAAGCCGGTATTCCTTTTCACACCTTGAGTAATTATCCGGATCTAATCGAAGAAGCTAAAAATAAAGGTATTGTATCGGAAGAACAGATGGAATCTTTAAATCAATGGAGAAAGAATCCGGAAAATTGGGGGCAGTGATCGTGGTATAAATCTTGTACTTTCTGTTTTTGGATAAAAAAGTGAAGCTCCTCCAGAATGCGGTTGGTTAGCTAGTTGTTGGTTAAAAGAGGAGGTGATTTAGGGTAAGGAATAAATATTAATCTTAAATAATATAATATGAAGAAAATATGGATATTATTGATAATGATATTTTTTACCGTAGGAGTAGTGAATGCACAAAAAAGGAGAACAACCAAAAGGGTACAGATAAAGGTTCCTGTTGAATGTCAAGCCTGCCAGCATCTTATTGAGCGTTATTTTAAGAGGGAACCCGGAATTGTTCGAATGCAAATATCTTATCGGAAAAATCTAGTCAGGGTAATGTATAATTCTGAAAGAACAACTCCATCCCGGATAAGGAATACCATTGCTTATTTAGGATTTAATGCAGATACAGTAAAGGCCAATCCGGAGTCTCAAAGGCGTCTGCCCCCATGTTGTCGTCCGAAAGGAGTAAAGTCTGATAGAGAGGAAAGGCTATCTAAGGAAGAACAAAAATATCCGAAAAAAGGATTAGACACGGTAAAAAATCATCCTTCTCTTTACAAAAAACAGATCTAACCCGCATTATTCATGGGATTAGCTTTTTGTAGCTACAAGGTGGTACATTGAG
>CAZYHV010000020.1:0-66661 GCA_964647485.1 uncultured Chitinophagaceae bacterium | reverse complement strand
GGTCACTGGCACGGTGAGACCGAAAACACTGGCATGGTTACTCCGAAATAGCCATATGGCTTGTTTGGTCTCTATTCCTTTTTATTCATTAAAGTATAAGTAGTACCTTTCCCGGTTGTCCCCTTTTTATGAATAAATCCTCTCTCAATCAATTCTTACCAATCTCTTGTTGCCTTATATTTTGATACTTTTGTCAACTCCTGATATTGGGCATTGTTTACGCTTCCATACTGCTTAATAAATGATATCGTCTCAACTTGTCTTTCTGACAAACCAATACTTTTCAGATATCTTCCGTTAGAAATGTTATACGAAGTCTTTTCATTTCTTCCTCAATAATAGGTTCTGGTAAACCTGCTTCAGTCAAAGCTTCCATAATCCTGTTAGCTTCACAACCCTACGATTCGATATATCCGGCTAAGAAAAATACACTTGTAATATTGGGATTGCATAGATAAAAGGGATGGCTTCCCTTTAATAATATCAATTCATTTAATAAGATACCAAATTTGGTAAAAGTACAATTTTAGCCTGTTTAATCATCCCTTCTTCACCACCAAATGGCTTTGTTCAGGGTCATTGAGCATCCGCTCCATTTCCGACTGAATAATATCCTGTATATCCTGCTTTATTTGCAGATAGTTCCGCTGTACCATTGCATTGTCAATCTTACGGATGGGCTCAATATCCTTGTAACTCTTTTCTTCTCTTTTCAGGGCTTCATGATCATTTTGTATCTCACAATGGAAAGCTTTCAGGTCGATCTTACAATCCGGGTTATCGGCTACCAACCCCACGAATTCCCCGGAACTCAGCCCTGAAATTTTGGAAGGCGGAATAGCCATTTCCAACTGTCTGGAACGGCTGACGGAGGTGTCTCCGCTGTTGATGGAATAACTCTCCCTGTCCTGCATAATCTTACCAAAACGGTCGGAAAGTTGTTTAGCGGTGTCTCCCGTAACCTGTCCGCTGATGATATTTCCGGTGATATTCATAATCACATCCGCCTGCTCTCTTCCGTAGTCTTTTCGCAATTGAGAAAAATCCTGAATACCCAGGCAGGTTGCTACCTTGTTGCTGCGGGCGGTGGCAATCAGGCTATCCATATTATTCAAATAAATAGTCGGGAACTCATCAAAAATGAGACTGCTTTTCTGCTTCCCTTTCTTGTTCATTTGTTTGAGTAGTCGGTTTACGTAAAGGGATAACACTGCACCGTATGTCTGGATCTTCTGCGGGTTATTGCCCATGCAGACGATTTTCGGTTCATCGGGGTTGTTGATGTCCAGGGTAAAATCATTACCGGATAGAACGTAATACAGCTGTGGAGAAGAAAGCCGGGCCATCGCCACCTTTGCTGCAGCAATCTGCCCTTCTACCTGTTCCATTACGTCATTCAGATAAGCATTTACAAAAGGATTAATCAGTACCTCTATTTCCTGCTCTGAACGAAGGAGGGTAAAGAGATCATCGTATGCTACCTGCATCATTTCTATCACATGCGGAAGCGTGCAAAATTCTCCGTCTTTGTATTTCCTCAAATACCAGATTACAGCTGTCAAAAAGTTGATGGGCGATTCCACGAAAAAATCCCCCTGCCGCCGGATCCATTCCCGGTTTAATCCCATCAGGATGGTGCGTGCAGATTCGGCCGCATCGGTAAGGTCTTTCATGGAAGCCTGATCCAACGGATTACAACGGTGACTACGGCTCAGATCATCAAAATTGATAACATAAAACTTCGGTGGTTTGGGATATTGTTGTTTGTTTTTCAACCAGGAATTATAGGCAATCTTTGAAAGATCATCGAACTTAAAATCATACACGAACATGGTGAACCCTTTGCGAATGTGCTGGGTAATCACATGCCGGATGACGAAGTAGGATTTACCGGAACCGGGCGTCCCCAACACCATCAACGCCCGGAAAGGGTTGATGATGTTAATCCAACTCTTGCGTATTTTATTTTTGAGGTGATAGCGGGCTGGAAGGTTAACAGAATATTCATTTTCCAAAAATCTTTCTTCTTGTGGGAAGGTTTCATTTTCCCTGTTGAAAATATCCTTGTTATTGAACTTGTTTTTGATGATCCGGGAAAGCAACGTACCACCGGAAAGTATGAGCAAATACCCTATTCCGGTCATGCTCATATATAGCCCTGCCACTGCTGTTATTTTTATTTTCACCAGCAGAACCAGGTAGCTGAAAAAGTAAATCAACAGTCCGGGGATAATATAAGCAAAAGCGATTTGATGGTTTAGTTTTTCACTTTTCCTGCCTTTGGCTCCCATCAGAGAAATCATCAGAAATGCCAAAGCCATTAGTTTGGACTTGTGGAAGCTGCTGAACAGCCCGGCGTTATAAATGTTGTTTAACAACCGGTCACTAAATGCACTCACCAATCCCCATTTATAGAAGGCATTATATCCATAAAAGTAAAAATGTAGCACCAAAATGATGATGCTGATCAACCGGGTCATGTCCATAATCTTCCGTAGTGCCTGTTCGTTTTCTCCTGTATGCATATTGATGATATTAAAAGTCTATTGATCGTTAGATAACTTCTTTTTTTTCTTCTTCCTCTTTTTCCTTTTTCTCAGAAAATAGGGCATATAGTCATCCGGGTATTCAGGACGGCTGAGTATATTCCACAGGGATTCATCTTCTTTTGCTTTAACGACTTCCTTCTGATTGTTTTGAAAATCTCCGGTTTCTGTCGCAGCTTTGGCCTGCGACTGTAACCCCATGTTTTGTTTTTGAGCGGGATGCCACCGCAAATCCGGCTCAAAAACTTTTCTTTTTCCACAGCGTTCCTGAATGGCTTTCGCACTGTATTTCTTGCCGAGCGCACTGCCGTTAAAGACACATTTGCTGCGGTGATCTACGTAGGTAATACCATAAACCAGTCCCTCTTTGTTTTGTCGCAAAACTGTATGGACACCCTGTTGTTCCAGTTTTTTCATAAACTTTTTAAGAGACATCCTTTTTTCTCCCAGCAAGGCTTTGTCAATGGCACTTTTTATCCCTGTTTTATGAGGCGTGCGTTTTACCCGGTTAGCTGCATATTTTCCTTCCAAAAATTTTAATCCCGGCTTGTTGTAAAAAAGACTGGCCTTTATGGGTACGCCGACCGGTTTCCCCTGCTCGTTCAGTACCCGATAGACCAACCCTTTTTTCCGGTAAATCCTTGAATCTTTACTGCCCCGGTCGGCCTTGATATTATACTGCTGCAAAACTGCGTTGAGTTCCGGAAGACTGGTATAACAATATTGATTCAATACTTTAGCCAGCACCTTGGCAATGGCTCTTTTGGTTTCGGTATGACCGTACTGCACTTTTCCCACGTCCACCGGTTTCATCTGAAAGACCTGCTTCCTTTGCCGTTCATCTGCAACAACCAACCTAAAGGTTTTTTCGATTTCTTTCCGTGCGGGTTCGGACTTTCTAATGCCCAAATGATGAAGATCAATGCGTTTTCCATCAGCTTGTATATTTGTAGTCACCAGGTGTAGATGGGGATGGCCGGCATCATAATGCTGATAAACAAGGAAGGGTTGATCGCCGAAGCCTAACTTTTGCATATAAGTTCTGACAATCTGCATCAATTTTTCTTTGGGCATACCAGTTTCTGAAGGATCAAAATTCAGGGAAATATGGACACTGTTTCGTTTTACATTTTCGTTCAATGTCATCCTTCTTAAAAGGAAATTAAGCTTTATTTTCCGGCTCATTTCTTCCGCATTCAGCGGGTAATTTTCCGCTCCGATACATTCTGCAACACCTTCTTTTACCTTGTTTTCGTTGTAGTTAAAAATGCGATGAATGGAGTGTCCCGTTTTAATTACTGCAACCATTTTTCTGCCATTTTTCGGATCTGTTTTTTGATTTCATCTACCTTGCTAAATAGAACTTTTCGTTCCAGTTCATAGGTGATTAACCAGCTTCTGAATTCATCTATTTTCTGCAGAGTATGTAACCGTTTTACCGCCTGATTAAAGTTGTTTCCCATGCTGTTCAATTCTTTTCGAAGCGTTATCATCTCTGCCATAAAGTCATCCATTGACCGGTCACGATAAGTCGTCACGATGGGCTTATGAAAAAGTACCTTTCGAAGGTAATCACTTAACTTCCGGCAGGTACTGGTTCTCCATTTCTTTTCAATTTTAGCATATTCTTCCGGGGTAAGTCTTATTCCGACGATGCGTGTTCTGTTTGATTTTTTTCTTTCCATCACGGTTCATTTTCACTGTTTCAAATTCATTTTTGTCTTTTAGACATCCTGCCCACGAGTTCCGAGTAGGGTTCGACAGGCTCACCCCAGGTGGCTGTCGAAATATCGGTTGTTTAACAACCGTTCATCTTGCCGATTGCAGGAACGTGGCAATCTGCCAACCTTTTTAAAAGCTGCCATGACCTTTAGAAGTGTTTAACCTGTTCTCTCTCAATAGAAGTATTGTATTTCCTGCATTTGTATTTGTTATCCTCATCCGGGGCTTTGTTTAAAATGTTTCCTTTGAGATCTCCCAAAATTCATGAGCCAGTCGTTCAGGTCTTTATGATTTTGATAAAGCCCACTTTCATCCTTGTATTTTTTGTTTAGGGAAAGGGCATATTGACTGCAATTTTGTCCGGCTTTATCTCTGTCCAGGTAAAGCCGGATAGATTGATGTTTTTCCATGAATGAACGAGCCTTTTCAAAAAGAGCAATTGAATTTAAAACGACAAAATCAGGTCTGTTTTCAGCTTCGTTTTGATGGAGGGTTTTGAAGGAAAGAAAGTCCATAAACCCTTCGAATACGACGGTCTCATTTGAATCATTATGGAAGGTCGTTATACCCTTTGGAGAGCTGCCTGCTTTGAAGTACAGATTGCGAATTTCAAAGCCACCCTGATCGTTTTTAAACCCGATGCCATAATAAGTTTTACCCTTCAAGTTATATCGAACCTCCCGGCAGTATTGATTGGCTATTGAAACGGGTATCCGGCGTTGTTTCAGATAATGTAACAATGCGGGAGATCTCAGATGAAAGTCTCCTACTATTTTTATTCGGTTTTCCGGTTCGGGATCTATTTTTGAATGATGAATAAGTGGCTTTTGAAAAGAAAAACCATCATTCAATTTTTTCAACAATTCACCTACTGTACAATGATGATAGCGGATAGCAAAATCAACCAGATTGCCGCCTTCTCCTATCCCGTGATCATACCATTTATTCAATCTGCGATTGACCTTAAACGAAGCCGTATTTTCCTCCCGCAGGGGAGACAAATACCAGTAATCGTTTTTTCTGATTTTTGCAGGTTCATGACCTAAAGAGGAAAGATAGTTTACCAGGTCTATTTTTCTGGCCTCCCTGATAGTAAGCCGTTTGTTTTCAAAATCCATAACCACACATTTTCATTTTCACATCATACGCCTAAAAGGCATATGTTCTGTCTAACAATGAAGTAAAGTTAAACAAGTTGTATGAATAAACTCTCACCTCACTATATTTTGATGAGGATGAAACTAGCATGGCTGGCTACTTTGGATTATTATATATTGGTTCTAAAGGAGAAGTTGTGATGGCAAGAAATAAGGTAGTGTGTCTATAGCTTAAAAGGGAAATAGGGAAGAATGTACATACTTATACTTCGGAAGAATCTATTTAGATATTGGTAGATCGGTCAGACTACCGTTCGGAGCTTGACAACTTGTATTTGAATTATACGGAAGTGACAAATGCCAAGATTAAAACTCGCCTAAATGAAAAAAAATTAATTGAAAAGATAGAAGACCATCTAAAATATAATATTCTTGAACCTTTTTTTGCATTAAACTTAACTTCAGAAGTAACAAAAATAGATGTTTTGCTTAAGAAGCATGTTGAAGGTTCAGACGAATGGAGTTTTCTTCAATATCTTAAAAAAGTAATTCAGGACTCAGATAAAAAAAAGCTGAAGCTGAACATGTCAAAATAGAGTTCCAGAGGCTCTTCCCCAATCGTAATTCACAAAAAATCAAGGAGATTGCCAATAATCTAAACGAGCCAATTGACTATTTGGGAGCTTTTGAAAAATTAACTCAAAAAGATAATGATGCTTTAATAGACTGTTTAATGTATGCTTCTTCTAAATTACAAGGCGATAAAAAATATTGGGGAAAAAGGGTAAATGAAAATGATAGAAATAGATTCTTGGCAACAATTATAGAAGCTGCTGGCTATACAGTTAAAGACCAACCTCAATGGAGTAAATCTGCAGAAGGAAAAGACAGTGGCGAAATTGATGTTTTTATAACAGAACCAAGTGGAATGCCACAATCAATTATTGAAGGATTAGTATTGGACTCCCTAAACCAAAAGTATTTGATTCTTCATTTAGATAAATTGTTTAAATATGATACAATAGGGCTTGAGAATAACTATATAATCATTTACTCGTTAGCCAGAAATTTCAATGATTTTTGGCTCCGTTATCAGAATTTTATTTCCGAACATACTTATGAATATAAATTTGTTGGCTTTAAAGAATTGGCAAAATATAACTTTACAGACATTAAAATTGGGGTTGCTCAGCACTTGAGAAATAGCAAAAGGATCAATTTATACCATATAATGATAAACTTAGTAGAACGATAGCCACCACAAGCTATTCAAATTGGCTTAAAGAGCACATCCCACTTTTGGCTATTTCGGAGTAACCATGCCAGTGTTTTCGGTCTCACCATGCCAGTAACCTGACATTTTTTCACCATAGGATTTTTTCAATGAAGAAAAATAAAAAACTTAAAGGGGAATGTTTACTAACAATTGTCATGACTTAAATATCTCAAAAAAAGTGGCACTATATCACCGGAATATCCAAACAAAGATTCCTAAAAATCCAGTTATATAAGAAAAGCCTCTCGCTCTAATATAAGTTTAGGCATAAATGAGCATGATTAAGCCTATACAATAGTATGGTTTTTACCTTAATTTACCTAAAACGGCATTCTTATCCGTTAAAAACTTTAATTTTCCTATCAAACTAAATTTTTATACCATGTTACACATCAAACAATTAAAAAAAAGAATTAATGAGGCTTTCAAGATTTATAATCTATGAAAATTGCATTCAACATGACACCGTAGGCCTTAATGAAGCAACATTAATAGATGAGATACAGGCATTATGTGAAGAAGATATTTCTTTATTTAACAGCTCGAAATTCTTTGTCGCTCTAAAAGGGACTAAGATAATTGGTTCAGTGAAGGTCACCCGATGGAATGAAAATATTATTTTACCAATTCAGAAGCTTTTTGCTATCAACCCGTCTAACATTAAAATTATAAATAAAATAGACCATATATGGCATATAGGGAGATTTGCAATATCAAAAACTGAAAAAGAAGGTGCAATCTTGTTGAAAAAACTTATTGCTCTCGCTATTTATCCAATCTGTCAAGATGCTAATAGCATAATGCTCGCCGAATGTGACAAACGATTTGTAAGGGGGTTAAATCTTTTGGGAATAAAAACAGAATCGTTAGGGCCAGGAATAAGATACCTGGGCTCGCACACCATTCCAATATACTCCAAACGAGATTGGCTACAGTTATTTCTTGAAAAAAACACTTATATTGATGAAATAATAAATATATATAAATCCGATCCGTATAATCCGCTTTATCAACGAAAAAATAACATGGGAATAAGTACCATATAATCTGGATTCAACCTCAGTTATCCTGGTAGAAAGGTGATTTCCTGTGAGACGAAATTGTCCCCTCCATGATACAATTATAAAGTTATTCCTTAATAAGATTTAAGACTGCTGAAGAATTTTTATCTGAACTCGAATAAAATTTGTGGAATTGTTAAATTATGTTTTAGATAATCAAGCTTTAAGAGTATGCTCCTTACTAAGTAAATATTACCCGGCACTCCCTATCCAGTTAGTTTTGCAATGAACTATTTCGAATGCACAAGAGAGAAAAGGTTTGCTTTAGTAGGACGGATACATAGAAATGATTTTTCCGAATGGTATCCAAATTTGGTTTTCTCATTTTGATAAGCGACAAATAGAACAACTCAGGAAGATTTACTGATGCTGAGTTTTAGTTCTTTACATCGATACCTGCTCTATCGTAAGTCCTGCGATACCAGCCTGCCGGCTGGCAGCTTTTCAGCAGAACAAAGAACAGCTGGAAGGTAAGGCAAATAAATTAGCAGATGAGCTTGAACGTTTCAAACTAAAAAAATGAGTTACTGTCCCGTCTGCTTTATGGTCAGAAAAGAGAACGCTTTGAGCAATCCGATTTGCTGCAACGTTCTCATTGCAGAACAACTCTGGCAGAAAAAATAGCGTGAGGAAGAATTGTAAAAAGTTGCACGGATCGCAATTACCACATTTTTTGGTAATATCTCTGATTTTCGGGGTTCTCTTTTGATAAAAATGGATAACAATTATTTATACGTTTTCTGATAGTGCCTAATTATATAATTTTATAAGTGCGGATATATTGTACAGTCATACAATTATTCCGCCACCAAAACTATTACTTAAAATATTCTTTTAGGATTCTTTCTGCTGCATTCATGCCACCCATACCATGCACACCTCCACCGGGAGGGGTAGAGGCAGAGCAGATATAAACGTTTTTAACGGATGTTTTATAAGGATTTAGTTTTAAAACAGGCCTTGCAAATAACTGTTTAAAACTAGTCAGGCCCCCATTGATATCCCCTCCCCAATAATTAGAATTATATGCCTCTAAATCCCGCGTATTTGTACTTTTTCTTCGAATTATACAATCCTTAAAACCTGGTGCATATTTTTCTATTATAGTTTCAATTCTATCTGTTAAGTCAATTTCTGAATGAAGGGGTACATGACAATACGCCCATGCAACATGATGTTGATTCGGGGTTCTTGACGAATCAAATATGCTTGGTTGAGTAATAATGACAAGGGGGTTGTCTGAAATTTTTCCTTCAAAAATCTTTTTTTCACCTAATGCAATATTTTCAAAATTTTCTCCTAAATGAACTGTACCAGCCTTTTTACATTCTTCATTTGAAAATGGGATTTGTGAAGATAAAATCCAATCTATTTTAAACACCCCCATTCCATATCTAAAACCCTTTAATTTTTTAAGATACGAAGAAGAAAACTCATCCTTAAAAATTTCAATTATTCGCTTTGGTGTTAAATCGAGTAGTAATACTCTATAAGGTGGAATTTGACTAATTGATTTAACAGTAAAATTATTATAATAAGTCCCTCCGGTAGAAATAAACTTATTTAATAAAGAATTTGCTAATACTTGAGCGCCCCCCTTTATTATTGGCCACCCCTTGTTATGAGCAAGTATACATAGAATTAAACCTATTGAAGAAGAGCCGATACTACTAAATTGTTGCATAGAATGAGCTGCTATACCTGCCCAGAGTGCCCTAACCTCTTTTGATTTAAAAATGCTGCTAATTGATTTAACAGATCGGACAGCTTTTATTCCAAATTTTGAAAAAAGAATAGGATTTATAGGAAATTGAGTAGGATTCAATATATCTTTCTTTAATTTATCCCAGTGCTCTAAAAATGGAAGAATTAAATTATTATATTCTTGACCATCAATACCCATTTTTTCAATAGTGATTCTTAATTGTTTATCCAAAATAACACAACTACCATCTAGAAAAGGATGAGATAGATTAAATTTAGGAAATAAAAACTCTACATCGTCCAATTCAGATAAATATTTATCAAAAAATGGGGATGTGGTTACAAAAGGAAATACACTAGAACAAGTATCATGATAATATTTATTAATCATTAATTCTTTTGTTCGCATTCCACCTCCAACTGTTTCCTTACTTTCCAGTAAAAGAACAGATAATCCAGCAGTCTGCAAAATTATAGCAGCGGCTAAACCATTTGGACCTGAACCTACAATTACGACGTCATAGTTATACATAAAATATTAAATTAGAATACTAAAAGATTAATCTATTTTATTTGCTTTAATATTTATTTAATAATCTGCAATTGTTTGCAAATCTTTGTTATAAAAAAAAGGACGACCACAAAGTTTATCATCTAATTTTTTATTAGCATCTACGATACGATAAATTGCATTCGATGGTACACTGTCAAATTTAAGATATAATCTTCTTTTTTCTTCCCGTAATTTTTGAGGATCAATTGTTAAAGTTCTCGTACTTCCAGTACGTTCCCATTTGTGAATATTATTATTCCAATAAATTATCTCACATTCCTTGTTGTACAATTGAGAGATAAATTCGTGAATATCTAAACGAATATCGCTTAACTGATTTGTATCAGCAGAATAATATTGTAAAGTCCCATTTTTAGAAACAAAAAAAGGTTTCCCAATTGTTTTTATAGTATCATTAGTAATCGTTAAAGGAGCATACAATACGTTACGAGCTATATTATAAAAGGTCACATAGCCTCTATTATAAGCTGTTTTTGTCTCTAAAGGTTTCCAATATAGCCCATTTAGGACGCCAATATAAGCATTTTTATATTTAGTTGTATCTATTTTCATTGTATAATTAATAACTGGTAGATATTCTTTTGTAATATCAATAAGATAAGAAATATCACTTTCCTTTTCATAATACAATGGGTTTATCTGAAATTTGATTCTATAGGCTTTAGCCAACTGAGCATCTCCAAAGGGCAAAGAATCCCTAACTGGGTCGTCATACATTGCATTCATTGGTACAAATTTTCCTGTTGTATCCAATATTCCCAACCACGAATGCCCACCATAGTTACTGTTTCCCCAATAAGTTGTAAATTCAGATGAAACAGGAACACCAATTGCTCTAAGCCAGTCTGCTACCAACATATTTAAATCGTCACAATTCCCACCTTTGGTTATTTTTAACTGAGCAATAGAAAGAGGAGCGGGATAATAAGTAAGTTTTTCATTAGCATACCATTTAAATATCTTAACCAAACTATCATTTACTATAGATGCCAGCTTAACTCTATCTATTATTTTTTTATTTTTATATATCCACTTTCCTTGATTAAAAAACCTTTTTCTCCATTTTTGCAAAGGCTCATTACCAAACCTGTAAGGCAATATATATTCTTTAAATTGGTCAAAACTCAAGTTTTTTGCCCAAGGCATTTTCCAAGCTTTAAAAGCATAATCAATATTTTCTATCAAGTAATTTGCTTTTATTACTTTAATATCTTCAACAAATCTCGGACTTGTATAATAAATTAGACCACATTTTGCAGAATCTTCAAATTTCTTTTTCAATTTATTAATACTATCTATTCCGTTTTTAAATTTAGAATTAAAAACATCAAATTTCACATTTCCCCCCTTTTCAGTAGTTTTTGTTAATCTGATTGATCCTTTTCCAATCATATTTTGAATTAAGAAGCAGGCTGCTTTCAATTTCAGGCTATCTTTGTCTTTTTCAGAATAATGTTTTATTACTTTTAATAATTCGGGTGCATTTTCACCCGAATATTTTATAGCCAGTTGTAACTTTCGGTTACTTGTTATAGTGCTATTTGTACAAGACGATGAAAGTATTGAGCAAATTATAAATGCATACAAAATTGCTTTATTCATAAATAATAATTTAAATTTTCATAAAAAATAGTACTATAGTTTGTCTTTTTTCAGTCTGTCTCTGGATTTTTGAATAACGGAAGATTTATCAATGTCTTTTACTTTTACCGATTGTTTACCAAATCTCCAGCTAAGTCCAATTCTAAAAAATCTGGAATCATTGTATGCGCGACTATTATACAATAAATACATTGCCCTCACCTTTGTAATATTAGTTTTTAAAATATCAGATCCACCAATAGAAAGCGAAAGCTTAGGTTTTTGCCAGTCTTTTACAATAGCAAAATTTATGTTTCCATGACCAATATGTTTATAATAACCATCATAAACAGTGGTTGTATAGAAAGTACTTAATTCTATTTGCCAATTGTGCGGAAGCAACAAACTATTGCTCAGAGAAATATTTCCTGCGGGAGAAAGCTTGCCTCTTTTTACACCCGGATATGCAGTTACATCTAGGTACAATGCCTGTACGTCAAACTGAATTTGCCAAAATTTGAATGGAGAAACCGAATAATAGCCATTCAAATAGTAAACGCGCGCCTGGAAATTATCATACTTTTCATAATAATGATTTAAGGAATCTTTTAAAACAATTGTACTTATGAAATTCTTATTTATTTGTACACCGGCAGACAGGCTAAAGTTGCTGTTATTCGTCCATGTTAAGTCAATAGTATGATCAACTTCTGGTTTTATGGATTGATTTCCTCTGAATTCTACCGAATTATTTCCTGAAAATCTATCATAAGGATTCAACTGATAGTAATTGGGGCGGGTGAGACTTTTTTTATACGTGAATATCCAGGAGCTTTTCTTATTTTGCGACCATTGCACCAGGAGGTTGGGAAATGCGGTAAAAAGATTAAATTTATCTTTTAAATTATAGGTAACATTATTAGCAACAACCTTATTTTGTTCAATTCTTAGGCCCCCCTGAAAATACATTTTACCGGCCTGCCTTTCCCAGGAGGAATATATACCATAATTAGACTCCCCATATTTTAATTTTTCTGAATTAATGAGGTCTTTATTGGTTTTATCCTCCGGATACATAAAAGTCTGATTGTTATCATTAAGCATCGTATGACTATATCTGACCCCCGATACTAAATCGCCCTTTAGAAAAGGTCTGATATATTGAATACCGGCAACAAAAGTGTTTAATTTCTGAGGTAGAATATCTTCATAATACGAATCATTTAAGGTATAGTTTCCATCATTAAAAAGCTTACTATATCTATTTATTGTTCCCCTCCTGTTATTTATAAAATAAGCACTTTTAAATCTTAATGATTGCTTTGTACTATCCCATTTTGTCTCATAAATCGCCTGCAGTGCATAGGAGGACGTAGGCTTTTTTACATCGTAAAAGGCTTTATAGATCTGATCCTTAGCGGTAATCCGGTTAGAATCGGGTGCGCCGTTATCGGCATACACTTTAGAATAAACATCAATGGGCGATGCTTCTCCGTAAAAAACAAATTTATTGTTTTTGTTAAAGTCTAATTCAATATTGGCATACCCCCTCTGAGATTTTCGTTTGGTATTCGTTGTTTGATGAATGGTCCAGGGTAATCTCGTATTACCGGCTCTTTCGACCATGGAATTGTTTTTAGCCTTTGTATTCGTATATGAATAGCCAATTTGGGCGCTCAGGATGGATTTTTTCAAGTCGAACGTAACCCCTTCATTATATCTTGGATATCTTCCCAATGCAAAATTAGAAGTGAGTGTTCCTTTAATTCCTTCATATTTTAATTGTGAAGTCGTAATATTTATTACCGTTCTCACATCAGAAGGATAACGGGCGCCTGGGTGGCTCGAAACTTCAATCTTTTCAATATTTGCAGCAGGAATACCCTTCAAATATCTCATTAAATCGCCACCGGATAAACGGATTCTTCTCCCATCGATATACACCGTTGTGGACTGTCCTTTAACGCTCAACTTTCCCGATAAATCAGTTATAACCGTTGGGGCATATTTTAGTGCTTCCCATACATTTCCTGATCTGGCCAGAGGGCTTCGTTGTACATGCAGAATGAAATTCCCCCTTTTCATTTCTAAAATTGGTTTGTTTGTTGTGACGGATATGCCTTTCAACCGGTTGCCTGCCGGTTCCAAATAAAAAGTGAAAGCCTGAGGATTATTATTAATTGAAACGGACGTATCCAGATTGTGATAACCTATATAACTAAGGTGTATGTTATACTTTCCAGGATTCAAATCATCTACCGTTACTATTCCGGAATGATCACTTAAAAAAGCGTTTGAATGCACTGAATCCTTCCATATTTTAAAAGATACTACAGGAAGTCCTTTTTGAATACTCGAATCCCTAAGGTAAAATTTTGTTGTCTTGGTTTGTGCCGTTAAACTACAATTAATAAATAGTATAGATAGGGTTAAAAATATTATCTTATTCATTTTATTAGTTTTCTTTTACATTACTGAAGTCTAAATTAATTTTTTTCTTTATCCTTATTGCTTCCTGTCTAATAGAATCAATTCTTTTGGAAGGAACCTTAATTGGATATGATAGAATATTATTTATCCAATGAAGTGTTTTTGTATTATTATCGGTAAGGTAATAATATAACATTAACCATTCTTTGGGAACAAATCTATTGGGAACCATATTAGTTGCCTTTAATAAATATTTTTCAGCTTTTTGGTTTTTTCCCATCTTCAAATAATTTCGGCCAATACCTACATAAATTAAATAATATCCAGAATAGATAGTTGCTAGTTTTAACAAATGAGTTGATTCTTGAATATTTCCGGTAGAAAATAAAAATTGAGAATATGATTGCAAAAAAGCTTCATTATTGCAGAGTTCGGGATAAGTTTTTTTGTAAATCTTTTTAATTGTTTCTTTATTTATTTCTTTTACCTTACTATAATTATTCATTTCTTGCCATAAAGTAAGTGCATTGTATGTTCTATATATAGTGATAAATAAAACTATAAATATAATACTTAAACAGAGTAAAGAATACTTTTTATTGAAATATTTAGTAATATTTACGATGGAAGTATCAAGTGTACCAAGAACTGCCATATAGATTACAAAATTTATAAGTGTAATAGTGTTTCTGAAAGGGAAAGAAAATACACCTAATAATAGTAGTGAAATTAATGATAGTAAAAACCCTTTTTTTATATACGAAAAGCTATTAATCTTTTTTATATTTATGATGGTTCTAAACAATAAAATGCCAAGAAATACCATAGCTATAACCCCACCTTCAATCGAAATTTGAAGATATTCGTTGTAACCAACATTTACATAAGATGCGAACTTTTGATAACCAGAATTGGGATTATTCCTAAAAAAAGAAGATTGATAATTATTATAATAACTATTAAAATTACCGAAGCCTATTCCACGCAGAAAATTTTCTTTCAGGATTGAAAATTCATTATTAATAATGAACATCCGACCTTCAGTGGAAGACTTTTTAATTGTCAATGTCCAAGAAACGAAAGTTATTAAAGCAATTCCTATTATAACTATAATAATTCTCTTTTTTATAAAAGTTCTCTTTAAATTTTTATAAAAAATATTATTTCTTTCTATAAAAAAATAAATCAAAATTATCAAGATTGAAGTAACCCAAGCTGTCCTGGACTGAGTAAAAATCAATATGCCAATTAATAAGATAATAGCCACCGATAAATGAATACACACATGTATATATTGATTATTTTTTATCTTATTTCCTAATGAGTAATAGAACCCTATTCCTAAAATTGAGCAAATATAATTACTATAATCCGCAGGACTAGAAAAACTACCTGTTACCCTAAAATATGAAGATCTAGAACTTTCCAGTAGTCCTATGAACTGAAGAAGGCTAATAACAACTTCAGTCACAGCTAAAATTACCAAAAAAAGAGCTATAATATTTAAGGTCTTATCTTTGTCTTCATAAGATAATAATACACGCAATAGGATATAGATAAAAACCGTTACGAAGATTTTATAAAAATCCTGTATTTGGAAAAATCCATACGTCCTATATAAGCTATATCCTATAAAAACAACAAAAAGGAATAGACATAAATCAAGAATTGTTATAGAAAACGTAAAACCATTTTCATTAGAGGCCTTATCTTTTTTTCTTACTTTTTTTATAAAAATAAGAAAAAAGATTATACTCATAATGCAAGGATAGGTATATTCATATGAAAATATAGGATCCATATGATACTAGATTTTTTCTCCTTTTTGTAAGTTTAGAAAAGCAGAGAGATTTAATAAAACCATTAGCGATCCAAAAAATTGTAAATTCAATAAAAATATAATTCCTACATGCATAGATACCGTTAAAGCAAGCCAATACTTAGAGGCCGATTTCCTGAAAATGAAAAAAGGATAACAGAGTTCAATAACTACTATACACCAACCTAGAATCATGGGAAGAATCGGATATTGAGCTAGGAAACTAAAATCAAAATTATGGTTTCCTAAGATAGGCATGGTAAACGACTTCCAAATAGATTCTCCATTCCACCAATTAATACCCATTGCCTTTTCTAAGCCAGAAAAAAAATAAACGAAACAAAGATGAATTTGCAGTAGTTTCCTATATTTAGAAATCGAAACAGATCTCAAATTAAATATAAGCTTATCTATAGAAAATTGTCTATTTAATGGGAATATTAAACAATAAAATAAAGCAATAGTGGTAAAATTATCAACTCCGTATGAATATAAAATAGATCCTTTTGTTAATATCACATGTAAGAAGAGTATTATAAATGCAGAAAATCGGGTAAGAAAGCCAGAAGCCAGAAAAAAGGAAAAGGACACAAATAATAATTTAAATATCAAGATTGAGGTCATTTCACTAAATCCAAGCAAAGATTTCAAAAATGATGCAAACTCACTAAATCCTACTACATTCGAGGATTTGAATAATTCCCCCAATTCTGCAGGGACAAAGCCATAACTTGAATATAATAATTTAAAATCAGATATAATTGATAAAAAATGTAATAAACAGAAAAGTCCTATGGATATTCTAAAAAAAGGAGCAAAATAATAATCTTCCCTCCTATCACAATATATAAATCGTTTAATATTTAAAATAAAATTCATGACCATAACTGCTATTGTTTTTTAGTTATAAATTTTTTCATAATTACTAATTTAGGTTTTCTGTCACCTAATAAAAACGAATAAATAGTAGGCTGGTCATAAAGAAAGAGTGTACTTCTTATTGTGTCAACATTTTGTGAAGCTTTACGTAAAAGACTCTTATTCATGGCTTTTATGATAACATCTAAATACCTAAGCTTTAAGCTATCTTTAATTTGTTTGGAGGGATTCTTCAAACTCTTTAATGTTTCCTGAAAAAATCCAAGTAATGCCGAATACCTGTTAATACTTTCAACTTGTTTAAATGGAGGTAGGATAACACTTGATACTTTTTTTCCTGAGCTATCTACGGAATTAAATTTAATTATATATGAACTTGCTACATTAGGAGCAAAATATCCATATGGTGATCCTATGCCACTATAATCTGTATAAAAATGTATAATCGGATTTTGAATTAGGGATGAGATATCTTTTTCTAAAATTGTTTTTTTGTCATTGTTTTTGGTAAAAAAAGATGTATTCATTGTATGAACTGTACTTTTTAAACAGACTAAAAAGATAATAAGTATATGGGTAAAAAAAACAAAAAGAAAAATATTCTTCTTAATTGCTAAAAGCAGCCTATTATAAAAAGACATAATTTGAATTTAAAAAAGAATATGAACAAGTCCTAAATACCACAATATTATATTCATTCGTATTTTTTAAGTACCTTTAACGTCTCAATATATTTTTTTGATTCTATCACCTTTCGTTTCATACATATCGGAGAAATTAGCTTTTTCGTAAAAGTTGTTCTACCAAACTCTTTTGAAATAACAGTCTTACCGACAGATATTTTTTTTAGATGAACAAAGTCCACATGTGACAGAGGGATTGACTTAATCACTTTGAAATGTGTAACTCTAATGAAAGATAACGATAGATTAGATTTAGTGTCTTTTAAGTAGTTTAAAGGAACAACATCGGCTTTTAGGTTTTGAGTTTCGGGTGGGCAAAAACTCATTAAAAAGAGATAATAAAATAATCCAATAATCAAGAGAATACGCATCATATCATATTTAAAATAGCCATATTATGGCAAGGTGGTAAACATTTCTATAAAAAAATAATTAAAAAAGTAGTAGTATACGGAAGAAAAATAGAAGCATAGATCTTATTTCATTTATATTTACTTATTACCCCTCTTACATCTCTTGTTGTATCTAGCTCTCTTAATGTTGAAATAAATGAATCCACATTCACCCTTTTATATTCTGTATTAATCAATTTATGTGTATAAATGATATGTTCATTAGAAGAAGGACTCTCATTGAATCTCACAAATTCTTCCTGTTGCATACAACTAATTTTATTGTTGAATTTCAATTTAGGCTGTATGACCTTAAAAGATGATAGACCTAAAAAAAGAAGAATCACAGTAGGGAATATAATTTTTATTTTCATATGCATTATTTTAATATTATATCGAACAATAGAAAGAGATTCTTACACCTAAATTAATCCTCGGAGTTACACTATTTATACATATTGAAATTGTTTTTGTTAGTAATAACATATTATTATCTATTTTAGGATATTGGACCAAAATGCATGCTATTTATAACTGTCCTGTAACATAAACTTTGAGAAATAATCAGATGCCCTTTTCTATTATATGGTTTTTATCATCTTCCAACTTTTGAATTAATACTTCGCTAAAACGCTGTCAACTTTTGAATTGAACTTAAAAAGATTATCTACTTTTATTGCAGGACTGTCTTTAAGGGCACCCCTCGTTTCATTTGTAAGAAGAATGTTTACAGAATTGAATCTACTGCCATAGAAAGGCTTATTAAGTTCGCTAAACTTTATAATTTGTAAATTCATGTGAGGTGCTTTGAATGTTTCAGAAGACTTGAAAGAAGATAGTGTAATTACAGCTAGCAATATACATGGAACCATGAATTTTAAAAATACTAACTTTAACATAATCGAATTTTTCATCTTTACTTATTATAGATCAAAAAACATTGGCTAAAAATCTTATAAATTATCTTTAATATAATAATAAGGCTCTAGCCAATATTTGATTTTGTTGAATTTTCCTAGTTAATATTTAGCTAATACGCTTTCAACTTTAGAGTTATATTCTAAAACAGAACCTGCACTCACAGCACTATTAACATTTACTTTATTGTATTCTGTGTTAATTGTTTGAGTTGTAACTGCAATTCTTAGAAAACTACTATTAAAGTTTAGATCATTACCTAAATCCTTAAGCTGTACTGTCTCTAAATCCATTTGAGGTTTGTTAAAATTTTCAGATGATCTGAAAGAAGATAATGCAACAATAGTAAATAATGCACATGGAACCATGAACTTTAAAATGTTCTTTTTCATAAAAAAAATTTAAGATGTTAAAAAATATTTCTCGCATGTAAAAGTAGATTTAAAACTGGAGAAAATTATAAATTTTGTAAAGACTATACATTTGTAGGGGGGGGTGAGTATGTAAGAAAAATGCTCTTTAAGCAGAAGATTACAATCAAGTATAGGAATGAGTCTTTAGACAAACTCATGGAAGAATGATTTAGCTACGAAGAGAGTTGAATTATCTCGGTAACAATTTCAACCAGGTGATAACTAAAATAAATGCGGTAAAAAATACAGGAGAGCTTTCCTTTTAGCTACCGCTTAGTCATCAATTGCAAAGCCAGCTTTTTGAAGAAATAGAAATTATCCAACTACGCATCACCAAACTTTCAGAAAAATGGTTGCAAGATTCGTAAGTGAGAAATTGATTGAAGGAGCACTTCGTTACAACGAGGACAAAGTAAAAAAGTAAAGTGGATTGCGTTGAGGCTCCAGGTTATGCACTGGATAAAGAAAAACTTTTTTTCATCACAAGCTGACCAGGCTGAACCGTCTGGCTGCTTTGAATGAAAGATTGAAAACGAATTGTGTTCACATCTCCCTCAATTTTGATCCTTCGAGAGATTTGAGCAACCCAAAACTTTGCAAGATTGCAGAAACTTATATTGACGCAATCGGATTTAGAGGACAGCTTTACTTTGCTTACCGTCATTTTGATGCTGCCCACCCGTATATCTATATCGTCATCACCAACATAAAGCCGGATGGAAAACGGATTGTCCTGCACAATATAGGCCACCACCAGTCTGAAGAAGCCAGAAAAGAAATTGAAAAAATGTTTGTGCTGGTTCCCACAGAAAGCCGGAATAAACCCAATGGGATTTATTTGAAACCTATTCCTGCGGAGAAAGCTGTTTATGGTAAGTCTGAAACCAAAACAGCCCTTTCCAATATCGCCTGGAAGGTTATCCAGTCATAGAAATTTATTTCCTTGACGGAGTATAACGCCATCCTGAAACGTTATAATGTCCTAGCGAAAAACGGCAAAGAGGGTCCGAATACGGGAGAAAGGGGGCTGGTATATTCCAACAGGGGAGGACAATTGGCATACTCATTAAGGCTAGCAGCATCTACAGCCTACCTTGGCCAAGCTCCAAAAGGTATATGAACAGAACAGAGAAAAGCGTAAATCATACCGATACCGAATAAAAAATTGTATAGACAAAGTCATCGAAGAGGTAGATGATAAGGTAGACATACAGGAAACTTTAGAAAGAGAAGGCATCCAGATCATTTCCCGAAGGAATGATATAAGCAGAATATATGGCGTTACTTTCCCGGACTTAAAAGTAAAAGTTGTGTTCAATGGGAGTGAGTGATTTAGGAAAGGCTTACAGTACAACCAACCTTTTAAAACGACTGGATCCGGAAACAAAAGCAACGTTTATGGAACAGAAACAGTATGAAAAAAGGTGGATGGAAAACCGCCAAAACCCAGCAGTGAAACCGGTTCTTGCTGATGCTAAAAAGACAACTTACTCGTGGCCAATGACTACTCCAAAAACATAGAAACACAACTACAAAAGCAGATAGCTGTTTTCCCTGAACTGCTTCCCTCCCTGGCATTTTCAGCAAACCGAATATCTGGTTTGCTGAAATCAGAAGAGGAATACGGCAATTACCCGGCAAACCGGAGAAAGAAAAAACCTAACTGATAATCATAAAAAGGATAGATATCTAAGCGAATACAGACGAAAATGAACACGGATTAAAGACGGTCATTGACCTGACCCGCCTATTGAGTATAGCCCATTTTGCTCCTGCATTTTTACAGGATTTGCCATCCTGCGTTTGAAGCCTAGGGAGGTGGTAAACAGTGCTACAGCAAATTTTCCATCACTCCCGGTGTTTAAAAATGCTTTTTACACCAAGCTATCCGCCTTTGTGTTACTCTGTATTTTCCTGACCGGCATTCGGCATAAAAAGGATGAAAAGCTCGATTACAAAACGGCTTTGGCTTATTTTATCTTGGGTTGGTGTTTTATTTTGGCAGTACTTTTTCGCTGTATGCTACTGGGAATATACTGCAAATTTCTCTTGCTTAAATGCCATAATCCATTAAATAAGAAAAGGTATTATGTGTTCTTTATGATTCTAAATATGATAACCTCTCCAAAATAGCTTATAACGCTTTATTGAAGTACCACAAGAACTATAAGGTAACTCTCGGATTTCATACCATCAATTTTGACAAGCCCATGCATAGATACAACCCATTGGAACCAAAATTCATGAAGGATATTACCGATACGGCGGAAAGTGCACGAACAATCTTACTTGGGTTGAACCGGAACTGGATTAAGAACAGGACGAGTTTTTCTTGGAATTACCTATTAATTTTCTGACTGTGTGATTTGGTTTTTGAAAAAATATCGGGGAGATGAATTTTTACCCTACCTCATGCCATTGAACTGATACAGGCGAAATACAAAGACCGGTTTCCCGTCTTGGGTACGGCGGAGGTGAAAGTATTTATCAATCCTTTTGTATCCGCGTACATTAACCAGGCTATGAAACAATTGGAGGAACAAATCACGTCTATCTAGACTGCCTTGGCCAGGCTTTCAGCGCCGTCCCTTTATTATATGTGATAACCGGGAATGATTTTACTTTAGATATGAATAACCCCAAAATGCTCAAAATCATTTGTGCTGCAAATAACCCTGAGAAAAACCAGATCTACGGCACCGTGATTTCGCTTTACATGTTTTGGTTGTTGTAGGGCTATCTTGCATAAAGGCAGAAATAAGAGCAGCATTATTATCGATAATCTGCTCTCTATTTTTCTGAATGGTATTTCACCGTAGCTCGTTTCTATTTGATCAGCACCACCCTTTGTGTGCAAAATTTTAGCCAGTTGACAAAAGATTACAGTCGGGAGATGGTAGACGTGATTGTGAATATTTGCGGTAACATCATTAGTGACCAAGTCACCGGTACTACAGCAAAGCAGCTATCGGATCGCTTCGGTCGTATCATGCAGGAAAGGGAAAGTGTATCCATCAACCAGTAGGATACCTCTATCAGTAGGTCCATGCAATTAGATAGAGCCCTACCATTTGCTACCTTATCCTCCAGTGAGTTCGTTAGTATTGTAGCCTATAACCCGGAACAGAAAATTGAACTAAAGGCTTTTCATTCTGAAATTATCAATGACCATGCAGCTATCAGGAAAGAAGAAACCCATTATCAATCTATTCCGCCTGTCAGAGGAGTGGATAATGATGCCATTTAGCAAAATTACACGCAGGTAAAAGAGAATATTAAATAGGCGTAACTATTCAGCCATCTAACGAGAAATAAGAGTTAAAGCCTCCAATACATTCTGACCAGACTTAAGGACGGTGTCTGTAATAGAACGGAGGATGGCAAAATCTTGAGCCCCGCTTTCCGATCTAAAGAGACCGGATACTTTTTGTTTGACCTTTATATTTCTAATAGCCTGTTCGCTTCGATTATTATCAGAAGGTACTTCAGGATGATGCAGAAAAGTCAAAATACTATCGGGGTATTTTAGCAGACTCTTTTGTAAAGAAACAGCCCCCCGTGAATTCGGAATTGATTTGTTTTTTTAATAATCTACAAAGCTTTTCTTCTAACTCGATTCGTGCCTGATTTGTCTGATAGTAATCTCCAATAGACAATTGCTTTTTTAAGCCGATGGCCTTTTCAATCAGTTACCTAAAATCCAATACCCACCGACACTTCTTTTTATAAAGATCATTCAGATATTGTAAGTCTCGCTGTAGGTGTAACAAACATATTTGGTGAGCTGCCGCTTTGGTTTTGAAATGACAGGCTCGCCTGATGGACGGGCAGGCATAACGATTATGTTGCAAAACGGTATTAGGTAATCCCTCTTTGAAATGCTTTTCAATAGTGGCAAAACTTCGATTGTTGGAATGAGTAATAAAAGCTCTTTCATTCATTCGTTCGTACGGCAGGTATTGACGAGTATGCAAATAGGATGCTAATCCGTGCACCGATGCGCCGTAGCCTATTGGGGCGGTAACACCTTCAGGAAAAGCTGTTTGGCTACAATAGTCGCAATTACAGACCTTGCCATATACATTATGCTATATGGTGATTGGCTTTATTGATGGTATTTCTATGGTCTGCCGACGACCAATGAAAACCGTGAGAAATTTAGATAAACCTGCTCCACAGCCTTCACAATAGTTAGGCTGGTAGTCTTTCACTTCATCAGGTGTATCCACCATCTTAAGTATAGAGCCATCATGTTCGGTTTGCCCACCCGATTTTCGACCGCTTTTCTTTCGCAGGCTTTTCTTTTTTCGAGTTATATCCAAAATAAACAAAGTTTTATCTGATGCAAAAACAAAACCATAACAGCCGGAAACCTAATAATATTAAGGAGTCTTATTCACATATTTAATACTTTACGGTGCATAAACCCATACCTAAAAAAGACTTTGAAAAAAGCGTCTTACTTTATGTGGATAACTGCCATCTGTTTTTAATATTTAAAAAAATAGCCATATTTTAGCTACCTGAATAGTTACCACAGGTTGCCGTTTATTCTCCCTTTATCTTTCCGTTTTATGGTCTCATGAAAAGATGAAGTGTTTGATAAAAAGCCAATACTTTCATCTTAAAGATATAGATATACCGCTTCCCGACCAGATCCATCTTAGCCTTAAACCATTCGTTCTGAGCCATTAAATACTCTACACTATTTATATGCCCCACCTCGTACCTTTTTTGGGCATAAGTAAAGGATTTTCTGATTGCTTTAAGCGCCTTCTGAGCTGCTTTATATCCTTTTAATGCAGTCTTAGCTTGTGCATAGGTTTCATAGATACTTTGTTTCAATTTAAGCTTATCCTGCTTCAGTCTAAGGTGTTGGGTTTGCAGATTGATTTGTGCCATTCTTATTCCGGTTTTCACCTGTAATCCGTTAAAAATGGGGATACTCAAGCTAAGTGCTACATTTTCCCGTAAATTATTTTTAAATTGAGTCCCCACCTGTGGAGCTTTGTAAACAGTCTTAGGAACTTTCTTGGGCAGAGATTTTACAATATAGTCGTCTCCATTCATCTCTACTGTGCCAATAGGGGTTTCAGGGATAAATTCTTCTATGCTTCCAACCGGACGTTGATAGGTACTGGAATAATTGGTACCTATTTGTACCCCCAAACTTAATGTAGGATAGAGATTGGCCTTTGTTGCAGCCAATGTTTTTTGAGAAGCCTCTATTTGAAGAGAATCAGCCAAAATACCCGGCCGTAGTTGTAGTGCTTTATAATAAATTTTTTCAGGAGTGATAGCGGAAAGAGAAAGTAAAGAAAGCTGTTTTAGACTAGGCTTTTCAGGAATAAAAGGTTCGTTGAAGTTTAGGTTCAGGAAGGCTTTCATTTGCAAAATGCTTTCATTTGTTAAACTCTGATTATTTACCAATGTTGCACTATCTTTTGCCAGCTGGGCTTTCAAATTTGCTTCTTCTCCTATCGATAATATCCCTGCTACTACCTTTTGGTGCGTCTCTTTTAATTGATGTAATGTCAGTCGGATCTGTTTTTTACTTATTTTTACTTGTTCATTGGCAAGCAATATTTGGAGGTAAGCATCTGTAATATTTAGTGAAAGATCTTGGACCATTTTCTTTATAATGGCTTTATCAGATCGATATTCTAATTTATTGGCCTTTATCGTATTTTTCAATTTAAAGAAATTGAAAAGTGTCACACCTGCGTTCAGTCCTACACCCGAAGACGTTAGATTATTGCTAACAAATTGGTTCGTGGTAGGGTCAATAGATCGACCAAAATTTTTACCAAGGCTTGCGGAACTGTTTATTTGAGGTAATTGGGAGAAACGGCTCTGTTTATATGATATCTGGGCACTTTCTGTCTGCAATTGCTGTTGTTGAATGTCCAGATTATGGTCTTTGGCGTATTGCAGACATCGTTGTAGGCTCCAAACATTATTTTGTGCAACTGAAAAGTGGCATGTTAATAGGAATAAACAGGTGAATAGAGATAATGTAAAAAATTTCATGAAAGTACTTCATTAATTAAATATCTAAGATATAAACAGTTTCTGGAAGATACAATACTACAATTGTGGTATTTTTTCCGTTTCAAATAGTCATTCTATCAATGCTAAACCAGTATTTAGACCAAACTACACCGCTTGGAACGCAGAAGAAGCCTTTCAGCAAATCTCATTTGCAAAAGCTTTTGCGGGGAAAGTACTCTTTTTTATTCTCAAAAATTTAACCTGCTTTATTTGTAACTATTCAAGTAGCAAAATAGGACTATTTTTTTATGGTGTTATTCATTTTCAATTATTTATTCCAATCTCTTTCTTTGATCAATCCTTGCTCTTGCCTCTTTTAGAATATGATGTAGTTTATTTTCCAACTTTTCTTTTGTAGTAAATCTGTCCAGTATTCGGCTACTATAATTTCATTTTACACACCCTATACTATGCATTATCAACAGATAAACTATATTTGAGGAAAAATTGAGAACCTATAAATGGGCAAGGAAAACAAAATAGAAAATGACTTCATTCAGCAATTAACGGATCCAAAATGCACCTATCATTGATTAACGGATTACCCCTGGTGCAAATTGAATTAAAATGCGTGGAGGTTTCCTGCCGGAAATCCATGCAGCAAATAGTGGATTATAAAAAAGATCCTGGAAACGACTTTATCTTTGTGGTCGCAAATTGCGACCACAAAGATAAAGTAACCAACTTTCGAAAAATTTGAAATAGCTTAAAGTGCTGGTTTAAGCCAAAAAATCTATTGAATGACTGAAAAATTAATCATATCACAAAAACATATAGAAAACTGGATTTTTACTATTCGGGGCGTGCAAGTAATGTTGGACGGTGATCGGGTCGAAATATATGGGGTTTCTACAAGTAGACTGAATGAACAGGTAAAAAGGAATGAAGAACGCTTCCCTAACGATTTTATGTTTCAACTAACCAAAGAAGAATGGGATAACTTGAAATCGCAAAATGCGATATCAAGCCAACACGGTGATTTTATCGTAAAATCGTTTTCGGAAGGTCACGATCACTTTTTGGTTATTAATAACGAAGAGGGGCATCACAGTGGGGCTTCTTTAAAAGATTTAGGCAAGAAACCTGTGGTGAGCACGTCGAACCATGGTTTGCTTTTTCCAAAATGGAAAGGAAATCGGTAAAAAATGTATTGAAATAAATCAATTAGTAATCATGGATTCAACATTGTATTTAAGTCGGTATATCATTCAAAACAAATCCGAATATTACCGATTGCTTCAGGAAGTTCGAGATAAAAACAATTGGGAAGGATGGGTTCTTTTTATGCTGGAAGCTGTAATCAGTGTATCTCAGCAGAGTATAAAACTAATTGGAAGCATAAAAAAAGAGATGTTATTTTATAAGCATGTTATACGAAATAATTATCCGAAAATCTATTCTCAGGATTTATTAAATAATATTTTCAAACATCCATACACTAAAATAGAATTTTTACAGAACGACTTGAGTATAAGCAGGCAAACTGCTGCCAAATACTTGGATATACTCACGAACGACGAAAATAAAATATTGGAAAAAATAAAAATAGGGAGGGATAATTTTTATATAAATACACGACTGATGACCCTGTTCACTCAATACGATTATAGGTTATAAAAAAATCATCTTCTATACCTATTTCAAAAACGTGTTAAAAAAATGGTATTTTATTAACGTGTTTTGAAAAAGTGTTAAAAAATCAATCGCAAATAGTGAACGATGAATTGAGAATTAAAAGTGAAAAATGATGAATAAGACATTTAATATTTACTGCGATGAAAGCTGTCATTTAGAAAACGACCACAAACCTTATATGTTTTTGGGAAAGGTAAGTTCAGCATATAATCAGGTCAAACTACATACGGATTATATAAAAGAACTGAAAAAAAACATCATTTTTATGCCGAAATTAAGTGGACTTCAGTCTCTCTGTCAAAATTGAGGTTCTATGAAGATTTGATTGATTATTTTTTTAGCACCGATCTTCGGTTTAGAACAATCGGCATTAAAAAAGAAAAAATCAGAAATGATGAATTTAATCAAAATTTTGATGACTTTTACTATAAGATGTACTACTACCTTTTAAACCATAATTTAAATAGCCTATATACTTATAACGTTTATCTGGATATAAAAGATACGCTGAGTGCAATAAAAGTAAGACGATTGAAAAAGATTCTAAATACAGAATTTGGTACCTTTCGCAATGTTCAGAATATCCGTTCACACGAAAGCTTAATTTTACAACTGACCGATTTGATTATAGGCGCTATTTCGTATTATCATTTTAACCTTTTGAAAAAATATAACGATCTACTTGAATGGGGCGAATACAATGAATATGAAAGACAGCGGTCTTTACGAGGCGTTTTTGATAGGGACTTTGTTCATGCTTCCAGTGTAACTTTTAAGCAAAAAAAAGTACAGCCTACGCCTAAAGATGGGGAAATCCCAATGGATACCCTATTCACTCATTTAACTACTGTAATTACAGATAAAAGTACTAGAAAAAGAACATTTGATCCGAATAGATCTAGGCGTCTGCATTGGGTTAAATTCCATTTGGGAGAACAGAAACCGGATAAGATGCTGCATTTTTCTGTAGAAGAGTCAAAAGGTATTCGTACCTATATCTATGACATCACAGAAAAGTATGTTATTGTATTGGAACCTTTGAGAAAGGTAAACGAATATTATTTACTTACGGCCTATTATTTAAAAGGTAAAGATGCTAAAAGGAATAAAATCCTGCGTAAATATAAAAGGACGTTAAAGGAGTTATATTGATAAAAATCAAAAAACGCAAAACATCGGGGCTTTGCGTTTTTTGATTTCCTTTCTTCAAATGAAGAATGAACTCAATGCAAAGTTACATTTATATAGGATAAAATAAAAAAGATTAACAAGGTTTATTCATATTCTTAGAAAATGGCACAGAAACAACAACAAAATTTGGGAGCCGCGAGTGCTGTAATCTGTGCTTTCCTCCTCTTTTAAGAATATATTCAATGACTTTTATCATGTGTACTCTTTCTTCTCCTGAGTGACGGAATAATAGATGAGCTACTCCATTATATCCCTGATCATCTTACCATACGGCGTAAGAAAGAAAAATAAATGCGAAAAAATCCATTTATGTGTATCCCCCTGAGTAATTATATCTCGACTATTTTCTTAAAATTCCGAAGGTAAATTTTTTCAAGGTTGCCGGTCTTGGTGTCCTGGATATTATCTAACACCTTTTTCTTATAAAAACAGAGGCTGAATACCATTAGGAATATAATTTTCTTTTGAAAGTCACAGAAGAAATAGTTAAATTTGTTTTACACAAGATGAGAGCTTTAATATTACCCACAATATATAAATTTAATTTATTAATATATAATACGATTCTGTACTGATCGTCTCGTATACATTGGCTATCAGGTTATATAGACAAGCTATCAATCACTACTAACTACCAATAATGTGTGTATAATGCAAACAATTCCGAAAATCATTCATTTTGTTTTCTTAGATACCAAAGAGCCATTACCGGAGGTCTTTGATAAATGTATAAAAAGGACCAAAAACCTACATCCAGGGTGGAGGATCTTTATTCACAACGAGGAAGATGCACACAATATAATTCTACAGTACCTTCCTGATCTCCTTCCTATTTTCGACGGGTATGGGCATTATATACAAAGGGCCGATATCATAAGAGTGATTTTGATGTATATATTTGGTGGTGTCTATATGGATATGGATATGTATTGTTTAAAGCCCATTGACGACGAGCTCCTGAAGCATCAAGTTGTTATACCTGAGGAACGGAGTGTTTCTCATCAAAGAAAAAAGCTTCAAGAACAACTTGATCATATTGCTATTAAACATCTATTTCGGTTAGGTAATTATATGTTCGGAAGTATCCCTTCACACCCCTTTTGGTTGTTTTACCTGAAAGAAATTCTTAAAATATCTTCGTCTCAAATTACAAACGAAGGCGATATCCTAGAAACAACAGGGCCGTCCATTTTGACTAATGTATACCATCGTTATAAAAGCCGTTTCCCGGAGATAACGATATTAAGAAATAGCGACCGGGAGTGCTTAATGCCTTTTCACAAAGAAATATGTTGCCATTTTGGCAATTATGCCGCCCACTTACATCAAGGAACATGGAGGTGGCAGCATAATTCGAAAGGAAAAATATTCCACAATACTATTACTGAAAGTGATATTAAAAAGGGTGTAATGGACTTGAACAAGCGAATTGAACAAGCTACGTTCTGTAATCTATCACTTGTTAATACCAACAGCGACAAAAGAAATATAGTAACAGATGCACTTTCCAAGCAACTTTCATTTTCAATTACAGAGAAACAAAACGTCACGACAAATGTCTTAATGCTTGGTTTATCACGGATTAACGAATTCTCAAACAAAGGTGGCCATTTAAAGATTTCATTGATTCTTACCGAACCGGTTGATAATATTTCTCTTGAGGAAGTAGAAAGAATTAACAGATTGGTTTCTGTCTGCTTCATATTTTTTGAATCGTGGAAGCTTAGACTGAGATCCAGAGGGGTAGAAAAGCCGATATACGTACTGCCGCTTTTTTATTTACCGATTAAGCGCATTTTTTCTGTTGAAAAGTCACAACAGACAAATAGATTTCCTATCGGGTTATATATCGAGACCCCAAGTCAAAGTGATATTAAAACCATTTTAGACATTCAGGCATCGCTGAGGGCTACCGATAAAACAATTGATTTGATGCTTTTTTATTCGCGATCCAGACCGGAACCGCTTCCAGGTTCTGGGTATGATTTAAAGATGTATGATCTCCACGATAAGTACATATCTACTATTTTCAATTTGCTATGCGGTTTTATATGCATGTCTCCAGCTATTGATAATCTTGCTATTCTTAAGACCTGCCTGTATTTGGGCATCCCTGTTGCAACAAAAGATAATCGCGACATAGGTCAAAAGGTTTTTAGCTTCTGCAAACAAATAGAAAGTGATAATATTTATAATGAGATTATGGACTTCAAGAAACACTTTCATAAATATGACAGTAAATCGATTGAAGCTGCTAAATATTTAGAAGACAGAATTTCGTTAGAAACTATTGCTTCTAAAATCATCTTACAGAGTATCAACTTGTAAATATAATTACAGATTACGAGCTATTAATGATTTAATATCGGCGTTTTTTATTCTCCTACTCATGTAATACGGGCATTGATACCTTAACGAAGTGCCTAAATCACGAATTTACATACTAATGTGGAGCAACTGACTCGGTTGAGCTATTACAAATAAATAGCATTTTATTGGCAACGAGATATTCTACCTTCGTTGAAACCAATTTGTAGAATGACTTATAGTCGTTGTCATCCTTTAAAGCCTGAAAAAAGGTACTCATTTTATCTAAAAGTCGTTGATACGAAATCTCTTCTTCTGTTAGTAAAATCAAATTTACGCAGGTTTTGTCCAGCCTAACTTCGCGATATCCCGAAAAGAACAGTTCGGGTATAACTCCCATTATAATTTTCCGCTGAGAGGAGCAACGAATATTTAGATTCCCAAAATTGGAGGGGTGCATGCTAATCCAGTCGAATGCCGAATGAATGACTTCGATATGGGGGTGTCTGCGTATGGCTAAGGGCATCCTCGTTTCTTGATCCATAGAAAGAAAAGCTGCCGACTTGATGCTGTCGTCCTCTAGTTGGTTTAAAGAATGGGCTTTGATTTTACTAAACTTAGAGCATATTCTATATATTTTTTGCTCATATCTGAAAAGCTCTTTTAAAAGCACATTTTCTGAGTTTTGTATGTATCTATAAAGGCTTGCGTTAGAATTAAAAGTTACTTGGTCATCCATGGACTTAACAAAGCGTTCGGTTTTATGATACCGGAATTTACTCCTTTTCACCGATGCGATTGAAGGATAAACCTCTTTTAGTTTTGTATTGTAATAATAATGAGTCTTTTTGAAAAGTGAGACGATTCTCAAAAAGGTTTCTTCGTCCTCCTTTCGCAGGCGTCTTGCTAACCAGTCACAAATTTCTTTATCTCGTTTAAAGCCTCCTATGAGGTGTAAATAGCCTAATTGATCCGCTCTTGGGAAGGAGGCAGTTTCCTTTTTAAGGTAGCCATTATCATTTAATGTACTACTATATAAACAAGCTACGTTTTTTTTCTCCTTTAAAACTACTGAAAAGAAAAGTAGCTGCTCAAAAAGAATATTAAAACTGCCGTTTAAAGTGGTGACGTTGTTTCTATCAATGAACTCTTTCGCGGCTGTTACATATCGTTTGAAGAAGTTTGTATCATGGCCACCCACTATTCCAAGATTGTATGAACGCATATTATGAGAAAGCAAATTTTTTTTAAGGAAATTCGGTATGTAATCGAGCTGATCAGCAAAGGGGAGAAGAAGTTTTTTGTAATATATCGTACCGTTCTCCAAATTTTGTGCAATTAAGTTGGAGGATAATAATTGTTTTTCAAGTGGGTGCCAAATAAAAATATCCCCATCCACATGTAGAAACGGCGCTTTCTGTTTTTCATAACTGAGGAGCTTAGGCAATGCCCACAGATTGGGTTGACATGTAAGCTTAGAATAGTCATCAAAAAATTGTGTGTAAGGAAGATTTAGTTTATCCTTAAATAATGCCACGCCGGCACTATCTGTATGCAAATTCACAGTTGAGTAAAATCTTCTTAGTCTCAAAAGGCTTAACGCCCAACCCATAATATGATGTTGAGGTGTAAGCCACCCAAAATTGTGTTTTAAGAGGTCTTTACCACTCGTCCATAATGTTTGACAAATAACCATTATTATTTTTTTTAATCTTAACATCCATAAATACATTATCCTTTAGGCTACGTCGGATAATAAATCATTTAAAATTGTAATTATCCTTCTACCAATGACCTAACGGAGCCTGTCTCACTGTTAATTCCCTTCGGGTGTCTACGATAACAAGAGGAAAATGTGTACGAGAGAAATTTAACGTAGTAGAGTAGTGCTTTTATATGATGTGTCTGAAACTTTATTTTTATATATGAAACCTTGTCGAATTTAACAGAAAGTGGATGAGACGATTTTCGAAAATAAAGGATCCGATTATTCTTAAAGGCCATATTAAAGTTTTGATCTACCGTACAAGGTAAACGATGATTTTTTTCAATAGCAGATAGGATATCCATATAAGCATTTATTGCCTTGTTACGCAATAGGGGAGTGTTTAAGTTTGGTTGCTCTGTTTTGTTGAGAACTTTCGGATCTTTCCTCCTTGGTTTGATATACTTTAGAGGATGGCGTTGCAACTCATGTGTAGAGAAGCGCCGTAAATTCCGAAATCGCCATTTATTTTTATTCAGCTTAAAAGCGGAGCCACCTTCACTTCCTAATCTTATCAATATACTGATCATGTTTTGGTCTGAATCTTGTCTGTAGGGTTCCGTTTTGTATTCCTTTTTAGGAGTAGATTTGTCACATGCTAGAACTTGACCCCTGAAGACATCCGGCGTCACAAGACCTACCTTCGTCACATGACCACCAACTACTTTCTTTATTTATTTTGTTGTCAGCATTTACTTTGTGGAAACTTTTATTGCTCCCCAGGGCATGCCATATTTTTTGGAAAACCGACCCGGCACAACTCTTAAATACGATATTTTACGAATAGCATCAATATCAAGTTGGCTTAAGATGGAATAGTGATCAGGAGTTATCAGGTGATTATTTAGAATAATCGGAAGATTTCTTCCCGATTTCAGTAAATGGCTTTTCACTTTATTATAAATAAACCATCTCGCTTTAGCCTTTCTTCTTGTATCAAAAATCATATAAGGCTTTTGGAAATCATTCAACCCCATTTGCTTTAATTTGGCAGTATCACTTAACCTTATAATATTTTGAATACTTAAACTCCTCGGAATTTTAAAACTATCCTTTAGGATAAGACCATCCAAAATTCGAATAAAAGAAGTTGAGTTAACATCTACCATGACCATCCCGGATTTATCCGGTAAATCCATTAGAGGTGGAGTGAGAAATGCAGAGGAGTCGATTTTTTGCCCTAAACATGAACTATTAAAGAATAGTAATAAGGATAATATTATCAATGATGATTTCATTTGACACTTTAATTTAGGCATATCCGCAAGGTTGGGGAGTTAAGGATCCGGTAAAATTTGCAATGCATGGTCCACTTCCATTCATTAGAAATTCACAAGTTATAATACCACATCCTTCAGGTCCTGAATAGAAGCAGCTCTCTCTTTCACAACCCGTCTCTACACAACAATTCTCTCCATTCCCACTTCCACTGTTACCTCCTGAGCCTGAGCCTCCTGATCCCATACCACCCAATACCGTCTTCAATTGCTCTCTTGTAAGCACCTCAGCATCACCAAGATTAAGCTTGCTTAATTTTAGTTTTTTCATTTTGAATAAATTTTAGACTGTTAAAAAATACGATTGTTTATTTAGCCGTTAGAAGACATCCAGCCGTCAGTTGTTGTCACGCTCGTTCTGCTGGCAAAGCCTTGAACGAAATGGGTGGTGAAACGCCTTACTAGCGAAGCTACTTTCAAAGGTAAGTGGATTTTTCCTATCAAAAAATACCACAATTGTAGTGTTTTTTGGCTTTATTTATTTGCTTTTTTCACCACATTATAGTAGAATCGCTGTAAAAGTCGCATCGGTTGAGAAATAATAATGGCAGTGGCGTGCAGTCCGCTTCTAAATTGAATGGTCCTATGATTACATTTCATACAGATTCACCTCTTTTTGATGAGATAGTTTCTGATTTTTTCAAAGCCATCAACATTTGTCTCTCTAAGTACAATTATACCTGAAGGATTAATTAAAGCAAAGTTGGGGAATGCACCAACCATATATCTCTTAACAAGCTCTCCTCCGTCCATAAGATTAATCCATTTCATTTCATGTTTTTTTACAAAATTCCTGATTTTCTGTACATCATATTCAAATGAAGCCACACTTACAATGGTCAAGTCCTCATCTCCATACTTCTTATTCAACTGCTTTAGTTCGGGCAATATCTTTATACAAGGCGGACATCCAGTAAACCAAAAATCTAATAGCACCCATTGACCACGCAGTTTTGATAATGAGAAAGCATTCCCATAGATATCTTTCTCCTTTATATTATCGGCTGTAGAGCCCGCATTATAGCCTAAATTACCATTATTTTTCCCAGCATGTTCTAATGTAACATATTTTCCCATGCGCGAAATATTCGTAAAAACATATAATTGATTGCCGATAGGAATTGTATCTGACAAATGAAATTTACCATAGATATGCTTACTAACCAACGTAGCCGTATCAGGTATTTTTCCCTTGACACAGTCCATTTCGATATTGTTATAAGGAGGAGAAGGATATAGTCGTAATTGCGGATTTCTGTTGTGTACATAAATAGTATAATATTGGCTGTCCACTCGTATACTTCCTTTCCAATGATAATAGGGCATTATATATAATCCAGTGGAATCAGCCCTGTTTTTAGGCGGGAATGACCTGGAAAAAGAAATATAGAATCGGGGGACTAGTCGAAAATAACGACTATAGGTGTCAATTTGTCCGTTGTTCCACTTTGGAATATTGATTTCAAGAATCGGGCAATTTTCAATAAGATGTGATGAAGTGTCAAGAGAGATATTGGAAGCACTCCTATAAGTATAACGTTTATCGTCTTTGAACACTTTGTCATGGTTCATATCCGGTATAGCAACGAATCTACCCTCCGAGTCATACCCTACCAATACTTCCAATGAATCTTTTAATGAATAGTGCGCATAAACTGTAGTATCCAGATGATAACGTTTCATTTTTTCAACGAAGGAGGTATCTTTTCGACCATGGCGAATATACTTCAGAAACCACTTTTGAGGTTGGTCAAAATAGAATCGTCTTATGGCTAAAGGCGTAAAATGATTTATATCATTAAGATGCTTACCATCAAGTACTATAAATTGACTACTTGTTTCATTACTAGTAAAATGGGCATTCCCTTCTTTTAGCGTCAGAGGAAGTTTTATCACATCCTGACTATGAACTGTCAAACCAGACAGTAAACACAATAAAAAAAATATCTGCCGAAAAAGCAAAGAAGGCATATAGTATCTATTTGCTCGTGTATAGGGATCTCAACGTTAAGTTATTTTTTACCCTCATGAACCTTGGTAAGCATCATTATCCACACAAATATATCTATATGTCGTTGACGAACAATAATCCTTGTCGCAGATTTCTCCTTCGTCACAAGTACTTTGCTTCCCCGGATCTGCACATCCACTTTCACACGATCCACTACCTCCTCCTGACCCTGCTCCGCCCAATACCATTTTCAATTCTTCTCTTGAAAGCACTTCAGCGGCGCCAAGGTCAAGTCTACTTAATTTTAACTTTTTCATTTTACTAAGTTTTAAAAAATTAAACAATAAAATTTCTGTTCCTTGCATTTTCATCAACGAATCTGTCTCTTTTTTCTGTCTCTAATCATTCTATCCCCCATGGAGAAGAAATCGTACGATATCCTTCTTAAGACGAATCTTTCACTACTCTGGTGTTGTCCTTGACCTGCCTATCTACGAATTTGTCAAATAGGATAGGTGAAAAACAACTCGTAAAACAGATCTCCTCTGAATGATAGCCTAAAGGTAAGCACATTATTATTGCCAAAAAATACCACAATTGTAGTGTTTTTTGACATGTTTGATACAAAATCCCCCTGCTCGGCCTATTCCTGATGGATTCTGATATATAAACAACCGTCTTTTAGAGATCGCTTCAGTCGTACCTCCTTCGCCTGCCTTTGCCGGAACGGCTATGCACGCAGTCTGGCGATGACGTGAAGACTCGTGTTTAGCCTATTCCGCAAGGCTTGGCAAACAAAAAAATGGATGTGTCTGATCCCGACCTTAGAAAAAAAGCGTTAAAAAAGGGAAGAGGGAAATTCGTGTGGGGGGATACGCTCGATCCCCATTTTCCCGATGTTTTATTTACCTAACACAGATTGTTGTAATTTTTTTTGCAAAGCGGACACAGAATGCGTTTGAGAGAAATCAAAAATAATCTTCCCAGACCGATCTATCAAATAAAGCCTTGGGATAGCTTTGCGCCCGCCATACGCATTAATAACATCGGCATTGTCATAAATATTCAACCAGTCCATATCGTGTTTCTTCACTAATTCCAAATACTTCGCATAATCACCCTTATAGGCGACTGATATCATCGCCAATTCTTTTCGGGGATAGGTTTTCCGTATTTTTTTTAAAATGGGGAGTTCTTTTATACAAGGAACACACCAATCAGCCCAAAAAGCAAGCAATACGTACTTCTTGTTTCGAAACTGTTTCAAAGAGATGCTTTTCCCGTTTATTGTTTCAGCTGTAAAGCCGGGAGCTTGCTTTTCCGCTTTAGCATTTATCCTTCCTTTTAATGTTTTTAAGATGGTATGACCTTCTATGCTATTTTTATAACGATCGGGAAATATTTTTTTAAAGATGCCTAATAAAGAATCTGCCGGAAACATATTCGAGTGTATCATATTACGCCTAAAGTATAAGAACGCATAATAAGCGTTTCCATTATTCATAACATATTTTAAATCCTTCATGAAAAGGGTCTTATTCAAGCGAACAAATTGTTGGGTCAGAGCGGTATCTTTACGCGAGAAAATATGATCTCCGTACTTTTTTACAAAATGCTCCAAATGATTTACTTCTACGGAATCAAATGCTTTCATTTTGGATTTAGAATCGGCCAAATCATAGGCATGGATAAGCGTATAATTTTTAAAAGGGGATTCTTCTATGCCTGACTTATGAAAAGTAATGATTGCCGGCGTCGTTTTAACAAAAAACATATCCTGATAATTCCAATGGGAGGATTGGGGATATCTAAGTACTATAATGGCATACTTAGCATAATAGATTCCTGACAATTTTATGGTATGACCTTTTATCTTAGTTTTTTTTACTGACTTTTGAGTTTTACCATTATCAAAGAAAACGTTCAACTTCTTCATATTTAAATGATCGGGGAAATTAATTTTTACATTGAACTCCTTTTGTGCACTACAGGTGTACCCGAAAAGCATAAAAAGCATGAAAAATATAGTCTTGTACATATATAGGATAATTTAAGAACATTTAAATTTTTATAACCATCTTTGGTTTAACAGCTTTAAATTAACGGTAGGAGACATTTATGCCCCCTACCGTTCTTTAGGTGCCTGAATTAACAATAGTCCCAAGAAGCATTACTATCAGGACAGGCACAATATTCTTGACCTGCCATTTTTTTAACTACACAGCTGGTGGACCAAGAAGAATGATCACCTCCACCGCATTTACTATCAGAACATTCACTGCCACTGCCGCTTCCACTTCCTCCTCCTCCGGGTCCTGATCCCATACCACCAAATACCATTTTCAATTCTTCTCTTGAGAGTACCTCGGTATTATTGCCAAAGTTCAACTCATTTAATTTTAGTTTTTTCATTTTACTAAGTTTTAAAAAATTAAACAATAAAATTTCTGTTCGTTGTATTTTCATCAACGAATCTGTCTCATAGGTTCTGTCTCTTTTTACTGTCTCAAATCATCCCATCTCAAATCGGAGAAGTACTGTTTCTGAGACATAAAGAATCGTACTATATCCTTCTTAAGATGGATCTTTCACTACTCTGGTGTCGCCCTTGCCCTGCCTACTTGCAAATTTGTCAAATATAGTAGGAGGAGAGCAACCAATGAGAACTATCCTATCCTGAAGGATAGTCTAAAGGTAAGCACATTATTATTGCCAAAAAACAACACAATTGTGTTGTTTTTTCCTTCATAAAGCCTATTTCTGCTCGTTTTCCAGGAATGCTTTCTTATCAAAATCTGAAAAAGGAGGGGCATCATTATTTAAGCATTTCCCTTCCCGATTAAATAAAAAATAATGAGGAAAATTCTTTTGCCAGCCAAACTCGTTGGAAAAATTCCCTTCCATTTTGCGAGAGTCTTTCACCATAAAGCAATCCTGCTCAGGAAGATGATATTTTTTTATGATTTTTAACCAATCCGTCTTGTTATTTTCAAAAAATATCCAAACAGGTCGTATCTTCTGATGCGTGAATTCCTGATTTTTTGCATAGGTCTTCATGTTACTTATTGAGGATGAGCTCCATGTCCCACAAAAGTTTACATATAAATAGGGCAACCTGGAACTTCTAAAAACTGAGTCTAAATTAAGAACCTCCATATTCGTATTATACAGCAAGGCACTTCTTAGTGTAATATTTAAATATCCCTTCCCGATATTCATCTTCTTTCCGATATACTTTTTAATATAAGGATAGAATAGGTTCAATTTTATCCGGCTTGCAAGAGCCATCTGTGCCAAATTATCATGGCTAAGCTCTCCTTGATTATCCTGAAGAATACCCAACAGGATATATTGTCCGGTGGTATCATCGAACGAGCTCAAAGTCCTTTCTATTGAATCGATATTATATTGTTGTTTTTCTACTCTATTACTCAATATATTTTTATTCATGCTTTTTATAGCCTTCCAATAATTTACAGGTTTTACATTCCAGAAGTTTATTATTCTCAAACTGACATGATGATCTAAATAAGCAGCAAGCCGGATAATATGGTGAGCAACCTTTCCTGAAAGTATGGGATTCTGTTCCAATTTATCTTTTAACGAATGCAGTACTTTCTCATGACTTAAAAGTATCATAACCTCGTACCAGGACATAAGGTACTTCTTCTCAAAATCAGAACTTGAGTAGACAGGATGGTTTTTAAAATATTCTTTAGTGGCAGTTTTAGCCGCCTTTTCGATTTTGTCTGTATTAAATGCTTCGCCTAACCAAACATTAATTGTCTCTATTGTTTGCTTATTGTCTTTAACGTAATAAGAATAAAAAAGTTTGGGAAATGACTTTCTAAGAAGCGTATCTGTAGAAATTATTGGAAGCCTTAGCCCTGAGGACTCTTGTACATTGAAAAGGTGGTTGGAGTCTGTTAAATTATCTTTTTCTAAAAGTAGAATACTATCTCCCGGTTTTATGAACCAGCATGCATGACCTCCTCCAATTTCAAAGATGGTCGGATGTGGAAGATATATATTATAAGTTTGTAATAATTTATGGGAAAGGTTAGTCTTTTTTGCAGGCCATACAACATCGGATTTCAAATAATAAGGATTCCATAGGGTAAGGGGCGAGGATATCGTATCTCTTTTAACCTGCTCTTTTTTGACAATTACTGTAGTATTATAGGACTTTTGCTTTGCTTTTTCTGCTTGTAGGGTATCACCAGCCAACAGATACCAGGCTGACATTTTACGATATATTTCAGAAGTATCTAAAAGTTGTCGATAGATGGGATGAGTATTATTAATCATTTTCTGGTAAGCTTCTGCTCCTAATTGATAAATATATTCCGGTAAATCAATTTCGTTAGCGTTGTGTTCAATTCCTAAATAAATGACATAAAAGGGAGGGGATAAATAAGAAGGTATACTATCAAAGATGGTCATTCCAAATTCATAAGCTTTATGGGGGGAGGTCAGCAGCAAGTTATCAAAAATATATCTTGCAATCATCGGAGTAAATTTTACATTTGGTGTTTCTTTAATTCTGTTATTGATAAAATCTAAAACCCGTTTCCCTTTAAAATCTTTCGAGATTCGCAAATCTTGTAAAGAATCAGTTATCTTATTGGCTAACCTATATAAGGTTTGCCTTTTTCTTCGCCTTAATTTTACTTTTTTAATATCCCAGCTTTTGTCTATAACTTCAGGCAAAATAGTATCCAGATGTATAGGATTTCCTATCCATGCAATATTTCCTTTAGCATTCACTATAAAATCAGAAGGAATGCTATATTCACCGGATGCATTGAGCCAGTCTTGTGCCATAAAGTTGCTATCATCCAAAGCCACAGAGAAATCCATTTTTTTCCCCATTGAGTCAACAAATTTCTCTATTCCCTTCCTTGAAGTTTTTGTTCCTTGCTTATCTTCCCATACATCAACAGCAATAAAGGTCACTTTTCTTTTATACTTATGTGCCAAAGTCGATAAAAAAGGCATTACCGCCTTGCAGGGTCGACACCAGGTCGCCCAAAAGTCCACCACATAAACTTTCCCCCTTTTAAAATCTTGAATAGGAGCTCCTTGTGCCCACGAACTCGCTTTTAAAGATGGTGCCGGATCTCCAATATGTAATGATTTAAAGGATCTTTTTTGTCCAAAGGCATTTAACGTAATAATTAAACAAAGGGATAGCAACTTATACTTCATATTAATAGTTGTTGTAAACACATTCTTATCTAAAGATCATAGTCTGTACTACATTTATACGTAGTACAGACTATGAATCAGGTACATGCAGGAGTTACTAGCTTCCTAATCCAGCAGATATGCAACCACATGTTTTTACACTGGTATGACCTCCATAGGTACCACATGTTCCACTATTCCCTCCAGCAGTACAAGCTTTAGAGGAGCAATTATCCACCGTTCCGCAATCGGTACCATCTCCTGATCCTGCTCCACCTAATACCGTTTTCAATTCTTCTCTTGAGAGTACCCCAGCATTACCCAGGTTTAACTCTTCTAATTTTAACTTTTTCATTTTACTAAGTTTTAAAAAATTAAACAATAAAATTTCTGGTCGTTGCATTTTCATCAACGAATCTGTCTCATAGGTTCTGTCTCTAATCATTCTATTCCTCATGGGGAAGAAATCGTACGATATCCTTTCTGAATGATACCCTAAAGGTAAGCACATTATGACTGCCAAAAAATACCGAAACTGGTGTATTTTTTCGACATATAGGGTATAAAACCCCACCTGTTCAGCCTGTTCCGGGGGCATTCTGATACACGAACAACTTTTAGGGATCGCTTCAGTCATACCTCCTTCGCGATGACGTGAAGACTCGTGTTCAACCTGTTTCGCAAGGCTTGGCAAAGAAAAAATGGATGTGTCTGCTGATCCCGACCTTAGAAAAAAAGCGTTAAAAAAAGGGAAGAGGGAGGCGTTCGCGTGGACTGAAGGGCTCGATTGCGGGGGCTGAGGTACTCGAAGCCCCCACTTGCCGGTGCCTTCGAGTAACCTCAGGCACCTACTTTCGAGTAACCTCAAGTACCTATTTTTTGAGTCTTACGAGGGCTGAGAATCTCGTGGGGGCTGAGGCTCTCGAAGTCCCCCGGCATCAACAATTTGTTGTAAGGTTCCTTTCAAGTCTCCAATATAATTAGTGAAGCCCAAAATAACTCCCTTCGCATTAATAATAACATGAGTGGGATACATTCGTACCTTAAGCGAATCTCTAATATAATTACCGGCTTCAGGAACAACAGCATATTTAAACGTATGCTCGGAGAGGAATTTTTTCACCATCTTTTTTGAACTGCGTGCCAGGCCAATAAAAACGATATCATCTCCCTGATATTTATCAACTATTTTGTTGAGGGCAGGCATCTCCTTAGCACACATTTTACACCCCACAAACCAGCAATTAATCACAATAATTTTTCCTTTACATTTTTCATTCGTATAATCTTTTCCATTTAAAGCTCGAAAATTAAATTTAGGAAGGGACTTTCCCGACAAGTGATTGCGTTTAGCATTGATCCGCCCTAAAAAGGCTAAATACCGATAAAGATCCTTTTTGCTTTTTACATTTTTTACTTTGACTAACTTATAATGGTCAATACTTGGTTTAGACTTTAATTTGAGTGGTAAATATTGACCGGTAATGAGTTTTTTGAAGAACTCTTTCCGGGGGATTCTCTTACTATTCGTATCATACGCCACATATTTTCGAGAGAAATTGACATGATAATACCAGTATTTCCAAAAATGGGGAAAGGTATCTACGATATAATCCGGATTATACAAAGGGGAACCCGGTCTCGAATGATTACAAGAGCATATAGAAATCAATAGTGAGCAAATACAGAAGATCATCACCCCTCTTTTTAAGCTTCTCATTTTCATTTTCTTAAACCTCCCTTTTAACTCGGGCTATAACGAGGGAATGAGCGTATTAGTGAAGTACAGCTCAGTCTTTAAAATGATTCATTATAGCCCAAGTCTTAATGTTAAAAGGTTATTATTTTAACCATATATACATGGCCCCATAATCTGACCTGATGGACATGAGCCCATCATATCGAAAGGCATACAGATACCACAATCCTGAGGATTATTTTTGTCACAACACATGACATCTCCACTTCCTCCACCTGATCCCATACCTCCAAGCACTTTTTTCAATTCTTCTCTTGAGAGTACCCCAGCATTACCCAGGTTCAACTCTTCTAATTTTAACTTTTTCATTTTACTAAGTTTTAAAAAATTAAACAATAAAATTTCTGTTCGTTGCATTTTTCAGCAATGAATCTGTCTCATAGGTTCTGTCCCAAATCATTCTGTCCCAAATCAGACAAGTGCTGTTCCCATGGAGAAGAAATTGTACAATATCCTTCTTAAGACGAATCTTTCACTACTCTGGTGTTGCCCTTGCCCTGCCTATCTGCGAATTTGTCAAGTAAGATAGGAGAAAGACAACTCGTAAAAAACTCCTTCTCTGAATGATATTTCAAAGGTAAGCACATTATTATTGCCAAAAAATACCACAATTGTAGTGTTTTTTTGCCTTATTGATTTACTTTTTTCATCATATTATAATAAAATCTTTGTAAAAGTCGCATTGGTTTGGAGATGATGATGGCGGTAGCATGCAGTCCGCTTCTAAATTGAATGGTCTTATTGTATTCTGTTTGTAGTCCATTAGGCAACTCAACCCGGCCAAGGAAGCCACTATCTGAAGCTACATTCGAGATATAACTCAGACGACCATTAAGAATACCAAATTGTTCATAAGGATACGATTCCACTCTGAGTTGGACCGGCTGACCTACTGCTACTTTCCCGAAATTGTGTTGAGAAAAATGAATTCTGGCGTAGTATGTACTATTGAGTGGATTCACATATCCCAATTTTTCACCTATATGCAGAAAAGTATTTTTTTGCAAAGGCAAAAGAAAGACGACCGTTCCGGAAACGGGGGCTTTTATGATATTCTTTGAGATCCACAAATCTACTTCACTTTGAAAGGTATGGAGTTTTTGTAAGAAGATTTGCTTTTGTTTGGAAATGGTATGGTTTAGTTCTGCTATTTCTGCTTTCTGATCAGCTTCCTGATGGAGGTTATTGGTAAGTGATTGTTCAAGCTGAGGAAGAGCTTGTCTCTTATTCAGGTAGGCACTTTTAGATTGGCGGTAATCCAGATCAGAAAGTACTTGTTCCTGATACAACTTCTTATTAGCTTCGAAATCTTTTGTAGCCAGTGCGATATCCTGCTTGGTTAGTGCTATCTGATGGTGAATAGCCGCTCTATTCTTTTTTAGAAAAGCAATATCTGCCAGAAGATTGTGTTTCTTTTTTAAATAATAGCCGGTGGTTAGATAGTCTGTAAATTGCTGGAGTGCAATGCTAAATTCTTGATAGGAGGGCTGTAGTTCCCCCAAATCATTGAATCGAGATCGAAACAGGCTCTGAATCTTTTCCGGGGAATTCCGGTTTAATAATTGCAAGGCAGAATCTAAATTTCGGGTAAGCAGAAGGATTTGACGATGACTACCAGTACTCTCTATCCACCCAATAGCCGTACCGGTCTTGACGGTATCACCATTGTGCTTAAATAAATGAATGAGTTTCCCTTCTTTTCGAGAGACAAGCGCCCGGGGACCATTGGCCGCATTCAGCGTAGCAGTGGCTTTTACTGTATCAGGATAGCGAATAAACCAGGTTCCTGCAACCATCAACAGTAAAATAAATAAGAAAATCGGCAATGCCCACCTGCCCCAAAAATCAGATCGTTCCGAAATAATATCTTCCACTTCCCGAGAACGAAAGTCTTCAGGCGAAGTCTCCTTTTCATGCCTTAAAGACGAATGGTTTCTTTTTTCTTTATTAGACATCGTTTCTTACTTTTATTAAAGGTCAGCCTTCCTTTATCTATTAGTACATATATTCTTCTCTGTTCCTACTATCCTTCAAGTTCTAATTGGTTTTTCACTAATTCATAATACCTCCCTTTTAAAAGAATCAATTCTTTATGGGCGCCTTCTTCTACGATCCGTCCGTCTTTTATCACCACAATCTTGTGTGCATTTTTCACTGTACTCAATCGGTGTGCAGCCACAACTACTGTCTTTTGTTCAAAAAATTGTTCCAGATTTTCTACGATCTCTCTTTCATTGTTGGCATCCAAAGAATTGGTTGCCTCGTCGAAGAACAAAAATTCAGGATCTTTGTAAGTGGCTCTGGCAATGAGCACCCGCTGTTTCTGCCCCTGACTAAGTCCTGTTCCTTCTGTTCCTAACTTGGTATAAAAACCATTTGGAAGCGATTCGATAAATGATAAAATATTGGCTACTTTGCAAGCATGTACCATCCGGTCATGATCAATATCTTCTTCGCCCACGACTATATTTCTGGCAATAGTATCATCAAAGATATATCCATCCTGCATAACTGCGCCACATTGCGTTCGCCAAAACTGGGGACTAAAATAACGCAGGCTGCTTTGCCCTATCTTAATATCACCCCCATATTCATCATAAAACTTCATTAACAATTTCAAGAGGGTGGTTTTCCCACTGCCACTCATTCCAACAAGGGCGGTCACCTTTCCTGCCGGTATTTTCAGGTTGATATCTTTCAATACCGGAGTATCTAAAGCTCCCGGATAGGTAAATGACATATCCGATATGTGGATATTTTTATCTTCCGGCAAATAAGTCAGATAACTTTTATAACGGTCTTCTTCGTCTTGTATCTGCCGTACCTCATTTAATCGTTCCATTGCAATCTTCGTGTCTTGTCCACTTTGTATCAGGCTGATAAACTGGTGTACCGGACCGCTCAATTGCCCGATAATATATTGTACTGCCAACATCATTCCTAAGGTCAATTTTCCTTCGATGACCATTTTAGCGACCAAAAAGGTGATGATCACATCTTTTCCCTGGTCAATTAATAATGCGCCTGCTTGTTGCAACTGGTTGTAATTTAAATTTTTAAAGCTAAGTCGGTAAATGGCTGCCTGTACCCTTTCCCATTCCCAACGCTTCAATTGCTCAGCTCCATTCATTTTGATTTCCTGCATCCCCTGTACCAACTGTAAGGTAACTGTATTCCCTTTCGCATTAAGATAAAAATTTTCATAATTAATCTTTCTCCGTATCCGAAGGAAAAGAACAATCCATAGAAAATATAAAACGCTGCCAATAAGGAATACGAAAAATAACTGCACATTATAATAAGCCAATACGAAAGCAAAAACAATAAAATTAAAAATAGAAAATATAGTGTTTAAAGCAGTCCCCGTTAAAAAGCTCTGAATAGTATTATGGTCTCCGATGCGCTGCAGGGTATCCCCTGAATGATGAATATCAAAATAGCTGATAGGCAACCGTATTAACTTGATCCAAAAGTCTGAAAGTATATTTAAATTCAGTACGGCCGAAATGCGTAGTAACAGACGACTACGAATGAAGTTGACGATACTACGGCTAAAAACCAGTACCAACTCTGCAATAAGCACGATCGTAATGTAAGAAAGGTTCCGGGTGTTAATTCCTGTATCAACAATACTTTGTGTCAAAAAAGGAAAAATAAGCTGAAAAACAGAAGAAATAATCAGGGCAATAAACACTTGAGTAAGCAACCATTTACTTTTCTTCAGATATTGCAATACCCAGTTCCAATTTAGCTTATCTTCCTTTTCTCCTTCTTGCTCGTAAAAATAGGGAGTGGGTTCTAATAAAAGTGCCGTGCCTATTTGGCGTACTCCAGTTCCATCGTTGTTTTGTTGGAAGGATTCGGGAAGCCAATGTTGTAAGAATTCTTCTTGATTATAGGAAATAATCCCCTTGGCAGGATCTGCCACTGTAATTTGACTGTGACGCCATCTGGACACACCAACAAGGACTACAAAATGATTCTGTTCCCAATGAAGAATGCAAGGATGTGGCGCGTCTTGCAATAATTGTTTCAGTGTAATTTGAACGCCGCGAGTACGGAATCCCATTTTTTCTGCAGCCAGGCTAATGCCCAACAAAGAAACCCCTGCCTTAGAATAACCGGCTACTTGTCTAATTCCATCGGTATTATAATGCTTTCCATAATGCCGCGCAATCATTCTCAGGCAGGTAGGACCACAGTCCATCGCATTCAGTTGTTTGTAAAAGGGAAAAGACATAATCTAATTCAATTAGGATAACGATTTATTTAAGCCATATTCTGAGTATTTTCTCTGTAACTCTTTCATTCTCATCCCCGAATTACTAAAAAGATTTTCAACTAATCCTGTATTTTTATTATTCTTATCCGTACAATCGGAATAACCAAATTCTTTCTGAATAGAAATAAAGGGATATAGCACCAGTTTATTAGATGTCATTTCTGAATACAAATCATCCGCTGCTACATTATTTTCAAAAGGTTCATTCAATATACTATTAAAAAAATTTCTGAATATTACCGTAAATTGTGTACACCAAAAAGAATTAATCCACCATAGATCTTCTGTTATTTGCAAGGCTGCATCAAATCCTCCTATACCTCCCAATAAAAGGTTACTTCCCATTTCATAGGCCTTAAAAATATTTCGAATTAAGACTTCTCTCTGATAATTAGGGGTAAAAACATGATCGTCCTCACAAATAATAATCACATCATCTCCATTTCTTTGGGCTTTTTTTGTAATCTTTCGGATACTCTGCCACAATCCTACAGCTCCAACTTTATGTCTGCAGGCCTTAACAATGTTGACATCAAATTCGGGTTTCCCATTAAATTGTTCCTCAATACTTTTCCTGCGTTCTTTTCTTTCCGGCAGGTGAATAACATAGGTAGGAATATTTATGTTACTCCAGCCTTTGCTATTTACAGCCGAAGATATTTCTGTTGAACGTATTGTATAAGAAGATGATACTTCTTTTAACAATTTAACTTTAGTATCCGCCTGATCAAATAGTTCAGTAATATTCTTTGAATTATTCTTGGGAGTGGCATCAGAATAGCCAAAATCTTTTTGTATTGAAATAAAAGGGTGAATAAAGAATTTTTTTTCTGTAAGAGAACAGATTCTATAATCGGCGGCATCTACGGAATTAAAATCAGTTTCTATAATGGAATTAAAAAAATTCCGAAAAATAATAGAAAACTGTAAACCCGAAAATTTTTCTACCCAATAAAGGGACTTTGCCACCGGTAAGGCATTGGTAAATCCACTCACTCCACCTGAAAGGATATCAGTATCTCTTTCCTTTGCTTCTTTAATACATGAGAATAATCGTTCTTTGGAATATTCAGAAGTAAATTGGTGGTCATCTTCACATAGAATAACAAAGTCAATTTCAGGTTCTGCCAAGTCTCTCAATATATATTGTATGGTTTGCCATAAACCTATCGCTCCTCTACTATGTTTTATCGCATCTACAATAATTGGATGAAACTCTTCATGCATTTTAAACTCGTCGAGGATATGCCTCCTGCGCAGGGTACGATGATTTAGATTGATAATATAAGTAGGTATAGCTTTCATATCGCATGACATCATTAATAAGTTAACTGTTTTTATAAAAGAAATACTTTTATCGTAGATAAAACAAGTTAATAAGTATTGAGTTATCTGCAGAAAATAATTAGCAACAAATTAAAATTTCCTGCCAATTGTATTTCCTATTATATTTTAGATTAAGTCCTGATAGGACCAAACTTCCAAAACCATTTTTAAGAAAGGGTGGAATATGATCTTTACAAATATTCTGGTACCTTTCATCTATGATTTTTGAATATTCAGGAATGTCTAGCTGAGTACGTAAATCTACCAATAAAAAGAGCCAGTCAATTCTGGGAGTACTTTGTGGAAGAACATAGTTATTATTTTTTATATAAAACCTCAAACAAGACAATCCTTTCAATTCCCATTTTTTACATTTAAAAATCACTCCCGCCTTCCAATAACAGTAGGATAAATAGAATGATTCATAGGTATCTGAATTATCTATGTCCCCATTATTACCTTCTATTGATGGTAGCTTATTCTCTACAAAATTTGTTATTTTATAAATACAATCTTCTACTACCGACCAATTAATTCTGGTTTTACTCAATTTCGTCAGAAAAATGAGGGCATCTCCCACTTGCTTTAATTTCGAAAGGGCAAGTTTACGTTTTCTCATTAAAAGACCGTCTTTCTCTAGTAATTTTTGTTGAAGAGCATCTGTTAATAAAACCAAACACTCTTCATGACAAATTGTTTTGTAACGATGAGTACCGTAGTTTTTACTTTGATGCCGATTCAAGAAATATAAAGCTTTCCCTACTATACCATTATATACGGAAATGTCCTTTGAGGTAGTAAACAAGACCGTTTTATATAGTCTATCATCTACTTCTTCCAGCACCTTATCCGTATTTATTTCCATAAAACCATTTTGAGCAATCCATTCTATTAACCACCCTATACCCGATAAACCTAACATGAATCCCGGGTCTTTAACTTGAGAAATATGAATTGCAATATCTTCAAGGAGCAGATTAGCCTTTTCAAGATAATCATCTCTTTTTAAATACTGATATAGAAGTAGGAGTATCATTATTTCTCCTGCTTTTCCGGAAGAAAGTCCCCAACTTTTTATTTTATGCTCATTTTCAAAATAGAAGGAGTAAGCAACGTCGTCAAATGTTTGATCTGTTGTCATTTAAAATACTTTAAATTTTAAGGATGCCATAAACGAAAGACCGGACCTGAAATAGGGCGGGTTTTAGCACTAAGATTTTTAAACCTTTTTGTCATATCAAGTTCCCTATTTCCCTTTTTACTTGAATATACTTCTTCACTATTCATGTTTAAAAACATTTCTTTCTTCATAAAGAAGACTTTTTCTTGAGATTGTTTGGTCTCTTTATTAAATTTCCCTCTGTTCAATTCTAAAACTTTGGGATCTAATAACCGTCCGAATATTTCTTTAAATAATTGATCTACTTTAAAAAATGGCTCAGAAAAAGGAGAGATAAGCATGTGTCCTTGTCTAGCAGCTTCTACAGCCGCTATCATTTGGTCTACAGGTAAAACGACATCCGTACTGAATAAAGAAATAATAGGGGTTTGGCATCTACACCACAACTCCTGGCAAGATTTTACTTTATTATATTTTTTTTGCTGATTTTTCTTATGTAAGTAGGCCACAGAAGCAGGTAATTCCTTGGGATCAATCTTTTGTTTATCATTTATTTCAAGGATTATAATATTGGTATCGAAATACTTTTGAAGGTATTTGATAATAATCAGAATATTCCTTTTTTTTTCCTCAGAATCTACTTTCGCTGGAATCAGAAAGGATACATCTTTTAAATCATATCTCTTTTGAGCTTTCAGGAGTTCATCAATTTTTTGGACAACTATATAGCTACATGTATTTTTGTCAATTAAATTCAAATCATCATCATAATATGGAGGATAATGAATATAATGTGTCTTCCCAAATAATTTCTTATTGTTAGATTCTATTGTTCCTGTGTAATGTAATATTTTCTTTTTTTCAAAAGATTTATACTCATCGTGAGGCCAGCAGAAATCCAGTTCTTTATCTATTTTAACGTTATACTTATTAAGCCAAGCATTCCATAATAAAGCCCACATGTCTGCGCACCACGCTTGTATCCCATGATATCGTGAAATAGGCTTACCCTTTTCTTTATAGTACTTTTCTCCTTCTTTTTGATTGTGATCAGATAAGAGTTTATATAGTCTTTCACTATCTTCTTCTACCTTTTCCCAAAATAAGTAATCTACATCTTTTATAATATATTGAGCTCCACCGGCATTGCTATCATTATCCTTAACAATATCAGGAGATATTCCAACTATTTGACACATTTTTTTTAAAAGCCCCTTTCCGCCGGCCATATCAATATAAGTAGTACTTATATATTTTCTGGTATCAGAGACAAACCAATCCTTTCCTTTATTAAATTTCTGAAAATTGGGAAGACTATGAAATAAAATATCAGAATCATGATAAAAAATAGGTAACGTACTCAACTTCGGATATCTTTTAAAATGTTGTTTGAGCAAATGAGGCCTGATTGAGGATAGATAACCCTTCTGTCTTCTATCATCCGGATAAAAGAAAAATTGCGCAAATCGATTTTTTTTTGAGAGATTCTGATATTCAATATCAATCCCTTTTTCAGGTTGGTATCCTATTAGAACATGAATCTTTTCCTTTGGAACTCCTAATTTATACAGGTTGTACAATTGCAATTCTAATTGCCAAAGGAAATAATATTCATCTGGTTGTGCTGAAACAAATAGCATTTGTTGCTTTTTTTCTAAATAAATATTTTAACTCTCGTAGAAAAATTATAAAAAAGTATAATGATTAGCCTCCACTGATATGGCTGTAAAGTAAATTTTTTCTCTTTCTATTTTAGAGATTTATTAAGCTCTTTCTTAAACCTATCTGTCAGAGAAGGCAAAGTCATCTTAGTTATTAAAACTTCTTTTCCTGATTTGGACAAAAGAACATAACGAGGTATCGCCTCAATTTTTAAATATTTGACGAAGGGAGAAGAAAAAGTATTATATAAGCGATATTGCACCCCGGAAAGATTACTTTTATTGGCAGACATGAAGTCTTTCCACTGCTTATTTTTTTCGTCAAAGGACAAAGAGACGAATTGCACTGAATCAGCATATTCTTTTTCTATCTTTTTTAAATAAGGCATCTGTGATCTACAAGGAGCACACCAAGTAGCCCAACAATCTATTAAAATCGGTTTGTTTTTTGAAAGTATATCCTTGATTTGGCGCAACTCGCCCTCAGGGGTATAAACTTCTGCTTTTGTAAGCACTTCTGCCCACGATAATGCATTTTTGTTATTTTTCACACCTTGGTTTGGAGTAATCTTACTTTTAACCAGTTGTCGAATATTATTATTTCTAGACTTTTGGAGAAAAATATGGTAAGCAGTGTCAAAATAAGCATTCCCCTTGTTATTATATTTTAACAACCAAAGTGCCAACATCTTATCCAAGACTATACCGGTTTCATTATTTAATAAAGTGGTAAACTCACCTTTTAGATTAGCATAGGAATTCTTAATATTATAATCATTCTTAATAAATTTCACGTAATAGGATATCCCATTTACATAAGATTTTAAACTCCTCAGATATTCAGGATTATTGAGACTTATGGATTTGACTATCTTAAAATAATCGTTGGGAAATTGTTCTCTCGGTATAGTTAAAGCTGGACCGGTAAGCCATCCTATATATCTTGAATAAAGTTCAGCCTGCGCATAAGGGACAAAGGTAGGTGAAACAAGATTTTTTTTCTTGAATTTATGCAAAATACCCTGCCAGAGGTGATAAAAGCTATCTATCCTTTTTCTATATGTTGTTAAGGGTTCATGCTTTATCTTTCCATACTTTAGAGGTCTTTGATAAGCTAAAGAATCAAAGAAGGAAATATTCCCTGAAAATTTAGCATGAACGGACATCAAATGGGCAGTAAAAATGGGATGCCGTCCTTTTAACTGTTTCTCATAATGCGGTCTCGGGGTAAAAAGCAGGGTAATAGTATCCCTCTTTTCTAAAAATATTTTATGTGTAAACATACTCCACATGCCATCTTGTATGCCATACATCCCACTATGGTCAATAGTAAACTCAAATTGAAAGGGGATATAAGGGGTAACCGTGAAAATAGTATCTAATCTTGAGGTAAAAAGGTTTTCATCTACCCCATAGCTATAGATTTTTAAATTTTGAAGATTATCTGATTTCACTTTTCCTTTTATAATGACTTTATTTGAATTTTGTCCATACAAGATAAAAGGGAAAAAAATAAGCAGAAGAACTATATGAAATTTCATATCTGGCATTTGAATTAAGAGAATTAGGTGATTAAGTAGTATCTATAATAGGTTACCATAAACATGTACTTTTACCTTTATACATACTTATAACCACCTAATCCATAAAAAATTATTTAATAAGGAACACAAGCGACACAATGTGGTTGAGAATCACAATGTTCGTTAGCCTGTTCATAACATTGTTGTTCTGCCGGGAAACAATTCCCATTTGAATCAGCAGTTCCTGAACAGCCTCCTGATCCATCTCCGTGATATCCTTCTTCATACACACAGCTTATAGAAAAAGTGCAGGGCTTATTAGTTCCACTTCCAGATCCTGCTCCTCCAAGTACCTTTTTCAGCTGTTCTCTTGAGAGTACCTCAGCATTTTTGCCTAGGTTTAACTCTCCTAATTTTAACTTTTCCATTTTAATAACTTTTTAAAAATTAAAAAATAAAATTTCTGCTCGCTGCATTTTTATCAACGATACTGTCTCATAGAATCTGTCTCTTTTTACTGTCTCTAATCATCCCATCCCAAGTCGGAAAAGTGCTATTTCTGAGACAGAAAGAATTGCACGATTCCTTCTTAAGATGGAGATTTCACTACTCTGGTGTTGCCTCCAGAGAATGGCAACTAGCGAAACGTTCTTATACTCCTCTTTCACGAGAGGAACAAATTTTGTTTGCTTCCTTAAGAGCAAAAATTTTCCTCTTAAGGAAGGTTTTTAACCCAACAAGTATTTTAAATCCTCGACTCCGTATATTTCCGGTAATTGGAATCCCTTCCTTCCTGCATTTGCATTGATGATAAAAAACGTTGGAGTAAAGCTTATCTCTGTCTTTTCACACCATTCACTCATTTCCTCTAATTTTTTTCCTTGACGCTGTACTTCTCCATTCATCGGGTATTTATGAGAAAAAACATCATACCTGTCTGCCGGAGTTTTAACATTGAGGGAATCTTTCCCTTTAGGATTATACCAATCCTCCAAAGCCTGTTTAGTCAGTTCTTTGTCTCCTTTCTCGTCTATGGCCATCAAGTGCATCGCAGGTAGTCTGCGAATATCTTTTTTCTCATTGGTGGCTGTAAAAATAATCTGAGCTGACACTTCAGGGTTGTTTTCCAAAATTTTTTCTATTTTTGGATGAGCACGGGCGCAGGGGCCACAATAAGGATTACAGACTTTAACTAATTGATATTTCGCATCAGACTTTCCAAGGGTAATCCCCAATTTTTTAATTTCTTCCGAAGAGATGACCTTTTGTTTCGGGAGCAGTGCATTGAAAATACGACTGTCGTGCTTTAAACGAAATAAATCCGTTTTTTCCCGCTTTTCCTCCTCTGCTTTAATCCACAAGGGCTTTAAAACACTCCATACTAAGCCGGGACTCAGGAAAGAGAAGATTAGAATGCCCCATAAGGATAAAGCAAGTCCTTCCCATGACACTGTTAATACACCGCTTCCAAGGGTAAGAGCTAATTCGGCAACCAAAAGCCCCTGTACCGCTAAACATAGTACACACCATTCTTTGGCTATCCGCCATTGATAATAAACAGAAAAGAGCACATAAGGAGCAGCCAGGACAGTTAACCATCCCAACAAATACATTACATTAGGATTCATTCCACTCAGTAGCAGACTTAAAAAACCTCCTGTAAAATAAATGAAACCCACCTCACTCCAACTGATAACATTACCTAACTTAGCTGCTTTGGATTGGAGCACATTTCCACAGTTGGTATTCCTACCGGAAGTACAAATTTTATGTAACACCGGATTCTGTTGATCTACTTCATACCATAATAGTCCGGCAGTCACCACAGTCCCCACCAGAGAAAACAGTGAAAATAAAATAGTGAAAATATCGATCGTTTCTACTGACAGATACATTATTCCTAAAAGGGACAATGCCATTATTAGTACTGCGGGAATCCGTAGCTTTTTAAGCCCTTCTAATCGGTGTTTGGCTTTATATTGTTCCTCTCCTGCATTTTCCAAGGCCTCCGTTATCAGTGCAGTACCTTGATAAATTTCAGCAAAATCAGTAAGTGATTTTGTAACGGACTCGTTATTTAGATAGTAGGTTATCTTTTCCTTTGTTACGCTTTCCACCACCACAAATTCATTTCGCATCTCTTCTTTTATTTGTACTATCAAAGGAAGAGGTAGAGAAGATAATTGAGAAATGGGTACCTGAATTCCCATACTTTTAATTTCCCATTCAGAAAGTGCATCCATCACACTCAATAAGCTGGGGTAATCCGGGTGTCTTCGTAAAATTTGTTGCAGGGTAGATTGAGTTACATGAACTTTCAGTAACCTAATAAGTCTGGATGTGGCTGTTATTACATTGTCTTGCGGTGTAGTAAATATAGAGGTCATATTCTTCTAAATTATTCAGTATAATAAACAAGGAAACATTCCTCGTTTGTATCTATATGTAAAGGTAAAACCTCTTTTTCACATATAAAATACTACAGATGTGGTATTTTTAGTAACCAAATTCCTTCAGGAGCGCCACTAATTTGGTTCTTTTATGGAGATATAGCTTCTCCATGATATGTTTAACATGTGTTTTTATCGTTTTTTGACTTTTACATAAATCCGCAGCTATTCTTTTGTCTCCTACCCCCGCAGCAACATAAGGGAGTAATTGTCTTTCACATTTGGTAAGCTTGTGAATAATAGGAATAAAGCTTGTTCGGGCCTTATGCAAAGCCTCTATGTCCATGGGAGTCTCGCCTTTGTTCCAAAACTTTACGCGGGCTATGATTTTAATGGGCTGTCCCTCATTGTCCCGTTCTTTTACCGTGATATCGGCGTCAGACCACCGCCATTGCTTTTTTTTGCCGGACGGATTCTGCAAATGTTTCGGAATTTGGTCAGCCCAGCAATAAATAAGTGCCTTATATTTAATGAACGTGGATAGTCCTGTGGATGAATCAACTCTTTAAAAAAATCAGGACCCATTGCTTTCATTTCACACAGCGAATACCCCAAACCGTCTTCCATTTCTGTATTGCACCAAATAACGGCTTTGCGTTTTAAACATGCGATAAACATCATATCAGTGCGCTTGTTTGGTATTTCATTGCCAGAAGAAGGGGCGAAAGTACATTCTCTTTTCATGGGAAATAAAATTGAATTACGAGATACTTTGAATGCGATTAATGTTTTTTCAAAAAAAAACGAAAAGGAATAGTTACGATTTTAGATGTTTCATAATAGTAGATGTTAATATTCATCAAATTTTATTAGTGATTAAAACAAATTAGAAACCAAGGTCTGCGATCCGGTTTTTTTATTAGATCTGGTATTTCATTTCGGAAAGAAATCAAATATGAAGTGGTAAATACAGAAGTAGTAAAGGTTTCATAGATCCTTTTTGATGAAGCCCAAACGCAAATGCTGATCTCATGATTAACATCCTATACACGTTAAGTGCAGTTCAAGCCAAATACCCAATTTTTTATTCTAATACACTCTACAGTTTATACTTATTAATAATATATAAAGAATCTCAGTTACCAACTGCAATAAATGAAAAACTGAACTGTGAAATTTTATTTAAGTTAATAAGAAACTCGATCCAGATGATTATATAACAAAGATATAATTAAAATAAAACAAAATAAAGTACTCTGATTAGAAACTATACAATTGTATAGGTGATTTCTTGAAAAATAGCAATTAGCTTTTAGAAAAGTCCTAACATCCATAATATTATTACTGAAGTTGAAAGACCGTACCAGATATTTCATTTATATCAAAACCTAAATTTATAAGATATGAAAGGCAGTATTGGTAGCAGACTCAACTGCATCAGTTTTCTGCTCCCCTTCTTTTTATGTTTTTTAAATCTATGCCGAGATTTAGCTAGCGAAAATTTCGCGTTCTAAAATTGTTCCGGGAAGGGATATAGGCAACAGAACCATCATTATTGACATCAAACATCGAATAGAGAAAGTCATCATTCACCGGCACATTTTCTGCACCGAAATACGTAGTTACCAGAAGCGTGATAGCATGACCGGTGCTATAGACCCAGGTAGCAGAAAAATCAATATGGTCATTCAATACATAAGTCAATACAAGATTGATATTGTGCCTTCTGTCAAATTTATATGGAACCCTTTATCCCCGTTCAGTTTGTTAAAATATCCATGGTTCCAAACAGGCGGAGAGGCTCTACATCCGGTCAGTCTCCCTGTATTTGTTTGTAGAAATAGCTCTACCCTATAGGTTTCCCCGTATTTCATCTAGCTTATCTACCCAATGGACGCTGATTTGATTCTCACAATCTGATGAATTCGTAAAAACATCCATTAAAATACTATTTACAATAATATGTAAAAAGGTAGATAACATTATTCTAAATATAAATTTGTTAATAGAACTAATTTTTAACAAAAATTTCATAACTTTATCATAATAACGACAATCTTTTCAACCAATAGTCGGTTAAGTAGCAAAATTATAAAAATATGTAAACAATAAATACGCTATCTTATGGCAATTATTACTAATGATTTTTTTAAACCCCTGGAATTAAGAGATAACCCTTTAGCTGAAGATTACATTAAAGTCAAACCGTTAGTACATGCCGCTAAGGCATTTGCACAGCTTACGCACCAAAGTATTTATATTATAGATTATTATAAAAGAGGGTTTGCTTATGTATCAGATAATCCTCTATTTTTATGTGGAGAAAGTCCTGAATCTGTATTAAAACAAGGCTATCTTTTCTATATAAATCATGTTCCTACGGAAGACTTGGAATTACTTTTAGAAGCAAATGAATCCGGCTTTAAATTTTATAATAAGCTGCCTGTGAGAGATCGATTAAATTATACAATATCTTATGACTTTCATCTTATCCAGCAAGATAAAGATTTAATGTTAATAAATCACAAGCTTACTCCGTTAATACTGGATAGGGACTCCAATATATGGTTAGCATTGTGTATAATTTCTCTTGCTTCTAATGATACCTCCGGAAACATTACGATTAGGGAAAAAGGAGAAAATAAAATTTATAGCTATGATATTTCCATAAAAAGCTGGAAATTAAGGCCAATCGTCAAACTTACCAGAAGGCAAAAAGAAATTTTAATCTTGTCTGGACAAGGTCTTACTATGTATCAAATCGCAGACTATCTATGCATAGATATTACGACTGTTAAGTATCATAAACAGAACCTATTTAAAAAACTCAACGTTACTAACATATCAGAGGCAATCTTAAAAGCATCTAATTATAAACTTATATAATACAACCTATTTCAAAATTCAACGAGCCATGAAGTCCTCAGAGAAGTGTCCTATGGCAAGAAGAATAGAAGTTGATGAGTTCGTGTGGGCCAGAAGAAACAAGTCCATCAGAGAAGAGCAAAGGGGAATCATAAAATTATAATAGTGGGATTAGAAAAAGTAAAGAAGAATAAAAAGAGGGTAGATTATATGCCAGACACATCAATGGGTATAGTTTAGAAGATTTCAAACCATTTTTTGAAAGCCATATAAACACACACTATATCTCATGTGGTAACTAATTAATGGGCTAGCTATAGTCCCCTAAAGAATAGTTCCAAGGGGGGGAGCAGTTTAAATCAAATAAAGAAAAGAACTTCTATAAACTTCATACTCATATTATGAGATTCAAAGTATGGTTGAAAGGTATCCCGCATCATTGCTTAGAAAAGTATATCCAGGGTTATTCAGATGAATATCATTTTCGTTTCAATAGGAGAGGTTTTCTGGATAGCCAAACAAATTTTGATAGAAATGGTGACGGAACCTCTACTATTTATTACCTTACGAGAACTAAATACCTAATTCTATAAAATAATGATCGGGGAAATATTTTATAGATTTACCACAGGCCAACCTATAAAGGATATTGGTACATACCCCCCCAGCAAGCCAGGAAGCAATTGATAATTGAGGAGGGGATTGCTTTTTACTAATTTTTTCATACTCATTTAATATGTTTTTTATCCATATTTTAGACTTATTCTTCGTATGATTGATTAAATATTTAGCTACCTCCTTTTCAAATCCAATATATCGATTTGAAATTAAAGTCAGGTCAGGACCACTTGGGGAAATTACAAATACAAGAGTACCCCATCCAATATTGTATGGATGAAGAACAGGAATAGCATTCTGCCTACACACTGAATCAAATTTAAAAGGAATGTCAGATTGAAAATCTAAAGCATTAATAGCAACCTTACATCCATTCAATACCTGTTCTATATTAGACTCCGTTAAATAGGTACTATAGGTTTCTATATTTATATTGCTATTAATATTTAAAAGCCTTTTCTTCATAGCCTCCACCTTCTTAACACCTATATTCTCCTGAGTATAATTTTGACGGTTTAGGTTAGACACCTCAACATTATCTCCATCAATAATTGCAATGTTTTCAAAACCCAATCTAATAGCACATTCAGCGATTACACTTCCAATGCCACATCCTGCTAAAAATATTTTATAATTCCTTAGCTCATTTTGTTCCACGTCTGATATGTATATTTTATTTCGTTCGTAAAAATTCATCAAGTTTAAATTAATGAGTAGTTTAATTTAAGTTTAATAAGACAAGCTAATGAATCTTTTTGCCAGGCTATAAGTTGTAAATCTATGTTTATTAACGTAAAAAAAAACAGCTCAAGCAAAAACTATACTATTGTATAGGTATTTAAAACGCCGAAATTTTATTCCTTTACTAATATTTTTATTTACAGCAAACTTTTAAATTATGATTTTTTAGAGTTATCTGGCATCAAAATTTTCAAACTTTCTGCTCTTTCTAAAATGAAAGGCATCAAAGAATCAGGAATAAAATTTATGACACATGTTTTCAACTTATTTTTAGGGAGAAAAGGTTGTTTAAATTTTCTACAATTTGAACGATATAGTAACTATAGTGAACAGATCTATCACAATAGATTACAGGTGACTAGATTTATTCACAAATTCGGCATTAACCCGAACACGAGAAAAAAAACGTAAGCTCAAACAGATCATCTACTATGGGACATTGCTGCCTAAACATTTAACGAAGTATTGAATTTAATTTAATAAGATTGGATATTCTGATAATCATTTTCATAATTAGATATAAAATCAAGATCATGACAAGAACCACTTATAATGAAAAGGAAAGGATGGTTGACATTCTTTCCGCATCTTTCGATGATAATAAAAGTGTGGACTACATTTTAAAAAAGAAAGGAAAGCGAAATGCACATATTCGTGCATTAATAAACTATTCCTTTGAGGTATGCCGCCGTTTTGGGGATGTTTTTATTTCAGAAGACAAAGATGCCTGCGCTCTTGTCCTATATCCTGACCGAAAGAAGACTACATTTAAATCCATTTTGTTAGACCTTCAGCTAATCTATCGATGTGTAGGTTTCAAAAATATAAAAAAAACGCTCAGAAGGGAATCCCTGATAAAACGAACACAACCCACAGCACCTATGACCTATATTTGGTTTATCGGGGTAGATCCACAGGAGCAACATCAGGGAAAAGGAAGCCTTCTGCTGGAATCTATTCTGGAGGAAAGCAGGCAAATGAAGCGAATGGTTTGTCTGGAGACCTCCACCTTAAAAAACCTTCCCTGGTATCAAAAATTTGGATTTAAAATATATCACCAAGAAGACATAGGTTATACCTTATATTTTTTGAATAATACATCTGATTAAGCGATTAAAAGGTGTTGGTATTCGACACACAAATGCATCTGGTCACATTTATTTTTGTGAGCATAGAACTGGTTATCCTGTTCTATTTGGGGATCCACAAGCTGGCTCGTCCTGATGATAAAACCACCAAATTGAATATCGTTCTTATTCTCTTATTGCTCCTCTACAATATTACGGGAGGATTGTTGCCTGATCCCAAAATGCCGGGATCGTTTTTTGCACAAGAAATTATCGCCTATGCTACCGGATTTATTACGCCCTGCTATTTCCCCTATTATGTGTATAAAGTATTTGGGCTCGAAAGATTAAAATTTCATGCTTATAAGGGCGTGTATCTGTTTATCATATTACCCTATCTTCTTTTTGTTATTGTTTTTGCTCTATCGGGTAGCTTGGAAATTGCAGAGACATTTATTGCTATTCCCGCTGTATATGCTATTTGGGTAATCGTTTCATTGGTAAGAGCTGTTCAACAAAAATACAATAGTTTTTATGAAAAAGGATCGAAGGAAGAACTAACAGCATTGTTACTAAGCATCATTCCCTGGATCGGACTTCCTGTTGTTACCTATTTAAGAATGGGACAGCCTATAGAGGCAACGATTACAAACGTAGGGTTTCTACTGTTGTTTAGTCTGTATGTAAAAAGGAATATAACCCAACTCAGAACTGAACATGAAAAAATAAAAGAATCCGAACTTTTACTGAGGAATTGGAATGCTGATTTGAGGGAGGAGGTTGATAAAAGAACAAAAGAATTAAAAGCACTTAATGAGCAAAGAACAAATAATTTTATCAACCTGGTGCATGAAACAAAAACCCCTGTGACGCTGGTTCAAAATTATCTGGATGAGTATATAGATAAACACGGAACAGAAGACGGGCTCGATATCGTTAAAGGGGGAATAGATAAACTCACTACAGATATTGTTAATTTATTCGATATGGAAAGATTCCTAAAAGGAATGGATGTATATCATCACAATCAGGTAATAAGCTTTAGTCTGTCTCTGAGGCGTTGCCTGTTATTATTTGAACCTTATTGCCGAAAGCAGAATATCAGGGTGGCTAAAGAAATTGAAGAGAAGATTTTTATAAAGGCCGATCCCAATGCTATTAATAGAATAATCAACAATTTAATAGAAAATGCCATAAAATACACCGATGGGGAAGGAGAAATACGGATCAAATTATCAGGGGCACCCGGCAAGCTCTTTTTTATTGTTGAAGATTCGGGAATTGGTATTCATCCCGGTAAACACGAGCAAATATTTGAACCCTATTACCAGATCAATCATAAGACGACCAATTTTGAAGGGATGGGGCTCGGCTTACCGATTGTAAAAAAGATAGTAACCCATTTAAACGGCACTATTCAGGTTGAAAGTAATCCTTCCCTCTCCCCCGGCACAAAGATTTCCGTAGCACTCAACAGGTATTACCCTAAAGAAAATGACCTAGCGAAAAAGACAACTCAATCCTATTCTAAAGTAACCTATGACGTTATAGATTATGCCAATAGAAGTACCTATGAACCCGGTAAATCATCTATTCTCCTTATAGAGGATAACAGAGCGATGAATCACTTTCTATTCAATAAATTGAGTTTGCTATATAATGTGTTTTGTGCACAAAATGGCGCAGATGGCCTGCAGAAGCTTCGTGCTTTATCTACTATTCCGAATTTAATTTTATTGGATATAATGATGGACAAGATGGATGGAATTCAATTTGCTAAAATCATTGCAGAGCAGGATAGATACAGTCATATTCCGATTATATTTTTAACGGCAAAAGCAAGTCCCGAAGACAGGTTAGAAGGCCTTAAGCTTGGCGCTATTGATTTTATTTCGAAACCTTTTTCTTTTGAAGAATTGGCTCAAAAGATTTCGTCTCTATTCGATAATTTGGATAAACAATATAATGCGCTATTAAGATCTGCCGTTTTTCAACTTAAAACTGTGAATAAATGTCCTTTCCGTTGCCTATCCAACCACTCTGCTGCATTTGATCAAAATTGTAAACTTTTCAGACTCACTCCCAGAGAAACTGAAATTGCCCGGCTCATAGAGGAAGGTACCAGGTATAAGGAAATAGCCCGGAAACTGTTTATTGCCGAAAAAACAGTTTCCAAACATATTCAAAATATGTATGAAAAAGTTAAAGTATCGAATAAGATCGAATTAATCAATAAGCTTAGTCATTAGACTAAAAGCGTAGATCAAACCTTGAAATAAGGGAAAATGCGTAGATAAATGCGGGTAATAACGTATTGTTTCATTACCGTTATGTTATGAGTTTTGCGGGTATAAATTCATTTACCCTTTAAACTCAATGACGATGCATCAAGGTTATGTTCTGGAATGGCTGGATAGCTTCATCACTATTTCACTCAACCCAATCAAGACAGATTTAAATACCGCTGTTGAGATTGAACAAAAGGAGATCAGGAAGAAAATTGAAGCAGAAAAGTCAAAGCTGCTGACTTTTCTTAAAGAAACCGTTTTTAGCCTGGAAAATGAAACAAAAATCAGAGCCATGGTAAAAAAATATCATTCCGGCCTCATCCTGCTGTTGAACCAGGCGTTAGAAAACAGGCGCAAGTATCCAAAAAGGCTATCCGAATTAAAGCTATTAACAGATGATGTGGTGAGTAGCCTGGAAGAAATGATTTCCTTTGTTGAGCAGCGCTTTTCAATCTACTTAAACTCCGATGATCCGGTACCGGCAACTTATTGTGATGCAGTTTTTAAAGAAGTCATGGGAAAATCGGATAAAATCAAGAAAGAGCTTATTGAAAAGAAATATAACCGGCAGCTGTTAAAAGCGGTATTTCCTGTCATCCGTTTCTTTCTGGAAAAAATGTTCCGGGAACATTCAATGGCTTTTAGAGATGTACTGTATCTCAAAGAGATCTGTAATGAATTGGAACATCTGGATCATTCCAGGGCGACCGCAGGCGTTTATACTCCTCTGGATGAATTGTTGATCCACATGAATTTTAATGACAAAACATATACGGACCTTCTCATTACCAGGATTATAAGGGAATCAAAAAAATGTAAATCTATTCCGGATAAGCTTGATGTATTATTGTTGAATTTCAAAGCATTAAAGCAAATACCGAAGAAACCGAATACTATTTTTAAATTGGACTGCGGATCGATACACGATATGCTGCGTAATTGGTTCGCACAGGAGATTGCTTATGTAAGAGAAAAGCAGCATTTATCTACTGAATCCGGACCGGAAACAGGAGCTGCGCAACCGGTAAGGGAAAAAAAGTTAAAAATATTATGTACCTTATCGACGGATCAGATAGGCATTATACTTCGGGCAGCAGATGAACTTCGGGTTTTAAAGGCCAGATCTCTGAATGAGGTATTTAGAATTATGGTCCCTTACCTTTCAACGCCACACAAAAAGGATTTGTCTTATGACGCCATGCGCAGCAAATCTTATGTAGCGGAAACAAGGGATAAGGATATAGCAATAAAGACGCTCGAAAAGATAATAGAGACCATAAATACGTATTAATCAATCAAAAACTTACCCGTATGAAAAATCTACTTGCTTTAATGATGGTGGCAGCTTTGGCGCTATCCGGCTGTCAGTCGAACACATTGACCAAAGAAATGGCTCTAAAGACTATTACAAAAGAATTGAATTATCCCCGGGCCGTGGATTATGATATTTTTTGCGGCGACCCGAACCATGCCAGAAGGGTGTTAGATGCGGGACTGGAAGACGAGGGACTGGTTACGGTAGCGCGTACCAGGAGGTTAATTGATGTCCGAAAGCCTTTGATCCGGTTTACAGAGAAGGCAAAGCCATATCTGCTTCCGACTCCAAAGGAGGATCAGGCCAGCAACATCCAAAAAGTAAAACTGGCACGAGAGGAATTAAAAGGGATAACAGATATTGCAGTAGGCGACGATCACAAGCACGCGATCGTTAAATATTCGACAGCCTATACGGAGATTACGCCTTTTTCCGTATTAACCGGGATGGATTTGAAAAATGAGGGTTCGCACAAAGCCTTTCTTTTATACTCCGATCATCATTGGCATATTGTGAAGAAGCCCGGACCGGAGTTTTTGATTGGGAATTATCCTCGCTAGAAGACATAAGTCAACGCAACAGTTTTTGAGCTTTTTGGCGTACTTCAGCTGCAGAAATGGGTCGAACCTTCCCTTCGTCCAGCTCACGGGCACGATCTACTGCCTCATCAAGCCAGACTTTCTCCGTCTCCTCCTGTGATAGTTCCTCAAGGCTCAGTAACAACTTTTGAGCTAAATGTGCCCGCTCACCAAGAGACAGTTTCAGTGCACCTTGCTCTATCGTTCTGGCGTCTAATGCTGAATGATTACCATGACTTTTCATAGTTGATTTATTTTTAGTTGTCGATACCCATTTCAAAGATAGTTTATCCCGGACCAATCTCCAAACATTGCCCCTGAGAATAAAGCTATTTTTAATATTGAGCCTGTTCCAAAAGTTAAATTTTTAGAACAGGCTCATTTTATATAAGCACACTAAGTACTTATATCAGGCCTTGATTAGCGAAGGAATAATATCCGTCTGGCGTTACGATCAGGTGATCGAGTACTTGAATATCCAGGAACCCGGCGCCCCGGCAAAGTTTCTTTGTCAGTCTTATATCCGCCCGGCTGGGTGTAAGGTTTCCCGATGGGTGGTTGTGGGCAAGAATCAATCCTGAGGAACAACTCTTTAAGGCTGCGGTAAAAACCAGTTTGGGATCTACGGCCGTACCTGCAATTCCTCCGGTGGATACTTCAAAAATGCCTAATACCCGGTTAGCTCTGTTCAGCAGCATCAGGTTAAACTGTTCTACAAACTCTATTTTATTGGTGTTCCAATGCTGTAACAGGATTTGATACGCATCTTTGGAAGAGGTTATCTTAGGCTGAAGGGAAGGTTTGACATTATTGTGGTAAATAAGTTCTACTTCTGCTACCTCTCGGTTTACCGGATTTTTGATCTTGCTTTCCATAATCATTGATTTAAAAGTTTAAGAATTAATTATGGTGCAGCCTCCGGCAGGTGGCGAGCAAGTCCAAAAAGCAACGCAATAAAGGATAGCCCTTGCGGGGGAGCCCGGCGTTTATGGCGGAATTTTTTGGAATGCCCCCGAACCACCCTGCCGAACTTTGTAGCAGAATTAAGGCTGAAATATTATGATAAACCTTTTTCCTTTCCTTTCAAAAAACTCCTTGATTTTATAAAATTCTTATCCTCTGATTATCAACCTGGTAAGAAGGGTACAAAAAAGGTACAAGAGAAGTTGGACTTGTAGGCGCTGTGGTTCCATTGTTCTTTTGCCTTGTCATCATAACCAAAGTGATGCCGTTTTAAGAACCTTAAAAATCAATGCACATGTTTAGCAGTATTTCATGGACAACGTATCTTTTACTTCTACTGGCTTTATTAATTGTCTGGTATTTGTTTATCGGCTTGAGATATTATCCCGGTGAGCTAAGGAGGATATTGAAAAGCCGAAACAGGACCAGTCTTACCATCGATTCGGATGGAGAGGCCAAAAAGATAGCTGCTTCTTCTACGAAAGCCATAGGAAGCCCGGAAGTTACGCAGGAAGATGTCGTTTTACCGGAATCCCCTGACGACACCTTTAAGCAGGTTGAAAGCCTGGTTGAAAAATTAAAAAATGCTATCGCAGAAGCGTCCACAAAAAAACAGGTGCATCCTGAGCTTATGTATTACCTGCGTCTCCTCATTAAAGAATTCCCCGATTTAAAATATTCTCCATATCGTTCAGCCATCAACGAACTTATTATTTCAGAATGTGAAAAACTGGGCACTGCCCTAAACGAGGAAGAAGCGGAGAATTTGTGGAAAGGTTGAAATGGGAGTGCCAGCGAGGAGTCTGCTTTAGCTCTACCAAGTGTGAGAAGATAGTAGTGCAGGAAGGTCGGTAGCAGGCTAAAAGCAGCTCCTCTTTTTTTAAAATATTATTAAACAATAAAACGATGAAAATGAGTAAAAGAGAGTGTAGTAAGACAATCTGTAAAAAGTTGCGGGCCGTAGTGTTGACCATCATGCTCATCCTTATCCGTCTGAGGGTGATGGCACAGAACGGAAATGCAGGTATTGAAGAAGCCAACCAACAGGTACGCAGTTACTTTGATTCAGGTACGGACCTGATGTATGCGATAGGCGCATTACTTGGATTAATCGGAGCGGTAAAAGTATATCAGAAATGGAATGCCGGTGACCAGGACACCGGGAAAGTAGCAGCCGCCTGGTTTGGAAGTTGTGTTTTCCTTGTAGTCGTAGCTACGGTCATTAAATCCTTCTTTGGCGTATAACCCTTTTAGTCCTCACCCTTAAAGTATAAAAACAAAAGAACTATGAACAAGCAGTTGAAAGAAAAATTATGGAATTACATTGTAAACAATAATCCCGACCTGCTGATCACCCTGCAGGAAGAACGTTCTCTGGATGGGTATCTGGATAAAAAAATAGAAAGCATTCAACCGGTGTTGACGCAGCTGAAATCGGAGGATGCGCCTCGTTACATTATAGAAGAAATCTGTATGGAACGACTTACCAGGGACCTTCGCCCCTCCAGATTCCATTACATCCGGGCATTATTAGAGGAAGAATTTGAATCTTATTTTTTGCGGATGCAGGAAACGGGCCTGCTCACTTATGAGATCATCAACCTGATCAACGAATGCAGAACCGCCTTTGAATCCTTTGAATATTCGGAGGATCCGACCGACCGAAAAAGGATGCGATACTTCATTATGGGAACAATTCAACAGTA
>CAZYHV010000019.1:0-78426 GCA_964647485.1 uncultured Chitinophagaceae bacterium | reverse complement strand
AAAATGGAGAGATCAGGATTTAATCAAAGTGGTTTCAGGAGTAAGACGCTGTGGAAAATCGACCTTGTTTGCAATGTTTAAAGAGCATCTTTTGAATGAAGGGGTCTCAAAAGAACAGATTATTGCTGTGAATTTTGAAGACTTCCGATTTTTAAGTTTAAAAAAACCGGAAACACTTCACGCTTATGTCAAAGAAAAAATAAAAAAAGAAGAAAAATATTATGTATTCCTTGATGAAATACAAAATGTTGACCACTTTGAGCAGGTCATTAATAGCCTTCATTTAGACAAAAAGATAGATTTATATATTACCGGTTCAAATGCTTATTTTTTGAGTGGAGAACTGGCCACCTTACTTTCGGGGCGATATATAGAGCTAAAAATGTTGCCGCTGTCTTTTAAAGAGTTCGCCTCTGCTCAAAAAGGGCAGGAGTTACGGAAATTGTACAATGCCTATCTTTCCACCAGTTTTCCTTATGCTATTCATTTAGATAATGAAAGGAAACGGCATTATTTAGAAGGAATTTATTCTACCGTTGTTTTAAAAGATATTGTTCAGCGTTTGAAAGTCGAAAATGTGGGTGTTTTAGAACGTTTAATCAGGTATCTGTTTGCTGAAATTGGCAGCCTTCAAAATGTAAATAAGATCACCAATACACTTGTTAGTTTAGGGAATAAAATATCTAACAAAACGGTATCAAATTATATTTCGGGAGTGGAAGATGCGATGTTATTGTATAAGGCAGAACGGTATAATGTAAAAGGCAGAAAGGTTTTAGGCGGTAATGTGAAATATTACGTAGTAGATTTGGGCTTACGTCAGTTGATTGCCGGTGACAGAGTGGGAGATTTGGGTCATATTCTTGAAAATATAGTCTATTTAGAACTTTTAAAAAGGGGATATCAGGTATTTATTGGTGTGGTAGAGCATGGAGAAGTTGATTTTTTGGCCACAAAATCAGGAAAGGATACCATGTATATTCAGGTAGCTTTAAATACAGAAAAGGAATCTACTTTGAAGCGTGAATTAAAACCGCTTCAAAAAATAGAGGATAATTATCCTAAATATTTGCTCACGATGGATGAGATTATGCCGGAACAAAATTTTAATGGAATTATAAAGACGAGTGTTTTAGATTGGCTGATTTGATATCCTCCTACACCCACAAAATCATTATAATCATGACTACCTGTTCCCAATGTCCTCTATAAATTTCATTGCTTTCAACAGGTGGTTTTTTACGGTATTGGGGGAGATTTCCACTATTTCTGTTAAAATCTGTAGCTTTGCCATAAAATGGCTTATCTTACCATAAAATGATGTGATGATGTTAACTAAAGAAAAATTAAAAGCTACTATTGAGCAGTTTCCTGAACATTTTACCGTAGAGGAACTTATAGAACGTCTCTTAGTCTTGGAAAAAATTGAGAAGGCTAATGAACAATCGCTGAATGGTAAAGTTATTTCAGAAAAAGAATTAGAAAAAAAAATGACTGAATGGTTCGAGTAAATTGGTCTTTAGCAGCGGTCGAAGACCTAAAGAATATTAAAGATTATATTAGTAAGGATTCGAAACAATATGCAAAAATCCAAATAAGGAGAATAAAATGGGTCAAGATCAAAAGTTGGGGATTAAGCAAAATATTAGCCCTTCTGAATAAGAAAATAGTTCTCTCTTACGCCTCTAAACGATACTTGAAAGAGCCGGGACAAAAGAATAAAAGGCACGGAGTGCCAACAATAATAAGGGGCTTTCCAAAAGGCGAGATAAGCGTCATGGCGAGGGAAGTATGACTGAAGCCATCTCCTAATGAATAATAAATTACAGATTAATATTGCTTGCTCGTCCGGCAAGCGGCTTCACTACGCCTGCCTGTCGAAGCGAGGCAGACAGGTTCGTAATGATAGGCTTTTTAGACCTCCCCTAAAGAACAATGAAGAGCACTCCGACCAAGAGGGAGAGGGCTAAATAGCAGAAATACTGTTCCTTTCTTTTGTCTTGAAACAAAAGAAACAAAAATTCAAGACGGTAGAAAAAAAGCTAAAAATGGTTTCGTACGGCTAAATGAAATAAGGTCACTGTTTTTTTCAAGCAAACAGTCTTTTTTCTGTTTTATGAAGAGGAAATCCGATACCGTTTGTGTTAAAAGGACTGTATTTCATTTTTTACGCCTCCCTCTTCCATTTTTTTAACGCTTTTTTTCTAAGGTCGGAAGAAGAAAGGGTATAAAAAGAAAAATTACACTTTATATATAAAGTTGTACATGAAGAACAAATAGATGTTCTTACAGTTCATCATTCTGCAAGAAATTTACGGCCTGATAAATTAGAAATTTGATATCCTTCTACACCCACAAAAGCATTATAATCATGACTACTTGTTCCCAATGTCCTCTAATAAATTTCATTGCTTTTAAGAGGTGATTTTTTACTGTGTTGGGAGAAATGCCTAACTGTTCGGCGATTTCTTTTCGACTCATTCCTTTTTCTTTACTTAAATGATAAATTAACCGTTGTTGCGAAGGGAGTTGATTAGCAATTTTTTGTAGCCATTGCCGACTTTCTTTCTCAAACAAAAACTGCTCCGTCGTATTTTCAGAAGGTGTCGTCTTTCCCCGCATTTTGGCTTTCATGGCTTTTTCTGCGGCTATTTTCTTGAATTGCCTGGAAATTGTGTTATAAACGATGGTAAACAGGTAGGATCCCGGCTTTTCTACCTCTTGCAGATGGGTGCGTCTTTGCCAGAGGAGGACGAATACTTGTTGCACAATTTCCTCCGCCTGGTGAGTCGAATGGGTCATCTTCAATGCTGCGGCATAAAAACGATCCTTATAACGAAGAAAAAGCATACGGAAAGCCTTGTTGTCGTTTTCGGCGATGCGTTGTAATAAATCAATATCGGATAGTAAATCTACGTCCATAAGCAGATAGTGTTAAAGTAAATGTAAATATAAGAAAAAATATCATTTTATTTTATTATCTTTATGTTTTATTTCACAAAATAATTGCGAATGGCTTCTTCTTTATACAATAAGGATTATTTATTTCATCAAATTGCATCCGGGGATGAACAGGCCTTTCGAAAGATTTTTCACGACCTGAATGCACAATTATTCCCTTTTGTTTTAAAATTAACGCGTTCAAAACCGGTCGCAGAGGATATTGTACAGGAAACCTTTCTTCGGTTGTGGATACATCGGGAGGAGGTAGGAGAAATGGAATATCCGTTGTCATGGCTTTATACGGTGGCTTCTAATCAGTCGTTATCCTGGTTACGTTCACATGCTGTTGAAGTGCGTAGAATGAAACGTATGGAAATGAGATACAAAACACGGAAAGAACGGATTGTAGAAGATCTTTCTGCAAAAGAAGTACGATCTCTAATAGCCAGAGCCGTCAATTTATTGCCACCCAGGCGCCAACAGATTTATAAACTGAGCCGGGAGCAGGGATTAAGCCATAAGGAGATCGCCGAACAACTTCAACTCTCCCCTAATACCATTAAAAACCAAATGGTGAGTGCGTTGAAGTTTATCAAAGATTATTTGCGACAGTACGGAGGAATTGCCGTTCCGATACTTATCTTGCTTTTTTCAAAATAAATGCTTTCCCGAATAGTCCCTTTTTTTAACCATAAAGGTCATAGAGATTTTCTCCCAAAAACTTTGCGAACACTGCGCCTTCTTCGCGAACACTGCGGTTAAAAAGAGGTTCAAAAAGAGAATAACTTCAGTCTCATTCATTTTGAACCGCCATGGGCGCAGAGCAGGCGCAAAGGTCATGGAGGTTTTCTCCCCAAAAGTCCGCTGCGGTTAAAAAAGTAACCAAAAGTATTTTATCTTTATACTCGCAAATCCTAAACCAAACCAACAACAGATGACAGAAAATGAAATAGCTACACAAATCTTGGGTTGTGCTTTAGATGTCCACAAAGTACTTGGTCCGGGGTTATTAGAAAGTGCTTATCAAGAATGTTTGTATTACAAATTATATAAAGAGGGGCTACATATAGAGAAAGAGAAACCGATGCCTTTGGTTTTTGAGGAAGTGAAATTAGAATGTGGATACAGAATAGATTTGTTAGTAGAAAACAAGGTGGTTATAGAAATTAAAAGTGTGGAAGCCTTAAATGATGTACATCTCGCACAAACGCTAACTTATTTGAAGTTAGGTAATTATAAATTGGGACTATTACTTAACTTTAATGTAGCTTTATTAAAAAGAGGAATGAGAAGAGTGGTGAACAACTTATAAACATCCCTTGTTAACCACCATGAATACTGAGAAGGCATGCAGCATGAGGTTTCCTCCGAATATTCTTTGCATTGTGTGTTCATAGCGTCCATGGTGGTTTATTCTTTTAAATTATAACTTTTTTTAGAATAATTGCTTTCCGGAATAGTCCCTTTTTCTTTTGGCTGCGTTATAATAGATAGATGGTTGTAAAATCACGCTTATAATTCACTATGAAAGAGGAAAGGAATATAAAATATTTATTGGGACGTTACCTGAATCGGGAAGCAACAGAGGAGGAAGTCAATCAGCTTTTCGCTGCCTTGGAGGAAGTAGATGCTACAAAATGGGAGCAGGTGGTACATTCGTTTATAGAAGAGCAGCAGGCAGATCCGGATTATAATTGGGATGATTGGGAGCCGATGATTAAAAATATTTTTCAGAAGACAAATACGGATACTTTCCCTTCTAAGTCTACTTTGGATGATGATGAGATAAAAACAAAGAAGAGGATCTTTGGGTTTAGTTATTCCCGGGTAGGAGTAGCTGCGGCCATTATTGTATTATTAGGAATAGGAGCATGGTTTGGATGGCAAAATCATGCACAAGAGCCGGAAATGGCTGCTACAGATGCCATTCAGTCGGCGCAGGATATACATCCGGGGGGAAATAAAGCCATACTCACATTGGCCAATGGAAAAAAGATTTTATTAGATAGTGTGCATAACGGCATTTTATCTACACAGGGAAATACCAAAGTAATAAAACTGAACCAAGGATTGCTGTCGTATAACGGCGATACAAAAACCGACGTTGGCGGAACCCCGGAGTACAATACCATCACCACTCCTGTTGGTGGGCAGTACAAGGTCGTTTTGCCGGATGGAAGCAGTGTATGGCTGAATGCAGCCTCTTCTATTCGCTTCCCGGTGGTGTTTTCCGGAAAGGAGCGACGGGTCTTTATGAAAGGAGAAGCCTACTTTGAGGTTGCAAAAAATGAAAAACAACCTTTTTTAGTTACGGTGAATGATATGCAGGTGAAAGTATTGGGAACGCATTTTAATATTATGGCGTATGAAGACGAACCGGCTGTGCAGACCACACTTTTAGAAGGAAAAGTGAAGATTGTGAGTGATGAAGCGCAGGGAATAGAACGCAGTCGTCGGGGCGTGGTTTTAAATCCCGGACAGGAGGCGAGTATTGCTGCCGGAACAGATGATATAAAAGTCACTGAAACCAATACAGAAGAAGTGGTGGCCTGGAAGAATGGTTTTTTTGAATTTTCAAATACAAATATTGCTACCATTATGAGGTCTATTTCCCGTTGGTATGATGTAGAGATTAACTACCCTGATGGCGTGCCTTCCGGAGAGATTACAGGTAAAATACCCCGTCATACGAACCTCTCGGACGTGTTGAAAATTATGCGGTTGAGCGGGGTGCATTTTGAAGTGAAAGGAAGGGAAGTAAAAGTTTTAAATAGTTGAAATTATAATTTATGGCTGAAAGTTAAAGCAAATGAAAAAGTCGGAAGTGTTGGCGCACTCCCGACGGATATTCAGATTAAACAATGAATCCTAAGGGATAGGATAAGAAACAATCATTTAACCCTCCGAAGAATTTCTTCGGTTCAATAGTACAAATATATGCAATTCTATGTAAAAAAGAACTGTCGTTTATTAGCGGGTCTTTTCTCCTCAAAAACCTGGCTTATTATGAAAATGATTGCCATTATATTATTGGTAGGCTGCTTGCAGGTGAGCGCTAAATCGTATGCTCAAAAGATTAACTTACAGGAGCAGAACGTATCCTTGCAGCAGGTTTTTCATCAGATAGAAAAACAGAGTGGTTACTATTTTGTCTATCGGAATGAATGGTTGAGACAGACGGATAAGGTCAACGTCAACTTACAGAAAGCCACCATTCAGGAGGCCATGACTGCTATTCTCACTAACCAACCACTTACATACTCTATTATCAATAAGAATGTGGTCATCGAAAGAAAGCCTGCAAAAACAGAAAATGACTCTCCTGTAAAACACTTGGCAGCTCCTCCACTTAAGGGGGTTGTAGTGGATTCGGCAACCGGAGAACCGTTGGCCGGCGTTTCGATTAAAATCAAAGGAACCGCCATGGGAACCACCACAAATGCGCAGGGGCAATTTAGTTTGGAAGATGTTTCGGATGATGCAGTGTTGATAGTGAGTTATTTGGGGTATGCTTCTAAAAGTATCTCTGTAAATGAGCGGAGTGAGATTAATATTTCTTTGTCTTCTGCTGCCACGGGATTGAATCAAGTGGTAGTGGTAGGATATGGAACGCAGAAGAAAAAGGATGTGACGGGAGCAATTTCATCGCTTGACTTTGATAAAATTGAGAATACGCCTACCAAAGATGTACTCTCAGCCATGCAGGGAAGAATACCGGGGATGCAGGTGGTTTCCAATTCAGGAGCTCCCGGAGATGGGATATCAATTACCGTTAGAGGACAGTCTACTTTAAATGCGGGGAATAATCCCTTGTATATTATTGATGGAATTCCTGTGGAAGCTACTTCATTTTCAAATTTGAATGGACATAATTCACATGGGCTCAATCCGCTATCGTATATCAACCCAAGTGATATTGAATCAATAGAAGTCTTAAAAGATGCAGCCTCCACGGCTATATATGGATCAAGGGCAGCTAATGGAGTGGTAATTATTACTACGAAAAAAGGGAAATCAGGAAATGCCAGAATTAATTTGAATGCTTATACCGGAGTGAGTAAAATTACTCGTCATCTTGATGTGTTAAATGCTACCCAATGGAGAGCGAATGTTTTAGACGCATACCATAACTTGGATAAATTTAACAACGCAACAACTCCAACTGTTCCTTACTATGCAGTGATTGACTCTCTTAATCCTATGAATAATGGGGACGTGGATTGGCAGAGTGTGATGTATCGTGTTGCACACCAAAGTCAAATTGATTTATCGGTTAATGGAGGGACAGAAAAAGCAACGTATGCTTTGAGCTCTTCTTATTTAAATCAGGATGGAATTTTTCTGGGATCAAATTATAAGAGAATTACCTCAAGGCTGAATGCGAGATTTGAGATTTCTCCTAAGGTGAATGTGGGATATAATGTGATGTATTCTCATGAATTAAATCATAGAATTGATGCGGGGGGAGAAGGGAACCACAGCCTTGTACGTTCTATTCTTACACGATCACCTACATTGTCTTTAACTTATCCCGATGGATCTCCGATTCCATATGCTATCGGCCAAAGGAATTTACTGAATTTGGCAAAACAAGCCACATTTGACAATAAAAAAGATAGGATTATTGGTCAACAATATGTAGAATACAAAATTACGAAAGGGCTTACTTTACGAGCAGATTTAAGTATCAATCTTTTATCCATGAAGGAGGATAAATTTCTTCCTACAACTACAGATTATAGAGAAGGATACAATACTGGAAAGGTGCGGGCTTCTAAAAGCATGACTTGGGCAAATGAAGACTACATTAATTATACTCGATCGTTTGAAGGAGGACATCAATTGAATGCAATGGTCGGATTTAGTATGCAAGGTTATAAATATGAATTGACCGGATTAGACGGGATGTATTTTGCCAGCGACAGAGTGAGAACTTTAAACGGAGCAGGAACAATATCTAACCAACAAGTGAATACGGCCAATTCACACGGTCTAGTCTCTTTTTATGGTCGATTAGGATATAATTATAAAAGCAAATATATTGTTCATGCAAATTTAAGAGCGGATGGTTCTTCCCGATTTGGCAACAATAGACGTTTTGGTTATTTCCCTTCTGCCTCTGCTGCATGGCGTTTTTCGGATGAACCCTTTATGGATAACTTGTCCTTTTTAAATGACGGAAAGCTTAGAATTAGTGCGGGACAAACGGGTAATGAAGCTATTGGCATTTACACTTCTCAGGGAGAGTTTGCCATGGGGATGAATTATTTGGATCATTCGGGAGCTGCTCCTACCGTTATGCCTAATTCAGATTTGACATGGGAAACAACTACTGAATATGATATAGGATTAGATCTGTCTCTGTTGAATTACCGGCTTTCTTTATCTGCAGATGCTTATATCAAGAATACCACAAATTTACTTTTTGCCGTCCCTATTCCACAGACGACCGGATTTAGCAGCATTACGCAAAATATTGGGAAGATCCGTAATAAAGGTCTTGAATTGGCTATTACCAGTCACAATTTTAATGGGGCATTTAAGTGGAATACTACCTTTAATATCAGTCTAAATAGAAATAAAGTGGTGATGCTTCCAAATGAAGTGCTTACCGATGGCTATATACAGAATGGTGATTTTCATATTCTAAAAGAAGGAGAGCCGATAGGTGTTTTCTATGGCTATAAGTTTAAAGGCGTATTTATAGATGATGCGGATAATGTGGATGGGTTGAGATATAGTTCCTCTAACGGAAGGGTCTTCCGAGGCGGAGACCCTATCTGGGATGATTTGAATGGAGATCATATCATCAATGCAAAAGACAAACAAATTATAGGGAATGCACAGCCGGATTTTATTGGCGGGTTTAATAATGATTTCTCTTATAATAACTTCTCTTTGAGTGTTTTTTACCAATTTTCTTATGGGAATGACCTTTATAGTGATATTAATCGTTTAAGAAATTCTGTTCGTTCCTATGACAATGTTTCCAGGGCAGCTTTGAAAAGATGGAGAAAACCGGGGGATATGACCAATACCCCACGTCCCATACGGGGGGACCCTCTAGAAACAGACAGCCGTGTTTCTGACAGATGGATTTATAACGGAGCTTATTTGAAACTTAAAAGTGTACGATTATCCTATGATTTTCCTAAATCAATCATTGATCCACTGGGTTTAACTCGATTGAAACTTTATGTTTCCGGAGAAAACCTTTTAACCTGGACTAATTATACCGGTTATGATCCTGATGTAAATTCTTATGGAGGAATAAGAATTGGGGTTGATGCAGGATCTTATCCTCAAAGTCGAACTTTTATTGTTGGGGTAAATGTTGAATTTTAATACTAAAAGTTATGAAAAAGATATTTGTCGGATTATCGATGCTCATAGGTGTACTTTTCCTGTTTGGCTCATGTACCAAAGACTTGTTGGATAAAAGCCCAATAAGCAGCTTACCTGCAGAAGGGTTTTATGAAAATATGGATGATGCACGTGCCGGAATTTATGGAATTTATAATGCAGTGCAGGGGGCGTTTAGAATCAATTTTGCATACTGGGGAGAAGGTCGGGCAGATAATGTGAAGACTACTCACTCGGGAGATGAATTGAATTTGATTCAAAATAATTTGAATGATGCGATGTCTTCTGCAAGTTGGACAAACTTATATACTATCATCAGCCGTGCCAATTATGCGATCAAGTATATTCCGGAAATAAAAAGCGATGGGGAGGCTTCTTATAAGCAACAACTTGTTGGGCAGGCACGTGCCTTGAGGGCTTTAGCTTATTTTTATTTGGTAAGAGTATGGGGAGATGTACCCTTAATTACAGACCCTTACACCTCCAGAAAACAAAAATTATTTGTTAAAAGAAAGGATAAAGAGAAAGTACTGGATCAAATTGAGAAGGACTTAAAGTTTGCGGCTGAACATTGTGTAAAACAATTTAACAATGAGAATGATCGAATTATGTTTACACAGGGAGGAGCAAATGCCCTTCTGACCAAAGTGTACATGTGGAGACATAAATATGAAGAGGCGGTACAAAGTTCGAAACTTGTCATGGAGAATAGTTTATACACCTTAGAGCCTTCTATTGGGGATTGGAGTCATATTTTTACAAAGGGCGGTTCCAAGGAGAGTATTTTTGAAATTGCTTATGAAGATGGACAAGCTACCAATTCTCTAAGGGTATTATATGCGATTGGTTCAGATGCAATTTATACGCCTTCCGATAAATTTAAAACTTCTTATGAATCAGGGGATCGACGTATTCCTTACGTGTATGATACTACAGAAGCTGATCCGAAAGCGATTTGGAAGTTCTTGGGGAAAGGGGTAAGTGATGAAAGTTCTGCTCCCTCTGATCATAATATCGTTTTAATGAGATTGTCTGGTATTATGCTTTTAAGAGCAGAAGCGCTTGTTCAGGTAGGAGGTAGCGCTAATGTTAATGAAGCATTAGAACTTTTAAATAAGATTAGGAATAGAGCAGGGCTCCCTTCTTTTGATAATGAAGGAGAAGCCAATGCTATGTATGGTGATTTAGAATCAGCCATATTACATGAAAGATCCATAGAATTATGTTTTGAGGGTCATCGGTGGTTTGATTTAGTCAGAACAGGGAAAGCAATATCAGTGATGGGATCCTCTAATGGGTTAAGCAATAAAGCGAATTTGGTTTGGCCTTTATCTAAAGATGCTTTGAATAAAAATCCGGAGTTGACCCAAAATAAATTTTATCAATAACAATCTTTAATGGGAAAATATAAGCGTTATGAAAAGTAGGAAAAAATGGCAATATATTAAGTTGATGGTACTGGGGGCTTTTCTTGTTTTGGTATTGACAAAATGCGAAAAACAAAAAAACTTTAAATACGTATCCAATCCCCCTGATTCCGAATTAGGAATGAATGCATGGCAGTTTATTCAGAAAAAAGATTCCTTCTCGTTATTAGAATCGGCGATAAGTACGGCTGGATTAGAGGATTTTTATTCTGGAAATAAAGATGACAAAACTTTTATCCTTCCGACCAATTCAGCTTTTAGAGCGTATATGACCTCCAATGATTATTCAGGTATTTCTAATATTCCTCAACCTATTTTGAAATATATTTTATTATATCATGTAGTTGAGAAAAAAGTTGTTACATCAGATACGGCTTTGGTGAAAGCAGACCCGATGCCATATACGACAGAAAATGGACAGAAAATGTATCTCTCTCGTAATACGAAATATCAATTAGTTATCAATGAGGGAACCAGTAAGAGTTGGATTGTCAGAGTCTCTAATTTGATAGCTACTAACGGGGCTCTACAGATTGTTCCGGCGGTGGTATATTATTCGGCAGATGTACCTAAGATTGAAAATCCCAATCTCCAACAAGATACCATTGAAGCTATTCAAGATGGATATGTTAATAATGGCTGGAAAAAGACCCAAAACTATAGCGACGAAGATCTTATAAAAGTGAAGAATGTTGGAGAAGACGTAGAAGGCGGTATTTATGATAGGAGAGGATTTTTAATGTTTGACTTGAATGATTTGGATAAAAAAGGAAAATTGAGAACGGCAGTCGTTGAAGTAGGCGTTTCTTTTACTGCTGCTAAAGGTATTCCGCTGTATTTATTGAGTGTAAATGATAATAGTTGGTCAGAAAATTCGCTAACATGGGCAAATGCTCCGCAGGCAGATCCTGATCCGGTCTCTTCGCTGATTTCTAAGAAAGAAGATGTCTTTAAGTGGGATATAAGCGATTATATTGCTGATAAATTGGACAACCCGGGAAAGATATCATTTAAAATAGATGCGGAAGAAGGAAGTGACGAAACGGATGAATTTTATTCCCATAGAAGCAGCAGTGGACCTCATCCCAGGATCATCGTTACTTTTACATCAGGGAATAGTAATCTTGCCATGGGTATCAATAAGGGGATTACCGTGTCCAAAAGGGGAATTGGAGTATTGAGTGAAGATGTTTTGGAGATGAAAGGAGCCGCCCATGGAGATATTATTTATACTATCGAAGCATTACCTTCTGATGGATGGTTGATTAATGGCGTGACTATTTTAAAACAGGGAGATTCCTTTACCCAATTGGATGTTGATGCAAATAATATCGTTTATGTGCACAATAACCAAAGCTCTACAGAGGATAGCTTTTCTTTATCGGTTAGTGATTTGGATGGAGGATCTATAGCTCCTTTTGATGTTGATGTGACTATAGAATAAACTTTACATAATATGGGAAGGAATAAAAAGTCTATACTTTTAATACTGCTTTTGTCTATCGTTTCTTTTTCCCCGGTTCTTTTGTTCTCGGGATGTAGTAAAGATAAGGAAGATAAACCCAAGAAAGATTCTCCAACAGGAGTAATCTCTTTTTCAGGGTACGACTGGCTGGTAAAGTCCTCTGATGGGAACAAGGTCGGACCGGGACCTAATTATTTTTCAAATGAGAATGATGATGTATGGGTGGATGATTCAGGTCGATTGCATTTGACCATCAAAAATAAAAAAGGAGCATGGGTTTGTACAGAAGTGACTTTGTTAAAATCACTTGGCTATGGTCATTATATTTTTCAAATAGAAAGCAATGTAGAACAGCTTGACAAAAACATCGTTGCAGCCGTGTTTCTTTATAAGGATGATACGAAAGAGTTAGATAATGAATTTTCTACCTGGGGGCAAGCGCATAATATGAATGCACAATTTGCTGTTCAGCCTGCTAGTAAAAATGGAAATAAAAAACGATTTGATATTCAGATGGAGAAGGAGCCCATAACTAGCATTATTGATTGGCAAAGGGAAACTGTAACATTTTCATTATATCGAGGTAATATTGATAATATAGGAGCACAGAATTTAATAAAAAGATGGATATATAAAGGTCCGGATATCCCATCTGAGGAAGAGGATCTTACTCCTAAAATTAACCTTTGGTTATTCCGAGGGATCCGCCCTTCCGATCAAAAGGACGAAGAGCTAATTATTTCAAATTTTCGATATAATTGAGAAGTAGGGAAAAGAAATATCTATTATTATACAATAAAAAATATTTAATTATGAGTAGTGAAAAGTATTTGATTTCATTAGGAAGTGTCGTATTCTTTATCGCCATAATTTTTTCTTCTTGTGCTAAAAAGAGTGATGCCCCCTTGAATACCGGTCAACGTTCTGAAAATATTGACAGAGATAATGATGATAGTTCAGTTGATAGTACTGAGGAGGACGGTGGAGGAAATGAATTGGAACTGGTGGATTCTCTGCGGTCTTACCTTGAAGGCAGTCATTATTATTTAATTTACCTGGATTCCGTTATAGAAAGAGAAATTGATTCCAATGTCGTAAAGGATTATAGAGTCAATATCCCTGGTACAAAGATGAAGGCTTTTTATTTTTCGAGTTCATTTAAATCCGTATCCACCGAAGGCGATAATCCGTTTGGATTAGCAGATAGAGCTTGGATGAGCTTGGAAGTGAATGGCGATGCAGCAGTTTCCTGGGCGGCCGGTTCGATAGAAAACACAGGGGAAACAGATTTTACCCAGATAATCGATGATTATGTTTTACATTTTTCAATCAAATCAGAAAAGAAAGATGCCACATATCTTCTAAGGGCAGGATTTGGAGAGAATAATGGAGATAAATCTACGGATATTGGAGCAAAGATTCTCCTGGGGGATTGTGATGATTGCTATGCAGATTTTCCTCGAGATGGGAAATGGTATCATTTTGAAATACCGGTTAGCAAGCTAAAAGCGCAAAATTCTGACTTTAATTTTGATCATATTCTGGATAAGAAAGCACATCTTTTCGATTTTTCAATTGTGGGTTCGCCTGAGGCAGGAACGACATTAGACTTAGGTGCTATTTTTTATTATCTACCCCAAGAATGATTATTTTAAAAAATCAAAATATCGCTTTTCTATAATAAAAATATGCAGGGTAGGAAAAGAGAAATAGAATCAATTGATTCCTCTACTAAGGAATATACTTTTCCCGGGCTTATTGATCTACAAGTGAATGGAGCTTTCGGAGTCGACTTTAATGATGTTACCCTTCAGAAGAAGGACGTATTAAGGGCCACGGAGTATTTGTTGACAAGAGGTGTAACCACTTATTTCCCTACTATAATTACTCATTCTCCGGATGACATTACAAGATTGTTAGCTACTTTGGTTGAAGCATGCGATTCCTATCCGGTAGTGAGAGAAACGGTAGCAGGATTCCATTTGGAGGGTCCATTTATTTCTCCAAAGGAAGGAGCAAAAGGGGCACATCATGCTTCTTATATTATTCCCCCTGATTGGGAGATGTTTAAGAAATTTCAAAAAGCAGCAAAAGGAAAGATAAGGCTGGTTACTATAGCTCCTGAGTGGGAAGGAAGTTGTGATTTTATTGAGCGATGTCAAAAAGAAAAGGTGATGGTTTCCATGGGGCATTCTTTGGCGAATGCGCACCAGATTTCAAAAGCAGTGGAGGCAGGACTTTTATTTTCTACACATTTGGGAAATGGTGTTCCTCCAAAATTGGATCGACATCCTAATGTATTGTGGGAACAGCTGGCTAATGATCATCTTATTGCAATGGTAATTGCAGATGGTCTCCATCTTCCTGATTCTTTTTTAAAGGTGGTCAAACGTGTCAAAAATGAAAATATGATTTTAGTAAGCGATATGACATGCTTTGCTGGATTGCCTCCTGGGGAGTATAAAACATTTATTGGAGGAAATGTCATCTTGGATAAGGAGAGGAAATTATCTTTAAATGATGGTTCCGGATTATTGGCAGGTGCAGCAAAAGATTTAACAGAATGTATTGAGACGCTGATCAGCCATAAACTGGCGACTCCTGAAGAGGCTTGGGAAATGGCATCCTCAAGAGTAGATCGCATCTTGGAGAAATACTCGTCGAAAACTATTGGAAAAAGAAGCGACCGGGTGTCCGTTAAATTTACATCTACCGGTATAAAGGTCTTGAAAACAATAAAAAAAATAGAAAATAAATGGATAACTTATGAGGGAGAAAATGGATAAGCTTAAGGTTGATCATCTTCAGGTTAAAATTGTTACAAGTCGAGAGGTATTGGGACGTTTTGCTGCAAAAGATGTAGTAAATAAAGTGAAAGAATTGCTTCAAGAACAAGAAGAAGTAAATATGATTTTTGCGGCAGCACCATCTCAAAACGAGTTTTTGTCTGAACTAGTAAAAGAAGAGAATATAGCATGGAATAGGGTGAACGCTTTTCATATGGATGAATATTTAGGATTGGAAGAAACGCATCCGAGGCGCTTTGGTAATTTCTTAAAAAAAAGGATTTTTGAAAGAGTGCCGTTTAAACAGGTTTTTTATCTAAATGAAAAAAATGGACCTGTTAAAGACGAAATTGAGAACTACGTGAAATTATTAGAGAGTTATCCTGTTGATATTGTCTGTATGGGTATAGGTGAAAATACACATATAGCCTTTAATGATCCTCATGTGGCTGATTTTGAGGACCCTTTTATGGTTAAAGAAGTTGAATTGGATCCTATTTCTCGTCAGCAGCAGGTACATGATGGATGTTTCCCGGATTTAGAAAAGGTTCCTTTGTCCGCCCTTACACTTACTATTCCGGCCTTGATGAAAGCAAAATATATTTACTGTATGGTTCCGGGACGTCATAAGGCAAAGGCTGTAAAGCAAACGCTTATGAAAGAGATTAGTGAAAGGTATCCTGCTTCCTCTTTAAGACATCATCCTGCGGCTACTTTATACTTGGATCAGGAAAGTGCCAATCTAATTAAAACTTCATAAAGAAATTTGCATATGAATAGTAGAATGAGCCGATCTGATTTTTTGAGAAATATTTCAATGGCTGGGCTTGGTTTGGGGCTTACAAGTGGCGAATCCTCTTCGTTCCGGGTCTCGAATATTAAAAATGATTTGATGAAAAACAAGTCTTTTGGTATCAATGCTTTTTTGCTGGATTTAAGGGTAGAAGTGATGACTATGGACGCTTTAAAGAGTACTGCCAAACAGTTGTCACAATTGGGAATAAATGCACTTATTATCGAATATACTGCCTCTTTCCCTTATGTGAAGCATGCTACAATTACCGGAGGAAATGCCTATAGTCGGAAAGAAATAAAAGATTTTGTAGCTTACTGTGCAACTTTAGATATAGAGGTTATCCCACTTCAAGAGAATATGGGACATGTTCAATATATCTTATCTCATGAGAGATATGCCAATCTCCGAATACATAAAGACATTATTTCCCAGGTTGATCCTTTAAATGAGAAAGCTATTCCTTTTTTCAGGGAATTGATAGAAGATATGATTTCTTTACATCCTTCAAGGTATATTCATCTTGGCGGGGATGAAACTCGACATTTGTTTGACAAAAAATATAAAGAATATATAGATCAATATGGTGTTTCAAAGTTGTATACGCAGTATATGAAACAAATCTGTGATATAGCTATAAAAAAAGGGAAAACTCCTTTGTTGTGGGCGGACATGATTCTCCGATATCCGGAGGCTATAGAAGAATTGCCTATTGATAAGATAATTTTTATAAATTGGATATATACGAGAGCAAATGCCGATATGTTTGGCGATGTAGGAGCTTTGCAAAAGAAAGGATGTAATTTTTGGGGGGCAGCAGCTTTAAGAAGTTGGCCGGATAATTATTTCATTGAACGTTGGAAATATCATTTAGAGAATATCCAACAATTTATACCCTATAGCAGGAAGGCCGGATATCAAGGGATGATTATGACATCCTGGTCAACCTCAGGAGTTTACGATTGTCGTTGGGAAGGCCCTTCTAAAATCTTATTAGAAACCTTCCCTCGGAGAAATCTTTATCCTTTATCGGGCTTTAATCTCTTAATAGCAGCTTACCATAGTGCACTCGAAAAGGAAGTGGAAATTAATATAGAACAATTTGTAAAAGACTATGCAAAGAAAAAATATGGATTGTCTCCGTCAGAAAGCCACAATTTTTGGAAATACATTAGTCATAAACAAAAGCTAATTGAAACAGGTGCTTCCTTTAGCTACAAAAAGATTGAACAAGTCCTAAAGGATTTTAGAAGAGTAAGTGATCCATTAGAGATCATGGAACCTACTCTTTGTCGGAGAGAGTTTGAACATTATAAATTAATGTCAGCTATTCGAGACTTTTATTTATCTGTACTTAGAGTGGAATCCATGGTAGAATCAGACGACTTTGATCGTAGTAAAATAAAACAGATTGGAAAGGAATTAAGACCATTAAAAAGAAGGGCAAAGGCATTGAATTACCGCTTTATTGCATTGAATGAGGGGTATCTATTTCATTCTGAATTAGATCGACTAAATAATCTGAGAAATATAAGATTAGAGAGATTATGGGCGAGGTATGGATTTTAATATTTACATGAACAGGAAAAACCGATAGAATGAAATTAAGCTCTTTAGACCTGATTATAGTAGGGTTATTTTTCCTGCTCATGATAGTGATAGGTGTCTGGTCGGCTTCAAGAAATAAAGATTCTAAGGACTATTTTGTAGGAGGAGGTGGATTACCCTGGTGGGTGTCCGGAATCTCACATCATATATCCGGATATAGCGGAGCTGTCTTCGTTGCTTATGCCGGATTGGCATATACTCATGGATTTTCAATTTACGTTTGGTGGGCTTTTACCATTGGCGTAAGTATGATTGCGACTGCAAAATTATTCCCTGCTTATTGGGTCAGGTTGCGGAAAAGATTGCACATCCAATCCCCTTTGGAATATTTAAAAGTAAGGTATAATATAGTTACTCAGCAAATTATGGCTTGGAGTGGTGTTTTGCTAAAGTTGTTTGATGTGGCAGCAAAATGGGCTGCAATAGCTGTTCTTCTAAATGTGTTTACCGGGATTTCTGTTTTGGCGGGTATTCTGATCTCTGGAGGCATCTCGATAGTTTATATCACATTTGGTGGGTATTGGGCGGTAATAGCTACAGAGTTAGCTCAATTTATTATTCAATTAGTTGCCGGGATAGCCATGTTTGTAGTAGTCCTTATACACTTAGGAGGAGTAGATGCTGTTTGGGAAATGTGGAGCCAATTGCCCGAAAGAAATAGTCATTTTTTTAATGATCCATATACGGTTTGGTTCGCATTGGCTTATTTATTCATTAATCTTCTAAGTTATAATGGAGGAACATGGAATCTGGCTACTAAGTTCATTTCTACTAAAGATGAATCTCAGTCGAGTAAAGCTTCCACCCTCTCCGGAATACTCTATTTGGTTTGGCCATTAATATTATTTTTCCCAATGTGGGCCGCTCCTATTATCCTACCCGGACTAACAGATCCTACAGAATCCTATGGAATATTGACCTTACATTTACTCCCTTCAGGTTTGGTAGGTTTGGTAGTAGCTTCCCTTTTTGCCCATACGATGGCCATGACTTCTTCTGATGTGAATACTATTTCAGCAGTAATAACGCGAGATATTCTACCTGTAATAAACCCTCAATATGAAAAGATTAATCAAAAAAAATCATTAGTTGTAGCACGAACAACTACCTTCATTTTCTTGGTGTTAACTATTCTTTTGGCTTCGCAATATGAGCGTTTTGGCGGGGTATTGGGATTAATAGTAATGTGGTTTGGTGCTTTGGTTGGACCAATAGCGGTTCCTATGTTATTAGGGATGATTCCTTTATTTAAAAAGAGCGGTTCTACAGCAGCTATATCTTCTATTGTAGGAGGATTATGCGCTTTTATTTTTACCAAGATAGTTGATGTGGGAAGCATTGCCTTGGAGGTTGGCTTGCCGCTCATGGTCTCCTTTTGTGTTTATCTCCTTTTGGGTATATTGAAGAAAGAGGGATCTGTCCCTAAAAAGGTTGAAACATTTATGGCGCTTTTATTTAAAGAAGGGCAATCCTGAGAAGAAGGATAGTGCGATATGATGGTGGTTTCAAATCAATAACGGTATGAATTCCATCTCCTTTTGAACGTCAATAGATGTGCACCATTTCCTGAACGGGAACGTTCAGTGGCAAAGGGAATATTCAAACTTTTACAGACTTCCATCAGGGCTTGTATATCTTGTTGCCAATTCTTTTTATCGAAGTCTATTGCCAGAAAGTAACAACTATTGTCTGATAACAGGGGATAGATCCCGGCTGTGAGATCTCCTCTGAGGTGTGCTTCTATGGCCTGTTCGTCAAGAGGTTGAAAATGTTGGCGGGTGCAGACGCTACATTTTATTTGTGGTTTTTTGCATATCCCGGGTTTCCATTCGTTATGGCATACCGGACTGTAACCTGTTCGCCCTTTTTTATTCTCCCATCTTTTGGCAAAGACTTCCTCCCTGCCTTTGAACAGTGATAGGTATAGGGCTACTTTTTCTTCCGAAGGACGGTATTTATTAAAAGTAGAAGCATGCTGATTTTTTTCTGTTGTTTGGTTTTTATTGGGTGGGTCATTTACCCCCAATCGTTCTCTTAATATTGTATTCTCCTTCTTTAACTGCTCGTTTTCTTGTTGTAAGGATCGCAGTTTCTTCCGTAATGCAGAATCGGAGGTTGGAGAGGTATCCATGGTTTTTTATTTGAAAGTGTTGTTTTGATTATAATATCCTCTTTTAACCTATGAGTGAATCCACTCATGATTAGATACTTGAGCTCCCACCTGAAATGCTAATGCTTGCAAGAGGTTTAACAACTTTTCTCTATATTAGGACTTTTTTGGAATATAATCCATAATAGTAAGGACTTTTTTGGATTTGAAGTTATAAAAGCAGTGTATTTTTGAAAAGCATATTGGACAAAACCGAAGGTATATAGCAGGTTGTTTAAAAAAGGAAGTGGGTAATTTTGTTCAGTTCACGATTTTTGTTGTAATTTTGAAGGAATAAAGTAGGGAAAGATGAGAAACTTACACAGAGATTTGTTGATGTTAATGCCCGAAAATCTATACAGTAAGGCAACTATAGAATGTGAAGCCGGTTTTCTGGAGAAAGCTTTGAATGAAATAGATACGATAGATAACGCCGTCAAAGCGGTGGAATATGTAAATCTTCATCGAGGAGGAATTACACAAAATAAATTACGTATAGAAACGGCACTACGTCGTCCTGTTTTAGACTCTTTCCAATTTATTATCCATAAAAACTAAATTTCTTTAACAGCCGATGCCTCAACCACTCCAATTGGAGGATTATGTAAATCCTATATCTTATTCTGATCTTTTTGGCGATGATTCTTTTAATCCATTACAATTGGGGGCGCTTATCAATGATTTTGAGCATACCGGGAGCAACCTTTTAGAGGCAGATATTGTTTTATTAGGTATAGAAGAATTTCGTGGAGGAGGGTATCCGGCGGAAAGCCATTCTGCGGATGCCATCCGACAACAGCTATATCCTTTGTATCAATGGCATCAAAATGTAAAAATTGCCGATCTTGGGAATGTGAAAAGGGGAAAATCTTTGAAAGATAGTAAGGCTGCTTTGAAATTGGTGATAGAGGAGTTACTGGAATTAGGGAAGAAAGTGATTATTATTGGCGGAAGTCATGATTTGACACTCAGCCAATATCAAGCATATGCGAGTCGAAAACAGATAATAGAAGCGACCATTATAGATGCATTGATTGATTTACATGAAGAGGAATATGCGCATTCCAGGAAATTTCTTATGGAGATGCTGACCGGGCAGCCAAATTTTGTTCAACACTATAACCATATTGGGTTCCAAAGCTATTTTGTTCACCCGCGGATGTTAGAAATGTTGGATAAATTACGCTTTGATTTTTACCGTTTGGGTACCGCCAGAGAAGATTTGGAGGATATGGAACCGATTCTTAGATCCACTGATCTTTTTAGTTTTGATATAAATGCCATTCGCTCTGCCGATGCTCCGGCCAACAGATTATCTCCAAACGGTTTTGCCGGGGAGGAAGCTTGTGCTTTGTTCAAATATGCCGGTATGAGTAGTCAATTATCCAGTATTGGAATTTATGGTTATATTCCCGAAAAAGACAGAGACGAATTAACAGCCATACAAGCAGCGCAAATGATTTGGTATTTTATTGAGGGCGTTGCTTTGGAAAAGACAGAAGCAAACCTGGAAGAAGGAGAAAATTTTAATGAGTTTCATCTTTCCATTGAAAAACAAGATACCTCTTTTCTAAAAAGCAAGAAGACCGGTAGGTGGTGGATGAGAATGCCGGATAAAAAAATAATTCCTTGTACTTATCAAGATTATTTAGCAGCCGGAAGAGGAGAAATCCCTGAACGTTGGTTACGGATACAAGAGCGGTTGTAAGAAAATAAAATAGTCTTTTTACTTTTGCTCGTGACAATATAATCACAACGATATGATAGATAAATTAGAAGCGATAAAGGCACGTTTTGATGAAGTAGGAGTGGCATTGACGAATCCGGAAGTAGTTGGTGATCAGAAGAAGTTTGCCGAATTAAGTAAGGAATATAGTGAACTGGAACAAGTGGTAGAAGCCTATAATGCTTATAAAGAGGTATTGGAAAATATTGACTTTAATAAAGAGGTACTGAAAGGAGAGGATGAAGAGATGAGAGAACTGGCGAAGGAAGAGAGTAGTGGACTGGAGGAGAAAAAGGAAGAGCTGGAGCAGGAAATTAAACAGATGTTGATTCCTAAAGATCCTCAGGATGATAAAAATGCCATCATGGAAATTCGTGCCGGTACGGGAGGAGATGAAGCAGCCATTTTTGCAGGAGATTTGTTACGAATGTATCTACACTATTTTGAAGATCAGAAATGGCAGGCAAAAGTATTATCTGCAACTGAGGGATCGGCAGGAGGTTATAAAGAAGTGTCAGTGGAAGTAAAAGGCGCCGGAGTTTATGGTGTAATTAAATTTGAATCGGGGGTACATCGTGTACAGCGTGTTCCTCAGACGGAAGCTTCGGGAAGAGTCCATACTTCCGCAGCTTCTGTAGCGGTCTTGCCGGAGGCGGAAGAAGTGGATGTGGATCTGAAAGAAAGCGATATAACGATGGAAACGGCACGAAGCGGCGGAGCCGGAGGACAAAATGTCAATAAAGTGGAAACAAAAGTGCGCCTTAGACACGGCCCCTCCGGAATAGTAGTAGAATGTTCAACAGAAAGAAAACAGCTGGCTAACAGGCAGAAAGCCATGCAGATGCTCCGCACTAAATTATACGAAAGAGCTGTCAGAGAACAAGAAGAAGAAATAGCCAGTAAGAGAAAGAGCATGGTCTCTACCGGAGATCGTTCTGCCAAAATAAGGACGTACAATTACCCGCAGGGAAGAATTACCGACCATCGAATTGGATTTACGGCCTATAATCTGGATGCTTTTATGAATGGGGATATTCAGGATGTTATAGATGCCCTACAGTTTGCCGAAAATGCCGAGAAAATGAAAGAAAGTGAAAGCTGATTTTGTTTTTAATTACAGTGCTCGCCATGGGAAGTGATATTCACGACACCCATTACTATGCTACGCTCATCGTAGCTTTTCGGGAGGGAAGGGGAGAATAAAGCCACCAATCCGCCCCCTTCCAAACACCAAACATTAATGATCATTTTGAACAAAGTGAAAAATCTTTCTAATAAACTTCATCAACGAAGCTTATCGGACAACAACGATAAAATATTGGGAAATACTATTATTTGTTTTATATTTGCGTATTATATACACAAATAAATTAAAAATTAAAATGATTAGTGATGAAGATTGGTACTTTTATATTCTGTTTTTTTCTACTTTTTAACTTTTCTCAGGCACAAACGTTGAAATCGCCGGATGGACATTTTCAAATGGATTTTCATCTGAAAGATAGTGTCCCTTATTATCATTTACAATATAAGGGTCATACTGTTATTGAAGATTCAAGGTTAGGGTTGCGTCTTTTTAAAGATCAGTATATCAAATTTGGAACCGGGCGAGATACGGTTAGGCATTCAGGGAATGATTTGAAAACAGGATTTGTTGTCTCCCGAATAGATAGGGATGCAGAAAATGAGAAATGGCATCCGGTATTAGGTCAAAAAAAATACTATATCAATCATTATAATGAATTAGCCGTTCAATTAACACAAAAGAAATACAACCGAAGCATAATTATACGATTTCGTTTATTTAATGATGGATTAGGTTTTCGGTATGAATTTCCAAAGCAAGACAACCTGAATTATTTTGTAATCAAAGGAGAGGATACCCAATTTAATTTTCCTACGGATATGAAAGCATGGTGGATTGCCGGAGACTATGATACAGAAGAATACCAGTATCAAACCACAAAAGTTTCTGAAATTCCCAAATACTGGGAACAGGCTGTTGATGACAATGCCTCTCAAACTCCTGTGAAGAATGCTGTTCAGACCCCGCTCATGTTGAAAAGAGAGGGAAAATATCCCTTATATATTAATTTGGCAGAAGCGGCCTTAATTGATTATCCCGCTTCAAATCTAATGGTAGATGCTAAACATCATCATTTTAAGATTATCCTTACTCCGGATGCACAGAAAGCAAGAGGATATATTCAGACTCCTTTTACTACCCCATGGAGAACTATTATTGTTGCTCCCAAGGCTGCAGGTGTTTTGGCTTCTAAGATGATTTTCAATCTTAATGAGCCGACAAAGTACAAAGATGTTTCCTGGATTCATCCTACGAAGTTTATGGGCGTTTGGTGGGAAATGATTATTGGGAAATCTACCTGGGCGTATGCTGATACCAATAATATCCATATTGGAAAGACCGATTATACCAAGTTGCAACCCAATGGTCGGCATGGAGCTAATAATGAGAAAGTAAAAAAATACATTGATTTTGCGGCTGCCAATGGTTTTGATGGTTTGTTGGTAGAAGGCTGGAATATAGGTTGGGAGGACTGGTTTGGTCATTCCAAGGTAAAAGTCTTTGATTTTGTAACCCCCTATCCTGACTTTAACCTCAAAATGTTGAATGACTATGCCCACAAGAAGGGAATTAAATTAATCATGCATCATGAGACTTCCGGATCTACCATCAACTATGAACGCCATTTGGATACAGCTTTTAAATTGATGAAACAATATGGCTATGATGCGGTCAAGACTGGGTATGTAGGGAATATTATTCCAAGGGGGGAACATCATTATAGCCAATTGGTCAATAATCATTATTTGAGAGTGGTAAAAAAAGCAGCCAAGTATCACATTATGGTTGACTCTCATGAAGCTGTTCATCCTACCGGACTAAATCGAACGTATCCAAATTGGGTGGCTGAGGAAGCTGCCAGAGGGATGGAATATGCTGCTTTTGGTGGAAATAAACCGGATCATACGACGATTTTACCTTTTACACGTTTGATGGGTGGCCCTATGGACTTTACTCCCGGCATCTTTCAAACGAAACTAAATTATTATTTTCCGGGAGATACCCGACAAGTCAATACAACTATCGCAAAACAATTAGCTTTATATGTAGTGATGTATTCGCCTTTACAAATGGCAGCCGATTTGCCGGAAAACTATAAAAAGCACATGGATGCCTTTCAATTTATCAAGGATGTGCCTCTGGTTTGGGATGATACCAAAATATTGGCTGCAGAGCCGGGAGACTATATTGATATTGCCCGGAAGGACAGGAATTCAAATGCTTGGTATGTGGGAGGAATCACTGATGAAAATGCCAGAACATTTACTGTCAATTTATCATTTCTGGATCCGGAACAGAAATATATGGCGACCATCTATGAGGATGGAAAGGGCGCAGATTACGATACGCACCCCCAACGTTATCACATTAAACAAAAAAAGGTAACGAGCAAAAGCAAACTATCTATAAAAATGGCAAGAAGTGGAGGCTATGCCATCGAAATAAAGCCGATAGAATAATCCTGTTTTGGGAAGGACTATCCTTGTTTTTTCTGTTGGTCTAAAAGCTGTTTAATATCAGCTTCCATTTTTTTCAGACTCTTCATTTTTAGTCCATTGTAGAAACCACGAACCCTTCTTTTCTGATCCACGAGGGCAAACCAATTGGTGTGTACATATTCTCCGGTAACTCCTACAGAATCTGCTGCATTAAGAAGATATTCCTTTACGGCTGTATGGAAAATAATTTTTTTCTTGCCGGTAAGAAATTTCCAATTTTTGGGATTGGCATTTCTTTTCTTTGCATAAGCAGCCAATACGGAAACACTGTCAGTGGTGGGATCTACAGTATTTGAAATAATCTGAAAATTGGGTAAATCTTTTAAATCTCCATAGACTTTGCTTAGATTATCATTCATACGCGGACAAATACCGGTGCAAGTTGTGTAAAAATATTCTACTACACTGACTTTATTGTTGAGAATAGCCTGTGTTACAGTGTCTCCTTCCTGATCCACTAAGGTGAAGTCTCCTACTGTGTGTCCGGGGCTTCCCAGAACAGGTAAAGGTTTTGAGATGTTATTGGAAATGTTACTTTGGACAAGAGAAAATGCAGCAATGAAAGCTACAATGACTACAGCACCTATAATAAGGTAGAATTTTTTGTTTTTCATTTCATTCTCCTTTTTTACAAAGGTACAGTAGATTCCTGCTCAAATAGAGAATTTACGCATTATTTTGCTGTTAAAATTTTGTCAAGAGCGAATATTTTATTATTTAGCTTCCTTGATGACCTTCTCTATGGTACGTGGAAACCATTTATGTTCAAGGGTATGTATTTTCTCGGCAAGGCTTTCAGCTGTATCGTCTCTGTTAATAAAGCATCTTTTTTGAAGAATAATCTCTCCTCTGTCATAATCTTTGTCGATATAATGGATAGTAATTCCACTTTCTTTTTCCCCTGCTGCAATGACTGCTTGATGAACATGAGCACCATACATTCCTTTTCCTCCAAATTTGGGGAGAAGAGCAGGATGTATATTGATAATGTGTTTTGGAAAATGATCCACAAGAAATTCCGGTATTTTCCAGAGAAATCCGGCAAGAATAATCCAGTCTATATTTTTGTCTCTCAATGTATGAATAAGGTAAGAGGAATCTTTCAGTTTCTCTTTGTCAATGAGTAGGGAGGGAGTGTTACTTTCTTCTGCTACTTGTATGACTCCTGCATGAGGATTGTTTGTAATAATCAGACTTATGTCAATATCTTCCGAGTTTTCGAAATGAGAAATTATTTTTCGAGCATTGGAACCCGCTCCACTGGCAAAAATAGCGATGTTATTAATTTTCATAATTTATAGTGTTCTTAAATTAGGCAATTTCGGATATTCTTTTTATCTTGACAAAAGATTTGTAATAATAAAAATATAAGACAAATTTATCCTGAAATAGGACAAAATAAGGGAAAAAAATTAAGAAATATTTACGGATTGTTTGGATTAAGTCAAGTTTCTGTCTTACTTTTGTGCCATCTTTAAATATCATCAGGTCTAAATTAATATTTATAAAAATGGGTGTGAATAGTCTTTTTAAGACCAGAAAGAGGTGGGCTTTTACAACGTTATGTATTATAGCTTCCTTGGCAATTATGTCATTCCAAAATGTATCAGCACAAGGAGATGCTGATAAAGGGAAGACTCTTTTCCAAACAAATTGTGCTTCCTGTCATAATCCGGTACGTGATATGACGGGACCTGCGCTTAAAGGAGTAGTAGAAAATATTCCCGGCGGTATGGACTGGGTGTATGATTGGGTGCATAACTCCTCGAAAGTGATTGCCAGCGGCGATGAATATGCCAATAAAATTTTTAAAGAATGGGGACAAACCCAAATGACCCATTTTCCACAACTAAGTGAAGAAGATATTGATAATATCTTTGCTTACGTTAATAGTTACGAGCAGGCTGGAGCAGGTTCCGGTGGACAAAGCGAGAAGGCAACTGCCGCATCAACATCCTCCGGTGGTGAAGGTAATAATGCTTTATTATTTGGTATTCTAAGTCTTGTATTAGCGGTGTTAGCGCTCATTCTATTACAGGTGAATAAGAATCTCAAGCGCTTAACAAATGAAAAAGAAGGGCATCCCAATTATAGAAAAATTCCATTTTATTTAAATAAACGTAATATATCTATCGTTGTTATCGTATTATTCTGCCTAGGTGGTTATCTTTTAGTAGAGGGGGCTACCACCATAGGATATAGTAAAAACTATGAACCGAAACAACCCATTGTCTTCTCTCATAAAGTACATGCCGGAATCAATCAAATCAACTGTCTGTATTGCCATGCAGGGGCAGAAAAGAGTAAACATGCCATGATTCCTTCTCCAAATATTTGTATGAATTGTCATGAAGTAATCAATGAGTATACAGGAAATAATTTTAAAGACTTAGAAGGAAATCCGGTGAATGGGACGGCAGAAATCCAGAAATTGTATGATTATGCCGGATGGGATCCGGATAAGCGTCAATATACAAAACCGGGAAAACCTATTAAATGGACAAAAGTTCATAATCTTCCGGATTATGTATATTTTAATCATTCTCAGCATGTGAAAGTAGGAGATGTGCAATGTCAAACCTGCCATGGAAATATACAGGATATGAATGAAGTACATCAGCATGCTACTTTGGGAATGGGATGGTGTGTAAATTGCCACAGAAATACCAAAGTGCAGTTTAAAGATAATGGATATTATACCATCTTTACGAAATACGAAAAACAAATTAAAGCGCATCAAATTGATAGTGTAACTGTTGAAATGCAGGGAGGAACGGATTGTGTCAAATGTCACTATTAATTGTATATAACATTTTTGAATAATTTTTAATTATATTTAATATTTTTTCATCTCATGTCAGTAAAAATCAGTGGACTGCCGAATGGCAATAACGACGATGCAGATAAAAAAGGTAAAAATAAATACTGGAAAAGTCTGGGGGAACAGGTTGATCCGGAAGGGTATCATAATTCTACACATAAAGAGTTTCAAGAGGAATTGCCTTTTGAGGATTCTAGTGAATTATTAGATGCGAAAACCCCAAGGCGAGATTTCTTAAAGTACCTGGGCTTTGGTACTGCTGCAGCTACGTTGGCAGCTAGCTGTGAGATAAAGACTCGGAAGGTTATTCCTTATCTAAATAAACCGGAAGAAATTACGCCGGGTGTACCTAATTATTATGCTTCTACCTATGCGATAGACGGAGATTATTGTCCTATTATTATCAAGACAAGAGATGGTCGCCCTATTAAAATTGAGGGAAATACGGCATCTTCCATTACGAAAGGAGGAACTTCTGCCGTTGTGCAGGGATCGGTTTTAAACCTTTATGATATTACGCGTCTTCGTTTCCCTATGATTAAAGGGAAAGAAGCCACCTGGGAAGCTGTTGATAAGAAAATTATTCAAGGATTAGAAGGGGCAAGTGGGGATATTGTATTATTGACTTCTCCAATCTTGAGTCCATCTGTTAAACAGGCAATTGAGACCTTCAAACAGAAATATCCAAATACACGTCATGTCGTTTATGAACCGGTATCCTATAATGGATTGCTTTTGGGAAATGAAAGAAGCTATGGAAAACGTGCAATTCCGGCTTATCGTTTTGATAGAGCAAAATCTATTGTAAGTTTTGATGCTGATTTTATTGGTACCTGGTTGAATCCTATTGCATTTACCAGACAATATACGGATACGCGTAAAATTGATCCGGAACGTCCCGAGATGAGTCGTCATTTTCAATTTGAGAGTAGTTTCTCGTTGACGGGTTCTAATGCGGATTATAGATATCCACATAAACCTTCGGATAGTGCCAATATTCTGATAGCACTTTATAATAAAATTGCTTCAGCAACCGGGAACTCAACTGTTCCAGGAGGAAAGTTGACAGAAGAAAGTCTTAAAAAAGGAGTAGATAAAGCAGCTAAATCCTTATTGGAGAATAAGGGGAATGGATTAGTTGTATCCGGGGAAAATAATCCAAATGCACAAGTGCTTGTAAATGGTATTAATGACATGTTGGGAAATGTGGGGAATACCATTGACTGGTCTGTCGAAGCGAATTATCATGGAGGTGTTGATGCTGAAATGGAACAACTCGTAGCGGATATGAATGCCGGTAGGATAGGAGGTCTATTCCTGTATGGGGTTAATCCGGCTTATGATTATTACAATGCCGAAAAATTTATTACCGGCTTGAAGAAAACGGATTTGTCCGTTTCTTTGAATGAACACAATGATGAAACTGCTCAATATTGCAGTTATGTTGCTCCTGATAATCATTATTTAGAAAGCTGGGGAGATGCGGAACCTCAAACCGGATATTACAGTTTACAGCAACCCGGGATTTCGCCTTTATTCAAGACAAGACAAATGCTTAGCTCTATTTTGAAATGGGCAGGTGAAAAAGAAACAGATCCTTTAAAATATATTCAGACTTATTGGAAAGAAAATGTTTATCCTGAATTTGCCGATGGTAAATTATGGCAAAGATGGTGGGATGAAACATTACAACTTGGGTTAGCAGAACCTTCATCTAAGGAAGAAAAAGAATCTTCTAAAGGTACAGCGGTCTCTTATAATGGGGATGCACAAAGTGCTGCCTCTTCATTGAAAGCTACGGCACCTAAAGCCGGAGGAATAGAACTTTCTCTATATCAGAATGTAGGAATCGGTACAGGAAGGCATAGTAACAATCCTTGGTTACAAGAAATGCCGGAACCTTTAACAAAATGTACTTGGGATAACTACGTATGTATTTCTCCCGCGATGTCCAGAAAAATAAATGCAGCGGTAACTCGCTTTAATGAAGTGAATTTTCATCGTCCAGTAGCGAAAGTTGTAGTGAATGGAAAAGAAATCTTATTGCCGATCATGGTACTTCCGGGTATTCATGAAGACGTCATATCGGTAGCTGTTGGTTACGGACGTGGAGGAAATGATTTGAAAGAGGATGAATTGAAGAAATGGAGACAGGCGATAGGTCCTTCTGCAGCTTCCGTAGGGAAAAATGTATATCCTTGGGTAAGCTATAATGAAAGCTCTCAAAATCGGGTATATGCTGCTCCTAAGGTAGAAATTTCCAATACGGGAGAGACATACCTTTTGGCTATTACCCAATCCCATAATTCTTTTGAGGGACGTCCTATTATTGAGGAAACTACTTTAGAAAAGTTTAAAGAGAATCCCGAACATCTCCTCGAAGAAAGAGAAGAGGAGAAAAAAGAATATGGCGATAATTATGCCAAGGATGCGACGCTTTATCCGGATGAATTTGATTATAGTCAGGGTATACACTGGAATATGGCTATTGATATGAATAGCTGTATTGGATGTGGTGCTTGTACGATTGCCTGCTATGCTGAAAATAATGTTTCAATAGTAGGTAAAGAAGAAGTGGCTCGTGGCCATGAAATGGCTTGGCTTAGAATTGATCGTTATTTTGCCGGATCCGAGGAAAATCCGCAGGTGGTGTATCAACCTATGTTGTGTCAACAATGTAATAATGCTCCTTGTGAAAATGTATGTCCTGTAGCAGCTACTTCTCATAGTGATGAAGGTCTGAATATGATGGTTTATAATCGTTGTATTGGAACCCGTTATTGTGAAAATAACTGTCCTTATAAAGTACGTCGTTTTAATTGGTTAGATTGGAATGGAGCGGATAGTTTTGAAGACAATATGTATGATGATCCCGTTGTCTTAGAACAAAACAATGATTTGAGTAGAATGGTATTAAATCCTGATGTGACGGTTCGTGGTCGTGGGGTAATGGAAAAATGTACTTTTTGTGTTCAACGTTTACAAACCGCTAAGTTGAATGCTAAGAAAGCCGGACATCCTGTTCCCGATGGAGAAGCAAAGACGGCTTGTCAACAAGCATGTCCTGCTGATGCAATTACCTTTGGTAATGTCAATGATAAAGAAAGTAAGATTTATAATGTAACTCATGGAGCTCAAAAGGTAAGAGGATATCATGTTCTTGAATTGTTACATACCTTGCCGAATATTACCTATTTGGCGAAAGTGACCAATAAAGATCAAGAAGACTTCTTCCATGAAGAACCACAACATACTTTATAAATTAATTGAAATAAAAATAAGAACTAGCAATTAGCAATATTTGAGTTTATAACCTTAGTAATAAGAATATGTCGCTGAAATACGAATCCACAGTAAGAGAACCTTTGATTAACGGTACCAAAGATTTCCATCAAGTTACCGAAGATATCGTTCGGCCGATTGAGAAAAAGCCCGGAAAGATGTGGTGGGTAGGTCTTGCCATTTCTATCCTGTTATTGGCTTTTGGGGTTTTTTCCGTTTATTGGGAAGTATATTATGGTATTGGTGTTTGGGGAGTCAATAAAACGATTGGCTGGGCCTGGGCGATTACCAACTTCGTATGGTGGGTTGGTATTGGTCATGCCGGAACCTTGATCTCGGCTATTTTGTTGCTTTTTAGACAAGGCTGGCGTACGGGGGTTAACCGTGCCGCAGAAGCCATGACCATTTTTGCTGTAATGTGTGCCGGTCAGTTTCCTATTTGGCACGTTGGTCGTGTTTGGGATGTGTTTTTTATCTTCCCTTATCCAAATACAAGAGGTCCTCTTTGGCCCAACTTTAACTCTCCCTTATTATGGGATGTATTTGCGGTAAGTACGTATTTTACTGTTTCTGTACTCTTTTGGTATGCCGGGTTAATTCCTGATATGGCAACGATTAGAGATCGTGCAAAGACAAAAGTTCGGAAGTTGATTTATGGTTATCTCTCCTTTGGTTGGACAGGATCTGTAAAAAACTGGCAACGGACCGAGGCTTTATTTGTCGTGTTGGCCGCTTTGGCTACCCCTCTTGTATTGTCTGTACACTCTGTTGTATCTATGGACTTTGCAACATCTGTTATTCCGGGTTGGCATACGACGATTTTCCCTCCATACTTCGTTGCGGGGGCTATCTTTTCCGGATTTGCAATGGTACAGACCTTATTAATTATTACTAGAAAAGTACTTCATCTTGAGGAGTATATTACTCTTGGTCATATTGAAGCCATGAACAAGGTCATCATGCTAACCGGTGGTATTGTGGCTGTAGCCTATACAAGTGAGTTCTTTGTAGCTTGGTATTCCGGTGATTTCGGTGAAGGGGGTGCTTTCTGGTGGCGTGTCAATGGACCCTATTGGTGGGCATGGTGGTGTTTGATAACCTGTAACGTCATTTGTCCGCAAATGTTCTGGTTCAAAAAATTACGTAGAAATATCGCCTTTACGTTCTTTATGTCTATCATTATTAATATTGGAATGTGGTTTGAACGTTTTGTGATTATTGTGCTTTCACTTTATCATGATTGGTTACCTTCTAGTTGGTCTTATTTTTCACCAACTTGGGCGGACATTGGCTTTTATGTGGGTACTTTTGGTTTATTCTTTACTTGTTATTTCCTATTTGCGAAGTACTTCCCCGTAATTGCTATTCATGAGATAAAACATGTGTTGAAAGTATCCGGTGAAAGTTACAAAGATGAAATGGGAACGATTGAAGATAAAACCACCGAAGAATTTGTTGTGGAAGCTGCGCATACATCACATATTGATACAGGAGCAGAAGGATAAATAAAATTTAGAATTAAGTTATTATAAATAATCAAATAGCATGTCAGTAAAAAATTTCGTAGTTGGCTGTTTCAAAGAAGAAGATGGTATTTTCAAGGCTGTCAGTAAAATACGAACTTCTGGTTATAAGCTACATAATGTGTATTCTCCTTATCCCGTACATGGTTTGGATGATGCGATGGGAATGAGAATGACAAGTTTGCATACAGCAGGCTTCTTTTATGGATTGTTTGGATTGATAGTAGCTTTAGGTGGGATGGCTTTTGTTACGGTACATAGTTGGCCTCTTAATTTTGATGGGAAGCCCCATTTTCCATTACCATCGTTTATTCCTATTACCTTTGAATTTACGGTATTGATTTCTTCTGTAGGAATGACATTGACTTTTTGCTGGTTGAATCAGATTATGCCGGGGGTAAAAAAGCATGTTTTTCATCCCAGACAGACCGATGATTTGATTGTGATGGTAATTGAAAAGACCGAACATTCCGATGGGGAAGAAATTAAGAAATGGTTTTCCGATTTGGGAGCGATTGAAATTTCAGAGCAGCGTGCTGAGAGTGGATGGTGGTATGGTAGTTATGCCAAACCGAATAAATTTGAAAAAGAGATATTGGCGGAACAAGCCTCTGCCTCTTAAATAACTAGTTAGTTGATCAATTTAATAAGGATTTAAGTTTAAAATAGTCAAGTTTTAATGAAACGGATCAATATTATAACCCTGATAATCATTGGCGGAATTCTAGCATTATCTGCCTGTCATACGAAACCCTATCGGCATGAAGGGAATATCTATGTCCCGGATATGGAATATTCACGTGCTTATGATGCCTACACGGAAAATCCTGTTTATCCGGATGATCAAACCAGTCGACTTCCGGTAGAAGGAACGGTTAAAAGAGGTGCTATGCTTCCTTACCACATTCCGGAGAGTGATTCCGGTTATGCTTATTCCGGTACTGTGGAAAACCCTTTGCATGTAGATGACAGTCTTTTGAAAGAAGGAAAACGACTTTTTGATATTTATTGTGCAATTTGTCATGGGGAAAAATTGGATGGAAACGGTCCCTTATACAATGGAGGCAGTGGCCCTTATGTTGCTGCTCCCGCTAATTTTATCTCCGGTCCTAAATCAACTTTACCTGCCGGTACCATCTTTTATGTAGCAACTTATGGTATCAGAAACATGGGTAGTTATGCCAGTCAGGTAAATAAGAAACAACGTTGGATGATTGTCGCTTATATCAAAAGTGTGCAGAGAGAAAAAGGATCTACTCAGGCAAAAGAAGATTCTACTTTACATGCGATGGAACAGTCCTATTTACAAATGCAATAATTGATTGAATAAAAGAAATTATTTTTTAAACAGTTTAGAGATAGAATGAAAGAACAATTTTCAATACCCGGAAAAGTAAAAGTCACCAGTATCGTTCTGACCATTATTGGATTATTGGCCTTAATTATTGGTGTATTTTCTCTGAATGGCGATCATGGCTCTGCCAGATTTTGGTCGGTGCTCATGTTTAATGCTATATTTTTTATGCTTATTGTTGTAGGTGCGCTTGTTGTTCTAGCGGCAGCTACTCTTGCTCAGGGAAGTTGGCATATTGCCTATAAACGTGTGATTGAAGCCATGGTGATGGCGCTTCCTGTTATTGGAGGGTTGGCTTTTATCATTATGATGTGTGTGGTTTGGGGAGATAAATCTCAAGTATATGAATGGGTAGATAAAACTTTGGTTTCCAAGGATGAATTGCTTCAGAAAAAAAGCGCTTTCTTGAATCCTACTTTTTATACCATTTGTACTTTTCTAACAATAGGAATATGGAGTCTGTTAGGATATAGGCTGAGGAAACTATCTATACAAGAAGATGTGGCTGAAAAAGGAACTACACGCTACTTTTGGAGAGCTTATCGTCTAGCTGCTGTCTTTGTAGCCTTTTTTGCAATCACCAATTCCACTTCTACATGGCATTGGATTATGAGTATAGACGTACATTGGTATTCTACGCTTTTTGCTTGGTATATCTTTTCCTCCTTATTTGTTACGGCCATGGCTGTACTAGCCTTATTTATTATTATTTTAAGAAATAACGGATATTTGGAATGGATTACTTTTGAGCATTTGCACGACTTAGGTAAATTCATGTTTGCTTTTTCTATATTCTGGACTTACCTATGGTTCGCACAGTTTATCTTAATTTGGTATGGTAATATTCCGGAAGAAACAACTTATTTTAGTATTCGTATGTGGGGATCATATCATACCCTGTTTTATTTAGTATTGTTGCTTAACTTTGTGGCGCCGTTCTTAATTTTAATGACAAGAGATTCGAAACGAAATTATACGATTGTGGCTTATATGGCGTTATTGGTCTTTATTGGTCACTATCTGGATTTCTTTATGATGTTTATGCCTGGAATTGTGAAAAATGGATGGCATTTGGGTTGGTATGAGATAGGAATTTCGCTTGGGTTTATTGGAATATTAATTTATGTGGTGATGAATAATTTGAAAAAAGCACCTCTTTATCCGAAAAACCATCCTTATATGAAGGAAGCGATTATCCATGAATCATGAGGAAGGTTTTTTGAATGGAAGTAAAGAAACGTAGTTTAAAGTTTGAGAATATTTTTTGATATATAAATTGGTTTAAAATAAGATGTCAGGATTATTAATTGCATTAACTGTTGTTCTTATATTGGTGGTTGTTGTACAAATCTCCAAGGTGAGTGAATATGTTGCCATATTAAGAGGGAAGGAGAAAGCTCAACAACATTCTAATAAGCTGAATGCCAGATTAATGCTTGTTGCATTGGTATTAGGCTTTATCGGTGTTTATTTATGTAATGAACATTTAAAACAATATTTATTACCGGAACCGGCTTCTACACAAGGAGTTGCCATTCATCATTTAATTATGGTGGTATTGGTTATTACAGGAATTGTTTTTATTATTACACATTTAATGCTCTTTATTTTTGCATATATTTATAGAGCAAGACCCGGTCATAAAGCACAATCTTTTCCCAGACATAATCCCAAGAATGATAAATTGGAAATTACCTGGACCTCTGCTACTTTATTGGTTTTGTTGATTCTTATTGTGATGGGCTTGAGGGATTGGTCAAAAATTACAGGTCCTGCCCCTGATGATGCAATGGTGGTAGAAGTAACAGGAAAGCAGTTCAACTGGATGTTTCGCTATCCGGGACAAGATGGTGAGTTGGGACAGAAGAGCTATAACTTAATTGATCCGGCGGAGTCTAATCCTCTGGGACAGAACTGGTCTGATGAAGCCAATAGAGATGATATTGTATCTAATGGAGTAATGCATTTGGTCGTAAACAAACCCGTAAAATTGGTGATTAATTCTCAGGATGTGATTCATGATGTGGGCTTACCACATTTTAGACTAAAAATGGATGCTGTTCCGGGATTGCCGACGACCCTTTGGTTTACTCCGACAATTACTACAAAGAAAATGAAGAAGATTACGGATGACCCTGATTTTGTATATGAATTAGCTTGTGATCAATTGTGTGGTAATGGTCATTATTCGATGCGAGCAACTATAATTGTGGAAACACAAGAAGAATTTGATAAGTGGGAAGCTTCACAGAAGTCTCAATATCAATATGCGATGGCCGGGAAAGAAGATAGTTCGAAGAAGGATCGTGTGAAAGATGAGAAGAAAGATAAGAAGAAAGCTACCGACTCTACAAAATTGGCGATTAGATAATAATAAATAGAAAAGAACGTTCATTGGTTTTTAACCGATTTATATAAAACACTGTGATTATGAGTAACGAAGTAAATCCATCTGCAGGAAGTCAGGCTGTTTCTTCTGCCTATGTGGCAGAAGTTCCCACGGAAGAACCTTTAGAAGTCCCTCATGAACATCATGAGCCTTTTATTACAAAGTATGTTTTTAGCCAGGATCATAAGATTATCTCTAAACAGTTTCTTATTACGGGAATGTTTTGGGCTTTCATCGGAGGCTTTTTCTCTGTAGTCTTCCGATTGCAATTAGGCTTTCCGGATACTACTTTCCCCTGGATGGAAACCTTGTTTGGTCATTGGGCTGCCGGTGGACATCTAACCCCTGAATTTTATTATTCTTTGGTAACTATGCATGGGACGATTATGTTATTCTTCGTTCTGACAGCGGGAGTGAGTGGTACTTTTGCAAACTTTCTTATTCCATTGCAACTGGGAGCTCGAGATATGGCATCCCCGTTTGTAAATATGTTGTCTTACTGGTTTTTCTTCCTGTCTAGCGTAGTGATGTTTTCTTCAATGTTTGTTTCTACCGGTCCTTTTTCCGGAGGATGGACCGCTTATGCCCCTTTGAGTGTTTTACCTCAGGCCATGCCCGGATCAGGAGCGGGAGCCGATTTCTGGATATCTGCCATGGGTCTCTTTATTGTTTCACAGCTATTAGCCGGGGTGAATTATATTTCGACCATTCTGAACATGCGGACAAAAGGAATGAGTATGGGACGAATGCCGTTAACGATATGGGGATTGTTGGTAACTGCGATTCTTGGATTGCTTTCTTTCCCGGTATTACTCTCAAGTATGATCTTATTAATGTTTGACCGTCACTTGGGAACAAGTTTTTACCTTTCTGATATCTTTGTAAAAGGACAAGCATTGCCGAATACGGGAGGAAGTCCTCTTTTATATGAACATTTGTTTTGGTTCTTAGGCCATCCGGAAGTGTATATTACGATTTTACCCGGAATGGGGATTGTTTCTGAGTTATTATCAACACATGGGAAACGACCTATTTTTGGATATGTGGGTATGGTCATTGCCTTCTTTGCCATTATGATTTTATCTACAACGGTATGGGCGCATCACATGTTTATTAGCGGAATGAATCCATTATTAGGTTCAGTATTTGTGCTTTTAACCCTACTTATTGCTGTACCCTCTGCTATTAAGGTGTTCAATTGGTTAGGTACGATGTGGCGAAGTAGTATTACCTTTAATCCGGCAAGTTTATTTGCCATTGGTTTTGTGAGTGTATTTATTTCCGGTGGTTTGACCGGAATTTGGATGGGAAATTCTGCTATTGATTTACATATTCATGATACCTACTTTATTATTGCCCATTTCCACCTTGTGATGGGAGTAGCCTCTCTCTTTGGTATGTTTGCCGGAGTGTATCACTGGTTCCCTAAAATGTTTGGTAGGATGATGAATACGACCTTAGGGACGATACATTTCTGGGTGACTTTTGTTTGTGCCTATTTGATTTTCTGGCCAATGCATTATGAAGGATTGGCCGGTATGCCTAGACGTTACTATAGTTATGATTCTTGGCATACCTTCAAACCTTTTGAGAGTCTGAATACCTTCATAAGTATATGTGTAATTATTGTATTTATTACCCAATTGTTATTTCTCTTTAACTTTTTCTATAGCATCTTTAGAGGAAGGAAATGTATGACCAAAAATCCTTGGGGATCTACGACTTTGGAATGGACAACCCCCATTAAAGCAGGACATGGAAATTGGACGGGAGAAATTCCATCAGTTTATCGATGGCCTTATGATTATAGTAAAAAAGGAAAATTATTTATTCCTCAAAATGTGCCTTTGGATGAAGATGAATTGAAAGAGGAGGATGTTTCCTGATAGTTAGAATAAGGGAATTATTAGAATATATAATGTATGGGAGATGTATTTGTGAGGTTCGATATAATTAGAAGAGAGTTTTGATATCAGCAGTAGAATATATGGAGTTATCTTGGCAGGCGAAAGTGGTCGAAAAATTAAAGGATTATTATCAACTGACGAAATTTACTTTGAGTTTCACTGTTGTGTTTTCAAGCCTTATAGCTTATTTATTAGTTCCGGGGCTTGAAGTACATTTCTGGAAAGTTCTTTTACTTTTTGTAGCCGGTTTTTTTTTATCGGGAACGGCAAATGCACTAAATCAGATAATAGAAAGACATTCTGATGCTAAAATGTCTCGAACAAAACATCGTCCACTTGCGAGTGGAAGGATGAGTGTGACGGAGGCTGTTATTTTTATTGGTATTTTTTGTCTGGCGGGTCTTTTAATAATGGGCTTGGTATTCAATTGGCTGTGTGCATTGGTTAGTCTTCTGTCTTTTCTACTGTATGGATTTTTATATACACCTTGGAAGAAATGGAATTCTTTTGCTGTTTTTATTGGAGCCTTTCCGGGTGCATTCCCTCCTTTAATTGGTTGGGTAGCAGGTTCCAATGCCATTTTTGGAACACTGGCAGCAGGAGGATGGATCTTATTTGCGATTCAATTTCTGTGGCAGTTTCCTCATTTTTGGGCAATTGGATGGGTGGCCTATGATGATTACAAAAAAGCGGGCTTTAAATTACTTCCTTCTACCGGAGGGAAAGATGGTTTTTCTGCATTGCAAGCAGTAGCGTATACGGTAATGCTTATCCCAGTAGGTTTTTTACCTTATGTCTATGGGATTTCCGGGATGCTCTCTGCAATTGTAGTGTTGTTAATGAACGTCTTTTTATTGTTTAGAGCGGTTGAATTATACCGGTTTAGAGATATGAATCATGCTCGGAAATTGATGTTCGGAGCATATATTTATTTTGTAGTGGTTCAATTAGCCTTGTTGGCTGATAAAGTTTAATTTTTTGATGTGACAAACGTGATGGCAGGACATATTGGAAATAGAAATAAAATTCATCCACATAAGTTTAATATGTGGTTGGTTATTGCCGGTATTATCATGTTTTTTGCTGCTTTTACCAGTGCTTATATCGTGATGCATGACCGGGATAGTTGGCAACCGGTGGCGATGCCTTCTATTTTTTGGATTTCTACCCTTGTTATTGTGATCAGTAGTTTTACAATGCATTGGTCTGTTAAACGATTTAAACAGCATAAAATGCAATCCTATAAAACGCTGATTACGATTACGGCTCTTTTAGGTTTATTATTCTTAGGAGGGCAGACTGTAGGGTTTCAAACCATGTATAATCAAGGATTTACCTTGTCATGGAATTTGTCATCGGGATTTTTGTATGTGATCATTGGGGCACATATGCTTCACGTTCTTGGAGGGGTAATTGCTTTGTTCTTTATTTTTTTTAGGGCATACCGTAGAAAAGTAAGAACCTATGATGTCGTACCGGTAGAAGTCGTAGCCATTTTTTGGCATTTTGTTGATATATTATGGATATATCTTTATATATTTTTCTTAATTTTTAGATAGTTTAATTTTTATATTTAAAATATGAGTCATTCAGTAACTGCAACAGCGAATAACAATACTCAGAGCGAAAAGGGGAAGACCTGGGGAAAGGATTTTAATGGAGGCGTATCTCCCTTTAGAATAAGTTATGGGAAATTAATGATGTGGGTGTTCCTACTTTCTGATACCTTTACTTTTGGATCTTTACTTTATGCTTACGGGAGTACACGCTTTAGTTTACCCTATTGGCCGGATCCGAATGAAGTATTTTCGAGCTTTTTCGGTATTCCAAACATGCCTATGGCTTCGGTGAGTTTGATGACCTTCATACTTATCATGAGTTCGGTGACCATGGTGTTGGCTGTTCATGCGGGTCAGAAGATGCAAAAGAAAGAAGTAACAAAATGGTTGATCTTTACCGTTATTGGCGGATTGATGTTTTTAGGATGTCAGGCCTTTGAGTGGACTGATTTAATTAGGGAAGGAATTACTACTGGTCATAACATGCTTGGTCCTATTGTCGATGGTCATCATACACCGGGACCTCCTGCTTTTGGTGCTTTTTTCTTCTTGGTGACGGGTTTTCATGGTTTACATGTTACTTCCGGTGTGACCTTGAATATTATTATCCTGATTAATGTTATTAAGGGTACGTACGAAAAGAGAGGACATTATGAAATGGTTGAGAAAGTAGGATTGTATTGGCACTTTGTTGACTTAGTTTGGGTATATGTGTTTACCTGTTACTATCTTTTATAATTCAAGAAAATAGAATAAATTTGTTGTTTAACGTTTTTAGAAAATAAATGAAATGGATAATACACAAGCGATAAATACAGATCAGGTGTCAGAAGGAGAAAAAAAAGGAAAGGATCCTATTGTGAAAACATTGATGAAAGTTTTCTGGATCTTGCTGGCGGTTACCCTTTTAGAAATAGGTTTAGCTTTGTTACATTTTGAAGCGGGCTTCTTAACACGCCCTGTTTTAAATACTATTTTTATACTTTTGACGATTGTAAAGGCCTTCTATATTGTAGCGGAATTTATGCATTTTCGTCATGAAAGGAAATCTCTTGTTATGATTATTCTTATCCCTTTATTTTTTCTCTTATGGGGGATTGGCGCTACGATTTGGGAAGGTGGTGCGACGCTTAAAAGCCGTGAGAATATTGAACATGTGATTAAAACTCCGGCTCCCTGGGAAAATACTATCATTCTGCAAGAGAAGTAATTAGAAAACATATCATAATGAGAAGGTTGCCGGAGGAATTGCTTTGGCAACCTTTGTTATATAAATAAGTACTGTCGTGTCGAAGAAAAAAAACAGAATTAGAATATTATTGGTGTTTATTATCCTCTTTCCTATTGTAGGATTATTGATTACTAAATATTTTAGTGATACGAATCTACAAATGCCGAAACATTACATGGTAGAAAAAGTATTGCACATTCCTGATGAAGATGGAAACATTTCTACGGATACGGTGTATCATCGGATGCGTCCCTTCACAATGGAAAATCAATTGGGAGACACTATTCGTCTGAAAGACATTGATAATTCCATAGTGTTGGTTAATTTTTTCCAGACCAATGATGACAGTATTTCCCAACCTGTTGGCAAAGTATTACAAAAATTATTAAATTCGTTTGCTAAAAGTGATACGGGACTACATGTGCTCTCCATTACGACGGATCCGAAGGAAGATTCCATTCCTGCGCTTTTAAATTATGCTTTTGAACACGATGTTAATCATAGTGTCTGGTGGTTTCTTAGAGGCTCTTTAGATTCGGTGAAGAGTATGGCACATAAAGATTTTAACTTGACACTGAAACCTCATGGAAAGGATCATAAACTTTCTTCTCCAACCCTGGTTTTACTGGATAGATTCCAACACGTAAGAGGATATTACAATGCATTGGATTCGGTAGATATTAAGAAGTGTGTCCATGACTTGTCCTTATTAATGATAGAGAAAGAAAAATTAGATGGAGTTGAACGTTAGTTTAAAAAGCCTTTTCTTCAAACAATAGTCTTTGTATGATGTTAGAATCCAGTTGAAGTAGAATCAATGATGTATTTATGTTCACAGGTATTATAGAGTCAATAGGAGAGATCACTCATATTTATAAAAAAGAAGGAAATATCTTATTTACAGTAAAATCCGAATTGAGTGAGTTTTTGAAAATAGATCAGAGTGTATCTCATAATGGAGCTTGCCTCACTGTTGTGGAAACGAAAGATCAGTCCCACCAGGTGGAAGCGGTAGCTGAGACCCTTTCTAAAACAAATTTAGGAAGTCTAAAGCTTGGAGAGACCATGAACCTCGAAAGAGCAATGTTGTTGAACGATAGACTGGATGGTCATCTGGTACAAGGTCATGTGGATACAACCGGTGTTTGTATCGAACGTTCTGAACAAGGAGGAAGTACTTTATTTTCTTTTAATTTCCCTGAAAGATTTGCCGCATTGATTATTGAAAAAGGATCAGTAACAGTAAATGGAATCAGCTTGACTGTCTTTCATGTTAGAAGGGATCGCTTTTCAGTAGCGGTAATTCCTTATACCCTTGAACATACTACGATGAAATATTTAGAAGAGAAAGAAAAGGTAAATATTGAGTTTGATTTAATTGGAAAGTATGTTTTGAGAAGAGAAGAATTACAAAGTTTATTTTAAAATTATCTGAATTTCCACTCCAACAGTTTGTCTCTTGATGACTGAGATGAAGTACAATTATTGTAATTTTGCAAAAAAAATACAAGCAAATGAACACACTCATAGAAGAATTGAAGTGGAGAGGAATGATACAGGATTTAATGCCCGGTACAGAAGAGCAACTTAATAAAGAAATGACTACCGGCTATGTTGGTTTTGATCCTACTGCTGATTCACTACATATTGGTAGCTTGGTCCCTATCCTTTTGTTAGTACATCTTCAGAAAGCAGGGCATCAGCCTATTGCTCTTGTTGGTGGTGCTACCGGAATGGTGGGCGATCCTACGGGGAAATCGAAAGAAAGGGTGTTGTTAGATGAAGAAATATTGCAAAAAAATCTTAGAGGGGTTCAAAAACAATTAGAGAAGTTTTTGGCTTTCGATGAAAATCTGCAGAATCATGCGCTCGTTGTCAACAACTTTGATTGGTTTAAAAATTATTCTTTTCTGGATTTTATCAGAGATCAGGGGAAACACATCACCGTAAATTATATGATGGCTAAGGATTCTGTAAAAAAAAGGTTAGAGAGTGAAGTCGGCATGTCTTTTACTGAGTTTACCTATCAGCTCATTCAAGGCTATGATTTTTATCATTTGTATATGAATAATAACTGCAAATTGCAGATGGGCGGTTCGGATCAATGGGGGAATATTGTTACCGGTACAGAGTTTATACGACGAAAAAATGGGGGGACAGCCTTTGCTTTTACCTGCCCTTTAATGACCAAGGCAGATGGAGGTAAATTTGGAAAAACAGAAGGGGGAAATATATGGTTAGACCCGGAGAAGACCTCTCCGTATCAATTTTATCAATTTTGGTTGAATACGGCGGATGCTGATGCAGAGCGTTACATAAAGACTTTTACTTTTTTACCTAAAGAGGAAATTTCTTCTTTAGTAGCTAGGCATCAGGAAGCACCTCATCTTCGATTGTTACAAAAAAAACTGGCGGAAGAAGTTACCGTTTTTGTTCATGGAAGAGAAGAATATGAATTGGCAATTAAGACGACACAAGTTCTTTTTCAAAAAGGGACGACTGAAGTGTTAAAAGAGCTGAATGAAGAAGATCTCTTAAAAGTACTAAGAGGAGTTCCTAAAGTAAGCTATCCTTATTCTGCATTGAAAAAAGAACCTGATATCGTTACCTTTTTGGCCGATTCGAGTATTTTACCTTCTAAAGGACAAGCCAGGAAAGCTGTACAGGGGAATAGCATAAGTATAAATAAAGAAAAGGTTGAGGGGATTGATGATTTGGTGAAACCTTCTAATTTAATTCATAACCGCTACTTGCTGTTGCAAAAAGGAAAAAAGAATTATTGGCTGGTAGACGCTGCATCTTGAGAACGCATTATAGGAGGGAACTATTTATAAATACTATTTTAGCCCGCATTATTCATGGGATTAGCTTTTTGTAGCTACAAGGTGGTACATTGAGTACCATCGAAATGCATCGAACTCCACCGCAGTAGTAGCCTACTGCAAGGAGTTTGTAACGCAGTGGTTATTGAGCTAAGCCGAAATATAGATGCAAAAAGATAATTTCAAACTATTCCTCAAATTTGGGGAACGATCAAAACATGAAAAAGTTTGCCAAGCTATTGATTTTAAACGATTTTTAGAGTTGTTTCAAAAAAATGGTGAATATTGCGGGTTAAATTGTCTCCGGTAGCCATCGGGAAATATCCCCGGTGGCTACTTGTTGGTCATGTAAATGACATGAGATAGAGTATAGTAAAATTGGATGATTTGTTGTATCTTTGTAATTGATTATCTAATATAGATTTATAAAGAGGCTGTTACATTTAATAGGACAAAACAGCCTCTTTTCAATTTATTTCTATTGATTATTGATTATTTCCACATGTCACCCTCTTCCTTGGTATCTTGTTTCTTCATTTGAGGTTTTGTACTCTCCTTTTTAGAAGTATCTGCCTTGAAAGTTGGGTTTTGTTGATCATTAGCCTTTTCTAAGGTCTTCTTTTTAGTGGTGTCCATTTGAGATTGTTGAGTTGGAGGAAGGGTGTCTTTAACCATGGCCCCATTTTCATTGTTTGGATTTTGAACTCCTACTCCTGCGAAACTGACGGTAGCCACAAATAAACCTGCTACAGCCATTGAAATCATCCTTTTCATAACTAAAAAATTTTTTTGATTAACTAATAAGATTTATTAAGGAAGGAGCAAGGATTATTCCAAGTTGAATATTTTACATAAAAAATCTTTGCTTTAACAGAAGAATAACATTAAAAAAGGGGAAATAAGCTGAAAATCACAGGTTAATGATGCGGAAAGAAATGCCCGAAAGTTTTGCCTCTTCCCTTCTTTCAGAGCAGCAGCGGGCAAGGCGTAATACACCCCTTCGTGTCTGGTATTTTTATATGTGGTATCTATCGAAAGACATAGAATTTTGAATCTTTTTATAATTTTCTCAGTAATACTTCTTCCACAAAGTGATCGACTCCTTTTCTAAGAATAAGGTTGGCTCGATTTCGGGTAGTTAAGATATTTTCTTCAAGATTGGGTTGGTTGATTTCCTCCCAAATGTGGGTAGCTGTAGCACGACTTTCCTTCTCTGAGAGATGAGCATACCTTTTGAAATAGGAATGTGGATCTTTAAAGGCGGTTTCTTGCAATTTCTTAAAGCGTTCCACATACCAGCGTTTGATATGTTCGGGTTGTGCATCTACATAGATTGAAAAATCGAAAAAGTCAGAAACAAAGGTGTCGTTAATTTTTTCTGTTCCATTTCCGCCTTGCAATACATTAATTCCTTCTAAAATGACGATATCGGGTTGTCTTACCCATCGGGTTTCATGCTCTTGCACATCGTAATAGAGATGAGAATAAACCGGTGCAGGAACCTCCGGAGCCCCCGATTTGATATTGGCAAGGAATTGAATCAGCCTTCGTGTATCATAGCTTTCCGGGAAACCTTTTCTTTTCATTAACCCTTTTTCTTTTAATATTTTATTAGGATAAAGAAAGCCATCTGTTGTGACTAGTTCCACATTGGGATTCTTTGACCAGAGGCTTAAAAGGTGTTGTAATACTCGTGCGGTTGTACTTTTCCCGACGGCAACACTTCCGGCAATCCCAATAATAAAAGGGACTTTCTTACTGTGGGTATGCAAAAACTTATCGGTTGCTTTATATAATTCACTACTGGCTTGAACATAAAAACTTAATAATCTGGATAAAGGAAGATAAATTTGTTGAACCTCCTCTTGTGTTAAGGGTTCGTTTAATGCTTTTAATCTTTGAATATCCTTTTCAAGTAAATGAATGATCTCGTTATCCTTTAGATGAGACCATTCTTCACGATCAAAAGTCAGGTAAGGAGAAAATGGTTTTTGTTGTTTGGGCATATTGGAAAATTTTTCCCGGGTTTTTGAGAGGTTATTCGAATTGTTGCATTTTTACTAATCGGTAGTAATATCCACCTTTATCGATAAGGGTTTTATGTTTACCGCGTTCTACTATTTTTCCCTGATTGAGTACAATAATCTCATCAGCGTTCTGAATGGTGGAAAGTCGATGAGCAATGACCACTGTTGTTCTGTTTTTCATGAGTTTGTTAATGGCTTCCTGTACAAAGCGTTCACTTTCCGTATCCAGAGATGAGGTCGCTTCATCCAGGATAAGAATAGGAGGATTTTTTAATACGGCCCGGGCAATCGTCAGTCTTTGTCTTTCACCTCCACTCAGAAGACTTCCGCGATCCCCGATATTGGTTTCATATCCGTTGTCTTTTTGCATGATAAATTGATGGGCACTGGCAACTTTGGCTGCCATAACAACTTCTTCTTTTGTGGCATTGGGGCTTCCTAAAGCAATGTTATTGAAAATGGTGTCGTTAAACAATATGGGTTCTTGGGTAACGATACCCATGAGTCCGCGAAGATCTTTTATTTTATAATCCTTTATGTTGACATGATCGATTTCGATGGCTCCGCTTTTCACGTCATGAAAACGCGGTAGCAAATCGGCAAGCGTTGATTTACCTGCACCAGAGGCTCCTACAATAGCAGTACTTTGTCCTTTTTTAATCTTTATTTGGATGTCTTCAAGTATCGTTTTCCGGTGGTAGGCGAATCCTACATTAGAAAATTCAATTGATGTTTCGAAATCAGAGATAGATTGTGCATCAGGCTTTTCTGTAATGGATTCTTTGACATTGAGCGTATCTTGTATCCTGTCTGCACTGGCTCCTCCTTTTTGAATGTTATAGGCTGCTGTAGAAAAAGTCTTTAAAGGAGAAATAATTTGTGAGAAAATAGCAATATAAGCGATGAAGTTTTCTGCACTGACAATAGGAGGGGTACTTAAGGCCATTCTTCCTCCAAAATAAAGTACAATACACAAGACAATAATACTGAGAAACTCTGACATGGGAGAAGCTAAATCTCGTCTTCTGTAAATAGAGTTTTTAATATTAAAAAGGGTGTCATTTTCTCCTAAGAAACGTTCTTTGCGTTGTTCTTCCGCATTAAAGGCTTTCACGATGCGCATACCTGCCAGTGTTTCTTCCATAATAGAAAGAATTTCTCCTAATTTTTCTTGTCCGGCTTTGGATTTTTTCTTCAAAGATTTGCTTACTCTGCCAATAACAAATCCCGTAATGGGTAGGAAAATAAGCAGAAATAAGGTCAGTTTGGGACTGATTTTGATCATCGCTAAAAGGAAGACTATAATGGTAATCGGCTGACGAATAGCAGAATCCAAAACACTGATAATGGAAGCTTCTACTTCTTGTAGATCGTTGGTCATCTTGCTCAAAATGTCTCCTTTTTTCTCTTCTGAAAAAAAACCGATAGGAAGCCGTAATACTTTTGAGTACAAATCGGAACGCATATCATTGATGACGGCATTACGAATTGGTGCATTGATCCATTTACTTAGATATAGAAAAATATTTTTAAAGAAAATAGCGGCAATGACCATAACACAGATGAATCCCAAAGCTGAAACCCGACCTTCATGGAGAATAATCTGCGATAGATAATAATTGAAATTACCGATGATGGCATCTGTGGAGAAGCTAAAAGTCGGTTTAATGCGCACAAGATCCATTTTTCCAAAGATGAGAGACAAAAAGGGGATGAGCATTGTAAGAGAAACCAAAGAAAAAATAACCGATAAAAGATTGAAAATAAAATAGGCTATAATGGCTTTGGTATGTCGTTTTAGGTATTTAAGTACGGGATATAAACTCTTCATAATTATGAATCCAAAAGTGCTTTTTGTTGACGCATCTGAATAAAATGTGTAAATTTACGACTTATTCAGTCAATACAAATTATTTATGAAAGAGGGGAAAAGACAAAAACAGGTAGGAAACTTAATACAGCAGGAATTGGGGAATGTTTTTCAACACCTTGGCTTAAATATGGTAAATGGTGCTCTCATTTCTATTTCCCATGTTCGGATGACTCCCGACTTGCTGGAAGCAAGAATTTATATTAGTATCTTTAAAGGTGATGATGAAGAGGCAATATTAGAATTTATCAAAGAAAAACATGGAGCTGTAAAACGGGAGCTTGGAAATAATTTACGTCATCAATTGCGAAGAATTCCGGTTTTGGCTTTTTATTTGGATGATACCTTAGATTATGTTTTCAAAATGGAAAAAATCTTTAAAAAGATAGAAGACGAGAAAAAGAAAGATTAGCATTTTAAGCCTTTTACCTTGGTCTGGAAATTTGCATTACGATATATACGAGCAAAAAAGTCTACACAGGCGATTAATATTATCTCCTGGGTAAGTATTGGTGCTATCGCTGTTGGAACGATGGCATTAATCGTAGTATTGAGTGTTTTTAATGGTTTTGAAGGATTAGTAAAATCTTTATATTCTTCTTTTTATCCGGAATTAAAAGTAAGTCCGGTTTACGGAAAAACAATGCTTGTTTCTGCTGATCAAATAGATTCTTTAAAGACGATCTCTTCGGTACAACAGGTTTCTAAAAGTTTAGAAGAAAAAGCTTTATTGCAGAATGATAAGGAGAGGATGATTGTAGAACTGAAAGGAGTAGATTCTGTTTTCCGGGAAGTAACAGGGGTTGTATCTAAAATTTATCAAGGAGGCTTTGATGTGGGCACGAAAGAAAACCCTAAAGCTGTTTTTGGGGTTGGGGTAGCTTCTGTATTGGGGATTGATGTGACAAGTGCTCCTTTGCCGATAGTAGTTTATCTTCCAAAAGCAAACAGCAAAATATCGCTGGTTCCGCAACGTGCATTTTATACAGGACGGGTCATGCCGGAAGGTACTTTTGCTATTCAACAAGACTTTGACAATAAATATGTGTTAACCAATTTGGCTTATTTGCAATCGCTAATGGGAAAGTCTTCGAAAGAAATATCGGCTTTGGAAATCTTATTACATAGCGGAACGGATCCAAAAGAAGCACAAAAAACGATTTTGCAATTGTTTCCTCCCCAAAAATATAAGGTAGAAACCCGTTTTCAACAAAATAGATCGTTGTATTTAGTAATGCAGACAGAGAAATGGGCAGTGTATGCTATTTTGTGTTTTATCTTTATTATTGCAGCTTTTAATATGATTGGATCTTTATCCATGTTGGTTATAGAAAAAAGAAGAGATATTACCATCTTAAAAGCGATGGGAGCCGGAAATAAGTTAATACAACGTATTTTTCTGATGGAAGGAGTATTGGTGTCTTTTTCAGGAGCGGTCGTTGGTACCATCCTGGCTTTAGCAATTTGTCTGGGGCAACAATATTTTGGATGGGTGAAACTGGGAGGAGGAACTTTTGTGGTTGATACTTACCCTGTTGCAATGCATTGGGTAGATTTCTTATTAGTATGGGTCACCATCTTAGTGGTTTCTCTTTTGGCATCTTGGTATCCGGCAAGGAAAGCTGCACGTCAACCTATGGATTTGAAAGCAGAATAGAAGCTCTTTAACCTGCTTTATTGAAAGTTTAGAGTGTAAAATTTAGAAGTGCTAATGAGCAGATCCTAAATAAATGTGAGTAAAAGGAGGTGAAATGTCCCAATTTTTTAAAAATAGAATGCATAATAAGATAGAGTCTATCGTGGTTAAAAATGGTGCTTACCTCTATCTTCCCCATTTTTTCTCCTTAGCTGAAAGTGATGATTTCTTGAAAAAGTTAAAGCAAAAAGTCCTTTGGAGGCAAGAATATATAAAAATGTATGGCAAAGAGATTGCACTTCCTCGGCTCACTGCATGGTATGGAGATGAGAATATTATCTATTCCTATTCCGGAATAACGCATCATCCCAATCCTTGGATTAGAGAACTTTTGGAAATTAGAAAAGAAGTAAACTCTCTGGCCGATATTCATTTCAATAGTGTGCTTTTAAATCGTTATCGAAATGGAAGAGATTCAATTTCTTGGCATAGTGATGCGGAAAAAGAATTAGGGAAGAATCCGGTTATTGCTTCTGTGAATTTTGGAGGAACACGAAAGTTCCAACTTCGACACAATGAAACCAAAGAGAAAATCGAAATACCATTAAAGCATGGAAGTGTTTTGATTATGCTCGGGGAATTACAACATTACTGGCAGCATCGGGTTCCTAAAACTCAGAAGGAAGTAGGGGAAAGGATCAATTTAACATTTAGATCTCTTCAATATTAGTATACTAAAAATGAATTCCATCCCGACTGAAGGCATGTATATAATACATGTATTATGTGCCCGGGGCGGGGGTTGAACCCGCACGGCCTTTTTCGGGCCACAGGATTTTAAGAACTATCCCCGCACGTTTTATTTTTTGAAACGCTGTCCTGTAGCGGGTTTCGTTTTGTAGTTAATGTTATTTTTCAATCCTTTTTGTTACTTTGTTAGAGGGTTTGTTAGAGGTTAAAGGAAATCTATTCTTTCAGCCGCATATAAATCGTGAACAATGGTTTTAGGTACCCTTACAATCCTGTCTTTTATGAATTTCTTTTCATATATTATTCGGAAAAATTCATTTTTTGTCAGATCTATTTCCTCGGGTAGGTCATTGATTTTTTGACCAACGTATTTCATATCAAAATCGGGACAAAAGTCTATATATTTTTCAATGATCTCATTTAAGATAACGGTCCTTATTTTTTCCTTTTCAATTATCCATACATTTTTATCGAAATGACCATAGTGATACCAGTAGTTACCTCCCAGAAACGGAAGCGGCTTTAATCTTATTGATTTGATTAGCGGGCATCCCCATTCGAAGCTTTCTTTGTAATTCGGATCCAGTTCCTTTTCCCGGCAGAAATAATATACTTCCTGAACTTTGTAAAAGAAACTTGAAAGGTCTGATTTAGGTATTAATTTTTCTCTGGCCGTTAACACAAAGGTCACCCAATTCCTTACCACATGAAACAGATGGGAAAAAGTGTCCCATTTTCTAAAGATTTCCACCGGATGGGTTGATATCTCCACATGGTCTTTGCCGATCTCAATGGATTCAAATCGCTTTGACAGACGAACTGCATCCTTGAAATTCCGTGATTTTGTGGGACCAAAAGATATGTGAATAGCATTATTCATCCAGGAAGCTCTCTACGGCTTTGATTATTTCTTTTTCTCCTTTAAATATATCGTCTAAAGTTTCTATATCAAATCTTTTTCCTTTTTTATTTTTATCGAACACGATAAAGTGTTTTTGCGCCGCATCAAAATACAAACGGACAAAGTATTTCCTCGAATTGTCATCTAATATGATGGCACAATAAGATTGGTTATCCTTCATGCCTACCCGGTCTGAATCTATAGTCTTTCTCAAAATAGACTTGATGATAAAATAAGCTTCTTTTTCTTCATCTGTTGTAATGATTTTGGGCACTTCAGGGACCTCATCATCTTTCTTCTGTTCGGCGGCCTGTTTTTCCATCTCTTTATCAAGGGCGGTCTTGATGCGGTCCGTTACCAAATCATTCACATGACGGGAAAACGCTTTGTGAACGAGAGGCGTAAACAGAGAGATAACCTTTTGAGTAATCTTACTATGATATACTTCATGGGCGAAGTAATATACAAAATCCTTTGAAGGTTCCTCCAGTTCCCGGTTGATGATAGCCCGGATTTCATTGAGGTATTTTAATTCGCTGGCGGAGGTGGAAATTTCATCCAAATCAAAATACTCTTTGTGGAACTTTTTTAACTCATCGAGCTGGTTATCTTTGAAATTAAGAATGTTGAAAGTAAAGAATGGCTTGCTGTCCATTTTATTCTTTTGAGACAGGTCCGTAAAAAATCTAAACTCAATCCCATTGGTCAAAAGACCGAACTTTGCAGAGGTTGCGGAAAAATATCGGAAAAGCTGAGAGTTATGTAAATCCAAATTCCCGTTATGGCATTTACATTCAATCAGGATGGTCGGTTTTTCGTCTTTAATAATGGCATAATCTACCTTTTCTCCTTGTTTGATACCAAAATCAGCTGTAAATTCTGGAATAACCTCTGATGGATTAAATATCTCATATCCCAGGCATTGGATAAACGGCATGATGAAAGCATTCTTGGTAGCCTCCTCTGTCTTTACTTGACCCTTTAACTTCTCTACGCGTTTTCCTAATTTGTTGATTTGTTCCTTAAATTCCATGGTTTGTTAGATTAAAAGTTTAGTATACTCTTATTTTAAATTTGAAGTTATAATTATTAATATTACCTGAAGATAATTCTATTGGCATAAAAATGGAGAATGTTTTATTGTTAAGTCGTTTCTTAGACTTAGGATTATGTCGAAAAAGTGCTTTACTACGCCAATGACTTCCAATCATTTCTATATTCTCTATCGGCACTATTTCATCTTTTATTTTAGCGTTTGGGGGTATTGTCGTTTTTGACATCTTTTCTCCTCTATCTATGTACTTTACACCATTGTGTATTATTTTATGGCTTGTTCCGTCCGGCATTACAATAGAAACCTTATTCCAATCTATTATGATAGGGGCGTTATCTATGTTATTCAACTGGAAATTAATATTGCTATAAAGTGTAAATCTGATTTCAATATTATCATCTTTATAAATTAGACTATCTCCGGATGAATTATTTATTAGAAACAAATGGTATTTCCCATTTGCCATACTCCACATTTTCTGTCTTTCTTCTCTCCGCTTTTGTCTCAGTTCTTTCTTTTCTTTTCGTCTTTCTTCTCTTAACTCTTTTTTAGATTGAGTAAACCCACTTGTACAAAATAGGAGAAATATCAAAAGTAAAAATAGGTGCTTCATGTTTTTTTTATTTTTTAAATGCTAAATATTTTAGTATTATTGCTATTCTTTTTAGTATTCACAATCTTTAATCATGTCAGAAAAAAATACCGAAAAATTTATTTCTCTCGCTCAACAGAAACTAATCCAATTTCTTGCTTCAATTTCTTCAGATTCTCCGAAGGGTCCGAAGAGTAAGAAGCCTTAGGGTTAGCTTGCATCTGTGATATAGTTCGTAATAACACTTCTAATGTCGAATGTATTGTTAACAATTCTGTATCCAAATCCTCGTCGGTATATTTTTTCTTTTCAAGAATCGTTTTAAATGCATCCTTTATACGTGCAACATGATTTGCATTAGCATTTTGATGTCCTCCCAATATTTTTGTTAAGGTTCCGGGTTCCAACTCTATGGCACGCGCAATATCTTTCTTCTTTAATGGATTTCCTGCATCCTTAGATCTTGATAATATAGTGTCAACTAAGCTATTTAACTCTTTATTGGAGTCCATGATAATCATTGAATTATATAAATAGTTTAAAAAAAGTTCTAAAAAAAGAACCTTTTTTCTTTGATGTTCTAAAAATAGAACATATCTTTGCTTGTATAAGGTTTCGTTTAAAACCTATTAAATGTAAAGATATAAAAAAATGGAGAATAAAAACAGAGTGGTCAAAGTGTCAGATAAAGAACTTGAAAAAACGAGGCGTTTTTTTAACGACAATTATGGATCAAAAGTAGACTGTGAAAGAAGAGGTTTCACTACCATGCCTACTTTATGGCGTTTTTTAAATACAGGAAAGGCTCGTCCAGATACAATTAAATCCATTAGAAGGTTTGTAAAGGAATATGAACCTGCAACAATATGAATACCAGGGAATCTACATTATTAAATAAAGTGTCGGAATGCGAGGCCATCGCTGACCTGCTCGCCAAAAGAGCGGCCGACCTTAAAGAGTATTGCCACCGGACAAGGGCAAAGTTGGAGGGGGATAAAACTCCCTCCCGCCGAAAGGCGGTTCTTTCCAAAAAACAGAAAGCGGCGATAGTGGCACGCCGGAACAAGTACATTTTTAAAAATCAAAATTCAGAATCATGAGAACGTTAATCAACAAAGTACCGGTATGGGCGTGGGCTTTAGCATTCTATGCCATTGTAATCCTTTTATTCTTTTTGATAAAAAGCACACTGGGCATCGACAGCGAAGCTTGGTTAATCAGATAAAAAAAAGAGCTGCTCCGACCAAAAGCAGCTCTTAGGTAACAAAAATTTCGACTACAAAGATAGGAAAATGAGACAAAGAACACAAAAAGAGTTCATTAAAATGTGTGTGCAGACAGAAAAGTCTATTCGGTCTGTATCCTATGAAAGGCACATCCAACAGATTGAAGCCATCCGCCAGGGATGGATGAGAAGGCTACATACCGAGTTTAAGCATCTCAGATGTCAGTGGTATGTCTCTAACAGGATCTCCCTGTTAGAAAGACAGCTGGATGAAAAGGAGATGGAGATGATTCGAAGAGGAGACGGTGGACATCTTCCCAAGATGCGGAGGATTATCAGAGGAACGAGAATACTGCAATCCTTATGAAAGACGATGACTTCAACTGGGTACACCATTCCATTATGATGGTCAATAGCAGATTTCAATTAAAAAGCTGCTGGGAACTCATCGAAAGATTTAGCATCCGATATGAAGACCGAATGATGGAAAGTGAACTAACAGAACACCTTCTGCAAAAACAGCAGGAATTGAAAAAGAAAAACATTGATTATCCACTTTAAAAACAAAGATTATGGCAGAGAAACAGGTAACAAAAATCGACCAAGAGGTAAATACTTACCTCGAAAAATCAGGAACGCTGCAAGGCTTCCAGAAAGCGCAAATGCTTTCAAAATCCATAGGGACCATTAAAAACCTTCTTACGAAGGATTTCATGGAACCTATAATGGAAATGCAGGGTAATAAACTCGGCTTTAGGACAGATAAAGATGGTAAAGGCGGATATCCGATGCCTATCGTAAGAAACTGTTTGATTGAGGCGGTATTATCCGGCGTTCAACCAGTCGGTAATCAGTTCAACATCATAGCAAGCAACTGCTATATCACGAAAGAAGGATTTCTTTATCTCTTAAAGAATTATCCGGGATTAAGATATAGTATCACTTATGAACTTCCCCGTATAGGGAAAGAAAAAAAGAGTGCCGCGGTGGATGCGAAAATAGTATGGTCCCTGAACGGAGGAAAGGAACAGGAAAAGACCTTACACCTGCCTATTAAGATGAATGCGTACATGGGAACGGACGCAGTGCTCGGAAAAGCAGACCGGAAATCCCGTGCATGGTTATATAATCATCTCACCGGAAACAATCTTGGAGACGGTGATGCGGAAAGTGTGGAGACTGCAACGCAGGACATCAATTATGAAGAGGTAAATGAGGACGAAGAGGAAAGCATTGAAAAAGGATTGTTAGAGTTTATCGAAAATTGCGACAATATAGAAGAGTTGAAGGCCAATGAGGACTTCTTTCAGTCCGAACAGGAAAAGAAGGCGTATCAATCCAAGCTGAAAGAATTGGAAGTGAAGGAGAAAAAGGAAGGCATGAAAAACGATAACGAAAAAATCGACATGCCATGAGACAGAATAAATTCAAAAAAATTGGCAAGCAGGAACAGGATGAACTGTTTTCCAACTTCCTGATAGACAGCTGGAGCTATTCTAAGGTAACGACTTTCGCACGGAATGAGAAGGCATTTGAGATGCAGTATGTCTATAAGATGCCTTATAAGAAATCGGCTACGGCTGTAGCAGGGTCTGCCTATCATTATGCATTGGAACAGTATTTTCTTAACCTGAAGGAAGATAGACCTCTCCCGGATGTAGCTGATATGGAGATATTGGCCTTCAATTACATCGATGAAGTTCCGGCAAATGACTGGAAGCTGCAAAAGACTACTCCAACGGTAGAAAAGTCAGTTCAGCAAGCAAATAAGAAAGCTCTTCAGGGTGTTAAGAACTTCCTGCAAGAGGTAGAAGGCTATACCAAGAACATCAAAAAGGTATTGGCCGTAGAAGAATATTATGATGATTTTATTGTGGTCAATGGCGTAGATATTCCTTTGCCTTGTCATGCGATGGTTGATCTTGTATTTGAAGATAATGACGGCAAAACCATCGTAGTAGATCACAAACTCAAACAGTCCTTTACGGACGAAAAAGATGCCACTTTCACCTTCGGCGTACAAGCAATCATCTACGCCATAATCTTTGAAAGCGTACGCCGGAAGAAAGTGGATGAAGTATGGTTTGTGGAAAACAAAGTTTCTAAGAATAGAGATGGATCCGCTCAACTGAATTTCCACAAAATAACCATTGACGAAGATACCAGGAGACTATATGAGGCTATTCTGTATGAGCCATTGAGTTCGCTCATGATGGCACTCAACAATCCGGACCATGTGTATATCCTGAATTCTAATGACAAGTTTGTGGACATGGCAGAGCTGTACAAGTTCTGGATTAAGACCATGACCGGAGAGATTGAGGATTTTAATATCGACGAATCCAAAGAGGAGCTGATTAAAAAGCGGCTGAAAAAAGTGAAAGACAGCTCTTTGACCAACATTACTCCCCGGGTCATCAAGGACTTTGAAAAGAACACAGAGAAATTTATTGCATACAACTTACAAGACAAAAATATGAGCAACGGAGAAAAAATAGAAACCGTATTGCGGTCCTTTGGCGTGATTGCAAAGGCAGAACATGAGTTAACCGGATATTCCTTTGATACAATATTACTGAAGGTCAGTGCCGGCGTACCGGTATCGAAAATCAAAAAGCACAGGTTGGACATTGCTAATGCACTGAACGTGCCTAATGTCAGGGTTTCTGAAACATTGGTCATGTATCAGGGAACTTCCTATCTGGCCATCGAAAAGACCAAAAAGAACGAAGGGACCGTCCATTGGGACAGGGAGTTCCTGAAGGGCTACCAAATACCGTTAGGGCTTGACAATATGAATGAGACCATCGTTTGGGATCTCGATAATAATTCAACGCCTCATGCGCTCGTATGTGGAGCGACAGGATCGGGGAAGTCCGTTCTTTTGAAATCTACTATCGAATATGCAAAGGCTGCCGGTATTACCAATATTGTGGTTCTGGATCCTAAGTATGAATTCGTAGGAATGAAGGGAGTAGAAGTGCTGAATGATATTGAAGATATTGAAACGCGTATGGGATTACTGGTATTGGACATGCAGGAAAGGGTAAAGAGCGGTAACAGGGACAAGACACTCATCATATTCGACGAGTTTGCCGATGCACTTTCATCTGCAAGGTCGGGAAAACAGCTGGAAAGAAAAGAACAGGTACAGGTGGGGATGTATGCCAACGGGATGCCGAAGATGAAAAGTGAAGTCGTGGAGGTAGAGAAATCATTGGAAGAAAACCTTCGCATACTTACGCAGAAAGGCCGTTCCCTTGGTTTCCGGATCATGGCAGCTACCCAGAGAGCTTCCACGAAAATCATTACCGGAGATACCAAAGTTAATTTCCCGGTACAGATATGCTTCCGTGTGCCGAAAGAGGTAGATAGTAAGGTAGTGCTTGATGAAAGCGGTGCCGAAAGCCTTTCAGGGAAAGGAGACGGATTAATGAGAAGTCCGGAATATGATGGTACAAAACGTTTTCAAGGGTTTTTCTATGGAGCTTAAAAAAGACATAATAAGCATTATGAATCCGAAAAAGGTATATGGAAAAAAGGGAGAAAAGGTAAAGTTCATATCCCGACACGGACATGTCTTCATAGTGGAAAATAAGGCAGGGGATCGTTTCCCTGTAAGTGATAATAATGTTAACCAAAATAAATAACAAATGAGACCAATCTGTTTTTTTGACTTAGAAACGACCGGTGTAGATACAAAGACAGACCGCATCGTAGAGATATGCATCATCAAAGTATTGGAAACCGGGGACAGGATATCCAAAACGAGACGTATTAATCCCGGCATTCCCATCCCAAAAGAAGCATCAGAGATACATGGAATATATGATAAGGATGTAAAGGATGAACCTCTCTTTGAGAAAGTAGGAAAATCATTGCTTGAATTTATAACCGGTTGCGACATGGCCGGTTATAATTCTAACCGTTTTGATGTGCCGCTGCTACACAACGAATTCCAACGATCCGGGTTGTATTGGGATCTTGCAGACGTCTGCTTGTTGGACATGAATAATATCTACAAGATTAATGAGACACGACACTTAACAGATGCCATGAAATTCTACTGCAACAGAGACCATAATGATGCTCACGCTGCCGAAGCGGATGTAATTGCTACAATAGATGTATTTGAAGGTCAAAAAGAGATGTATGACTTGCCGGAGGATAGGAAAGAGCTTGAAACCTACTGTAATTACGGCCGTGAAAGAGTAGGTATAAGCGGACACTTCGCAAAAGATGAAGAAGGTAATTTGATTATCAATTTCGGAAAATATAAAGGAGATAAAGCGACTGATCATCTTGATTATATATCGTGGATGTTATCCAAAGACTTTCCTACGGACACAGTCGCTATTTGTGAGGACATAATGGAAAATAACAACGACCCGCTTCATTTTTAAAATTTAGCCATATGACCTACGAAGAATTTTTAAAGACAAAAATAAAGGTAGAGCAACCTAAAGGAATAAAGGTGGATAGGAAGTTATTCCATCACTCCGGCAAGCCACATCAGAACGATATTATCGAATGGGCTATTGAGCGAGGTGCGGCACTGGTTGCGCCGGACACGGGATTAGGCAAGTCGCATATCTGCATTGAGGTTATGAGGATCATTCAAATGAAGTTTGGTGGGAAATGCCTAATAGCCACCGAATTGGGCGCAACGGAAACGTTTATCAACCCAGACCCATCTGTTGGTGAAGGTGCAAGGCTTGGCGTGAAGTTGGGTCGTAGAGCCTTCCTGACAGAGCTTAACGATACTTATGCTCGGTGCGCCAATGTATATTTGAGAGAGGAGGAATACAAGCAGTCCATTCCTACATTATTCGATGCTATAAATGAAATAGCTATATGAAAACAGAGTCTATCATACCGGATATTCTAAGGGCTTGTGAATCTGAAAAGGATAAACATCCTTACTGGCCGCAGCATATCGTTGCCAGTGCCGGGATTGTATCGAAGGAAGCGGGGAGCCTTTTGGATGCAACCCTTGAGACCAAATATAACGGTAATCCATACTCCCCCGAGCAAAAACGAATCATGAAAAGAAAGGCGTTGCAAACGGCAGCAGCAGCCTTATTGTTTATCGAAAATCTATAATCATGCAACCGGAATTAAATTTCACCACGCAGGCACCGATTAACGTAAAGAGATTGTCAGGTCAAAATAAGAGACTATATGACTATCTCCAGTCGGGTAAGTCCATCAACTGTTTTTCAAAGGCCATGTGGCAACTACATATTGGCTATTTGAATTCGAGAATCTCGGATTTGATAAATGTGCATGGAGTCCCTATCAGAAAAAAAAGGATACAAGTGCTGGACTTTGAAGGAAAACTTACAACAGTAACAGAATATTCAATAGAGAAGTAATGGCAAGACCTAAGAAACAAGGACTGGATTATTTTCCTTTTGACGTCGATTTTTTCGAAGATGAAAAGATTGAGGCTATTGGTGGCGAATTCGGATTAAAGGGTGAAATAATAGCAATCAGACTGCTATGTGCGATATACCGAAACGGATATTTCATTGTGTGGAATGACCTATTAAAAATGAAGCTTATCAGAAGGCTGCCCGGAGTATCTAAAGAATTGATAGATCAGATCATAAATCGCTTGGTTAAATGGGGCTTTTTCAATGAAGACCTGTTTAATTCGGATAAGGTTTTAACATCTGAAGGTATTCAAAAAAGATTCCACGAAGCTACCAAAAGAAGAAATGGGAGTACAATTAATCAATATTCTTGTCTTAGCGGGGTTAATGTAAACAATAACCCTTCTACTACCGGAATTAATGTAAGCAATAACCCCCAAAGTAAAGTAAAGGAAAGTAAAGTAAAGGAAAAGAGAGAGAATAACGCGCGCTCGCAAAAAAAATCCGGCGTTAAAAAACCTGAAAAGAATACCCCCCCGGTTCCGCGCGACCCCCCTTTATTTTCCAAACCGAGTTTCGAGGAAGTGTATCAATTCTTTCGATCTGCGGGAGGGAATAAGGTGATGGCTGAGAAGTTCTACAACAAATGGGAGGCTGTAGGGTGGATGAGCGGCATCAGTCCGGTGAAGAATTTCAGAGGATTGGCGAATAACTTCATTGTGAATTTCAAACAAAATGAAAAAAGATATGCAAAAAATAAGCGAGATGATCAAAAAACAGACAAGCGACTTGGAGGTTTCAACCTCGCACTCGATGATCTCAAAAGCAGCCTCGAATCCAGAGGAAGAGATATTGAGGATGAAGTATAAATCCAAGACCATCGGAAGGATGGATACCGTATTGCTGCAAGATCACGTCAGAGCGTTGGTCATGAAAATTTCCATCATTACCGGTTGGAAATTGCCGGACGTGAAGGAGTATTACAACGTCTTCAAGGATCAGCTTCAGAAGATGTTATTAGAGAGCTATCCGACCATGAACGTGGATGAGATAGAGTATGCTATGCGGAAATACGGGACTAAGGTCAAGGACTGGGGAAAGGCCATGAATTTGAGCCTGATTGATGAAGCTCTGGGAGCGTATATGTTTGACAGGCGGCAAGTTTCCGAATATGAAGAAAAATCCAAAAAAGAAAGCTATCAGCAGTTTCCGGCCGGTGAGACAGACTGGTCCGACTACTGGAAAAAACTGAAAGAAGATCCTGATAAGGCTATTCCGGTGGCCATCTACGCATGGTTGGAGAAACAGGGGAAAATTGACTTGTCAAATGATGACAAAAAAGAGCTTATGGAAAGGGCGAAGTCTCGAATGGTCGGGGATCTTCAGGATAAAGTTTCAAAGGGGGAAACAAAATTCAAGAAGGATTTGGAAGCATTGAAAGGTGAAGCTATCCCACATGAATTTCAGACACGAATAATTAACCGCGCAAAAATATTAGCCGTGAAGGCTGAATTGAATAACCAAAAAACAATAACAGAATGAAAATATTCATCAGAAACGGAAGCAGCAAAACCGGCAGGTTTGTCAATAAAAGGGAAAAGTGGAATGAGATCTTAATGATCAACATTCCTGAAGAAAAGATTATCGGGAAAATCGAAGCAATTAAAGTAAAACAAACATCACCGGTGACTTTTCCCCGATTTATCGACTGCGAAACGGGCTACAAAAAAGATTTTGAAGTCGGGGAATTTGACAAGGCAGTCAGGTACGGCCGTAAGTATTTCAACACACACCGGTATCAGGTAAACGAACAATATAAGCGATTAAGTAAACAAAAAAACCATTTTGTTGAATCTAACAAATTGGTATAAAAAAAACGAACAATGAAGGACATAATTACAGCGGAAGAGTTCCGAAGGAAGTATAAAGGCAAAAAAATGAAGTCAAAGTCAAAGGTGGAATTTGAGAATAATCTCACTTCCTATTGCCGGGATAAAAAATTAGACCTGATACCGGAGTATAAATTCCATCCAAAGCGTAAATGGCGGTTTGACTTTGCTTTGCCGGACTTGAAAATAGCTTTTGAGTATGAAGGATTGATGAGCTCAAAGAGCCGGCATACGACTATCAAAGGCTATACGAATGACAGTAAGAAGTATAATGCTGCTCAGTCTCTGGATTGGAAAGTGCTTCGATACACAGCTCTGAACCACCGGGATGTCGTTGATGATTTGGAAGAATTGATTAAAAAATAGAGCGATGAAAGGGTATATCAAAGGAATGATGAAACAGGATGGCGAAACCTTCGAGATTGATGTCGAGGTTGATTTCGATTATGAATGGTTGGGCTTCGGAGATGGTTTGGTAGATATTCTTTTTGAGAGCATAGAAGTGGATGAGGAGTTGCCGGAAGGAGCCTGGGTAGATGATGAAATGAAACGGGAAGCGATCCCTGACCTGGAAGAATTGGTATATGAGAATTGTGGAGACGAAAACCCGGTAAAGGAATGGAATTATTGACAAATAAATCAAATGATATGCAAAACATGACATGCACGGAGAACAGCCTCCTAAAGAAAGTCTTTCACTACAACCACAAAACGAAAGACGGCAAGCTCCTAAAAATGGAGATTATTATTCAAAATGGTGAAGGCAAAATCAGTATCACAGAATTTAATTCAATCACGGAAAAACAACAAAAATGTCTGAACGGAGCGAAATAAAAACAGAGACGTTGATATACCTGAATGCATTGATAGGATCAGACTTCCTTATCACTTGCATAGACGCTATGGAAGGAACGAAGGTGTTCCGGCAATCAATGAAAAACAGAGCGAAGGCTTTCCGGCGTGAGCTGGAAAATCAAAACGATACCGTGTTATCGCAAATATGGGGTATCAAAGACGAATCTCTATACGCTATCATGCAAGAACAGCAAGAATTGCTCGAATATCTTTCCGTCAACAGCCCGGAGCTATGCAAAGTGTTTTTGAAGGTGGCGGAACGGTTGAAAGAAGACCCGGAAGATGTAATTGAGTATTTAGGCATGGAGGACGAATTTAAGGAACCAATTTAGTAAAATTTTTAATATTTAATAACCAAAACAAACAAACATGAAACAGTTATTTTTAACAACAATCGCAGTCATTACTTTGATTTTCGCCGGGTGCGAAAAGGACACCAAAGTAATCAACCACATTCACATTGACAACGTGGAAGTAACTTTCTCAACAAGCATTTTGAGTACCAACGTCAATGCTTTTGCAAGGACATCGAAGGATATTCCCTTTGATTCGAGCTACGAACATCCGCTGCCCGAAACGTTTCAGGCGTATTTCGTTGCCGATGAGACAAAAGGTCAATATACTACCGGTGAAGTGGTAAAAGTCCTTACGGTCAATAAGGGGACAAATACAATAGTAATTCCTAAGATGAAATACGACATCTATGTTACCAATTATAATAAGCCAAATAACGAAGAGAATAAAGTAAACGCATGGTACACATGGTCAGACGCAGTCAATCAAATGCCAATGACCAGCGACAGCCTCTATCTGTTAGGAGATAATGTGATTGACTACTCACAGGTAACAGCAGGATCCGTTCAACTTCAAAATCCCTATTCCGCCGTTATGGTGAAAAATAATAAGTGGGTAAGCGGAACGCCAACCTCTTACGACACGCAGCAAGAATATACGTTAGTGGACAATGACAGTTGGTACAACTTGTATATCCGGGCGAATAAGACGAACACAAAAGTGCCGATAAGCATACCTGGAAACCCAAACAGCAATTACACTCTTAACGAATCGATAGATCCGAACAAAATCTACCAGTATACCATTAACGGAAATGTTCAGGAAGGACAGGGAAATTTGAGTATAGCAGTCAATCCGCTTGAAAAGGGAGAATCAAAAGAAATCGATCTGTAAAATTATTGTGCTGGTAGCAATTCGTTATCAGCACATCTAAAACCAAAATTATGAATGACAGAAAATTAAGACGACTTGTATACACTACGATCACTTTCATAGGGCTATTGATATGGTTCGTGGTGTTTTATCTAATTTTTAAATAAAAAAAAACTATGAACTTATCATTCAGAAAAAAACAGAAAGAAAAAGTCTTTTCCCACGTAAGAACGATAGAAGGTAATTTATCCACTATAAAATTGATGTTGTCAGAAATGAGTCATGATGAAGATGTGGCCATAACGTCAGTTTCCATTTGTAGAAAAAACCAAGTAGATATTAATCATACGGACAGAGAGTTTGTGTGTGTTATTGCTTATGAAATAAAAATAATTAATCATGAATCTTAGTTTCAGTACAAAATGGCCAGAGCGCATGGGCGAATTAGCAGGACAACCAAATTACTTTGTAGAAAAGTTTTGGGAGGGATTGATAACAAGACCGGGAGAATATGAAGATGGATTTCCTTACGAATTAGGATATGAAAGATTTTCCCAGAAGTACTATAACAAATCGGGAAAGTATTTTGATGGAGATGAATATCAAGAAAAAACGGGGGAATATCTTGAAGTAACTCCCAAACTTCACGTAATTCAATATGATCCACATCATTTATGGAAGCCGGGAATGAAAATACATCCGATAATCAACAACGGGACGAAAAACAGATTCCAGTTTGCTCCGACTTTGATCTGTACGGGGGTGCAGGAAATTGAGATAAAATATGATAATCCTGACAATTTTTTTAGTGAAATTTGGGATGGTGGGTATCGTGAAAGAAAAATTAAAATAGATGGGGAGATTCTAAATTGGAAAGAAGAGGAGCAGTTAGCCATTAATGACGGCTTCCCATCCATGAAAGCCTTCTTTGACTGGTTCAACGAAGATTTTGAGGGCGTTATAGTGCATTGGACAGAATTAAAATATTAATCTATGTACGAACTTCCCGACAAAAGAATGTTTGTTAAAATAACAGCCGGTGCAAGAATGGGAGGAAATCCCTGTATCTATTACAGAAATGATTTAAGACCGGATTTGTTCTTCAAATGGCAGTGGTATTTCGAGTATAGAGCAGCACTATATAAGATTAATAATCCAAAGCATAACGTCAGAATTGATACAGGGAGCTATGATTACACCCCTCCAAAAGAAGAAAGATTAAATAAGCTGAAACGAAAAATACCCGCAAAGAAACGCAGCATTGGAAAAATTGAAAGAAATATGATAAGAGCAAAAAACGATTGGACAGACTTATTCCAAAAAATAGAGGACACGGGAAGATGGAAAAAAGTAGAGGCAATGTTGAAAAGGTACAAAGAAGAATTGAGGGAGATGGAGAATGAACTTGAACTACTAAAACAATAACATTATGAACAGCTACGTACAATTAGACCTATTCGATAAGACGACATTCCCGGATTATGATTACTGGGAAGATTGCTTTGGATTTGAAAGACATGAGGGAGATGTTGTTAGAATTGATACCATGATAGACTACTGTTTATGGGATGAAGAGTTTGGAGAATGGATATTAGATTTGTCTTTCCACAAAGACCAATCATTATCATCGTCTTTAAGTGTAGAGATTAAAGATTTTGAATACGAAATAACAGGGAATATACATGAAAAGAATACATGAAATATGCTTACTTATATTTGTATATTTCCATGATATTCCGTATATTAGACATATAACAAAACTAAATTATTATGACTACGATGGATAAAATTACAACTATGAAAAACCAACCGGAAAAGATATACCTGCAAGCATCAGGGAATAATTTTGACGATAATCATGATGTCTCATGGTGCGCCGACAGGATCAACAAAACCGACCTTGTATACATCCAAAAAAGTGCCGTGATAAAACTGCTAAAGGAGATAAAGGCTCACTCCTTCGGGTATGATCCTAAAAAGAACGTGAATAAGTGTATTGATAACTTTTTAAAGGAATTGTAATGAACGCAAAAACAATAAGAAAATACAAGAATAAAAGCATATCGCAACTACTAAAAATAGCACAAAGACACTTCAACAAGTATATAAGATTAAGAGATTCCGAAGGAGACTATTTTACCTGCATTTCTTGCGGAAAGGTCAAGTCAACGGATAAGATGGACTGCGGACATTATATTGCTGTCGGTTATTCAGGTATGCTACGGTTCAACGAAGACAATGCGCACGGCCAGTGCCGTGCTTGTAATTCATTCAAGCACGGGAATCCGATTGAGTATCGAAAAAGGCTCATTCAAAAAATTGGAGTTGAGAGAGTAGAAATACTGGAAAGTCTTTCACGAACAGCGCACAAATGGGATCGTGCAGGATTGGTTTATACTATTGAACAGTATAAAACTAAATGCAAAAAGTTATAAAAAGAACCTATTATATTTGGTAAGTGATATTAATATTCGTATCTTTGTATTGTATTAATCAAGTGAACAAATGAAATATTCAGAATTAGAACGAAAACTAAAGAAAGGAGGATGTAGAGATACTGGACGAATGATGAGTGGGCACCCACTTTGGTATAGCCCAAAAACGGATAAATACTTCCGAATGAGCAATCATAGAAAACAAGAAGTTGCCAAAGGGACATTGAAAAGTATTTTGAAAGACGCTGGGGTTAAGTCTTAATCCAGGTTAAAAACTAAAAGATATGGAAAAACTAAAAGCATTTATCGAAAGATCAAATAACGGGGATTATAGCGTTTATGTAGATTTAGATGACAATACGCTGAATTATGGAATACATGGAACCGGAAAGACAGCATCGGAAGCCATTGAAGATTTTGAAGCTGCTTACGAAGGCATGAAATCGTTTTATCAAGATGAGAATAGAAAATTTGTAGAAGCCGAATTTGAATATCATTATGATGTAGCTTCTTTTCTATCCTATTATGGAGATGTCTTGTCTTTGGCCGGGTTAGAAAGATTGACCGGTGTCAATCAGGGGCAATTAAGTCATTACGTAACAGGACACAGAAAACCATCCCAGAAGACTACTGAAAAAATAGAGAAAAAATTACATGATTTAGCAGACGATCTTCAGCAGGTAACGTTCATTTGATTAATACGCTTTTGAATTAATCTGTTGACAGCCCCACCCGTTGGTGGGGCTTTTTATGAATGATATATAGGTTTTATTTCTAAATACTAAAAATATTAGTACCTTAGCATATCAAGGCAATCTATAATAGGTTGATTATGTCAGAAACAAAAAAATTAACGCCAAAACAGCAACGTTTCTGTGATGAATATCTCATAGATTTGAATGCCACGCAAGCGGCTATAAGGGCGGGATATTCAAAAAGTAATTTAATGGGTCGACCTAAAAAGGGTTATTATGTATATTTTTTGATTAATCCCCTGAATGATAGAATATTTTACGTAGGTAAAGGTAAGGGTAGGAGAGCTCTATGTCATGAATCTGATTATAAAAATGGGAATGGGTCCAATTCTCTAAAAAAAGAAGAAATCGGCTCTATTTTGGAATCTGGAAATACTGTTAAGATTTTCTACTTTGGAATTGACTTAAAGGAAGAGGATGCATTTTTACAAGAAGGGGAGCTTATTCGAGAATTCAGGGATTATGGATTGACGAATATAATGGAAGGTTGTCAAAACCCTATTGAAGTTAATAAAGCTTGGGCTCGACACAGTTTAAAACAAATAATACCATTCGATATATGGATGAGAATTAAGAATAGAAGCGAAACAGAGATACAGTTATATAAAATGTTGATTGATGAATTTAAAAGAATTTCTAAAACAGGAGATATATGGGATTTAAGAGAATTACCTAAAAATGTCATAGTTATTAAACGCGGAGGTGAGGTATGGCTAAAAAGCGCTTGAGAAAAGATGAAGCAATTCAGATGGTTTTATCGGAGGTTGAAAAAGGATCATCCCGAAAGGAGGCATTGTCGAATTTGGGCAAAAAATGGCAACTTTCTGTTCGTTCTTTTGATCGTTATTGGGGTATTGCGAAAAGACAATACCATGAAAATCAGAAAAAAATACAATCGGAAATCCAGAAAGAAAGAACAAAAGCTGCGAAGGAAAGATTAAGAAAAGGTATAATTACTAGAGAGGAGCGTCTAAATACTGCGAGTAATATAGCTAAAGGAAAGGCGAGAAAGGCGGGGAAGGCATGGGTGTATCCATCCGATAGTGAACGAATAAAAGCATTAGATTATATATCTAAGATTGAAGGTGATTATGCTCCAACTAAGATGGATCATACAACCAAAGGCGAAAGCCTAAATACTCCTTTCTTAGATTTCTTAATGAAAGCAACGGAGGATGAAAATTAGCTACTATGGATGCAAATGAAGTACGAATTAATAATTTTGTAATTAATAGATACACCGACAAAGTATGTTCTTTAGTCGCTATTATCCCACCAGATATTGGATCGTTTAAGGAGTTTCGATTTGGTATGTTCTTTATAGAAGATAGTGAAGGGAAAATACATGAGACCAGTGATGTAGATCCAGTTCCCTTAACGGAACAATGGCTGCGAAGGTTTGGGTTTGTGGAGCAATCTAATGGAGAAGATAATTTTTACAGATTAAATGGGATTAGATTTCCTACATGGAATGAAAATGATGAGTTTACGCTATACAACAATGCATTTAACAGGATTAAATACGTCCACCAACTTCAAAACCTTTATTTTGCCCTTACAGGAGAAGAACTTGTAATTAATTAAGTATATTTGTAACAACGTGCGAAAAAATAGAACGTCATACAACAAAGATAAAAGGGTGAAATTCCAAGTGAAATTCCTCCATGATTACTATTCTTTTCCATTATCGTTAATCGCCGCTATTCAAGGTACATCAAGAAAGGCGGCACATTATCGTTATAGTTCTATCAGTGATGAAATAGAGGTATATCATGAAACTCACCAACAATATAACGATTACGTCCATTCTATAAGCTCCAACAAATCACATCAATATTTCCGACTGATGGCGGAAAAGATATAGCTCTTTCAGCTTACCCAACGGATCCACATATTATATTTGCTATATGGATCCTAAAAAGTTAAAAATATTCAATGATGCCTATAATAGATGGCGTGCAGACTGGAATCTGTTCGCCCGTCATGTCCTTGGTGTGGATTTAGACGAAGAGCAACGGGCAATACTTCGGTCAGTACAAAATAATAAGATGACCTCTGTATCCTCGGGAACATCCAGAGGGAAGGACTATGTAGCGGCAGTGGCTGCTATGTGTTTTATGTATCTCACCCCTCGTTTTCAGGATGGAAGAATGATTTCCAATACGAAAGTTGCCATGACGGCACCGACTTCAAGGCAGGTGAAGAACATTATGTTTCCTGAAATTTCACGTATTTTCAAAAATGCCAATCGTATCTTGACCGAAAATCAAGGCCCTGAATTACCCGGAAGATTGACAGGTAGCGATATTAGAACCAGTTTTGAAGAGTGGTTTTTGACGGGATTTAAGGCAGATGAGTATAATACAGAGGCATGGACGGGATTTCATGCGGCTAATACCATGTTTGTAGTTACGGAGGCTTCTGGTATTCCCGAAAAGATATGGGATGCCATCGAAGGGAACCTGCAAGGGAATAGTCGTATTTTAATTGTATTCAATCCAAATGTTACAACCGGCTACGCCGCACATTCGCAACAGTCGAAACGTTGGCATAAGTTTCGGTTAAATTCCCTCAATGCAAAAAATGTAGTTGAAAAAGAAATTATATTCCCCGGACAGGTGGATTATGAATGGATAGCCGACAAGGTGGATAATTGGTGCCAACAGATTAGAGAGGATGAAGTGAATGAAGGAGAAGGAGATTTTGAATTTGAAGGTCGATGGTATAGACCTAATGATACTTTCAGGATTAAGGTTTTAGGGCTTTTCCCTAAGGAAGGACAGGACGTTCTTATTCCTTCGAGATGGGTTGAGCTGGCCATGGAAAGATGGAAAGGGTTTGCAGAAAATCCATGGAATATTGCAAATGCTAAGGAAAAGGATTTAAGATTAGGTGTTGATGTCGCCGGCATGGGAAGGGATAACTCTTGTTTCTGTCCACGTTATGGAGATTATGTTGATAATCTATACCTGCTCAATTCAGGCGGAAAGGCTAATCACATGCAAGTAGCTGGAATTACACTGAATAGATTAGATGCACACAAAGGGCAGCATTGGGCTATGATAGATACTATCGGTGAGGGTGCCGGTGTCTTTTCAAGATTAGAGGAGCAGAATGTAGAAGGTGCTGTTTCTTGTAAATTCTCCGAATCAGCGAAAAAAGAAGACGAAGATCTATCAGATGTTACGGGGCAGTATCAGTTCGTTAACATGCGAGCGTATCTGTATTGGGCTGTTAGGGATTGGCTGAACCCTGCAAATAATAGTAATGCTATGTTACCACCGGATGACGACCTGGAAGAAGAGCTTTCAAGTATCAAGTGGGAATTCAAAAGTAATGGAAAGGTTATTATAGAGCCTAAAGATAAAATTAAGGAAAGGCTCAAGCGTTCCCCAGACAAATCCGATAGTTTGGCGAATACTTTTTACCCTGTCAATACGGAATCATACATAGATAACGTTGGTAGATTTTTTTAAATAAACAGTCATGAAAATAGAAGAAATATTAGCAGGAAAAGAAGGGGATGAAGCTATTCGTGTCTTATCGAATAGAACAGATACGCCGCCGGATCCAGATGAAATTAATAAAAAATATAATCCCTTTGAGGATCCTGTTTTCGACAAAAGTAAAAGGCCGGATAAGCAGATTAAGAATGATCCTGAAAGCCCTGAACGGGTAACGAAAATAGAAGAAGTGAACCGGATTGCCCTATCTCTGCCGAAAACGATAATAAACCGAGCAGTTTCTTTTCTTTTTGGGAACGATGTGGACTTGGATTATGACGCGGATACAGATACCAAAGAAGCTGTTGCCAAAGCCGTTAAAAAGGTGCTTTCGGATAATTATTCATTTGCTCTTAATCGTGAGGTGGCGCGCTCTGTTTTCAAGAATACGGAAGTCGCTGAATATTGGTACACAGTTGAATCGGAAGGTTTCAACGGATATGGATTCCCATATAACAGAAAAATACGAAAATCTGTTTTTTCTGCTAAGAATGGAGATGAGCTTTTTCCTCTTTTTGATTCGACCGGTGATTTGATTGCTTTCAGCAGGAAATATTATATTAAGCAACCAGATGGCACTCGAACAGATTATTTCGAGACCTTCACGGACGAACAAAAACAAATATGGGAAAAGGTGAAAGGCGGAGGATGGCAGACCGGAGATCCGGAAGAAAATCCAATTAACAGGATACCTATAGTATATGCCCGGCAGGAGCAAACAGAAGTGGAAGACGTTATCCCTCTGATCAGAAGGTTGAATAAATTATTGTCCAATTTCGCAGAGATTAATGATTATAATGCGGGACCAAAGCTATTATTTACCGGAAGGCTCAAAGGAATGCCCAACAGAAGTGATGGAGGGCAGGTATTGGAAGGGGAAAAAGGGTCCGATGCCAAATATCTAAGTTGGGAGCATGCGCCGGAATCAGTGAAACTGGAAATAGAGACTTTGATTAATCAGACTTATTCTCTTACCCAAACACCGGATATCTCTTTTCAAAACGTGAAAGGAATTAGCAACGTGAGTGGGGTTGCGTTGAAGTTGTTATTCTTAGATGCTCATTTGAAGGTCAAGGATAAGGAAGAAATATTTATCCCCTATCTACAACGAAGAAATAAGATTATTGCTTCTTATCTGGCAGAAATGAACGTGAGTTGGAAGAAAGAAGCCTTACAGATGAATATCCGTCCGGTGATAACACCTTATATGATTGATGACCTAATGAACGACGTAAATACTTATATCACTGCCACCGGCGGCAAACCTGTCATGTCCCAGAAAAAGGCAGTCTCTATGTTGGGGATAGTGAGTGATGTTGACCAAGAGATGGAAAGGATAGACGAGGAAAGCCGGAATAGTTCTATATCTGATGTATTTGGATCTGCTCAATAATGCCTTTTGACGAAAAAAAATATCATTTACATCATATCCTTAGGACTGAAAAGTATCAAAAAAGGATAGCCCGGATATATGACGAATATACCAAAGAGTTTACCCGTCTTGGGGAGAGTGTTCCCTATAATCCGAACAAATTGTTTGCATTCTATTCTTATCCACAAACCCACGAAAGGGTAAAGAAGCTTATGTCAGATATGGTAAACGATATCAGAATGACAACTACTAATGGGATAACGAAAGAGTGGGAATTGTCGAATCAGAAGAATGATGCCCTCATTCATTATGTTTTCAAAGGAAGCAATCTATCTAAAAAAGAACTTTCTCGTTATATGCAGCGTAATGAAGATGCATTGAAAGCTTTTCAAAAGAGAAAGGTAGGCGGCTTGACATTATCCCAAAGAGTGTGGAAACAGACAGACCAATTCAAACGTGAGATAGAATTGGCGTTGGATGTTGGATTGGGGGAAGGAAAATCAGCGGCCGCATTGTCAAGAGATGTACGGAAAAATCTTAGAGAACCGGATAGACTTTTTCGCAGAATAAGGAATAAGAAGGGTAAGCTTATCCCGTCAAAAGCTATGAAAGCCTTTCACCCCGGACAAGGGGTTTATCGATCGAGCTATAAGAATGCATTGCGGATGACCGCTACGGAAACGAATATGGCCTACAGAAGTGCAGACCATGCACGCAGGCAGCAGTTAGATTTTGTCGTAGGAATAGAAGTACACACATCTAATGCACATCCTCAACCGGACATGTGCGATGATCTCGCAGGGAAATATCCGAAAGACTTTGAGTTCGCTGGATGGCATCCAAACTGTATGTGTTTTACTACCTCTATACTCAAAACGAATGGAGAAATGGCGCGGGATGATAAACGGATATTGGAAGGAAAAGAACCGCTCAAAAGCAGCAAAAATAAAGTTTATAACCCTCATGCAGGGTTTAAAAATTGGGTGAAGGATAACGAGGGAAGGATAAAAAAAGCAAAACAAATGCCCTATTTCCTGAAAGACAATCCGAAAGAGGTAGGGAAGGCATTGGGTAAGAAATCTTCCAATAGTAGCAAGTTAGAATCTAAGGATAGTTTTATTCCTAAAAACCTGAATGAGTATAATAAAAAATTAGGAGTTAAACCCGATAATGAAATATTCAATCATCTAAAAAAGCCGGTTAAATTTTCCACCCAAAGCAAAAAAGGCGCTTATTTTGATTCTAATGCTAACAAAGTGGTTATTCCTATAGATCAGCGACGCAAAAATAGTAAGTGGTATAGTAAAGCGGTAGTTCATCATGAGTTTGGACATGCAATCGATTTTCAGAACGAGATATATAAATCGGATGAGATAAAAAGTCTGATGAATAAATATAAAAAGAAATATATCGAAGATGGGACATTTAAAAAGGTAGAAGCAGCAACTTTAAAAGATTATAATGATGCAGTTAGAAAAGGATATCATACAAAAAAAGAAAAGGTATTGGCAGTTGCGGATACCTTAAAATCTCTAAATAAATCATACGGTGGTGGCCATAGCGATAGGTATTTTACAAAAAAATGGAACAGCGAAAAAGAGTTTATCGCACATTCGTTTGAAAATATATACTCCGGAAATGAATTTTTTGAAAAATATATGCCAGATCTATATAATGAGACGAAGGATGTTTTAAGAGGTATATTATCTAAACTAAAATGATATCTGACAAAACATATTCATCATGTAGTTGGCTACTTTCCTTTATATCCAACTTTTTGCCTTCCTTTTCGGCTCTTTTCAATAGCGGGAAAATATCATCCCCAATACTGCCATGGATAGTCATTATCGTTTGAGCATACTTATCTCCTTTAGAAAGGTATTTTTCTAAAAGATTAAAATTTTGTTGTGTAGTAGCCATAATATTACAAATATACAAACAATTATAGGAAAATGAAGATTCTGTAAGGGATCTTTCAATAACTACTATTATTTTCGCACGCCAATGTGCCAAAATTATTAGCATAAAATTGCTATTGAATTTAGTATGTTCCTACTTTTGGTTCATGGATATATCAAAAATAATCGAAAAGCTGGAAACGAAGTACCAAAATACCGGGTTCAGCAAAAAAGCTTTCACGGGGGTTGCAGAATATGCAGCAACCGTACTTTCGGACGATGCTAAAGACAGTGATATTGACAACTTCATAGATGGGGTCGAACCGCTGCTTAAATCTTTTCAAGGTGACGTAGATAGTCGTGTTCAATCGGCTGCACAAAAAGCGAAAAAAGATTTGCTTAAATCATTGAAAGAAGGCGAACAGGATGACGGGGGCGATCCTAAACCAAAACCAGAACCCAAACCGGATGATAATAACATGCCTGCCTGGGCTCAAGCCTTAGTCAATCAAAATAAAGAATTGGCAAAAGGGCTTTCAGAACTGCGCACGGATAAGGTATCATCTACGAGAAAACAGCAATTAGAAAAGAAATTGACTGATGCTCCGGGACTTTTCAAGAAGACCGTATTGAAACATTTCAATCCTAACACCTTTGAATCCGATGAGGATTTCAAAGAATATCTGGGAGGGTTGGATGCGGATATCAAAGAAGCAAAACAGGAAATTTCCAATAATAAGCTGGGTTCTCAAAGCCGACCGAATATCGGCAATGGAGGAAAAGACGGCAAAGAGGCATCCGAAGAGGATGTAAGAGATGTCGTTAATCAAATAATGTAAAATTTTTAAAAAATGGCAGTAGTTAATTTAAGCGACACGCCTAAAGAGATTATCACAGGTAATGATTCTATCGTTATCGTGGACAATTTTCAGTCCATAAGAGGTGGTAGGTCTTTGGACGTCAGCGACTTCAACGAAGATGTTATACGGGCTGGTCATATCATTATCAAGGACACTAACAGTGGAGATTTCAAGCCGATGCCAATAACCGGAAGCGGCGGTATTGAACAACTTGGAACAGTCACTCCAGGGTCTGGATATACTACCGATGGCACTTATACCGATGTATCTCTTACAGGGGGTACAGGTAGCGGAGCGAAAGCTACAATCGTTGTGTCTGGGGGTAAAGTTACATCAGTAACTATTACGTCTCAAGGATCTGGATATAAAGCCGAAGATAGTCTATCCGCTTCTGCGGGTGATATTGGTGGAGGCGGAAGCGGATTCAAAGTAGAAGTTGATTCCGTTGGTGATATAGCGACCAAGTATGATTCTAAGCCCGCAAATCACGATTATGCAGGTATCTTAATTAGTTCGATACCTACGAAAAAAGCCTTCGCCGGAATTATGGTGAGAGGAACTGTTAACCCGGCAGCTGCGCCTTTTTCTATGGATGATATTTTATCCGCAGTGAAAACGGCTTTGCCTTTAATTGATTTTAGGGAGGATTAATATATGGAAAAATCACTTTTTATAGAATGGGTTAAAAAGTACCTGAAAGGTATTACCATTCAAGTTACGAATAAGCTCAACGATACCCAAAGACCATTAGTCTATCTGCATAAGCAGATGTTACAACCGGACTTTTCGGTATCGGGCAAATGGGAATCTATCAACGTTGCGGGATCTATGGTTATGGCAGATGTTGTAGCAATGGATTCAAGTCTTCCTCTCAAAAAGAGAGATTCTATCAGTAAGGCAAGTGGAGATATTCCCAAAATGGGTATGGAATTGAAGCTCAATGAGCGACAGTTGACTGATCTCGACACGTTGGTAGCTCAAGGTGGAACGACTGAACAGATCCTTGCAAAACTCTTTGAAGATACTCCGAAAGTTATTGGAGGTATCTATGAAAGAAATGAAGCAATGTTTCTTGAAGGATTGTCCACTGGTGTAACATTGGTAGAAGATGATGACACTGTTGGCACGGGTGTTCGTGTGGATTATGGATATCTGAATGCTAATAAGTTTGGCGTTTCTATATTATGGAATGATGCGGATAATGCAAAACCTTTCAATGACATTGATAAGGTAATAAATAAGGCATCTACTGATGGGAATACACCCACTGTGGTTCTTTTGGATAAAAGTACGTTCCGAAATATTGCCGCTACCAAACAGGCACGACAGCTGTTTGCATTCCATTCGAATATTCCTGTTGTAGAAACAGGTAGTATTCCGTCTCCTTCTCTTAATCAGCTTAACAGCTATACCTCTGATCAATATGGTTTTGAATTCAAAATTATTGATAGGGCGGTACGAAAGGAGAAAAACGGAAAGCAAACAACGGTAAAACCTTGGAGTGAAGGAAAGGTTATTTTCTTACCTTCTGCACAGATAGGTAAGTTGGTGTATGCAAGGCTTGCAGAGCAAAACCATCCGGTAGATGGTGTTACATACCAAACTGTAGAAAACTACATTCTTGTTTCTAAATATCGCCAAAATAAACCTTCTTTGAGCGAATATACATCCTCACAGTCAAGGGTTGTTCCGGTGATTAACAATGTAGACTCTATCTACCAGTTGGATTCAAAAACCGTTCAAGGATAAAGTATGTCAAAACAAAAAAATAGTGGAGCCGACAAAAAAAGCTCCACTCAAAAAGGACCTTCTAAAGAATCTATCGATAAATCGAAAGATGAAACTCAAAAAGAACCTTCTAAATATGTCGTAGTGAAATCGTTCAGAGATAAAGACGACTTCACAAAGGAATATAAAGAAGGTCAGAACGTGAGCTCTCTCGATAAAGAAAGATTGGAACATTTAGTCGGGATTGGATACGTTAAAGTTCTTTGAAATGACAAACGCCGAAGTCTTAAAATATCTGATAGGTTCAGGAGGTGATGTAAGTAGTGATCGTATTAATAAGACCTTATCATTATCCGGGTTTGACCCAGATGATGATTATGATCTTAACGACAAATGCAAACTAACCGGTCTGGCGATTGATGAAATTCAAAATACAATCAACAGCGGAGTAAAGAGCGTTAGTCAGGGCGATTATTCTATCACGTATGATACAGAGGCAGCTAAAGAAAAAATGAAATGGCTGGCTTCAAGTTCCGATTGCCCCGGACTTATTGATAAGGTTTCGGATATCGGTCAACCTGTTATTAGAGATAAGTCAAACTTATGGTAAGTCAAATGTCTATATCTCAATATCCACATAAGCTACAAGTCAAGAACCTGAATAGTAATGACTATGAGGAATTCTCTGAATGCAGAGACGCTCCGAATAGTGGAGGAAGCAAGATTCAGGGACAGGATAATGTGGCTTTTGTTTTTTCTTCGATGGTATATCTTCCAAAAACCGAAAAACGATTGTTAATCGGTCAGGAGGTAAAGGTTATCGGAGAATTTGGAGAAGTGAGACTAACCGGTAAGGTGGCAAGATTTACTAACGATCATTTTCACGCAAGGCTATGGGTATAACAATGAAAAATCCGAAAGAGTTTGAGCGGGAGCTTGAAAAACGAGTAAATCGGATAGAGGATGTTATACTAAGGCATCTGGATAAGTTAGGCGAAGAAGCTGTTAATTATGCCCGATTGAATGGGAGTTATAAGGATCACACCGGTAACCTGCGAAGTTCTGTAGGATACCTTTTGGTCGATCACGGTATAATTGTGAAACAAGGCGGGTTCTCCGGCACTTCAGAAGGAAGCCGAAAAGGACAATCTTATGCAGATAGTCTCGCACGTGGTATTCAAGGTTTCGGAATTATAGTAGTAGCCGGAATGGATTACGCTTTTTTTGTAGAGACAAACGGATATGATGTACTCACCGGAGCCGAAAAAACCACACGCAGAGAATTAGGACGGATGAAAAAGGATATTATCAACCAACTAAGCAAAATAAAATGGTAACCACATTAGATGCTGTTAATACAATATATGATATACTGAAAGATGGTTCTCTAACCATTTCAGGTGATGTCTATAAGCTGGATAGCAGACCCGCAGGCTCTGAAAAAGAGGATGTTGTGGTTAATGCCATTACGATGTTGGATGGGATTATCCAGGACGGTACCTGTAATATTAATATTCATGTACCGGATAAGAATGTTGCCGGTGATACGGCTATTTATAAGATCCCTAATACAGACAGACTTTCGGCTATTGGAAAACAGGTAGTCGATATAATGGGCGGAGACATAGGCGTTGTCAAAAACAAAGAAATGTTTTACGTAGGTGCGATTTCAAATGCCATCAAAGAAGACGGTTTGGATGAACACTACTTGAACATACGAATAGAAGTGGAAGTACATAATCAGATTTCGGCAGGCTCAATCTGACGAACGATTATAAAAAAATAAAAACATTATTAAACTCTAAAATTATAAATATCATGGGAGTTACAATTGGAATTAAAACATTAAAATACGGAACGGTTCAGGCTGGTGGCGCTCCGGCAACTACGCTTACAGAGATACATTCTCTACAGGATAGTCTTACGTTTAATGCACCATCCACTACGGATGTTGACATTAATATTGATGAATCTACACAGCCGATTTATAGTAAAACGATTCCTTCTGGAGCGATGAATTTCGTTTTTCAGATACCGGATGTGGATTTAGATACGCTGGCAGATTTTACCGGTGGAACAGTAACATCCGGAACGAGTGGTGATATGTACGAACCACCTGCTACTGTACAAACTATCAAAATGACTATAGAGATTACCCCGGAAGAAGGTAATACTTTAACATTTAATAGTTGTGCTGTAGTGGCTAATCAGACGGGTAATTTAGGTAAAACAAACAACCTTAATTTAGAGGTTACTTGTACGCCTAGCATTCCCGGAGATGGAGTTTCACCAACATACACTATCGCTACGCCTGATTACGCAGAATAAATCTATAAGGAGTGCTTTAGGGTAGTACTTTAAAAGGAGTACCGCAAATGGATAAAACAGAAAAGCAATCAATTGATGCGCTACTCGAAAAAGGCATTTCGGTTGAGATAGGAGATAAGGAGTATCATTTACATGAGCCTACATTGGGGATGTTAGATGAAATTACCTCTATCCAACTTAAAATGAACATTGATGAAGATGCGCTGGAAAAAGATTTGTTAAGCGAAGCCAAAAGGATAGTCGCGGATAATATTAATGAAGTTGTTAGCGTTGTGGCAATAATGGTAGTAGGTGCAAGAAGCTATTCATACAATAGGATAGTTGACAAAGTGTTCAGTTGGTTTTGGTGGTTGAAAGTGTATAGGGCTGGCAGGAAAATGAAACAGACCTTAACGCCCTCTAAACTACTGAATTTAACCCCTAACTCCGCATTTTTACCCCGTCTAAAAGTTTAATTTGTAAATAAAAGTTTG